>JAUMPM010000005.1 GCA_031294825.1 Collinsella sp. | reverse complement strand
GAGACCCCCGCGAACTTCGCGGCGGCGGTCGGCCCCATGCCGTCCTCCGTCGCCAGGAGGAAGAGCTCGACCTTCTCCCTGCTGTACATGCGAACCTCCAGTCCGGACCGCCCCGCGGTCCAACTTTCTGTCCGCACCCCCATTCAGTCCCTATTTCACCGCAACCTATAAAAGGGTATAGAGGGGGCTACCTATCGAGCCTTTGTCGCGAACAGTTCATCAGCCAGAATTCCGTTCGCACGATATTACTTTGGACCTACTGGGTTTCCGCAGCCTGCTCGCCCACAGGGGCCCGTGCGCGGCCTTTGAGATTTATCGCGAGTTCCGAACGAGCCGAAGAGCACTTAATGTGCTCTTCGTGCGAGCAGGACTGTAGAGCAGGAAATCTCACAGGCCGCGCACGGGCCCCTGTGGGCGAGCAAGCGGACGACAAACACATCTGTCCAATAATTCGTCTGAAACATAATGAAAAACCGTTTGATGTGAGTTAATATAAACAACGTCGTGAATCTGACTCCTGCCACATGCATGACAGGGGTTAAACACAAAAAAGGAGTCAACTATGGTTTCTGAGAAGGCTACCCTCGTTAATCCTCAGGGTCTGCACATGCGTCCGGCTGGTCTGTTCGCCTCCACCATGGGCAAGTACGCCTGTGACGTGACGGTCGTCACCCCCGAGAAGGAGGTCAACGGCAAGTCCCCGATGGCCCTCATGGCTGCTGGTATTCCCTGCGGCACCGAGGTCGAGGTCAAGTGCGACGGCGCTGACGAGGCCGAGGCTCTGGCTGCTGCCATCGAGCTCATCAAGAGCGGTCTTGGCGAGTAGAACTCAAACGGGTCGCATGTTGAACAACTAAGTTCATATTTGGGGGCGCAGTGACCTGTTGTAAGGTAGCTGCGCTCTTTTGTCATGGATATGGCAAAACGCTTTATCACATGACACGGAGAGAGGAATGGGAATGTATCAGGGAGTCAACGCTTCCGAGGGCATCGGTATCGGCACCGTCATGGTCGCCGTCGATCCCGACTTGACGTTTGAGCCGCACGAGGTTGCTGATTCGGCAGCAGAGAAGGAGCGCTATCAGTCCGCTCTTTCGGTCTTCTGCGAGAAGACCCAGGCTCAGGCCGACCACATGAAGGAGACGGTGGGCGAGGCCGAGGCCGAGATCATGAGCGGACACATTGTCCTGGCTCAGGACCCGGGCATGACCGACGCCATTAACGCCGCCATTGACGGCGGCACCTGCGCCGAGCAGGCGCTCATGGACACCTCGACCATGTTCGAGAACATGTTCCTGTCCATGGACGACGAGATGTTCCGTCTGCGCGCGGCCGACATCGCCGACATCCGCACCGGTATTCTGGCCGAGCTGCTGGGCAAGGAGGTCGTCGACCTCTCCGTCCTGCCCGAGAATACCGTCGTTGTCGTGCATGACCTCACGCCGTCCATGACCGCCACGATCGATAAGGCCCATGTTGCCGGTATCGTCACCGAGACCGGTGGCCGCACGTCGCACTCCGCGATCATCGCGCGCGCCCTCGAGATCCCGGCTGTCCTTTCGGTTTCCAACAGCTGCACCGCGCTGCGCAACGGTATGACCGTTGTCGTCGACGGTGGCAAGGGTATCGTCGAGGCCGATCCCGACGAGGAGACGCTCGCTGCCTATACCGCCAAGGCCGAGGCCTTCGCTGCCGAGAAGGCGGCCCTCGAGGCCTTCCGTGGCAAGCCGTCCGTGACTGCCGATGGCATCAAGAAGATCATCGCCTGCAACATCGGTAACCCCGATGACGTGCCCAACGCGCTCGATCACGACGCCGAGGCCATCGGTCTGTTCCGCTCCGAGTTCCTGTTCATGGACTCTGCTGAGCTTCCTTCCGAGGAGGAGCAGTTCAACGCCTACCGTAAGGTCGCCAGCGCGCTCAAGGATGCTCCGGTCATCATCCGCACGCTCGATGTGGGTGGCGACAAGGAGATTCCGTATCTGCATATGGTCAAGGAAGACAACCCCTTCATGGGCTTCCGCGCCGTGCGTTACTGCCTGGCCAATCCCGACCAGTACAAGGTCCAGCTCCGCGCTCTGCTGCGCGCTAGCGCCTTCGGTGACGTCAAGATCATGATCCCGCTCGTCACCTGCGTCGAGGAGGTCTTGGCTGTCAAGGAGCTCGTCGAGCAGTGCAAGGCCGAGCTGACCGAAGAGGGTCGCAAGTTCAACGAGAACATCGAGGTCGGCATCATGGTCGAGACGCCCGCCGCTTCGCTGCTCGCAGACCGTCTTGCCGAGGTCGCCGACTTCTTCTCCATCGGCACCAACGACCTGATCGGCTACACCATGTGCGCCGACCGTGGTAACGACACCATCTCCAACCTGTACCAGGTTTACTATCCCGCCGTGCTCCGCTCGCTCAAGA
This sequence comes from Collinsella sp., assembly GCA_031294825.1. Classification (GTDB taxonomy): domain Bacteria; phylum Actinomycetota; class Coriobacteriia; order Coriobacteriales; family Coriobacteriaceae; genus Collinsella. The sequence goes on along the minus strand of JAUMPM010000005.1, from coordinate 11,063 downwards.
ACATCATCGAGAGCGGCGTGAAGGCCGGCATCATGGTCGGTATGTGCGGCGAGGCCGCTGCCGATCCGCTGCTCGAGCCGCTGCTGATCAGCTGGGGCCTGGAGGAGTTCTCGATGAGCGCTCCTTCGATCCTGCGCGCCCGCAAGACCATCAGCCAGTGGACCAAGGCCGAGTGCGACGAGCTCGCCGAGAAGGCGCTCGCCTGCAACACCGCAGCCGAGGTCAAGGCACTGCTCGAGTCCGCAGCTCGCTAATTTGGTATCAGAGGTAACCGCGTGGTTGGAATGGGCCGGCCACGCGGCCCTCACATATACAGGGGGTACTGTAAATGTTCTACACGCTAACCGCTAACCCGGCTGTCGACATGACGGTTTCGAGCTCTCCGCTCGAGCCCGATGAGAACGTCCGCACCGGCTCGGCCAGCTACACGGCTAACGGCAAGGGCCTTGACGTGTCCTTCGCCTTTAAGAAGATGGGCGTTGACACCGTCGCACTCGGCTTCTTTGCTGGCTTCACGGGCAAGTTCATCGTCGAGGAGGTCATGAACCTGGGTTGCCTCTGCCGCCCGGTCTGGACCGACGGTATCACGCGCATTAACACCTACGTCAACGATGGCCAGCACGAGTACGGCATCCTGAACCCGGGCGCTCCGATCACGCCGCAGCACCAGGAGGAGCTCTACAACATCCTGGACACCGCGGGCGATCTCGAGTGCCTGATCGTTTCCGGCTCCGTGCCTCCCAAAGCTACGCCCGACTTCCTGGCTCAGGTCATGGAGCACGCTCAGGCTCGTGGCGCCGACGTCGTCCTGGACCTGTCCTCCGACAAGCTCAAGGAGCTCGCTCACAAGAAGCCGCTGCTCATCAAGCCGAACCATCACGAGATGAAGGCCATCTTCGGCGTGCCGGTCGACACCGACGACGAGGTCCGCGTTGCCATGAAGATGGCTCACGACGCTGGCGTTCAGAACGTGCTGCTCACCCGTGGTAGCCGCGGCGACGCTTACTTCTCCAACGGCGAGGACATCTGGTACGCCAAGCGTGAGTTCAACATCAAGCTGGTTTCTTCCGTCTGCGCCGGCGACTGCACCCTCGCTGCGTTCCTGCACAAGTGGTACAGGGATCGCGACAACGTCGAGGAGGCCATGAAGCTCGCTATGGCCACCGGCGCCAACGTTGCCGAGTCCGTCGGCATCGGCGACTTCGGTCACGTCGACGAGTACAGCAAGCGCGTTGCTGTCCGCAAGCTCGATCGTCAGTAATCGAAACGCGACATATTCGTGCGCATGTGGCGCCCCGGTTTCGGCTGGGGCGCCTTTTTGTTCCGCCACGGGGGAGAGGTGTTCCGCCGTACTTCATCGCTTCCACACCGTTCACCGAGTTGTCCTAGCCTTTTACCGATGCGTGGAATATACTTTCATTAACACGTTGCTTCGTGAAAGGAACATTCATGATTTACACGCTCACTGCAAATCCCGCCATTGACTACAACATCGCCTGCGACGGTCTTGCTGCCAACACCGTCACGCGTACCCGCAACGCCGTCTACACGCCCAACGGCAAGGGCCTCAACGTCTCGTTTACGCTTGACCACTACGGCGTCGACACCACGATCTTGGGCTTTTTCGCCGGTTTCTCGGGCGAGTTTATCGTTAAGGGCGCCGAGGCCCTGGGCGTGCCCGTCAAGCCCGTGTGGACCGACGGCATTACGCGCGTCAATGTGTTCCTCAACGCCGGCCCCGACACCGAGTACAACATGGTCAACGCCGGTGCCGCCATCAACGAGGCCAACGAGCAGGAGATGTTTGAGCTCATCGATTCGCTCGATGACATGACCTGCCTAGTCATCAGCGGCTCGCTGCCTCCCAACACTTCCGAGGGCTTCTTGGCCGAGGTCCTGCGCCGCGTCAAGGCCAAGGGGGCCGAGTTCGTCCTCGACATCTCGAGCCATCAGCTGGCAGACCTCATTGCCATGGAGCCGCTGCTGATCAAGCCCAATGACGATGAGCTGCTCGACATCTTTGGCATTAAGGTGAGCGGTGGCGACGACGAGTCCGTCAAGGGCGCGATGGCCGAGCTGCACGCCAAGGGCGCCAAGAACGTGCTGCTGACCCTCGGTGGCGCCGGTGCGTACTTCTCCAACGGCGAGCATATCTGGTTTGCCAACCGCACCTTCGACGTCAAGCTGCTGTCGACCGTCTGCGCCGGCGATTCCTCGCTCGCTGCCTTCCTGTCCGTGTGGCACGACGCCCCCGAGCGCGTCGAGGACGCCCTGCGCCTTTCGATGGCCACTGGCGCCAACGTGGTCGAGTGCCCGGGCCTGGGCGACTTTGCCAAGGTGGACGAATACAAGAAGCACATCGAGGTTCGTCAGGTCTGCTAGCCGCATCGAAAAATCGTTGCAGAACACCCGCTTTGGATCTCCGAGGCGGGTGTTTTTTGTGCGCTGGACGTATGTGGCGTCTGCTTTCTCGTTTTATCGAATCGACGGCGCGATTGCGTGTGCGCGCTTTCTTGTTTCTTGTTAGACTTCTTTAGAACCATCGATTAACGCTCGCAAGTGCAGGAGGCCATAGGCATGTGCAATGTTTCGCTCAACGGTACGCAACCGTCCGATGCCTCCATCCGTGTCCTGCGCGCGCTTGAGGCGGCTGGTCTTGAGGCTTGGTACGTTGGCGGTTGGGTGCGCGACGCCCTGATGGGATGCCCCAGCCACGATGTTGATATGTGCTGTAGCGGCCTGTGGCAGGAGTCCAAGGCGGCGCTCGAGGCCGCTGGTATCGCGGTCGTGGAGTCGGGCATTAAATTTGGCGGAATCACGGCTATTTCCGATGGCGAGCGTATCGAGGTCACCACGTACCGTCTGGATGGTTTTTACACCGATGGTCGCCATCCCCAGAGTGTGGAGCGTGCTGCCTCGCTTGAGGACGATTTAGCGCGCCGCGACTTTACCGTTAACGCCATGGCCTGGCATCCCGAGCGCGGGCTTGTCGACCGCTACGACGGCCAGGGTGACTTGGAGCGCAAGCTGATTCGCGCTGTCGGCGATCCCAAGCGTCGCTTTAACGAGGACGCCCTGCGCATGCTGCGCGCGGTGCGCTTTGCCTGCCGCCTGGACTTTATGATTGAGCCCGAGACTAAGCACGCGCTTGCCGAGTGCGCGCCGCTGCTCGATGCCGTGGCGCGTGAGCGTGTGGGTATTGAGCTCGAGGGCGTTCTTTCGACCGGTCATGGGGGAGACGCGATGCTCCGCTATCCCGAGCTCATCTGCGCCGCCGTGCCCGAGTTGGCAGCGGGTCGCGGGTTTGATCAACGCAGTGTCTATCATGCGTTTAACGTCTACGAGCATATCGCCCGTGTGCTGACAGTGGCGGGGGAGCTCGCGCTGTGTGACGGCGTCGCGCCCTCGTCGAGCCTGATGTGGGCGGCGTTTTTGCACGATGTGTCCAAGCCCGAGTGTTTCACGGTCGATCACGCCGGCAGTGGACACTTCTACGGTCATCCCGAGCTTGGCGCCAAGAAGGCGCGCGTCATTATGGATCGCCTGGCGCTCTCGCACGACCTGGTGCGCGACGTGTGCCTGCTCATCAAATATCATGACAAGCCGCTGCGTCCCGAGCGCTCCTGCCTGCTCAATATGATGCGCGCGCTTTCGGGCGAGGGTGTCGACACGCCGCGTCTGATGGACGAGCTCATGGACCTCAAGCGTGCCGACACACTTGGCAAGGCCCCGTCGTGCTTTTATTACGTTGAGACGATTGAGGAGATGCGCGCGATGGCGCACGAGCTGCTGAAGGCGGGGGAGCCCTATACGCTCAAGATGCTCGCCATCAACGGCGGCGACCTGATCCGTGCCGGAGTCAAGCCCGGGCCGGAACTGGGTCAGCTTCTCAACTCCGCCCTCGACGCCGTGACCGAAGACAACATCCCCAACGAGCGCGAAGCTCTTTTGGTCCATCTCAACTTGAATTAGCTACCCAGTTTACCTGTGTGTTCCATAACCTGCCGACAATTTTTCGGCAATTTGGAATTTCTTCTTGCGCTGATGTTTTTTGTCCCGTAATATACTTCCTTGCAGCACGGCAGTGCAGATGTCATGTGGCCCGTTCGTCTAGCGGTTTAGGACGCCGCCCTCTCAAGGCGGAGATCACCAGTTCGAATCTGGTACGGGCTACCACTTCTTTTCTGCTGAGCCCTATGGCCCGTTCGTCTAGCGGTTTAGGACGCCGCCCTCTCAAGGCGGAGATCACCAGTTCGAATCTGGTACGGGCTACCACGCATCTGATACCCGGACTTCCCATGGAAGGCCGGGTTTTTTATTTTCAAACAACCGTCTGCAATTCCCGTTTGAACCAGAGCTTTGCGTTCTGCCTATGGCCCTTACGGGTACAATATCCAAGATATTTTGACTGTTAGAAGGAGTCTCATGACGGAGTCCTCTCAGCATACGTCTAAGCCCCAGGTCGAGGTTGAGGCCTCGGGCGGAGATGACAATAAGAGCGCACGCCGCGGCGCCATCTTTATCGGCGTCGTGCTGGTGGGTTATATCGTCTATCTGGTGGTAACCGGGCAGATGGGGCAGTTCTGGGCCGCTATGTCGAGCGTCCAGGCGCCATGGCTCGTTGTCGCATGTCTCTGCATGTTCATGTATCTGTTCTTTGGCATTGTGGCCTATGCGATCGCCGTCTGGCTCGACCCCGACTCACCCGTCGGCATACGTGACCTCATTTCGGTCGAGGCGAGTGGCATCTTCTTTGGCAACCTGACGCCTATGATGATGGGCTCGACTCCCGCCCAGATCTACCGCCTGACCAAAGCGGGCCAAAATGTCGGCGAGGCCGGAGCCACGCAGTTCACGCGCTTTATCGTGTATCAGTTTGGCCTCGTTGCCTGGGGCGCTATCCTACTGCTTGCTCGCATGCCTTTTTTTGCCGAGCGCTATGGCGACATGACGCTGCTGTGCGTCTTTAGCTTTGGTGGACACTGCTGCATCTTGCTTGGCATCTTCGCCGTCGCTCTCATGCCTAAGACCGTCACGCGCGTCGCCCATTGCATCATCAATTGGCTCGAGCGCATTGGTGTCTCGGCCACTAAGATCGAGGGTTGGCGCACGTTTGTCGATGGCGAGATCTACTCTTTCTCCGAGAAGTTCAAGCTTTCGGCCGGACATTTTTCTTCCATGCTGCTCACCGTGTTTATCACCATGCTGCAGCTCGCGTTTTTCTATCTGGTGCCGTATTTCCTGATGCTTGCCTTTGGCCACCACGAGGTCGACTTTTTCTCGGTCATGGCCGCGAGCGCCTTTGTCCAGCTGCTGAGCTCTGCGGTTCCCTTGCCCGGTGGAACTGGTGGTGCTGAGGGCGGCTTTGCATTGTTCTTGGGTCATTTCTTTGGGTCGGCTTCGACCGCCGGTTATCTGCTGTGGCGCCTCATCACGTTTATTGCGCCTACCATTTTGGCTGCGCCCCTGCTGGGACTTAAGAGCGCCCACAACGAGAGCATCCATGCGCGCTGGGATCGCGTGATGCGCAAGCTCGGCCGCACGCCTCAGACGCCCTCTGCGCCCACTAAGCCGCACCCCACGAATGTTGTCACCGTTGATCCCAAGAAGCACGCTCAGAAGGCTTCTGGGACCGCCAAGCCGGCTCATAAAGCCTATGTGCGCCAGACGGGCGACGGTATTCGCGTATCTCCGTCGGCGCTCAATAAGAGGAAGCACCCTAAGTCGCAGTAGGACAGTCGTGCGTTCTTCATGATGCGGGGCATATTTGTGCTGTATGGGGGATAATCCTCTTACGTAGATTATCTCTCATCTGTTGATGAATGCCCGCATATCGAAGGGACACGCCCATGGCCACCAGCAAACCGCGTATTGATCGCCGCATTGTTCGCAGCCGTAATGCCATCCTTTCTGCTTTCGAGCGCCTGCTCATGGAAAAGCCGCTGGCAGACATTACGGTGAGTGCCATCGCGCGCGAGGCCAATGTCGACCGCAAGACCTTTTACGTTCACTTTGGTACGGTTGACGGCCTGCTCGATGCCATTGCCGTCGATGTTGTGGAGATGATTGTCGACTCGGTCGAGAAAACACTTGCTTCCATGGACGGCGACACCAACGAGCGCGCCCTTGGCGCGGCGGCGACCTTCTTTAAAACCGTTAACGAGGCGCTGTGCAACAACCTCGTGCTCAATCGTCAGCTGATCGAGAATATTCCGCTCGATGATTTTATGGCTCGTCTTCGTGCGCCGCTCGAGCACGAGATTGCCGAGCGCGATCTGTTGCCCCAAGGTCTCAAGGACGAGATGTTCGATTACTATCTGGCGTTTTTGCTGTCGGGCATTATCGGTATCTATCGCACGTGGGCACTGTCTGACGGCTCGGTTCCTATTGAGCGTGTCTCTGAGGTCGCCAACGATCTGACTCTCAATGGTCTGTCGAGTCTGGAATCTCGCTTGGATTAGGCCTAGTTGGGCTCGTCGGCGTGGAAATTCCTGTTCACGAGGTTCTCCGGCGCCTTGTAGACCTCGCCGGCGCAGGAGCTGTAGCCTGAGGATCCTTAAAAGAAAGTTCAGTTTATCCTTCCCGCTCCAAATGGGAATCCTCCGATGCGCCTTCGCACGCTTGCATGACCTCGATACCATGCGAGCGTGCGAAGGCGACGAGCTCTGCGTTGCGGGCGTTTATGGTGCCGAAGGCGGCGGGGCACACAATAAGGCGCGCACAGTGGACGAGGAGCTCTTTGGCGCGGGCTATGGTTTTATCCCCGATCGGCTCGAAGGCGCGCTCGGCCACGCATTCCGTCGCCAGGTCGCGCGCGAGCTCGCAGTCGATGTCCCCTTCGTGCAGAACGCCCGCGTAGAACGCCTTGCCCTGCCGGATGAGCTGGCGAAACACAGCCGACCCCGTACCTGCGCCGGCGATGACGAACGTGTGCGCATCACCGTGTGGGCGCCCAATTTCCACGCTGCCGAAGCGCTCGTTGAAGGTGCCATGCTGAAGGCCGTAGAGCTCGCCAATTGTCTCGCGCGTGAATATGTTCTCGGGTGCGCCGGCGCGGAAGACCCGGCCGTCCTTCACGCAAATCACCTTGTCGGCGCTTTTCTGCGCGAGCTCGAGTTCGTGGATGGACATGATGACAGCCACATTCCGCGATTTCGCAAGGTGGCGAAGTATTCGCAGCAGGTCGATCTGGTAGCGGATATCGAGATACGACGTGGGCTCGTCGAGCACGAGCACACGCGGATCCTGCGCGATGGCGCGTGCGAGCATGACGCGCTGGCGTTGCCCATCGCTTATCTGCATGAAGTCGCGCTCGGCGAGCTCTTCCACATGTGCGGTTTTCATTGCCTCGTCGACCCGACTATGGTCGTCGGGCGAGAGTGTGCCCATTCGCCCGGTGTAGGGATGTCTTCCCGCCTCTACGATATCGCGGCAGGTGAGGAGCTCGGTCCGGGGGCGATCTGTCAGCATAACGGCAAGGTTCCTTGCGAACTCCGCCGTCTTCCATCGGGAAATCTCCCGTCCGTCGAGCTCGACCGCGCCGGCAAGCGGTGCAAGATGGCGTGTGATGGTTTTCAAGATGGTCGACTTGCCCGAGCCGTTCGGCCCGATGAGCGCCACGACGTCGCCCGCGCGAACCTCCAGATCGACACCTTCGACTACGACCTTCTTGTCGTAGCCCGCCGACAGGTCGCTTATGCGGAAAAGCGGCGCTCCGTCAGCCTGCGTTTCGACCGGGGTTTCGAGGTTCGACTGCGCTCGGAGGAGGCGTTCCGCGCGCAGTTCCGCACGAGCCGAAAGTGCCTTCTGGCGCTTTCGTGCGAGCTCAGGACTGGCCAAGCATGGAATGTTCCCTCCGAGCGTTTTGGTCCGCGGCACGAATTCCCCCATCTACCTCACCCGCTTCTTCAACATGAGTGCAATAACCACCGGCGCGCCGAAGATGGCGGTGACGGCGCTGATGGAAAGCTCGACGGGGGAGAACAGCGTGCGCGCGATCAAATCGCAGCCCGCGCAGAAGATGGCGCCTCCCAAGAAGCACGCAGGAATCACGCGGATGGGCTTCGACGACTTCAACGCCGACTTCACGAGATGCGGAACCGCGATGCCTACGAACGACACCGGACCAGCGAACGCGGTCACGCAGGCAGAGAGCATGCTCGCTAGAAGGACGAGCACCACGCGGAAGCGTGCGACGTTCACGCCGACGCTTTTCGCGTAGGCTTCTCCCAGCTGGAAGGCGGAAAGGGGCTTCGATATCGCGAATACGCATGCGCTCACGGTGATCACCACGACCGCGATGACCGCGATGTCGTTCCAGCTCGAACCCGAGAAGCTACCCAAAGACCAGTTGTGCAGGTTCACGATGGACTGGTCGTCGGCGAAGGCGATGAGGAAGTTCGTCGCCGCCGAGCAGATGTATCCCACCATGACGCCCGCCACGATGAGCATGGCCATGGAACTTATGCGCCGTGCGATGAGGAGCACGAAGCCGATGGTGATAAGCGAGCCCAGAAACGCTGCGGCCACCATGGCCGGCGAGGACATGGCCTGGTTCGCGTTCAGAAGTGCGATCATCGTAAGCGCGACGACGAACTTTGCGCCCGAGGAGACGCCCAAGATGAACGGGTCGGCGATGGGGTTGTTGAAAAACGTCTGCAGTAGGAACCCGGAAAGCGAAAGTGCCCCGCCGAGAAGCACGGCTGAAAGCACGCGCGGCAGGCGAATCTCCCAGATGACCTGGCTTTCCATGGAATTGGCCGCGCCGCCCGAAAGGATGCCGGGGATGTGGTCTGCTGGCACGAGCACGCTCCCGATGCACAGGTTGGCCCCGACGAGCACGATGAGGGCAACAGCGAGCAGCGCCGTCACGACGCGACACCGCGCGGCGCGCCCCGATTCGTCGTATGTCATGGAAAGTCGGCTTTTCATGGTGCTAGCCGAGCTTCCTCAGATAATGGAAGTCGCTCGCGTCATCGCCGGTGAACGCCCCGTGCAGCTCGTCGATAATGTCGGCGGTAGAAGTCATCTGCTGGTACATGTCGGCGCTTGTGACCCAGACGTTGCCGTTCTTCACGGCTTTGAACTGCGACAATAGCGCGTTTTTGCCTACGAAGTCGTTCAAGGTGGCAACCGATTCGTCGATGGTGCCGTTGTAGACGATGATGTCGGCATCCTTCGCCGTCGCGTAGAAGCGCTCCATTTCGAGCGTTACTGACGAACCTGACGTCGACGCCGTCTGCGCGTCATCGAGCGCGTAGCTGCCGCCTGCAAGCTCGATCATCTGCGCCACGTAGTCGCCCGCCCGCCTCGTGACGGCGGCCCCGTTCGAGTTAATGTAGAAATACGCCACGGTTTTACCTGACGACGCGAGCCCCGACGTTTGCTCGACGCGGGCCTTCTGCTCGTTGAACAGGTGCGCGGCCTCGTCTTCCTTGTCGAACAGGACGCCGAAAAGCTTAATCCACTCGACGCGCCCGAGTGCTTCGGGCTCGCTCGACGACTGTTCGGTGAGCACGACGAGCCCGAGCTTCTGCAGCTTTTCCTTCACATCGGGCGTGTGGTTGATCATGGTGTTCTCGATGGCGAGCGTGCAGCCCGAGGCCGATATTCGCTCGTAGTCGGGCGCGCTGTACTTGCCGCCGTAGGCGATCGCCCCACTTTCGAGCGCGCTTTTGAAGCGCGCGACCGAGCAATCGTCGGCTTTCGTGCCCGACATTAAGATATTGTCGTTCGCATCGAGCGCGTCGACCAGGCACATCGTTGCCGACGACACGAGGTACACCTTGTCGGCGGGGCGCCTTATGACCGCGATGTCGGAGCTCAACCCATCAGGTACCTTCGCATCTTGCGGCACCACGAGGAAGCGCTCCCCGTTCGAAACGCAGATAAGCCGCAGGCCGCCTTCGTACTCGTCGACAGTGAAGTGCTTGGCGTATTCAAGCTGAAGCGCCCCCGTCGGCTCCCAGCCGCAGCCCAAATCGGCGTTGTGGAAGTCGGCCGCGGCGCTTGAAGCCGTTACCGCAGGGGAACCGCCGCTTGCATCGTCGCCCGATTTCTCCTTCATGGTGGATGAGTCGAAGTAGAGCGTGTAGTCGATGGTGTGCGGCGTCGACATGGCGACGGTCTCGGCCGACACGGCGATGTCCTCGTCGAGCGTGACGGGTATCTCGAATGTGGAGTTGCCGCCGTCGTTTACAGGCGCGTAGTCCACGCCGTCGACGGTCATTTTGTCGTAGTTCGAACTCGACCAGGTGATGGTCGCGGTGTAGGTGTCGCCATCCTTCACAATTGTGGTGGGTGAGGCGATGCTTGCGCGCCCTGACCCGCCGGAAAGCGAGACGCTCACAGTGTATTCCTGAGAGCCCGCCGTGCCACCGGTCGCGTTCGGGCTCGCACTGCACCCCGCGAAGGGAAGCGCGAGCAGGGCGACGAGAACGCAGGTGATCGCGCGCGCCGCGATGCTGCGGCGCTTCCTGCTTTCCTTTTTGGGAAGAATCGACCGCATGGCGTTACTTCAGCGCGTCGGCGCGCAGATCGACGCCGGCGGATTCGAACACGAGCGTGCGGTCGTACCACTGCCCTTTTCTAATGCTCCACGCGGCGCAGGCGGTGTCCTCGTCGAGCGCTTCAACGGGTACGTCGTAGGTGTACTTGCCTTCCGCGTTTTCCACATAGGGGATGAAGTCGGCCTCGCTCGCGGCGGCAGCCTCGTCGCCCGTGCCCATGAAGAGCTTGCCGTAGCCCGTGCCGGAAAGTGTCATCACGCAGTGCATGGAGCCGTTTTCCACGATGAGCTGGGCGTCCACAATCCTGAACATGTTCGAGCTGGAATCTACGGTGATCGGATAGGTGCCGTCGGCCACCTTGTCGGCGGTGATGGGGGCAGCGCTTGCGCCCTCGGGCGCATCGGCCGCCTGTTCGGTCTTTTCCTGGGAATCGGCATCGCTTGCCTTTGCGCTGTCGATTGAATTTCCGCCGCAGCCGGCGAGCGAGAACGCGAAAAGCGCCGCCGACAAGGCGAAGGCGAGGGTTTTCTTCAACATGGAGTGGTTCCTTTCAAT
>JAUMPM010000038.1 GCA_031294825.1 Collinsella sp. | reverse complement strand
GATGTCTATATCCCCGGCTGCCCGCCCAGCCCCGCGCAGACCGTCTACGGCTTTGCCATGGCGCTCGGTCTGCTGGACCAAAAGCTCCATGCCGAGACCACGGTGGAGGCCGCCGGCGAGCAGGCCGATATCCTGCACTCCGGCGTGCCGTACAAGCTGCGCGTTGCCATTGAGCGCGAAGCTCGTGCCATGAGCGGCTACCGTTACGGCCGCGACCTGGCCAACGAGTTTATGGATACGCTCGAGGGCGCGCCCAAGGGCGATATCCGCGGTGCCATGGCGCTGCTCATCGACAAGCAGGACGATCCGCGCCGCGTCGAGGTCTACTCGGCGCTGCAGGATCTGGTGCTGGCCGGAGGTCACTAGATGGAGCTCACGGACCGCTCTGGTTACTTTGCGGGTCCCGGTATGCTCGGCGGCTCCTTTGGCGATGCCTCGCGCGCAAGCGACGAGGCCGCCGAGGGCGTCGCCGACCCCTGTCTGGGCCACGCACCCGACCAGGTGGTCTTCTACGAGCTCACGCGTAAGTTTGTGGAGACCGAGGAAGACGTTCCCCAGGAGGCCTGCGACGTGCTGTACTACACGCTCGCCGTGGGCCACCACACCGGCGTGCTCGATTGCTTTGAGCCGCGCCTGTCGGTGCCGGTGGATGTCTTCTATTCGCTCGTCGATGCGCTGCCGGAGGGGGAGGCCAAGACCAAGTTCGAGGCCATCCGCTCCTTTGGCGAGTGCCAGCTTGACAAGGCGGCGGTGCCGTCGCTGCTCGAGGCCTGCGACACGCTGCTCGACGAGCGCGGTTTTCGCGGCTCGGCCAAGGCCGGCATCTCGGTGTTCGACGACGACTTTGGCCTGCATGCCCAGCAGGTCGCGTTTCTGATGAAGTTCCGCGATCTGGTTGAGCGTGTGCGCGATGTGTCGGGCGTGTACCTGACGGGAAGGTTGCAGTAATGGGTCGCGTTGTGGATGGACGTGTGAACGGCGCCCCGTTTGCGGGTATCGTGCTCACGGCGGGAAGCGTGCTGCGTGCCGACGATGCCGCCGGCCCCGTGCTCTCCAAAAAGATGGAGGACGCGCCCATTGCCGGTTGGTACACCATCGACGGTGGCCAAACGCCCGAGGACGACATCATCGAGGTCAAGCGCGAGCGTCCGCCTCGCCTGGTCTTGGTCGATGCCGCCGACATGGCGCTGCCCGTCGGGTCTATCCGCCTGCTCGATAAGCGCGATGTGGCCCGCAAGTCGATGTTCACCACGCATTCGCTCCCTTTGTCGATTCTGATCGAAGAGATTGAGCAATCGTGCGAAGATATCGTCTTCATAGGGATTCAGCCGGGCGATACGGAGTTTTACAACCCTATGTCCCCGGAGGTCTTTGACGCCGTCGACGCCGTGTACGACGCCGTGGCCGCCAACGACTTTTCCCACTTTGTCCGCTTGGGACAAGAGCAATAGGAGCGCTTGTCCCTGCTGATTAGGAAAGAAGTGATTGACATGGCAGATTCCAAGGCAGAATATCCCGCTCCCGATTGCCTTGCGCCCGCCGCGATCGAGGCCAAGACCGAGGCCGCCGGCGTGACCAAGGCCAACCTGCCGGTCGCAAAGGCCTTTGTTTTGGCGATGTTCGCTGGTGCGTTCATTGCCTTCGGCGGCCTGTTCTTTACCGTGTTCTTGAGCGATAGCACGCTGGGCTGGGGCGCCCAGCGCGTCGTGGGCGGCCTGTGCTTTTGCCTGGGCCTGGTGCTCGTGCTGGTGTGCGGCGCCGAGCTGTTTACCGGTAATTCGCTTATGGTCTGCGCGCTCAAGAGTAAAAAGATCACCCTGGTCCAGATGCTCAAGGCCTGGGCCGTCGTGTGGGTCGGCAATTTCGTCGGAGCCCTGTTCATCGTCTTTTTGGTGTACATGGCCGGCATCTATAAGCTCAACGGCGAGGCGGTCGCCAATTCCATGGTGAGCGTCGCCGCCGGCAAGGTGACGATCGACTGGGTGACGATCTTCTTCCGCGGCATCCTGTGCAACATCTTTGTGTGCCTTGCCGTGTGGATCGGTACCGCCGGCAAGACCGTGGTCGATAAGGTTGTGGGCATTCTGCTGCCCATCGCCGCCTTTGTGGCCTGCGGTTTTGAGCACTGTGTCGCCAACATGTACTTTTTGCCCATGGGTGCCGTGATGCACGCGTGCGGCTATGGTGCCAAGGTCGCCGGCGCCGATGCGCTCAACGCTGCGGGCATTGCGTTTAACTTGTCCGCCGCCACGCTGGGCAACATCGTGGGCGGCGCGGTTCTGATCGCGCTCGGCTACTGGTTTGTCTACGCCAAGAAGTCCGAGGCGTAAAGTACCGCCTATTTGACGTTGGCCTCCCGCGGGGCGTTGCCGTGCGGGAGGCTTTTTGGGTCTGGGGCTCGTTGCTGGGCTTTTGGCCTGTTGTGTTTGGCTGATGAAAGGGGTAATCGAGATGGCATCTGCTGTGAAGCGTGACGGTCGCGCCGTGGTGACCACATGCGGGGGATGCTATGCCGATTGCGCCTTTGCGGCACGCGTTGAGGACGGTCGCGTGGTGGCCGAGCTGCCGGTGCCGGGGCATCCGTGCGCGGCGCGTGCCCTGTGCGCCCGCGGACGGCATCGCCTGGCAATGCCGTTTGACGAGCGCGACCGGATTTTGCATCCTATGCGCCGACGAGCTGATGGCTCGGGGTTCGATGTGATTTCGTGGAACGAGGCGTTCGCGCAGATTGCAGCGCGCCTTGGGGGGATTGTTGACGAGCGCGGGCCTCGTGCGCTGGGCATGACGCTCGGCGTTCCCTCGTTCGACCGCTACTGGGCCTATCGCTTTATGCATGCACTGGGCTCGCCCAACGTGTACGGTGCCGATGGTGCCTGCGAGGTAAGCCGACTTACCGGTTGGGAGCGCAGCCTGGGCTATAGTCCCGCCTCCGACCTGGCGCATACCGACTGCATCATGTACCTGGGGCGTTCCATTGTCGATTCGTCGACGATGGGGGCCGTCGATGCGCTCAACGATGCGCGCCGGCGCGGGGCGAAGATCATCGTGGTTGACCCCCGGCGCAGCGGCTCGGCGGCGCTTGCCGACCGCTGGCTGCGCGTGCGCCCGGGCTGCGACTTGGCGTTGCTGCTGGGCATCGCGCATGTGTTGATTGCCGAGGACCTGTACGACCACGAGTTTGTGGACCGCTACACCACAGGCTTTGACGAGCTGGCGCAGGCGTCCAATGCTTGGACGCCCGAGTGGGCCGAGTCGATGTGCGACGTGCCGGCCGCAGAGATTGTCGCCACGGCGCGCGATCTCGCTGCCGCCGCGCCTGCCGCCGTGGTGGATGCGGGCTTTCATGGCGGCATCGGAATCGCGTATGCCAATAGCACCCAGACCGCGCGCGCTATTTGCTTGGTCGACGTGCTGCTGGGCTGCATCGGACACGCGGGCGGTGCGCTCAACCCGCCCACGCCGCTTGTGTTGGGCGACCTCGATCCCACGCGCTTTGCGACGCCGCCGGTGCCGCGTGGGCCCAAGCTGGGGTCCGAGCGCTATCCACTGGTCGATCCGGTGCGCGGCCTGTGCACGACCATCGGTCAGTCGATTCTTGCCGGCGATTTGCGTGGGCTCATCGTCTATGCCAGTAACCCCGGTGCGGGCTATGGCAATGCACAGGCTTGGTTGAGTATTTTGCAGCAGCTCGACTTGCTCGTGACGATTGATATTCGCTGGTCCGAGACGGCGCGTGCTTCTGATTTCGTGCTGCCCGACGTGACGTATCTGGAGGCTGACCGCGGCGTGGGAACGCTGGCGGGCGCCAACGATGCGCGCGTGTTCTACCGCAACGCCGTGCTGCCTGTGCAGCATGATGACACACGTCCCGGTCGGGAGATTTTTGCCGGTCTGGCGCGGGCGTGTGGCGTGGGCGAGTACTTCCAGTTTACGTCTGACGATCTGGCAGCTGCCCAGGTGGCGCCTTTTGGGATTGATCTTGCCGCACTCAAGAAGCGCGGTTGGGCCGATACGGGCGTGGCGCTGCCGTCGCGCACGGGTGAGCCGGTGATTCCCTTGGATGGCGGCAAAATTGCGCTGGCAAGCGACGTATGGGAACGAGCCGACCTGGGTCGTGTACCCAACTGGATCGCTCCCATGGTGGAGCCTGGCCCGGGGATGTTTCGCCTCATTAGCGGCAACCGTCCCTTTGAGTCGCATACCTCGCGAAGGCTTGCGGCCCAAGGTGCCGCCGAGGCCGGATCGGACCTGGATGCCGTGCAGATGAATGCCGATGTTGCTGCGCGCATGGGCATCGTCGACGGCGAGATCGTCGAACTCGTGAGCGATATGGGCCGCGACCGCGTGCGAGTGGAGACGACGCCGTATCTGCATCCGGCGTGCATCTTTACGTCGGCCGCCCCCGGTGGGCGTTCGTTTGGCGCCGATGCCGGTGGCGCTCAAGCCTTGGGCGTGGGCCCGCTCGACCATACGCCGTTGCGTTGGGACCCGTTGACGGGCGCCGCACTCACCCAGGAAAACGCCGTTCGCGCGGAAAAGATCACGGAGCACGTGGATAATAACGACTGATTGATTCAGCAGGTTGATTCGGCTGGTTTTTGATGAACGTCCGACTGATCTGCCCTTGGTTTTGAAAGGCTGCACATGAGCGATAGCCAGAACATGTCCGATGAGGTGCGCGCCCGCCTGCGCGCCATTCCTTCCGTCAACGAGCTGCTTGCCGAGTGGCCGGTGGTGAAGGCGGCGGGGGAGACCTGTGACACGGTGGTCCATGCTGCCGTGACGGCCGAGCTCGACGAGGAGCGCGCCGCAATTCGTGCCGGTGTCGCCCCGCGTTCCAGGCGCGAGCTGGCCTCGGCCATCGAATGGCGTGCGCATCGCTCCGCGCTGCCGAGCCTGCGCCCTGCCGTCAACGCGACAGGCGTGGTCATCCATACCAACCTGGGTCGAGCCCCGCTCGCGGAGTCGGCCGCCAAGGCCGTGGCCGAGGTCGCGCGCGGCTACAGCACACTCGAGTACAGCGTGGACACCTGCTCGCGCGGGTCGCGCAAGGAGCACGCCGCGCAGCTCATCCGTTCGCTTACCGGTGCCGAGGACGCGCTGGTCGTTAACAATAACGCGGCCGCCGTGCTGTTGGTGCTGGCGACCCATGCCGCGGGCAAGGAGGTCATCGTCAGCCGCGGTGAGCTTGTCGAGATCGGCGGCAGCTTCCGTATCCCCGATGTTATGGAGGCCTCGGGTGCCAAGCTCGTCGAGGTCGGGGCCACCAACCGCACGCATTTGAGCGACTACGAGCGCGCCATCACGCCCGATACGGCGATGATCCTCAAGGTCCATCCTTCCAACTATCGCATCGAGGGCTTCCACGAGGAGGTGGGCTCTCGGGAGCTTGCCGCCCTGGCCCACAAGCATGGCCTGCTGTTCTACGAGGATCAAGGGTCGGGCGCACTTTTGCCCGATGACATCCTGGTGCGCGGCGGTGAGGAGCCCACGCCGGCTTCGGTCGCGGCGGGGCTCGATATCGTGTCGTGCTCGGGCGATAAGCTGCTCGGTGCTGCACAGGCGGGCATTATCATGGGTCGTCGCGATCTGGTCCAGGCCTGCGGGTCGCATCCGCTTATGCGTGCCCTGCGTCCGGGCAAGCTCGCGCTGGCGGCGCTCGAGGCCACACTGCGCATTTACATGGATGGGGCGGATGTGGCCCATCGCGAGGTGCCGGTGCTCAACATGCTTACGCTGCCGCAGGCTCATCTGGAGCGTCGCGCGCGTAAGCTGCGCGAGCTGATGGTGGCGGGTCTCGATAAGGCTGGCTGCCCGTGTGCCGTGCAGGTGGAAATCGTCGAGGAGTCGTCGACTCCTGGCGGCGGCTCGCTGCCTACCGTCGAGTTGCCCACCATGTGCGTGGCCGTCTGCCCGGTCGACGGGTGCCTGTCCGTCGACGCGCTCAAGCGCTCGCTTGTCCAGGACTTCGACACGCCGGTCGTCACGCGAACTTCGCACGACCGCATTCTGTTTGATGTACGCACGCTCGTGGGCGACCGCGATATCGAGACGGCGGCATCGACGCTCGTCGCGTGCGTTAAGAAGGCGGTTGCGCGATGAGTGAGGTTCAAGCGCTGGTGGAGTGTCCCGTTATTGTTGGCACGGCGGGCCACGTCGACCACGGTAAGTCGGCACTGATCGAGGCGTTGACCGGCAAGAATCCCGACCGTCTGGAGGTTGAGCGCCGTCGCGGTATGACCGTGGAGCTGGGCTTTGGCGAGCTGGCGTTGCCGAGTGGCAAGATCGTTGGCCTGGTCGACGTGCCGGGCCACGTGCATTACTTGCGCGCCATGGTGCAGGGCGCCACGGGCATCGACGTGGCCGTGCTGGTGGTTTCGGCCGTCGAGGGCGTTATGCCGCAGACCCGCGAGCACGTGCATGTGCTGGAGCTGCTGGGCGTTACGCATATGGTGGTCGCGCTGACGATGTGCGACCTGGCCGATAGCGAAATGATTGAGCTGGCCGAGCTCGATGTCGATGACTTTTTGTCGGGTACCGTGTTTGCGGGCGCGCCGATTGTGCCCGTGTCGTCTAAGACGGGCGAGGGGATCGATGACCTGCTGGCTGCGCTCGACGAGCAGGTTGCCGCTTGCTGGGATGCCTGCCGTGCCCGTGGCGAGCTCACCGATGCCGCACCGCGTCTGCCCATCGACCGCTGCTTTACGATCAAGGGCGCCGGTACCGTGGTGACGGGAACGTTGCACGATGCGCCGGTTGCGGTGGGCGACGAGCTGATGGCTTTGCCGTCGCGTACGGTCTGTCGCGTGCGCGGGATTCAGGTGCATGGCGATACGCCGCGGGCGTTGCCCGGTCAGCGTGTGGCGCTCAACTTGGTGGGCGATGCTGTCGCCGCGCTCGATCGCGGTGAGATGCTCGGCGTGGCGGGCCGCTTTGGCCAGACGATGCGCTTTATGATGACGTTTACGTATTTGGGTCGCGAGGGCGTCAAACCGCGCGTGCTCGAGTCGGGTGCGCGCGTGCACGTGATGGCGGGTACGGCCGAGGTCGTCGGTCGCATCATGTTCATGGAGGGCGAGGCCCCCATGGCGGTGGGCGAAACCCGTATTGTTCAGGTGCGCTTAGAAAACTCGCTGCCGCTACGTGCCGGGGACCATGTCGTGGTGCTGTCCTATTCACCCGTGATGCTTATTGGCGGCGGGCGTGTGCTGCTTTCGCGCTGCCGTCGCTCGCGCGAGCTTTCCGAAGGGGAGCGTTCGCTGTATGCGGCGCTCGAGTCCGGCGATATCGCGGGCGGTGTGGGCGCTTGGCTGGCGCTGCAGACGCTGCCGGTTACGGCGGTTGATGCTGCCGAGGCTTTGGACCTTGGTGTCGATGAGGTCGATGCCGCACTGCGTGGGTTGGTGGCGCAGGGCTCCGTTCGCAAGCTTGCCGCGGGTGACGCGGACCTCTTGGCGGACGCTGCGGTGCTCGACGCCGCGATGGATGCACTGGCGGCGACCCTGTCAGCCATGCACGCGGCGGCTCCCAAGGAGACGGGCTTTACGCCCGGCGCCGTTGCCCATGCTGCGTGGCCTGCCGCTGATGAAGGCGTTGCCGCGGCTCTGATTGCCGAGGGCTGTTCGCGCGGCGTGTGCGCCGCCGAGGGCGCCGAGGTATTCGATCCGCATTCGGCCGCCGCGGCGGCACGCGTGGTGCGAGAGGCTTGCGAGCGGATCGTTTCCTTGCTGGACGAAGCCGGCCTCGATGCACCGACGTTGCCCGAGGTGGGCGAGCGGTTGCAGCTCGATCGCGACACCATGACGCGTGCCCTGCGCGAGCTTTCGCTCAACCGCTCGATCGTTAAGGTCGAGCGCGACGTTGCCCTGTCCGCTGCTGCCGAGGCCCATGCGCGTGAGCTCGTCGCCGCCGCCATTGAGGCGGCCGGCGGCGCTGCCACCACGAGCGTGCTGCGCGAGGCCCTGGGCGTGTCGCGCAAACGCGCCATCAGCATCTTAGAGCACCTGGATGCCGTGCGCTTTACGGTGCTCGACAAGGATGCCGGCGGCCTGCGCTCCCTGCGCTAGATTGGCTGCTCGGTTTGGTAAAATACCGCCGCACTTGGGAACGGATGGGCTCCGGTGGGCTCCGCGGTCCTCAAAACCGTTGCGAGGCGTGCAAAACGTCTTGGATGTGTTCGATTCACATACGTTCCCGCCATACGCTACCAGCGCTTTTGTGCTCGCGGTCTTGCTGCGTGCCGCAAAGGCGCTGTTTTGTTTTTGCACGAGCTTTTCGTAGCGCCGCTATTTCGACGGCTGTATTTAGCTTCGTGCACTGGGTTTCGGGCATGCCGATGGGGGTGGTTTGCCGTATGACTACCGTAAGACGGGCCGATCTTTCTTGCGTCGTTCAAGCGGGCGGGCTGTCCTCGCGCATGGGCTGCGATAAGGCACGGATGTTGTTTTGCGGCGAGCCTTTGATCGAGCGCGTGCTGGGCCGCCTGGCTCAGGTTGCCGGCGAGCTGGTCGTGACGACGTCGCGTCCCAGCGAGCTTGCCTATCTTGAGGAGCGCGCGTTTGGCGGCTTGGTGCCGCATGTGGTGGCGGACCTTGAAGGGCCGGCGGGTGCCATGCGCGGCATCGCGAGCTCATTGGCCGCGGCCCGATTGCCGCTCGTGGCGATCGTCGCCTGCGATATGCCGTTTGTCTCGCCGGAACTCATCGGCACGCTTGCCGATCGTGTTGAGGCCGAGACACTCGACGTGTGCGTGCCGCGCGAGGAGCGGGGGATTGAGCCGCTTTGCGCCGTCTGGCGCCGTGACGCGTGTGCGCCGGTTGCCCAAGAGCTGCTCGCCTGCGACCGCCAGCGCATTCGCTGCCTGATCAATCGCGTTCAGGCTGGTTATATGGATGAGCCGCAGATCGTTAAGGCCACGGGCTCGACGCTCTGCTTCGAGAACGTCAATACGCCCGAGGAGTTTGCGGCGGCCGAGTTACTCGCCTAGACGATTGGAGTTGCCATGTCTCACGATATTTGCCCTGACACGGGAGAGCCTTGCACTTGCGATGGTTCCGAGCCTTGTACCTGCGGCTGTGGTGGCTGTGGGCATACGGCCGAGGAAGAGGCCGCGGCAGCTGCGTATCGCGATTCGCATCGGGCGACTTCGCTAAGCGATGCCCTCGACCACGAACGCAAGATCATCGTATCGTTCGACAGCACCTTCGATGTGATGGAATGCGAGCAGCTGTGCCTGGATGCCGGCGTGCCCGGGCGCATTATGCCTTTGCCAGGCTCCATTACCGCAGGCTGCGGTCTGTGCTGGGCCATGCCGTTCTCGGGCGATGCGCTCGCCGCCTTTCGCGCTGCCACCGAAGGCCGCATAACCCCCGCCGACTACCATCAGCTCGTCCTCTAACTACCACACCACCACAAAGGTGCTGTCCCCAATGTGGTGGTTTGGAACACGTGGACGAAACAGGTTTGAAACACGGGTTTTGCACGTCAGGCACTCAAAAACGCTTCTACCTGCATCGTAATCAAAACGAAACATCTGCTTGTAGGCTTATGCGAAACTTTCCCGCAACAGTGCGATATTATCCATACTCGATAAAGCTCGCGGCGCATGGGGCGCCTCGAACGACACTTTTCTTTTCCATCAATTGGAGGAAGCATGAGCTACACGCAGAAAGTTCTCGACGAGCTCAAGGCCCGCTATCCCGAGCAGCCTGAGTTCATCCAGGCCGCGACCGAGATCCTCGGCACCATCCAGCCGGCGCTCGACGCCCATCCCGAGTACGAGGAGGCCGCCCTGCTTGAGCGCCTCGTCGAGCCCGAGCGCATCGTTATGTTCCGTGTCCCCTGGGTCGACGACCAGGGCAAGGTTCAGGTCAACCGCGGCTATCGCGTCGAGTTCAACTCTGCCATTGGACCCTACAAGGGCGGCCTGCGCTTTAATCCGACGGTCACCCTGGGTATGCTCAAGTTCCTTGGCCTGGAGCAGATCCTCAAGAACAGCCTGACCACCCTTCCCATGGGCGGCGGCAAGGGCGGCTCCGACTTTGACCCCAAGGGCAAGTCCAACAACGAGATCATGCACTTCTGCCAGTCCTTTATGACCGAGCTCTATCGCCACATTGGCCCCAACACCGACGTTCCCGCAGGCGACCTGGGCGTTGGCGGCCGCGAGGTTGCCTACCTGTTCGGTCAGTACAAGCGCCTGACCAACGAGTGGACCGGCGTCCTTACCGGCAAGGGTCTCTCCTTTGGCGGCTCGCTCGCCCGTACCGAGGCCACCGGCTACGGTCTGGCCTACTTTGTGGACGAGTACCTCAAGAGCCGCGGCGACTCCTTCGAGGGCAAGAACGTCGTCGTTCACGGCTCCGGCAATGTCGCCATCTACGCCGTCCAGAAGGTTTCCCAGCTCGGCGGCAAGGTGCTCGCCTGCTCCGACACCCACGGCTGGGTCGAGGATCCCGACGGCATCGACTACACCGTGCTCGAGCACGTCTACAACAAGAAGCGCTCCGGCCACGACAAGGGCGTCACGCTCGCTATGTACGTCGACGAGAAGCCCAACGCCGTGTGGCACGAGGGCGACGGCCGCGGCGTGTGGCAGCTGCCCTGCGACATCGCGCTGCCCTGCGCTCGCGAGAACACGCTGCTGCTCGAGGACGCCCAGGCGCTCGTCGCCAACGGCTGCAAGGTGGTCGGCGAGGGCGCGAACATGCCCACGACCATCGAGGCCACGACCTACTTCCAGGAGAACGGCGTCGCCTTTATGCCCGGTAAGGCTGCCAACGCCGGCGGCGTGCTCGTGTCCGGCCTGGAGATGAGCCAGAACGCCGAGCACCTGTCCTGGACCTTCGAGGAGGTCGACGGCAAGCTCGAGCAGCTCATGCGCGGCATGTTCCACAACGTGGACGACACCGCCAAGAAGTACGGCGAGGAGGGCAACTTCGTCATGGGCGCCAACATCGCCGGCTTCCTGAAGGTCGCCGACGCCATGCTGGCTCAGGGCGTCTGCTAAATCTTCGCTCGACATAGCATGTGATGAGGCTCCCAGCCATTCCGGCTGGGAGCCTTTTTTGATCCGCATGCGACGGAGGAAAACGGTTCATTTTGTCCCGACACGAGCTGTGCCCCCTCGTTTGGTACACTTAAAGGTACTGGACAAGTGAAGAGATGGGGGAGAACGTGCTCAAGTTCGGTACCTACGTCCGTGTTGGAAACGCGGCCGAAGCCTATGAGCTCTTGCAGAAGAACCGCAACAACAAGATTGTGGGCGGTGGCATCTGGATGCGCCTGGGATCGCGTCGTGTGGCGACGGCGATTGACCTTTCGGCCTGCGGACTCGATCAGATTGAGGAGACCGAGACCGAATTTCGCATCGGTGCCATGTGCACCCTGCGCCAGCTCGAGCGTCATGCCGAGCTCAACGCGCTTGTCAACCATGTCTTTGAGTTCGCCGTCCACGACATCGTGGGCGTGCAGCTGCGTAACACCGCCACGGTGGGCGGCAGCATTTACGGTCGCTTTGGTTTCTCGGACGTGCTCTCGGCATTTTTGGCGCTCGATTCGTACGTTGAGCTGACGGGGGCCGGCCGCGTGCCGCTCGCCGAGTTCGTGGACATGGGTTACGTGCGGGACGTGATCGAGCACGTGGTGATTGTTAAGCACGATTACCGCGCAAGCTACGAGGCCGTGCGCAAGGCCGCGACGGACTTCCCCTCCTTAAACGTTACCGCCGCCTGGTGGGACAACAGCTGGCATGTCACCGTGGGCGCCCGCCCGCTGCGCGCGACCCTGCTGCAGGGTGAGGCATGCGGCCTTACCGCCGAGCAGCCTTCCGAGGACGAGCTGCGCGCCCTGGCCGCGTCCGTACGTGCGCTGAGCTATGGCAGCAACATGTGGGGCTCGGCCGAGTACCGCCGCCGCATCTCGGCCCCGCTGGCGATTCAGGCCGTGCGTCGCGCCGCCGGCATCGAGCTTTCGGCCGCGCTTGCCCGCGAGCTCGAGACCGTGCAAGTGCCTAAGTTTGCCACGGACGAGTATTCCTGCCGCCGCGTGCCCGGCGTCGATTCTAGCGAGGTGCGCTAATGGCTGCCAAACTCATCGATCTTTCCTTTACGCTCAACGGCCGCAAGGTCAAGGTTCAGATTGCCCCCGATACCATGCTCTTTGCGCTGCTGCGCGAGCAGGGCTGCGCGTCGGTGCGCTGCGCCTGCGAGACCACCAACTGCGGTCTGTGCACGGTGTGGCTCGACGGCGACCCGGTGCTGAGCTGCTCGGTTCCCGCCGCGCGCGTCGAGGGCCGGTCCGTCACCACGCTCGAGGGCCTCAAGGCCGAGTCCGAGGCGCTCGCTCGCGCGATGGCTGCCGAAGGCGCCGAGCAGTGCGGTTTTTGCGCCCCCGGCCTCATCATGAACGTGCTGGCGCTTGCCCGCGCTGCCAAGGATGATCTAAGCCTCGTTGCCACGCGCGAGGAGCTTTCGCGCCAGCTCGCCGGCAACCTCTGCCGTTGCAGCGGCTACGAGAGCCAGCTGCGCGCTATCGTGCACTTTCTTAACGAGTCCGGCGTGCAGGTGGGCTTTGAGATGCCCGAGCTGCCGGTCAATAACACCAGCTGCGACGGTGTCTCGTACAAGCAGATCACCCACAAGCAGCCCAAAAAGGACTCGAAGGCCCTGCTCGAGGGGCGTCCCGTCTACACGGGCGACCTGGTGCCCGCCGGCGCGCTCATCGTTAAGCTCAAGCGCAGCCCGTATGCCCGCGCCAAGATCCGTTCCATCGATGCGTCGCGCGCCCTGAAGGTGCCCGGTGTGGTGGGCGTCTACACCTACGAGGACGTGCCCAAGCGCCGCTTTACCATCGCCGGTCAGAGCTATCCGCAGCCGAGTCCCTACGACCGCCTGATTCTCGAGAACCTGGTGCGCTACCAAAACGAGGAGGTGGCGATTGTCGCCGCCGAGACCGAGGAGGCCGCCGACAAGGCGCTCAAGCTCATCAAGGTCGACTACGAGGTACTCGAGCCCCTGCTCGACTTTACCCAGGCGCTCGATAACGACATCGTGGTACACCCCGAGGGCGACGTGACCTTTATGTTCCCGCAGGGTGGCGACGTTCCGCGCAACCTAGTGTGCAGTGGCACGAGCGATTTTGGCAACCTTGACGAGGCGTTCGCCCAGAGCGACATCGTCTTTGAGCGCACCTACACCAGCCAGGCCACGCAGACCGCGCCCATGGAGACCTTCCGAGCCTTCGCGACGACCGACGCGTTTGGGCGCATCTCGGTGACCACCTCCACGCAGGTGCCCTTCCACGTGCGCCGCATGGTCGCGCAGTCGCTCGATATTCCGCAGTCGCAGGTGCAGGTCATCAAGCCGCGCATCGGCGGCGGCTTTGGCTCCAAGCAGACGGGTTGCTGCGAGATCTTCGTGGCGTTCGTGACCCAGCAGACCGGCCGTCCGAGTTACTGTTGCTACACGCGCGAGGAGACCATCACCGCGGGCAACTCGCGCCACCAGATGCAGATGACCGTTAAGCTGGGCGCCATGAACGACGGCATCATCACGGCCATCGACCTGCACACGCTGTCCAACGCCGGCGCGTACGGCGAGCACGCTACCACGACGATCGGCCTTTCGGGCCACAAGAGCCTGCCCATCTACAACCATGTGAAGGCGAGCCGCTTTAGCTGGGACGCCGTCTATACCAATACCAACCGCGGCGGCGCGTATCGCGGCTACGGTGCCACCCAGGGCCAGTTTGCCGTGGAGAGTGCCGTCAACGAGCTCGCCGACATGCTGCATATGGACCCCGCCGACCTGCGCCTTAAGAACATCGTGCGCGAGGGCGAGATCATGCCGCAGTACTACAACGAGAAGCTCAACGCCTGCGCGCTCGACCGCTGCCTGCTGCGCGCGATGGACATGATCGGCTGGCGCGACAAGCCGCTGGCCGTCGACCTGGGCGACCGTGTGCGTGCTCTGGGCTGTGCGCTCACCATGCAGGGCTCGGGCATTTCCAACGTGGATATCGGCGGCATCGACATGCGCTTGGAAGAGGACGGCTTCATTACCATCGGCACCGGCGCCACCGATAACGGCATGGGTGTCGACACGATCCTGGCGCAGATTGCCGCCGAGGAGCTGGGCGTTGAGAGCTCGCTGATCGTGGTGCGCGGCGTGGACACCGACGTGTCGCCGTTCGACGCCGGCTCGTACGCGAGCTCCGGTACCTACGTGACGGGCCTGGCAGCCAAGAACGCCGCGACCGAGCTGCGCGAGAAGATCTGCGCTAAGGCCGCCCAGATGTGGGACGTGGACGCCGCCGATGTGGTCTTTGATGGTCAGTATGTGCGCCTGTCCGACGAGCGTGCCGCGCGCGAGCAGAACCGCTACCTCACGCTGCGCGACTTTGCCAACCTGTGCGTCAAGAACATCGCAGGCGGCGACGCGCTCACCTCGCACGCCTCTGCCTGCCTGCCCGTTTCGCCTCCGCCGTTTATGGCCGGTATTGCCGAGGTCGAGGTCGACAAGGCTACCGGCAAGGTGACTGTGGTGGACTACGCGGCGGCTGTGGACTGCGGCACCGTGATCAACGAGGCGCTCGCGCGCGTCCAGGCCGAGGGCGGCATTGCCCAGGGTATCGGTCACGCGCTCTACGAGATCGTCGAGCACGACGACCGCGGTCGCCTGCGCACCGGCAACTTTATGAGCTACAAGCTGCCCACGCGCCTGGATATCGGCAGCATTCGCGTGGCCTTTGAGCCGAGCTACGAGCCGACGGGCCCGTTTGGCGCCAAGTCGATCGGCGAGGTCGTCATCAACACGCCGCTCGCCGCCGTGGCCTCGGCCGTGGCGCACGCCACCGGCCACCAGGTGCGCTCGCTGCCGATCACGCCCGAGAAGGCCCTGCTGGGGGAGTAGGCGAGGAGGCGCTGTATCCGCTCATTGCCTAGCCCTGGGAAACTGCTGCCCACTTTTCGACCGAATTGTGGGCTGCAGTTTCCGTTTGAGGCCTTTGGCGGAAAGTGCATCCCGGAATAGGGGCTCAAAACGGGTTGCAGTTTCCTGCTGATGGCTATAGCGGAAATTGCGTCCCATTCCGAGGCCCCAAACCGGGACACGCTTTCCGGCACATGGCCAGCACCGCCAGACTGCCGAGTCCCACCGAAGTTGCGGTGGAATAGGGACTGTTTTGGAGGACTGGAGCCCCATACAGTCCCTATTCCACCGCAACTTATGAGATGGGGTGGCGTGCTCTATTGGCTTGCACTCGTGGTAAGGTCGTGAGCTTGTAAAAGGTGTGCGTGCGCTTGCCGTTCGTATCTGCTATCATTCCTAGTCTGTGCGCTCATGCGGGCGTGGCGGAATTGGTAGACGCGCCAGATTTAGGTTCTGGTGGGATTCCCGTGAAGGTTCGAGTCCTTTCGCCCGCACCAACGCACCCGCGTCGGTTTATGCCCTCGCGACACTTTGTTGCATAAAGGTACCAGCACCTCAGATAAGCTGGGCAGTATGAGGAGGAACGTGTTGAACATCACCGCTTCTGACGTCAAGGACGCCAAGCTCACCGCTACGGTCACCATCCCGGCCGCCGACGTCGACGCCGCGATCAAGAAGGCCTACAAGGACACCGCCAAGAAGTATCGCTTCCCGGGCTTCCGTGCCGGCAAGGCCCCCCGTCCGGTCATCGACTCCGCTCTTGGCGCCGAGGCTACCCTCGCTCAGGCCACCAACGACCTGATCGCCGCCAACGAGCCCGCCGTCCTCAACGAGCTGGACATCGTCCCCACCAAGAATGGTGACTACAAGGAGCTCGACCTCGCCAAGGATCACGAGGACTACACCTACACCGTCGAGTTTTCCCTGCGTCCTGCTGCCGAGCTCTCCTCCTTCGACGCCGTCGAGATCGAGATGCCCCCCGCGGAGGTCACCGAGTCCGAGATCAACAACCAGGTCGAGATGCTCCTCAACTACCGTGCCACCTTCGAGGACGTCGAGGGTCGCGCTGTCGAGGCCGAGGACTACGTCACCGTCGACCTCAAGGCCGTCGAGAACGCTGACAACTTTGCCGCCGAGGGCCGCATGCTCATCGCCGGTAGCGACAGCAACCCCAAGGAGTTCAACGAGGCCCTGATCGGTGCTAACGTTGACGACGTCAAGACCGTCACCTGGACCGACGAGGTCGAGGAGGGCGAGGAGGCCGAGACCCACACCGTCGAGGTCACCGTCAAGGGCATTAAGGTCCGCAACACCCCCGAGCTCACCGACGAGCTCGTCAAGTCCGACTTTGGCTTCGACAGCATCGACGCTATGCGCGACGCCATCAGGCTCGAGATCGAGCAGGACAAGGCTTCCCGCCTCCCGGCCGAGAAGGAGAACCGTTGCGTCTCCGCTCTCGCCGAGCGCCTGCAGCTCGACGAGATGGACGCCGACTACGAGCAGTCCGTCTTTGAGGAGCTTGGCCAGAACTTCCTGTCCAACCTCGCTGCCCGCGGCATGACCCTGGACACCTGGCTGCCCGCTTCCGGCCTGACCATGGAGCAGTTCATCGGCGACCTGCACAAGCAGGCCAACGACGTTGCCCGTGAGTCCCTGGCTCTGGACGCCCTCGCCCGCGAGCTCAAGATCGAGGTCACCGAGGATGACATCAACGCTGAGTTCGAGAAGGCCGGCGTCAAGGACGTCGAGGCTTCCAAGGCCGAGTTCATCGCCGATGGCCGCATGCCTGCCGTTCGCGAGTCCATCCGTCGTTCCAAGGCCGTCGACCACCTGGTCGAGAACGCCAAGGTGACCGAGGTCGACGAGACCGCCAAGGACGCCGAGTAATTCTCGCCACCTTGCCCGCGAGCGCATGGGTGCGCCCGTGATGGGGTAAAGTTATACACCGG
Organism: Collinsella sp.; assembly: GCA_031294825.1. Classification (GTDB taxonomy): domain Bacteria; phylum Actinomycetota; class Coriobacteriia; order Coriobacteriales; family Coriobacteriaceae; genus Collinsella. The sequence continues at coordinate 8,777 of JAUMPM010000038.1, read as the reverse complement.
TTATCCGGTTGCTTCGTACGGTGCCAGCCAATGCATAGCATGCGGGCACCGTACGTTTGTCTAGAACCACTATTGGTCCGTAAGAGAAATGGAGATGCGTATGATCGCTAAGTTCGATTCCGCCCTCGTGCCATATGTTATCGAGCAGACGCCGCGCGGCGAGCGCAGCTACGATATCTATTCGCGCCTGCTCAACGACCGCATCATCTTCTTGGGCGAGGAGATCAACTCCGTCAGTGCCAACCTGGTCGTTGCCCAACTGCTGCATCTTGAGAGCCAGGATGCCGAGAAGGATATCTCGCTCTACATCAATTCGCCCGGCGGCGAGGTCTACTCCGGCCTGGCGATTCTGGACACCATGAACTTCATTAAGCCGCAGGTCTCCACCATCTGCGTGGGTATGGCCGCGTCCATGGCCGCCGTGCTGCTTTCGGCCGGCGCCAAGGGCAAGCGCTTCTGCCTGCCGCATTCCAAGGTCATGATTCACCAGCCCAGCGGCGGTGCGCAGGGCCAGCAGACCGAGATTGAGATCGTGGCCGAGGAGATCAAGAAGACCCGTCGCGAGCTCAACCAGATCCTGTCCGACGCCTCTGGCCAGCCCATCGAAAAGGTCCAGGCCGATACCGAGCGCGACAACTACCTGACCGCTGCCGAGGCCCTCGACTACGGCCTGATCGACCGTATCGTTACCTCGCGCGATCTCGCCGCGAAGGACGCCTAGGATGGCAGGAAACATGCAGGACAACTTTGACGAGAACGGCAACCCCATCCGCTGCTCCTTCTGCGGAAAAGAGCAGGGGCAGGTCCGTCGCCTCGTAAAGGGTCCGACCAACATCTTTATCTGTGACGAGTGCGTCGCCGCCTGCTCCGAGATCCTTGAGGAGTCGCTGGCTTCGGACTTTATGGACGCTGCCCGCAACGGCAAGCTGCCGGGCTTCCTCAACGATCACGGTCAGGCTGCATCCCAGCCCGCCGTGGACCCCGAGACCGAGGGCTTTGAGCTCGAGGACGACCGCCAGGTCATCACGCACGTGCCGACGCCGCACGAGATCTATGACGAGCTTTCGGCCTATGTTATGGGCCAGGAGGACGCTAAGCGCGCCATGTCGGTGGCCGTGTACAACCACTATCGCCGCGTGATCGAGGGCGGCGCCGCGGTGTCTGCCTTTGACGACGGCTTGGACTCACAACTCGACGATGATATGGATGAGGTGGAGCTCGCCAAGTCCAACATCCTGCTGCTCGGTCCCACTGGTACCGGCAAGACCCTGCTCGCCCAGACGCTTGCGCGCATCCTCGAGGTGCCGTTTGCCATCGCCGATGCCACCGCGCTTACTGAGGCCGGTTACGTTGGCGAGGACGTGGAGAACATCCTGCTCAAGCTCATCAACGCCGCCGATGGCGACATTGAGCGCGCACAGGTTGGCATTATCTACGTGGACGAGATCGACAAGATCGCCCGCAAGGCCGAGAACCTCTCCATCACCCGCGATGTTTCGGGCGAGGGCGTTCAGCAGGCGCTGCTTAAGATTCTTGAGGGCACGGTGGCAAGCGTTCCGCCCACCGGCGGTCGCAAGCATCCCCAGCAGGAGCTGCTGCAGATCGACACGACCAACATCCTGTTCATCTGCGGCGGTGCCTTTGTGGGTCTGGACAAGATTATTGCCGATCGCGTGGGCAACAAGGGCGTGGGCTTTAACTCCGAGATCGCCGGCCCCACCTCGGTCGACGAGAACGACCTGCTGCGCCAGGTGCTCCCGCAGGACCTCAACGCCTTTGGCATGATCCCCGAGTTTGTGGGCCGTACGCCTGTCGTCACCCAGACGCAGGCGCTCGACGAGGACGACCTGGTGTCGATCCTGACCGAGCCCAAGAACGCCGTGGTGCGTCAATACCGTAAGATGTTCCAGCTCGAGGACGTTGAGCTTGAGTTTGAGGACGCCGCCCTGCACGAGATCGCCCGCATGGCGCTTGCCCGCAAGACCGGCGCCCGCGGCCTGCGCTCCATCTGCGAGGACGTGCTGCAGCAGACGATGTTCGACCTCCCCAGCGAGGAGGGCGTTTCCAAGGTCATCGTGACCGAAGCCTCCGTAAAGGGCGAAGAGCAGCCCCAACGCATCTACGGGTAAACCAGCCAAAAACGTGCTTGCAAATAGCCTCCGACCACCCGCGGTCGGAGGCTATTTAATATATACGCAATAACCCCAACTACCTGTGTTATTCTGTGTGGTTGTTTAAGCCTCAGCGAAGTCATATCAGACTGAAGTAATCGATACCTAAGGGGAGGAATGTAGGCCCGATTTTCGTAGATTCCGCACGAGCCGAAGACCACTTAATGTGGTCTTCGAGCGAGCCCAGGACCTGACCGAGCGAAAATCGGGCCTACATTCCTCCCCGGCGGGACAGGGAGAGATATATGGAAGAGATGCCCAAGAACTACGATCCGTCGACCAACGAGCCGGCGATCCTGCAGAAGTGGCTCGACGGCGGCTACTACAAGCGCCGTGAGGGCGTGGGCGACTGCACCGTCACCATTCCGCCTCCCAACGTGACCGGCAAGCTCCACATGGGTCACGCCACCGACGACTCCATTCAGGACGCCATCATTCGTATGGCTCGTATGCGCGGCAAGTCCACGCGCTGGGTACTCGGTACCGACCACGCCGGTATCGCCACGCAGACCAAGGTCGACAAGAAGCTTAAGAGCGAGGGCATCAGCCGCCTGGAGATCGGTCGCGACAAGTTTGTCGACGCCTGCTGGGATTGGACCCACGAGTACGGCGGCATCATCGTCGAGCAGATCAAGCGCATGGGCTGCTCTGTCGACTTTGACAACGAGCGCTTTACCATGGACGAGGACTACGCCCAGGCTGTGCGCAAGGTCTTCTGCGACTGGTACCACGACGGCCTGATCTACCGCGGCAAGCGCATCGTCAACTGGTGCCCCAACTGCACCACCGCCATCTCGGACGACGAGGCCGAGTACAAGGACGAGAAGGGCCACCTGTGGCACCTGCGCTACCCGCTGACCGAGCCGGTCAACGGCCAGGACTACATCGTCGTCGCCACCACGCGCCCCGAGACCATGCTCGGCGACACGGGCGTCGCTGTCTCCCCGAAGGACCCCGAGAAGGCCGCCTTTGTGGGTAAGACCGTCAAGCTCCCCATCGTCGACCGCGAGATCCCCATCTTTGAGGATTGGCATGTCGATGCCAACTTCGGTTCCGGCTTCGTCAAGGTCACGCCTGCTCACGACCCCAACGACTACGCCATGGGTCAGGCCCACGACCTGCCGCAGATCAACATCTTCGACGAGCACGCGGTGGTCGTCGAGGGCTATGGCGAGTTCACCGGCATGACCCGTGAGGAGTGCCGCGAGGCCGTCATCAAGTGGTTTGAGGAGCATGACCTGCTCGACCACGTCGAGGAGCACGACCACTCCGTCATGCACTGCTACCGTTGCGACGCCGCGCTGGAGCCGTGGCTGTCCGAGCAGTGGTTTGTCGCCGTTGACAAGCTCAAGGGGCCGGCGCTCGACGCCGTCAACTCCGGCAAGGTCACCTTCCACCCCGCGCGCTGGACGCAGACCTACACCACCTGGATGGAGAACCTTAAGGACTGGTGCATCAGCCGTCAGCTGTGGTGGGGCCACCGCATTCCCGTGTTCTACTGCGAGGACTGTGGCTGGGAGGACGCCCTGACCGAGGACACCGACGTGTGCCCCAAGTGTGGCGGCCACCACGTGCATCAGGACGAGAACGTGCTGGACACGTGGTTTAGCTCGCAGCTGTGGACCTTCGCCACGCAGGGCTGGCCGCAAAAGCCCGAGCTGCTCGAGGGTCATCACCCCACGACCGCGCTCGTCACCGCGCGCGACATCATCGCGCTGTGGGTCGCCCGCATGGTCATGAGCTCGCTGTACTTCCTGGACGAGGTACCGTTTAAGGACGTCGTCATCTACCCGACGATTCTTGCCAAGGACGGCAGCCGCATGTCTAAGTCCAAGGGCAACGGCGTTGATCCCATGGACCTCATTGGCATGTACGGCGCCGATGCCATGCGCTACAACCTGCTGACGCTCTGCACCAACAACCAGGACGTCAAGTTCGACGCGAACATCGATAAGAAGACCAAGAAGCTTATCGACAGCCCGCGCACCGACCAGGCCAAGTCGTTTGTGACCAAGATCTGGAACGCCAGCCGCTTCCTGCTCATGAACATGGAGGGCTACACGCCCGGCGAGCCCGTCGTTGAGACGCCGGCCGACGCCTGGATGTTCAGCCGCCTGGCCAAGGCCGTCAAGATGGTCACTGAGGGTATCGAGAACTACACCTTTGGCGACATGGCCCGCGGCGTGCAGCAGTTCTTCTGGAACGAGGTCTGCGACTGGTACGTCGAAGTCACCAAGGCCCGCCTGAAGGGCGAGGGCCGTCTGCAGGCCCAGCGCAACCTGATCTTTGTGCTCGACACCTCCATTCGCCTGATGCACCCGCTTATGCCGTTTGTTACCGAGGAGATCTGGGACAACATGCCGGCGAGCGTGCTCGATCTGGACGCCGAGGGCAACGTTGACCGCGCCGAGGCGCTCATGATCGCCAAGTGGCCCGAGCCCGCCGACTACGCCAAGTACGTCGACGAGGATGCCGAGCGCGCGTTTGAGCTGTGCCGCGCCGTCGTTTCCGCCGCCCGCGCCACGCGTTCGCGTTATCGCTTGAGCCCCAAGGCCGAGCTCGACGTGGTCGTGCGCGCCGGTGCCGAGGACATCGAGAAGCTCGAGAGCCTGCGCTCGACCATCGAGCCTCTGGCAAACACTGCCTCGCTGGTCATGGGTACCGATGTCGAGAAGCCGGCTGCGAGCATCGCCGTGGTCGACAGCGGCGTCGAGGCCTTTGTGGTGCTCGAGGGCAAGGTCGACCTTTCGGCCGAGAAGGCGCGCCTGGAGAAGGAGATTGCCGCGGCTCAGAAGGAGCTCGCCGGTTGCGAGAAGACGCTCGCCAACGAGGGCTTTGTGGCCAAGGCCGCGCCTGCGGTGGTCCAGAAGAAGAGGGACCGTGCAGCTGAGCTCAAGGAGATCCTGACGGCGCTGACTGTTCAGGTTGCTGACTTCTCGTAGAGCTTACTGGGGGCGCGTCCCGACGCTTTGCTCTCCGCTGCGGACAGTCCTGCGCAAGACGGACAGCACATTAAGTGCTGTCCTTTGCGTGCGGAACTTGCGGCGAGCAAAGCGTCGGGCCGCTCCTAGTGCGGTTACGTGGTTGTTTGCAACTGGTAGGTTAGGGCCACTGGGTTGTGGCCTTGATCTTGCTGCAAGCGGGTAAAGGCTGATTTTGTCAACGCGAGGGGCTCATTATTTTTGATGGGCCTCTTTTTCTGTAATTGGAGACTTTGGGTTATGGCTAAGCGTTCTGGGTCGTATGTCGTTCCTTTCTCGTTTGAGTCGCTTTCGTTTGGTGAGGCTGTTGGGCTGGCTGCTGATACGGGGCGGATTTCTGGGGATGCTGGGCCTCTGCTCGAGACGGTTGTCGATATGCTTGATGAGTTGGGGCGTCCGGACGAGTATTTTGATTGCATTCAGGTCGCCGGTACCAATGGCAAGACTTCGACCACGCGTTTTTCGGCCGCCATTCTTCGTGGCGAGGGGCTCAAAACCGCGCTTTATACGTCGCCGCAGCTGGTGCGCTATCCCGAGCGCATGGAGGTTGACGGGCGCGTTGTGAGTGACGAGGCGTTTGCCCGTGGCGTTTCGGCCGCTGTTGAGGCGGGGCATCGAGTGAATGCCCGTCGTGTGGCGGCGGGGGAGCGCGCCTATACCATCACGCCGTTTGACCTGCTGACGGCTGCCGCACTTGTAGTGTTTGCCGAGGCCGCGGTGGATGTTACCGTGCTCGAGGTTGGCATGGGCGGGCGTTGGGACGCCACGAGTGCGACCGATCCCGTCGCCGTTGCCATTACGGGCATCGGGCTCGATCACACACGTATTTTGGGCGACACGCTCGAGGCCATTGCGGGGGAGAAGGCTGCGGTTATCAAACCCGGGCGCTTGGTTGTTTTGGGCGAGGGCACGCACGAGGCGAGCGTTCAGCGCGTGATGGATGCCCGCTGCCGCGAGTGCGGCATCGTGCCGCTCGTGGTAAGTCACGCTACGACTAAGGTGCCGGCGCATGTGGGCGACACGGTTGAGTTTAGCTGCACCACGCCGCGTGCGATCTATACGTCGAGCATGGTCAAGCCGGCCTATCAGCCGCAGAATGCCGCGTGCGCGATTATGCTTTGCGAGGGGTATCTGGGCCGCGAGCTCGACCACGAGGCACTGGATGCTTCGCTTATGGGCTGCCCCACGCCGGGTCGTTTTGACGTGCTGGGGACCGATCCGCTCAAGCTGATTGACGCTTGTCATAACCCCCAGAGCTGCGAGAACTTTGTAAACGCGCTGGACGAGATCGATCCGTGCGTGGAGAGTCGCCCCACGCTGCTGTGTGCCGCGCTGGCCGATAAGGACGTGGCGGGCATCGTCGACGTTTTGGTTCCGGCGTTCCCCCGCGTCGTCGTGACCCAGACCGATTCCGACCGCGCCCTGCCGGCAGAGGAGCTCGCCGCCCTGGTGGACGCTGATAAGCTCGCGGGCGTATACCAGAGCGTGCCCGAGGCCCTCGCTGCCTTCGATGCTGCGGGCGAGCCCTTTGTGGCAGCCGGCACCATCACCCTAGCCGGTGAAGTAGCCGGCCTGCTCCGCTAACCCATCCCCTCATCAGTTGCGGTGAAATAGGGACTGTTTTATGGGCTAGAAGCCTTAAACAGTCCGTATATCACCGCAACTCAAAAACAGCTAATTTGGGACGGGGCTTTTTTAGCTGCCCTGTGCTCCGAGTTGACTCGCTTGCCACGAAATGGGCCCATCTACTACGTTTGACCGGCAACCCCCAACCAGGCCGGAAATTACAAAAATAAAACCGCTGGTAGACGTCTTGCTGGTTTTTAAAAAAGACCCGCATGGTCGACCCATGCGGGTTAAACGTAGTAGATGGCCCGTTTTCGTGGCGCGGCCCTAGAGGGATGTGTCAAAGGGGCTGTCCCTTTGACACATTGCCTAGTCTAGGCGGACCGGATCGTGGGGGTAGGCGTTGAGAATCTCGGCGCCGTTCTCGGTCACCAGAGCCAGGTCCTCGATGCGGACGCCGGTGCGGCCGGGGAGGTAGATGCCCGGCTCGATGGAGAAGGTCATGCCCGGCTCGACGACCTGCTCGTTGACGAGTGAGACGTCGCCCGGCTCGTGGTCCTGCAGACCAATCGAGTGGCCCAGGCGATGCGTAAAGTATTTGCCGTAGCCTGCGTCCTCAATCACGTCGCGCGCGGCACGGTCCAGGTCGCACATGCGCACGCCCGGTGCGATGAGCGCCTCGGCAGCCTCGTTGGCGCGGCGCACGATATTGTAGATACGCGCGGTCTCCTCGTCCGGCTCGCCCCAAAAGAACGTGCGCGTCATATCCGAGCAGTAGTTGCGATGGCGTCCACCAATGTCGAATAGCACCACGTCGCCGCGTTTAAGCTCGGTATCGTCGGGCTCGTGATGAGGGTCGCCGGCGTTTGCGCCAAAGCTTACGATGGGCGGAAAGCTAAATCCCTCGCAGTCATGCTTGCGATACAGGCCGAGCATCTGGTCGGCAATCTCGCGCTCCGTCACGCCTTCGTGGACGAGCTTGATGGCGTCGGCCATCACGGCGTCGTTAGCGGCCGAGGACGCGCGCATGAGCTCCTGCTCGGCGGCATCCTTGTAGGTGCGTGCGGCGGTGACGGCAAAGTCGCCCAGGAAAAACTCGCTGGCAGCGTGGCGCTCTATGAGCGGCATCAAAAAGCCGGAACGCATGACGGTGTCGATGCCGAGCGGTTTGGTCGGATTGACTTCGCGAACGATAGCGTCGGCCACGACGTCGGTGTCGGTGTGATAGGCGACGCGCGCATTGTCATACTCTGGCAGCTGGTGCAGGGCGTTGACTAAGATCACCGGCTCGGCATCGCGCGCGAGTAGCACGCCACAAAAACGCTCGAACATATCGGCATAAAAGCCGGTCAGGTAATAGATCGACCACGGGTCGTTTACGAGCAGCTGTGCGCCGGGGTGCTGAGCCTCGAGCGCATCGAGCACGCGCGCCACGCGCTGGTCATCGACATGTGCCATGAATCATCCTTTCGCTAGGGTGCCACCATGGTATCCCCAATGCCAGGGTAGTCAATTTACGACGGGGCTATTTTAGCTGCGTAAAACTTGCGGAATGATTTTTCTGGGACGGGGATTAAATAATCATTCGGAATCCAATGATTATTTAATCCCCGTCCCAGAAAAATCATTTGAGCGAACGTTCGGGCAAAAGTAGTCATAAGAGGCCCGTCCCAAATGGGCTGGTTTCAAAAGTATGGCGGATTACGGGGCTGGACCTGTATTACTTGACCATGGGAAAAATCGCGAAATTAAAACCGCAGGTAGACGGCTTATCAAAAATCGAAAATTGCCGGTATGGATGGGGGTCTCCGAATTAGCCCCGTAATTCGGCATAGTTTTGAAATGGCACTAAAATAGGCACAAGCTAAATACCGATTCCAAGGATAGTTGCGGTGGAATAGTTCCTGGATGCCGGGGTTTGGGGGTGCGGACGATTTCTTGGACCGCGCCTAGGCGTATCCAAGCTTCCTGCGGTACTCCATCGGGCTCAGCCACCCGAGGGACTTCTTGATCCGCTCCTCACGATAGTACACGAGGTAGGCCTCGAGCCTTCCCATGA
>JAUMPM010000031.1 GCA_031294825.1 Collinsella sp. | reverse complement strand
GGACGGCCGAAGAGGCGTCAGCAGGTCAGTGGGTCATCGTCCCGGCATTCAGCATCAGGGTAGCGCTGCGACGCGGAAATCGCGCGCCGTTGCCGCGCCCCGCAGTGCCCGCTTCCCCCGAGAACAATTATCAGTGCAGGTCGCAGATCCCTGCAACCGAGGTCTGGTCGACATAACTCGGTTTTTCACCGCACTTGCGGTTGGACGCTAAACAGGGTGGCAATATGCTTTGCCCGGAAAGCCATATTAAGTTGCCAATTGGCTACAAGACGAATATAGTTAGCATTATGCTAGCTAAGGGGTGGTTATGAGTCGAACCAAGCTCCGACCGACATATTCACTTGACGAAGCGAAGTCTTTGGCTCGCTCGGGAAAGATGATTGTAAATGGTAGGGTGCGCAGACACCTGATGAATCAGTTTGCTTATTTGGACATTGATCATTTCCTTGCTGACCTATTTGATTATCTGAAGCCGGACGATTTTAGAAAATCCATCGCGCTCGATATGGATGGGCCTCTGCATGATGTTTACGCAGATGTCTACGTGTGCCGAGGTTTTGAATGCGAGGATTGGTACGTTAAGTTTTCAATTGATTCCGAAGGCAATGCGCATTTAAACGTTTTGTCTGCGAACATCGATGGATACATTCATTAAAGGAGGAGTCATGCGTTGCATGGAATGCGGCAAAGAAATGCAATTTACCACGGCGCCGATGACTGAAATTTACCGTGGCGAGAAAATAACCGTAAAAGGAATTGAGCATTATGTTTGCGAGTGCGGCAACGATGAAATGACTGCTACAGAAGCGACTAAGCTCGCCCATGCACTGGCTTCCCAATATGCTAAGGCTCATGAACTTTTATCTCCCTCGGATATAAAGGATTTACGCTCTGATCTTGGTTTGACTCAGCATGAGTTTGAGTCGCTATTAGGGGTTTCAAAACCCACGGCGTCTCGTTGGGAGAACGGGGCATCGCAACAATCTATTACCGCAAATAACCTTATGAAGCTCATTCGAGATGTTCCTGAGGCGCGCACTTATTTGGGCCTTTCTTCTGGTGAGATGGCCTCAAGACTTAACGCATCACGCTTTTCGGTGATACCGGGAGGAGAGGCTCCAGCTTATAGGGACTCGACTCCTTTGGCAGATGAGAATGCCTTTCGATTGGAGATGTAGATGGAATCGTTACAGAAGCAACGCATTGAATCTCCGTTGATTACATGCGTGACCAGAAAAGTGGACAGTTTTTCATTTGATGGCGGGATGACTCCGAAAGAGGGCATCAATAAGTCTGACGTTGAATGCAACGTCAAAAATGCTATTACCAGCGCATTCTCGGACGAAAATGGCGTCAGGTTTCGTCAGCTCAATTTAGTTATAGAGCTTTTACCTTGCGATGAAGGTCATTATTACCGTTCCGAAATATCCGTCTCCGGCATATATCGCGCTCCTGCGGATTTAGATGACGATGCTTTTGACAGGGAGGCGCTTAGCACCGGAATGCAGGACCTGTATTCCTATGCAAGAGGCATTATTGAAAATGTCGCAGCTGGTGGAGTATGGGGGCCGCTTTATTTGCCACAGATTGAGTTCGCAATTTAGCCTCCCTGCCACCCAGTCCTTTTAAGATGTTTTTAAAGCGGCCTTATGCAAGCCTTCGTTTTACAAGGGGTTCCTTCCAAGGGGGGCATCCTCTGGTTATTTAGCTAGAGGATGGAGTCGAACAGGCTGGAGTCGAACAGCCGCATTGCCACTTGTCGCTCTGTTGGGTCGCTTGACGTTACGGTAAAATGTTCTCTGTGATACAGTCGTCGTGCACTCTACGTGAGGCGATGACCAAGAGGGGTCGTTGTTCGGTTTTCCGGCAACGGCCCTTTGACGTTTCCGCGACAACTGGATGTTGTCGCGGATGTCGTCATTGTTACTTGGTCCTCGATTTGAGGCTGTAATTCCGGAAGTGCGGGGAAAATCGAAAACTACCGAGCACAACCTGATTTTTGGCAACAAAATCGCAGGTCGCGGAAGTTTAAAACAGCGGTCTGGTCTGCCGATCTCGGATTTTCCCTGCACTTCCGGATTTAGCACAAGCTCGACTGGTTTGTTTATCGTTTGGTGCTGATGAATCTTGCCTGGACCCTGATATTTGTATTTAAATAGTTACACTTAACTTATAAGTTAAGTGTAACTAGAAATGGGAGGTAGCCCTTGGTGGAAGGATATGAACTTGTCGAATACAGAGACCCCAAGGGCCGACCGTTTTGGGAGCTGACGACTTCTTCCGTCAACTCTCAATTCCAGAAAATGTTGACAGACCCTAAAAAGAAGCTTGCTGCCCGTAAAATGATCGATCAGATTTCAAAAATCTATGATTATGGGTTAAAGGTCGCGAGTGGGACCTCAAAGCTACGATGTATTGATTCTAAGATCGGCCTCTATGAACTTAAGGGGTTAACGGGGTTAATCGAGAGATGATTTATGCCATATGTTAAGGCGTAGACAAAATCGTTCTTCTATTTTGGTTTAAAGGGCATCAGGGATTGGGAAATATCAGCAGGGAAATCGAGCGGGCCAAGCGACTGAACGTAATAGCGCGTCAGCTTCTGGAGCCTGGGCGCTGACTTTTATGCCTGGCTTCTGAAACGGAGAATACAATGAATAAAGTAGATCTATCTGATTTTTATGCCGAAACAGAAAGTAGCGAAACGCGCGTTTATGAACATGCACTAGATATTGAGTTTATTGTTCATCGCGAAATGAAACGTTTGGGATTGAGTAAAAGTGAGCTGGCAAATCGTATGGGCATAAGCCTTCAGTCGCTTTCTAAGCTCTTGAATTCTCAACCTAATATGACTCTAAAGACGATTGCAAAGTTCGAACCTGCTTTGGGCATTAAGATCGTTCCGCAGGTTATCGTCAGCTATTCCAAAGAACTGCCGTCTCTTTCATCCAACTATTCCGTGCGAGAGTAATGTACATCGCCTGGCATTCTCCCCGCAGAGCTGCCAGCAGATTGCGATTTGCCTTTTCAGGGCGAATAGCATTTCTTCGATGAATTTAAGTCGAATGAATTACCATTCCCTCATTCCCTAAAAAAGTTCTTAAAACAGCCTTAAAGGCGCCTTGGCTCGCGTTGACAGCGTAAAATACGCATGTTTGACTATGACTAAAGTGGATTTTAGGGGAGGGGTGCGCCATGGAGGTGCTGGTTGTTGGCAACACCGCATATGTTGACGATGACTTTTGTGCCAAGGCGTTCCCCGGGGACCATGTCCAGGTCGTCGCTGCCGCGGAAGCGCGCCGCGATGAGTCATCACCCCATGCCTCGTGGAAAGAGCTTCTGCAACACCTGGATCAGGCCTACGAGTTCGACCGCGTGGTCTACCTATCCAATTACCTTACCCCGCATACCGATACCGTGGGCGATATCGAGCTGTTGCGCTCGGTCTTTCGTGCGTGCGCGGGTCGCCGGGTCCAACTGCTGTATGTAGCGGGGCCCGCGGGTGCCGAGGGTGCCGTCGATGCCGCGGGGCGAACGGGCAAGGGAATTATCGCCCGCGCAGCCAACGACCTGTGCCGCTACTACGCTGCTCGCGAGGGCGTTCAAACCAAGATCCTGCGCGTGCCGTTCCTGTATACCGCGTCTGCCGCGCTGGAGGACCCGTTTTTGGTGCCGCTGTTCGACGCGTGCTCAACCGGATCGGTCGCTCTGCAGGGCGCACAGGATGCGGCGTTTCCCCTGCTGTGTGCCGAGGAGCTTGCGGTGCTGGTACGCCGTATCTTCGACAGCTGGGATGCCTCCTTTGAGACGCTCGACGTTGCCGATACCTTTCATCACGCGTCAGGTGAGGTGGGTGAGGCCCTCAAGGCGCTGTTCCCAGGGCTTTCAGTTGCCTATGGCGATTCTGCCGGCTACGCCCTGCCCGTCAGCGACGTCGTTCGCGTGCGTTATGGTTGGTTTCAGCGGTACGACCTGCTGCGCGATCTTTCGACCATTCAAGCGCGTTGGGATGCAGGCCGCGCAAAGAAGGTTAACCCCTTGCGCGCCGCCATCGACCGCATCCGGCTGCACACGCTGCCTATCAAATGCCTGGAGACGGGCGTTGCCTGGGTCCTGTTCGAGGTGCTGGAGCATCTGTTCTCCCAATCGGCCCAGCTCAACGTGCTCGATTACCGTCTGCTCTACGTCGTGCTCATCGGCACGCTGTATGGCCTGGACTTTGGTCTGGTTGCGGCGCTGTTGGCATCGGTGGGCTTGGCTGTGAGCTACTTTACCCAGTATGGCTATACCTTTCAGGGCCTATTCTACGAGCCGTCTAACTGGCTGCCGTTTATCGCGTACTTTGTGGTGGGCGCCGTGTGCGGCTATGTGCAGCTGCGCAACAGCGAGGCCGTTAAGGCGGAGCGTGACGAGAACGAGCTTGTGCGAAACCGCAACACGTTCCTAACGCGGCTCTATCACGACGCAATCGAGGACAAGCGTGCCTATAAGCGACAGATTGTGGGGCGTCACGACAGCTTTGGCAAGATATTTGCCGTGACACAGGAGCTCGACGTACTCAACCCGCGTGATATATACCGCAAGTGCTGCGAGCTGCTGGGCGAAATTCTCGAGAACGATTCGGTGACGATCTATCATGTTTCGGGCGGGACGTTTGCGCGCCTGGTAGCGGCGAGCCCGGAGATTTCCAGCAATGTGCCGCGCTCGCTCTCGCTCGATGACCTTGCGCCCGTGCTCCAAGGTGCGATCTCGGGTTTGTGGGTGAACCGTGCGCTGACGTCGGGGCTTCCGATGTTTGGCTATGCCATCGAGCGCGATGGAGCCCCCGCCGTGTTGATTTTTGTGCGTCACGTGGCCGAAAGCCAAATGACTCTGTACTACCAAAACCTGTTCCGCATCCTGTGCGGCCTGGTGGAAAGCGCACTGGGACGCGCCTTCGATTACGAGGCCGTGGCGCAGGATAAGCGCTGCGTTTGCGGCACTTGCGTGCTCAAGCAGGCGGCCTTTGGCCAAGAGCTCGCGGCCGAGCAGGCGCTGGCAGACGGCAAGATGGGGAGTTTTTTGCTCCTGCGCGTGGTGCCGGGCATGGAACCTGTCGGCGAGCTGGTGGGCGCGATTGGGTCGGCGATCCGCGAGAGCGATGCGGCGGGCTTGGTCGACGGTGACACGCTTTACCTTCTCATGCGTCAGGCGACCGAGGCCGACCTGCCCGTTATTCGTAAACGTATGGCCGCCAAGCACATTACGGTGGAACCCGTCGGCAGCGAGGATGTAGTGGCCCTGCTGCAGCGCATCGCGCCCGCTGGCAACGGTGAGGGGGAGGCCGCTTGATTTCGCTCGTCGTTGCTGCCGTACTGCTATTACTTCATGCGCTGGTGTGTCTGGTGCTGTGGACGCTTATGAAGCTGGGCCTGCTGCCGGTTCGAGGGCACATGCTTGCCGTGATGGTGCTCGTACCGCTGTGGGGTCCGCTGCTCGTGGCACTGCTCTCGGTGCGTAGCGCGGTGTTTGGTGACGACCTTAAGGACGCCACGCTGGAGGCGCTGCGCATTAACGACGACATGCATCGCAGCATGCTGGTGCAGGGGCGCGAGGGCGATGGTGGCGTGGTGCCGCTCGAGGAAGCACTGATCGTCAACGAACCGGGCGACCGCCGCCGTCTGATGCTCTCCATGCTTACCGAGGAGCCCGACGCGTACCTGGCGCAGCTGCAGGCGGCTAAGCTTAACGACGACGTTGAGGTGGCGCACTATGCCGCGACGGCGGTGGCGCAGATCTCCAAGGAGTCCGACCTTAAACTGCAGCAGCTGGAGCGTGCCTTCAAGACGGACCCGAGCGCGCAAAACCTCAACGAATACTGCGATTTTCTTGGTGAATACTTGGGCTCGGGCTTGGCTGAGGGGCGCGTGGCTCAGATTCAGCGCCAACAGTACGCGCGCCTGCTTGCGCGTCGCTGCGAGCGCGAGGACGCCCTTGAGCTGCGCATTCGATATGCGACGGCGCTGGCCGATGTCGGACAGATCGACGAGGCGCAGGCCGTGACCGACCAGCTGGTGCTCGACGTGCCCGAGGAGCAGGAGGTTTGGATGCTTTGCCTGCGCCTGGCCGTGATGCGCCGCAACGGTGACGAGGTTCACCGTGTGATCGATGCGATTGACAAGCAACATGTATATTTGAGCGCCGACAACCGCGAAAAGTTGGCGTTTTGGCGCGACGGGGAGGAGGCCAGATGAGCGTGGCGCAACATATCCGCGACCGTGCAGGGCGCTTTCGTTGGATGGGGCTCCTCGTGGTGTGGGCGGTCTTTATTGCCATGGCCGCCGTGCTGCTGGTGGAGCGTGCCGGCGTGCAGTACAGTGCGGGCCAGCATAAGCTGGGGATGCTTGCCGCCAACGATGCAGTGCCGGCCTCCTCGGCAATCTTTGGCCAAAAGCCCACGTGCCTGGTCATTACCGACTCGGACCAAGATAGCGTCGACGATGTTAAAGACCAGTTCGACCAGATTTTGCTGGACATGAAGATTGCCCATCGCGATGTTGATATTGCCACCGACGGTGCGGACGCGATCCCATCGCTCACGTCGTTTGATCGCGTGATTGTGCTTATGCCCTCGCTTGACGGACTGGGTACGCATCTGACCGATCTGATGAGTTGGGTGAGTGCGGGCGGCTCACTCATGCTGGGCATGACGCCAGATAACTCGAACTGCCTGCAGGCTATTGCTTCCAAGCTTGGGATCGAATCGGCCGGATATGACTATGCGACAGCCGAAAGTATCGTTCCGAGTGAGGACTTTATGCTGGGAGGGGGAGAGCGCTACGAGTTCTCGGATCCCTTCGATTCTTCACTTTCGGTTTCATTGCGCGAAACGGCGCACGTCTGGGCAAAGACCGGTGACGCGGGCACGCCGCTCATTTGGTCTAACGATTGCGGCGGTGGTCACACCGTGGTGTGCAACATTGGCATCTACGACAAGGTCATGCGTGGGTTCTATGCTTCGGCCATAAGCTTGCTGGGTGATACCACGGCCTATCCGGTCATCAACAGCGCCGTGTTCTATTTGGACGACTTTCCTAGCCCCGTGCCCTCGGGCGATGGTACTTATATCAAGCGTGACTACGGCCTTTCCATTGCCGATTTTTACACCAAGGTCTGGTGGCCCGATCTGCAAAAGCTCGCGCAAGAATACGGCATTCGCTATACCGGCGTGATGATCGAAAACTACGAGGACGCGGTCAACCAGACCGAGCCCGCGCGCCAACCCGATACCACGCAGTTCCGCTATTTTGGCGGCATGCTGCTGCAGATGGGCGGAGAGCTGGGCTTTCACGGCTACAACCATCAGCCTCTGGCGCTCTGGGATACCGACTATGGCACGCTGTATGACTACAAGACCTGGAAGAACAAGGAAACGCTCGTCGCATCGCTCAACGAGCTTATCGCCTTCCAAGATGAGGTGCTGCCCAACGCGCACGGCTCGGTTTACGTGCCGCCGTCAAATATCCTTTCGGCCCGTGCACGCAAGCTTATCGGCACCGACGTTCCGCGCATTAAGACCATCGCCAGTACGTATTTTGAGGACGGCACCGACCTGCCGTACGTGCAGGAGTTTGGCGTGGCGAGCGACGGCATTGTGGAGCAGCCGCGCATTGTCTCGGGCGGCATGGTCGACGATTCCTATATGCGTCTGGCAGCCGTGTCCGAACTCAACATGCACTATGTGAGCACGCACTTTATGCATCCGGACGACCTTTTGGACCCCGATCGCGGCGCCAAGGAGGGCTGGGAGGTCTACAAGGGCGGCCTGGTCGACTACCTGGAGTGGCTTACCAAGTCTGCGCCCGACCTGCGTCGCCAGACCGGCTCGGAATGCTCGGGTGCCATCCAACGCTTTTCGTCCGTGACGGTGAGCGTGGATACAGACGCGAATGCCTGGACGCTCAGCCTGGGCAATTTCCACGACGAGGCGTGGCTCATGTTCCGCGCCAATAATGGCGAGCCGGGTGCGGTGACGGGTGGCGAACTGACGCACCTTACGGGCAATCTGTATCTGCTCAAGGCAAATGATAAGACCGTGACGATCGAGCGCAAGGAGGGTGGCGACAAATGAGAATCTGCTTGGTACTCGAGGGTTGCTACCCCTATGTGCACGGCGGCGTATCTACCTGGATGCATGGCTACATTACGGCCATGCCCGAGCACGAGTTTGTGCTGTGGGTGATCGGCGCGCATGCTGCCGACCGTGGCAAGTTTGTCTACGAGCTGCCCGGCAACGTGGTCGAGGTGCACGAGGTGTTCCTCGACGATGCCCTGCGGCTTTCGGGCGAGCAACATGAAGCCAGTTTTAACGACCGTGAGCGCGAGGCGCTACGCCGCCTGGTGTCGCTCTCTAATCCGGACTGGGACGTGCTGTTCGATATCTTTCAGCGCCGTCGCGTGCATCCGCTCTCGCTTTTGCAGAGCCGCACGTTTATGGACATCTTCCGCGACGTGTGCCTGGCCGAGTATCCCTACACGCCCTTTGCCGATGCATTCCACACCATGCGCTCCATGTTGCTGCCCGTGCTTTACCTGTTGGGCAGCGAGGTGCCGGTGGCCGATGTGTACCATGCCATCTCGACCGGCTACGGTGGCCTGCTCGCCTGCCTGGGCTCAAGCGTTCACCATGCGCCGGTGCTGCTGACCGAGCATGGCATCTACACCCGCGAGCGCGAGGAAGAGATCATTCGCGCCGATTGGGTGGTGCCGTCGTTTAAGGACCGCTGGATCCGCTTTTTCTACCTGCTTTCGGAGGAGATCTACCGCCGCGCATTCCGCGTGACGAGTTTGTTCCATAACGCCCGCAAGACGCAGATCGATATGGGCTGCGATGCGGACAAATGCCCGGTCATCCCCAACGGCATTCAGTTCGACCGCTTTAAGGACATTCCTTTAAAGCCCGATGACGGCTGGGTGGACATTGGCGCGGTGGTGCGCCTAGCGCCCATCAAGGACGTCAAGACTATGATCTATGCCTTCTTTGAGCTGCACGAGCGATTGCCCAAGGTGCGCCTGCACATCATGGGCGGCGTGGACGACGAAGAGTACGGCGCCGAGTGCCACG
This sequence comes from Collinsella sp., assembly GCA_031294825.1. Taxonomy (GTDB): domain Bacteria; phylum Actinomycetota; class Coriobacteriia; order Coriobacteriales; family Coriobacteriaceae; genus Collinsella. Next base: position 27,693 of record JAUMPM010000031.1, on the reverse strand, counting down.
CGCTGGTCGATACCCTGGGCGTGCGCGACCTGGTCTTTACCAGCCGCGTCAACGTGGTCGAGTACATGGAAAAGCTCGACTTTACCATTTTGACGAGCATCTCCGAGGGCCAGCCGCTCAGCGTGCTGGAGTCGCTTGCAGCGCGCCGTCCCTGCGTGACGACTGAGGTGGGCTGCTGTCGCGAGCTTCTCGAAGGCGCCCCGGGCGACGACTTTGGCGTGGCGGGTTTTGTGACGCCGCCTATGTATCGCAAGGGCTTGGCCGATGCCATGGAACGCATGTGCACAAGCCGCGCCCGCCGTATCGAGATGGGGGAGCGCGGCCAGCGCCGCGTTGCCACGTGCTTTTTGCACGAGCAGATGCTCGCCAACTATCGCGCGCTGTACGACGAGACGGCGTGTGCGTTTAACCTGCCCAGAGAGGGGGAGTAGCCGGTGGCCGGAATTGGTTTTGAGCTCAAGCGCCTGTTTAGACGCAAGGGTCTGTTTGCCACGATGCGTGCCTATGGCTACGCCGGCATTGTGTGCACGGGTCCCATGCTGTTGGGCGTGCTGCTCCAGGTGGGTATCTTGGTGCTGTGCGGTCTGTGGGGTGTGGGCCGTGCCAACCAGGATCTGCTGGTGTGCATGGTGACCTATACGCTGCTGGCCTCGCTTACGCTCACGAGCTTTTTCTCCATGCCGGTCACGCGCTTTTTAGCCGACATGCTTTTTGCCGAGCTCGAGGATGAGATACTGCCTTCGTTTTGGGGCTCCAACGCCATCATGCTCGTTGCGGGCACCGTGCTCTACGGCGTCTTTTTGCTGTTCTCGGGCGCCACGCTGCTGCAGGGGCTGCTGTGCCTGTGGCTGTTCAACATTATGATCGTCAACTGGAACGGCATGAATTACCTCACGGCCATCAAGGATTACCGCGGCATCCTTTGCAGCTTTGCGGCCGCCATTGGCGTGGCGTGCCTGTGCGCCCTGGCCGCGCTGGCGCTGGGACTGCCGCCGGTCGAGGGTCTTTTGGCATCAATTGCTCTGGGCTACGGCGTCATGCTCGCCTGGGACGTGGTTCTGCTATACCGGTATTTTCCTCAGAGCGACCGCAGCCCCTGGCTCTTTTTACGGTGGCTCGATCAGTTTATGCCGTTGGCGCTCACGGGCTTGTTTACCAACCTAGGCCTCTTTGCGCACTTGGTGATAATTTGGGCCGGTCCCATTGGCGTGCAGGTCAAGGGCTTGTTTTATGGTGCGCCCTACTACGATGTGCCGGCGCTCATCGCGTTTTTGACGATCCTGGTCACGTCCGTCAACTTTGTGGTCTCGGTCGAGGTCAACTTTTATCCGCGCTACCGCGACTACTACAGCCTGTTCAACGACGGTGGCGTGGTGGGCGACATTGTGGTGGCCGAGGAGGAAATGCTTGCCACGCTCAACCGAGAACTACGGTTTTGCGCGCTCAAGCAGCTGTTTGTGACGGCGGCGGTCATCTCGCTCGAGACCACGGTGCTGTCGGCCCTGCCATTGGGCTTTAACAACCTGATGCACGGGTATTTTCGCACGCTGTGCGTGGGCTATGGCCTGTATGCCTTGGGCAATATGGTGATGCTTATCTTGCTGTACTTTACCGACTACAAGGGGGCCGTGCTGGCCTCGGGGTTGTTTGCCGGTGTGGCCGGGCTGGCGACTGCCGTTTCTCTGCTCTTGCCGCAGCAGTTTTACGGCTTTGGCTTTTTGTTGGGTGCAGCGGTGTTTTTTATCGTGGCGCTGCTGCGGCTCGATACCTATACCGCCAACTTGCCGTATCGTATCCTGAGCCAGCAGTCCATTGTGGCTACTGACAAGACGGGCTGGTTTACCGAACTTGGCCGGGTGCTCGACCGTGTTGAGCAACGCTACGAGGACAAGCGCGTGGGCGGTGATCCGCGCAGTGCGTTTGAACGTATGGTGGTTCGCCTGTTCCAAAAACATTGGGGAGGTTCTGATGATCGATAAGTTGATGTCTTGCCGCTGCCTGATCGAGGCGGCTGCCGGCGCGCTGTTGCTTTCGGGCTGCTCGTCTCAGGACGAATCCTCGACTAAAAAGGTCAAAAAGCAGGGCAAGATTAAAAAGGCCGAGGCCTCCGACCAGTCCAAGCACCTGCGCGATAAGGACGAGCTGTACGAGGTCTACGACGACTCGGGCATTGTGACCATGTACCTGACGGTCTCGCGCGGTAACAGCTCCGAGAACACCGATCATAGCTGGGCCGAGATCAATACGTACTCGGTGTATGACTACGCCGACATGGGCGTGACGCGCTATCAGGTAATGGGGCTTTTGCAGGCGGGCGACGAAGACGGCCCGGTGGCCGGTGAGGTTGGCTATGGCGAGGAAGCGCCCAATGCTACCGTGCAGGTGCGTGGCCAGACGTCGAGCATGAACTCGCAAAAGAATTACAAGGTTGAGCTCAAAAAGGGCAAGGGTAGCTGGCGCCAATAGCGCGCGATTGCGCTCAACAAGCACATGGGCGAGGGTATGCGTTTTCGCAACAAGATGGCCTACGACCTTATCCGCGGGATTCCCCAGATGATGGGCCTGCGCACGCAGTTTGTGCATCTGTGGGTGTGCGACCAGACCGAAAAGTCCAACGACACCTTTGAGGACTACGGCCTGTTTACGCAGGTTGAACAGCTCAACAAGACGGCGCTTAAGGCACATGGCCTGGATAAGAGCGGGCATCTGTACAAGGTGAACAGCTTTGATTTCCATCGCTACGAGGATACCATTAAGCTTGCTGACGACCCCGACTACAACCAGGCAAGCTTTGAGGGCATGCTCGAGATTAAGGGCGATTCGGACCACACCAAGCTCATCGAGATGCTCGATGCGCTCAACGACGAATCGCAAAAGATCGATGACGTGCTCGACACCTACTTTGATACCGAGAATCTGGTCTATTGGTTGGCGTTTCAGATCCTGACGGGCAACTGCGATACGCAGAACCGCAACTGCTATCTGTACAGCCCGCTTAACTCCAAGGTCTGGTACATCCTGGATTGGGATAACGACGGCATGCTGCGTAAGCTTGAGCTGAGCCTGACGGGGTTCTCGGATTATGCGAGCTGGGAGCGCGGCGCAAGCAACTACTGGGGCAACGTGCTATTCAATCGTGCGCTGCGCAGCAAGGCGTTCCGCGGTGAGCTCGATCGCGCCGTCAAGGACCTGCGCTCGTATATGACCGAGGCACGCCTGACCAAGATGATCAAGCACTACCGCGAGGTGACTGAATCCCTGGTCTTTGCTTCGCCCGATATCGACAATCTGCCTGTCACCAAGGACCAATACGAGCAGATCGCCGCGTCGATTCCCTCCGAGATCGAGGAGAACTACAAGAGCTTTCGCGAGAGTTTTAAAAAGCCCATGCCGTTCTACATCGGCGTGCCGCAGATCGATAACGGTAAGCTGCGCATTAACTGGGATGCGTCCTACGACTTTGAGGCGCGCGACATTCGCTACACCGTAGAGCTTGCGCGCGACTATGCCATAAGCGACGTGTTCTTTAAGGCCGAGGACGTGCTGCTTCCCGAGGTGACCTGCGATGCGCCCGATGCCGGCCAGTATTTTGTGCGCGTGCGTGCCGCCAACTCCGACGGCTTTACGCAAGATGCGTTTGACTACTATGTGACTGACGACGGTAAGCACTACGGCATGAAGTGTTTTTACGTGCAAGACGGCGGTAAGGTCGTGGAGGACACGTATGAGGAGGGCTAGCGCGCTGCTTGAGCGCTTGGCGGCCCCGCCTGTGCGTGCCACGCAGGAGCGTTACCGCCATGAGCTCAAATATCTCATTAACGAGGGCGAGCACGCCGCGCTTGCCTGTCGCATGGCGCCGGTGTTTAAGCTGGACAAGCATGCGCGGGCGGGCGGTTACACTATTCGCAGCCTGTATTTTGATGACTACCGAAACTCGGCCTACGAGGAAAAAGACGCCGGCATTCTCATGCGCAAAAAGTATCGCGTGCGCATCTATAACGGCAGCGACAAGGTGATTAAGCTTGAGCGCAAAAAGAAGTACGGCAGCTGGATCTACAAGGAGGACGCGCCGCTTACGCGCGGTGAGTTTGAGCAGATTCTGGCTGGCGACTACGACTTTTTGCTGAGGAGCCCTTATCCGCTCTGTCGCGAGTTCTACATCGAGTGCATCTGCAACATGATGCGCCCACGGACCATCGTGGACTACGAGCGCGAGCCGTGGGTGATGGACGAGGGCACCGTGCGCATCACGTTTGACATGAACGTGCGTGCCGCGGTGGGTAGCTTCGACATCTTTGATGCGACGCTGCCCGCGCTGCCCGTGCTAGAACCCGGCAAGCTGGTGATGGAGGTCAAGTTTACGGAGTTTTGCCCGCAGCTCGTGCGCGATATGGTGCCGCCGGGCGCGGCCGAACTCACGGCGGTCTCCAAGTACTGCCTGTGTTACGAAAAGACCGCCTACCTGCGCGGATTTAATTGCTGGGAATCGGATTTTGAGAACCGAGGGGATATTTAGACCATGAGCACCAGGGACTTTTTTAAGAACTCCGTCTTGGAGGCGTTTGGCAAGGTCGACCCTGCCAAGATCGGCCTTTCGCTGCTCGTGGCGCTCGCCATGGGCATCCTGATCTATTACGTGTACAAGCGCTTTTTTACCGGCGTGGTGTATTCGCGCAGCTTTGCCGTGACGCTCGTGGGCATGTGCGTGCTCACCTGCATGGTCACGCTTGCGATCTCGACCAACGTGGTCATCTCGCTCGGTATGGTCGGTGCTCTGTCAATCGTCCGCTATCGTACGGCGGTCAAGGACCCGCTCGACCTGCTGTATCTGTTTTGGGCCATTACCACGGGCATTACGGCCGGCGCCGGCATGTATGCGCTCGTGGGGCTCACTGCGGTGGTGATCGTGGTGATGATCGCCAGCTTTGCGAGCCACCAGGACAAGTCGCGTGTGTACATGATGGTCATTCACTACACGGGCCAGACAACCGGCGACGATATCGTGCGTGCATTTGGCCGCACCAAGTTCACCGTTAAGTCCAAGACCATGCGCGGCGACAAAGTCGAGATGGCCGTTGAGGTATTCTCTGACGGTGTGGATATGCCCTATGCTGACGCCATTCGTGCACTCGACGGCGTGGAAGACCTAACGTTGATCCAATACAACGGCGAATATCACGGCTAGAACCCTAGCGAGCAGATCGCCCGGCAGATGCCCGCGCAGCGTCGAGCAGTCCGGCGTTCGTCAGAACGCCGGAACGAACAGGTATCATGGTGAAAGCGATTTCAATGACAGGGGTGCTCGTGGTAAAGATGAAAGATGTGGCCGAGCTGGCGGGCGTTTCGAGCGCCGCCGTCTCGCGCTACCTCAACGGTGGATACATATCGGCGGACAAGGCCGAGCGCATTAAGAAAGCGATTGAGCTGACAGGATACGTGCGGTCCAGCCAGGCTCGCGCGCTGCGCACCGGTTCCACCAAGCTCATCGGCGTCATCGTCCCCAAGATCAACTCGGAATCCGTGAGCCGCATTACTGCCGGCATTGGCCAGGTGCTCGGTCGTCGTGGCTACCAGATGCTGCTTGCCAACACCGACAACGCGGCCGATCGTGAGCTCGAATACCTCGATTTATTCCAAAACCACCCGGTTGACGGCATTGTGTTGGTGGCAACCATGATTACCGACGAGCACCGTCGGGCGATTGAGTCGTGCCGCGTGCCCATTGTGCTGATCGGTCAACATGTCGAGGGCGCGGCGTGCGTGTATCACGACGATTGCGAAGCCGCTTTTGAGCTGGGCCGTGCGCTTGCGGGTCGCGTGGACGGCAAGATCGCCTACATTGGAGTTACCGAAGAGGACCGCGCAGCCGGTTTCGACCGTCGTCGCGGTTTTGAGGCCGGCTTGCGCGCCGCGGGCGTGGTGCTTGATCCGAGCCTGATTCGGCAGGGATCCTTTACTCTTGACTCGGGCTATCGCGCTGCGCGCGAGCTGCTTGCCGATGTCCCCGATGTTTCGTTTATCGCGTGCGCGACCGACACTATGGCGGCCGGTGCCCTGCGCGCTCTTGACGAGGTACGTGGTATGGGCGAGGGCATGCGTCGCGTGAGCGGTTTTGGCGACAACGCATTTTTGCGCGCGCTGACGGGCGGCATTCCCACCGTGCATTACGGCTACCTGACCAGCGGCGTTGAAGCGACCAATATGTTGCTCAACACGCTCGATGGCGTGGAGGGGGAGAGTGGTCTAAAGACGCTCAAGCTCGGCCATCAGCTTATGAATGTCTAGGCTTTGGCACGTCTGCCCGCCTCTGAGACCTCCTGTTTTGCCTTAAAACCACCATTCGCCGGCTTATTCCTACCGTTCATCCTGCTATGAAAACGATTACAGACATATGAAACTGAAAACGATTACAGTGTAAGTGTCAAAGATGGCCGGGTGCACATGCGCCCGTTGGAGGAAAGGGAAGTCATGGACTACCGCAAATCAGCCCAAGAGGTGCTCGACAACATCGGTGGCGCCGACAACGTCGTCTCTGCCGCGCATTGCGCCACGCGTTTGCGCCTGGTGATTGCCGATAACGCCAAGGTTGACAAGGAGGCTCTCGAGAATATCGACGGCGCTAAGGGCGTCTTTGAGGCCCAGGGCCAGCTCCAGATTATTTTTGGCACCGGCACCGTCAACAAGGTCTACGAGGAGTTCATCGCGCTCAGCGGCGTCGAGGCTGCCACCAAGGCCGAGGTTAAGGAGGCCGCGGCGCAGCAGCAGAACATCTTTATGCGTGCCATTAAGGTGCTCGGCGATGTCTTTGTCCCCATCATCCCCGCCATCGTGGCTTCGGGCCTGCTGCTTGGCATTATGAGCGCCCTCAACTTTATGGCCTCCAACGGCTTTATCGCGCTTGACACTAATAACTTTATCTACAAGATCGCCGACCTGGTCTCGGGCACGTCCTTTGGCATTCTGCAGATCCTGATCGGCTACTCCGCGGCTAAGGCCTTTGGCGCCAATCCGTACCTGGGTGCCGTCGTCGGCGGTGCGTTTATCAACTCCTCGCTGCAGAGCGCCTACACGGTTGCCTCCGAGGGCGTTCAGACCATGGTCACCGTCATTCCCGGCGTGTACAGCTTTGAGTGGGTCGGCTATCAGGGCCATGTGATCCCCATCGTCATCGCCTGCGCCATTCTGGCCTTCCTCGAGAAGCGCCTGCACAAGATCGTTCCCGAGATGTTCGACCTCTTTGTGACCCCGCTTGTCTCGGTGTTCGTGACCGTGCTCGTGACGCTCGTTGCCGTCGGCCCCATCTTCGTCTGGGCCGAGAATGCCATCCTCGGTCTGATCCAGGCCCTGCTGACCCTGCCTTTCGGCATCGGTTCCTTTATCGTCGGCCTCTTCTATGCCCCCACGGTCGTTACCGGTATCCACCAGATGTACACCGCCATCGACCTGGGCCAGCTCGCCCAGTACGGTGTGACCTACTGGCTGCCCATCGCCAGCGCTGCCAACATCGCTCAGGGTGGCGCCGCGCTCGCCGTTGCCTTTAAGACCCGCGATGCCAAGATCAAGGGCTTGGCGCTTCCTTCGGCTCTGTCCGCCTTCATGGGCATTACCGAGCCGGCCATCTTTGGTGTGAACCTGCGCTTCTTTAAGCCCTTCATCGCCGGCTGCATCGGCGGCGGTTGCGGTGCCCTGGTCTGCGCGCTCACCTCGCTTGCTGCTTCCGGCACCGGCGTTACCGGTATCTTCGGTATCCTGCTGTGCCTGGCCCAGCCCGTGCAGTACGCGATCATGTTTGCGGTTGCCGCGGTCGTGTCCTTTGCCATCTCGTTTGTCCTGTACAAGGACGAGCCCAAGGCTTCCGAGCAGGCCTAAGAGCTTTTGATTGAGGGGATGCCCGCGGGCTGTATGCTCGCGGGCGTTTCCCGTATCTGGTACCGATCTCTGGTGCCTTGTTACTTTCGATCCGTTAGGACTTTGATATGTCTAATGCACTTGGTCGCGACCTTGCAAAGCTGGTTGCCGCTGTTGACGCTGCCGCCTCTGAGTGCGGTCATGGCGCGTATGGCCAGCACTTCCACATTATGCCGCCGGCGGGTTGGCTCAACGACCCCAACGGTCTTTGCCAGGCGGGCGGCGTGTTCCACGCTTATTTTCAATATGCTCCGTTTGATGTTGAGGGCGGCGTCAAGATGTGGGGCCATGCCATAAGCCGCGACCTTATGAACTGGGAATATGTTGGAGCGCCGCTGCTTCCCGACGAGCCGTTCGACTGCCATGGCGTGTACTCGGGCTCGGCTTTGGTCGAGGACGGTCGCATTCGCGTGCTCTATACCGGCAACGTTAAGCTCCCCGATGCGGACGGCGTCTTTGACTATGTCAACTCCGGCCGTCGCGCCGATACCGTGTATGTCGAGAGCGCCGATGGACAGACGTTTAGCCAAAAGCGCGTGGTGCTGGCTTCCGAGGATTATCCCGAGGATTTGACCTGCCACGTGCGTGACCCCAAGGTGTGGCGCGATGATGATGGGCGTTACCACATGGTGCTGGGCGCGCGTCGTCGCGTGGACGGGCCGCATGTCGAGAGCCGTTTTTGCGCCATGCATGGCGAGGGCGCCGGTCGTGATGTGGGCGAGATCTTGGTGTACGGCTCGGCCGATATGCTGAGCTGGGAGCTCGAGAGCCGTGTGTCTACGCCCGAGCGTTTTGGGTTTATGTGGGAATGCCCGGGGTATCTGGAGATTGAGACGGATGGCGGTGTACCGGCGAAATGGCTGTCCTTCTCGCCCCAGGGGCTCGAGGGCGGTCGTTGGGACCGCGGTAATGTGTATGCCGCTGGCTACTTGCCTGTAACGGGTGACATCACCGGTGGTGACGGTGCCTATGAGCTGGGCGAGTTCCGCCTGTGGGACGCCGGTTTTGACTTCTATGCTCCGCAGGAGTTTACGTCCGAGGACGGTCGCCACATTTTGATCGGCTGGATGGGCATGCCCGATGAGCCGACCTATGGCAACGCGCCCACCGTGGTGTGCGGCTGGCAGCACTGCATGACGGTGCCGCGCGAGCTTACAGCCGGTGCCGGCGGCGTGGTGCTGCAGCAGCCGGCGCGCGAGATTGAGCACCATTATGCCTCGGTGCGTGTGGGGGAGGGCTCGTTGGAGGTTGCCGACGATACCTGCTTTGACGTTGTTGTCGACGGTGTCGACGGCGCGTTTACCGCGATCGTTGATGGCGAGCTGAAGCTGGCGTTTATGCCCGCCGAGGGCGAACTGCCCGCGCGCTTTGAGATGCGATTTACCGATGAGAGTCGCGCTTCTGCCGGCTGCGGGCGTACCGTGCGCTGGGAGCCCGTCGACGAGGTTCGTAACGTTCGCATTGTCGGCGATGCCTCGTCGGTCGAGGTGTTTGTGAACGATGGCTCGCTCGTATTCTCGACGCGCATCTATCCCGAGGCCTATGGCGTGACCATTGACGCTCCGGGTGCGAGCGTGAACTATCACACGCTCAACATCTAGGCGATTTGTCGCATATCGGCGCTATACTGCAGCCGTTGCCCACGATGCGGGGAACACCCGCATCGTGGGTTTTTGTTTATGAAGGGACGGTGCCTTGTGGATGTACAGCAGCTAGAAGAGGCTTGGGCTTTGAGGGCCGGCTCGCGTGAGGCGCGTCTTGTTGCGACCCCGCATGTGCCGGCGGCGCTGTCTCTGTTGGGGATTGTGCGTCCCGGTGATCGTCTGGTTGCCTTTGCGGACGACTTTGCCGATGCGTTTGCGCACGGCTTTGATGCCTGCGACGTGGCTATGGTGGGGGAGCCGTCGGCTGCCGCGTTTGCTGCTGCGTCCGAGGGCTTTGATGCTTCGTTTGATGCCGAGGGGCCGCACCTGTGGTGGTTCGTCAACTCTATCGGCGGGTTTGGTTTGCTCGTTCCCGATCTTCGTGCGTTAGGCCGCGCAGCGCGTGAGGCTCATGCGCTGCTCGTAGTGGATAACACCGTGGCTGGCCTCTTTGGGTGCGATCCGCTGCGTTTGGGTGCCGTCCTGTCGCTTGAAGCACTCGACCGTGTGTGCGCCGGTAAGGCTCCTCGCAAGCTCGTTGCCGTATCGGTCGCACGCTCGCAGCTCAAGCGCCATCGTGTGGATGCTGCTGCCGAGTGCGCGCATGCGCTGCTCGAGGGGTGCGGATTGGCCGCACTCGACTTGTCCTCCGATGAGGCTGAGGTTCTAGAGCACGGGCTCGATACGCTCGACACCCGCATGCAGGCACACTTCGACCGCGCGCGTGCACTGGCCGAGTATTTGGCCGCGAACGAGATAGTGCACGGCGTGCGCTATCCTGGGCTGACCTCGCATCCCGACCACGCGGTTGCAACGGGAATCCTCGAGCACGGCTTTGGCCCGGCAGTTGAATTTGACCTGATGGACTGCACCGCGGGCGAATTCTTCAGCATGCTGCCGGATGAATTCCGCACATCACCCGCAGGCGGCCCAACAACGCGCCTTTCGGCTCCACGTGGCAAGCAGGGGAGCACCATCCGCCTCTTCGCCGGCACCGACAACCCCCTGATCGTGGCCGCCACCCTAGACAACGCCCTCCGCAACTAGCTAAATCATCCTCGACTCCATAAGTTGCGGTGAAATAGGGATTGATTTACGGCTTTAACCGCATAAACAGTCCCTATTTCACCGCAACTTATGAGAAGGGGTTGTGCAGCTAAAAAAGCCCCGTCCCAAATTAGCTACTTTTTGATGCTGGCGATGAGGGCGTCGGCTTTTGTGGCGATGACGTTGTTGATGTCGGCCTGCAGCGTCTCGTAGGCCTCGATGGCACGCTCGCCGGCCGGCGTGAGCGTTGATCCGCGCGCGCCGTCGCGCTCGATGAGCTTGCAGCCCAGCTGACCTTCGGCCTCGTTCACGATGCGCCAGGCCTTGGAATACGCCATACCCATGCTCTTGGCGGCGCGGTTGAGCGAGTGCTCGCGGGCAATACCCTGCAGCAGCAAGACGCAGCCGTGGCCGAACACGCCCGGCAAATCCTTGTCGCACGCTTGAATGACCAACTTTGCCGTCGTCTTGTACTTCATACGCTCCACGTCTTCCCGCTAAAGTGTTTGCTGGGCAAACGCAAAGCCTGCGTCAAACCCTCGTGTGCTCTTCTTAAATCATGCATTGTAGCAGCCAAAGTGCGTTAAGATACTTCCCCAGTATTGGGCGCCCAAGGTTGGGCTGGGTCCTACGAGGCCTGCAGCCGACCGGTCGCATGGAAAAAGGAGAAACATGGCTACGTTCTTTCCCGGTGAGTCCCACACGTTTTCGGAGTATCTGCTGGTCCCTGGTTACTCGTCCTCGCAGTGCATCCCCAACAACGTCTCTCTCAAGACGCCGCTAACCCGCTTTAAGCGCGGTGAGAAGCCGACAATCACCCTGAACATCCCCATGGTTTCCGCCATCATGCAGTCCGTCTCGGGCGTCGACATGGGTGTCGCGCTCGCTACCGAGGGTGGCCTGTCCTTCATTTACGGTTCCCAGAGCGCCGAGTCCGAGGCCGCTATGGTCAAGGCCGTCAAGGATCACAAGGCTGGTTTCGTTCAGTCTGATTCCACGCTGACCCCCGACATGACCCTGGAGCAGGTCATCGAGCTCAAGGAGAAGACCGGTCACTCCACCATGCCGGTCACCGACGATGGCACTCCCAAGGGTAAGCTCCTTGGCATCGTCACCAGCCGTGACTATCGCCCCAGCCGCGATGACCACCAGACGAAGGTCTCCGAGTTCATGACCCCGCGTGAGCAGCTCATCGTGGGCGACAAGAACATCAGCCTCAAGGTTGCCAACGACGTCATCTGGGACAACAAGCTCAACGCTCTGCCTATCGTCGACGACAATGATCACCTTATGGGCATCGTTTTCCGCAAGGACTACGATAGCCATAAGACCAACCCCAACGAGCTGCTCGACGGCGATAAGCGCTACATGGTCGGTGCCGGCATCAACACCCGCGACTATGCCGAGCGCGTGCCGCTGCTCATCGAGGCCGGCGCCGATGTCCTGTGCATCGACTCTTCCGAGGGCTTCAGCGAGTGGCAGAAGCGCACCATCGAGTGGATCCGCGCTAACTACGGCGAGGACGTCAAGGTCGGTGCCGGCAACGTTGTCGACGCCGAGGGCTTCCGCTTCCTGGCCGACTGCGGTGCCGACTTTATCAAGGTCGGTATCGGCGGCGGTTCCATCTGCATTACCCGTGAGACCAAGGGCATCGGCCGTGGCCAGGCCACCGCGCTGATCGATGTTTGCCGCGCCCGCGACGAGTACTACGAGGAGACTGGCGTCTACGTGCCCGTGTGCTCCGACGGCGGCATCGTCTACGACTACCACATGACGCTCGCCCTTGCCATGGGTGCCGACTTTATGATGCTGGGCCGTTACTTCGCTCGCTTCGACGAGAGCCCGACCGAGCGCGTCAACGTGAACGGTCAGTACATGAAGGAATACTGGGGCGAGGGTTCCGCGCGTGCCCGCAACTGGCAGCGCTACGACCTGGGCGGCGCCGCGAAGCTCAGCTTCGTCGAGGGCGTCGATTCCTACGTTCCCTACGCCGGTTCCCTCAAGGACGGCGTGGGTGGCACGCTCTACAAGGTCAAGTCCACGATGTGCAACTGCGGCGCCCTCTCGATTCCCGAGCTCCAGGAAAAGGCACGCCTGACCCTGGTGAGCTCAACCTCGATCGTCGAAGGCGGCGCCCACGACGTAGTCGTCAAGGATTCCCAGCAGAGCGTTTCCTATCGATAAGCGGCTTTCCCAAGCACCGCACCTTGCCGTTCAAACCGTCGCTTGCGTACCTAAGTACGCGTCGCTCCTCTTTCACGGCAATCTGCGGCACTTGGAAAACCCGACCATGCTTGGGCGGGTAACAAATAGCGGTTGATTCACAACCACGTTATTTAGATAAAGCGAGATGCCTGCAAGTCGCAGGCATCTCGCTTGTCGTATTTGCTATTATCAGTCGAGTCAACCTTAGGGTCGGGCGGCTTAGCTTTGTTCGCTACAAGTTCCGCACGCAAAGAAGAGCACTAAATGTGCTCTTCGTCTTGCGCAGGACTGTCCGCAGTAGCGAATAAAGCTAAGCCGACCGACCCCAGCTAAGATTAAAGGAGTTGATATGTGCGATTGCACAGATCATAAGGACGAGATCCCTGCCTACGACGCGCAGGCTATTGAGTCCAGGTGGATGAAGGCCTGGGAGGACTCCAACCTCTTTGCTGTCGACACCGACGACAGCAAGCCCAAGAAGTACGTGCTCGAGATGTTCCCGTATCCGTCGGGCGACCTGCACATGGGCCACGCGCGCAACTATTCCATCGGCGATGCCATGGCCCGTCAGGCCCGCATGCGCGGCTACGACGTGCTGCACCCCATCGGCTTTGACGCCTTTGGCCTGCCCGCCGAGAACGCCGCCATCAAGCACAACACGCAGGCTGCCGCCTGGACGTATAAGAACATGGACCAGGCGCTCGCCACGATGAAGCGCATGGGCTTCTCCTACGATCTGGATCGCATGGTCAAGACCTGCAGCCCCGACTATTACCGCTGGGGTCAGTGGATCTTTGAGAAGATGTGGGAAAAGGGCCTGGTCTACCGCAAGAAGAACCCGGTCAACTGGTGCCCCACCTGCAAGACCGTTCTGGCCAACGAGCAGGTCACCGAGGGTAAGTGCTGGCGCTGCGGCACCGAGCCCGAGAAGCGCGACCTGGAGCAGTGGTACTTCAAGATTACCGAGTACTCCCAGGAGCTGCTCGACGATCTGGAGAAGCTCCCCGGCTGGCCCGAGCGCGTCAAGCAGATGCAGGCCAACTGGATCGGTCGCTCCGAGGGCGCCGAGGTCGACTTTACCCTGTGCGACAAGGATGGCGAGCCCATCGAGGGCGACGAGGGTAAGATCACCGTCTTCACCACGCGTGCCGACACGCTCTTCGGTGTCTCCTTCTTTGTCCTGGCTCCCGAGTACGCCCGTCTGCACGAGCTCGTCGAGGGCACGGAGTACGAGGAGGCCGTCACCAAGATCGTCGAGGACTCCAAGCATATCTCTGCCGTCGAGCGTGCCCAGGGCACCCTCGAGAAGCACGGTGCCTTTACCGGCCGATATGTGGTGAACCCCGTCAACGGCGAGAAGGTCCCCGTGTGGGTTGCCGATTATGTCGTGGCCGACTACGGCACCGGCGCCGTCATGGCCGTTCCCTGCGGTGACCAGCGCGACTTTGAGTTTGCCCGCAAGTATGACCTGCCTATTGTGCCGATCATCCTGGATGATGACGATCGCGCTGCCGTCGAGGCCAGCGGCGAGACCATCGATACCTTCCATGCCGAGAACGTCGAATGGGATTGCGCCCACGCTGCCGAGGGTACGCTCGTCCAGTCCGGCGAGTACACCGGCATGCGCGGCGGCAAGCACTCCGAGGGCGAGGCTGCAATCGTGGCCGACCTCGAGGCCATGGGCTGCGGCCGTCGCAAGGTCGAGTTCCGCCTGCGCGACTGGCTTATCAGCCGCCAGCGCTACTGGGGCAACCCCATCCCGGCTATCCACTGCGAGCACTGCGGCATCGTGCCCGTGCCCGAGGACCAGCTGCCGGTGACGCTGCCCGAGAATCTTGACCTGGGCGCCGGCGAGACCCTCGCTGAGTGCAAGGAGTTCTACGAGACCACCTGTCCGGTCTGCGGTCGCCCGGCCAAGCGTGAGACTGATACCATGGACACCTTCACCTGCTCCAGCTGGTATTACCTGCGCTATACCGACCCGCACAACACCGAGCTGCCCTTCTCCCGCGAGGCTGCCGACCGTTGGATGCCCGTCGATAACTACATTGGCGGCATCGAGCACGCCATTCTGCACCTGCTCTACAGCCGCTTCTTTACCAAGGCACTACGCGACCTGGGTCTGCTGAGTGTTGACGAGCCCTTCACCAACCTGCTGTGCCAGGGCATGGTCAAGGACGAGAACGGCGACACCATGTCCAAGTCCAAGGGCAACGTCGTGCCCCCGAGCTCGGTCATCGAGCCCTACGGCGCCGACACCATGCGTCTGGCGATCCTGTTTATCGCCCCGCCCGAGAAGGACTTCGACTGGGATCCCAAGGCCGTCGAGGGCGCCAACCGCTTTATCAAGCGCGCCTGGCGTATCGTTTGGCAGCTCGTCCAGTCCGGCGACGCCAACGTGGCCTTCGACAAGTCCGCGCTCGACGAGGTCGCGATGAAGCTCTATCGCGAGCGTCACCGCACCATCGCCAAGTGCACCGAGGACTTCGATCGCGGCCAGTTCAACACCGCCATCTCGGCCGTCATGGAGCTCGTCAACGCGGCGAGCGCCTACCTCAACGCCACCGAGGGTACCGCCCGCGACAAGGCGCTGTGCTACGGCGTGGCCAAGGATATCGTGAGCGTCCTTGCCCCCATCTGCCCGTTCTGGGCCGACGAGCTGTGGCACGAGGCGCTCGGCTGCGAGGGCAACGCCTACACCGCCGCCTGGCCCGAGTTCGACCTGGCCGAGTCCGTTGAGGACACGGTGCAGATCGTGGTCCAGGTGCTCGGCAAGGTCCGCGGCCGCGTCGACGTGGCCCGCGATGCCTCCAACGTGGAAATGCAGGCTGCCGCCGAGGCCGCTGTCGCTAAGTGGACCGAGGGCAAGACTGTCGTCAAGGCCATCTGCGTGCCCGGCAAGCTGGTCAACCTGGTGGTCAAGTAAGCGCTGCGCGCATAGCTGACATGCAACAAACGAGGGGCGATCCGGTTGGGTCGTCCCTCGTTTTGCATGTATCTGCCTAGTTGCCTTCGGCCAATTGTCCTATTCTTGTGGAGAAGCTGTGCGCACGCTGACCTGCAGATTCGTACTGTGCTTGCACGTTTCCGCAGCTATTGGTATAGTTTGCTTGCAAATGAAGTTGTAAATGAAAGAAGTGGGGTTTCGGCCCCGCTTCTTTTTTGTATGGATGGAGGTGCCGCAATGGTCAAGACCAAGACCGAGCAGGCGATCATCGACGCGCTCGAGGCCGTCGCTCCCCAGCACGATGTCGATATTGTCGACGTTGAGCTCGTGGGCGCCACCAAGGCCCCCTGTGTGCGCGTGCGTATCGAGGGTGCCGAGGGCCAGAGCCTGTCGCTCAACGACGTCACGGCCAACACCAAGTGGGTCGGCGATGTAATTGAGGAGCTCGACCCCATCTCTTCGAGCTATACGCTTGAGGTGTCGAGCCCGGGCATGGCGCGCCCGCTGCGCCGCCCGTGCGACTTTGCCCGCTTTGTGGGCGAGAACTGCGAGCTCACCTCCATCGCCACCGAGGGCCGTCGCAAGTACACCGGCAAGATTGCCGCTGCGACTGAGACGAACGTGACCCTCGAGCTCGAGGACGGCGAGTCCGTCACCCTCGATTTCTCTGATGTTAAAAAGTGCAAGTTGAAGCCCACCTATGACTTCAAGCCCGCGAAGGAAGGAAAATAAGATGGCAGCATCCGACATGATGTCCGCCCTGATGGAGCTTTGCCAGGATAAGCACATCGACCAGCTCTACCTGATCGACCGTCTGGAGCAGTCGCTCGCCAAGAGCTATGCCGAGATTTTGCATCTTGACTGGGGCGCCAAGGTGACCATCGACCGCACCACCGGTAAGATCTACGTCTACCGCCTGGAGCCGATCGACGATTCCATGGACGAGGAGGGCAACTTCACCGAGTTCGAGGAGATCGACGTTACCCCCAAGAACACGAGCCGCATCGCTGCCCAGCACGCCAAGGCCGAGATCAACGCCATCGTTCGCAACTCCGCCCGCGAGCAGATCTACGAGGAGTTCTCCGGCCGCATCGGTGACCTCATCAGCGGTACCGTGCTGCAGTCCACGCCCGACTTCACCATCGTCAAGATCCGTGACGGCGTCGAGGCCGAGCTGCCGCACTTTGACCAGCGCCGTTACGAGAACGAGCGCAACGAGCGTCCGATGGGCGAGCGCTACCTGCACAACCAGCATATCAAGGCCGTGATCATCGACGTTCGCGACCCCAACTCCAACCTGCAGCCGGTTCGCGGCGAGCACAGCCGTCCGCCAATCGTCATCTCCCGCACCCACCCCGAGCTCATGCGTCGTCTGTTTGAGCAGGAGGTGCCCGAGATCTATGAGGGCACCGTCCAGATCAAGTCGATCGCCCGCGAGCCGGGCCAGCGCTCCAAGGTCGCCGTCCACTCGCTCGACGATCGTCTGGATCCCGTGGGCGCCTGCGTCGGCCCCAAGGGCAGCCGTGTCCGCGCCGTCGTTGGTGAGCTCCGTGGTGAGCGTGTCGACGTCATCCTGTGGGATGCCGATCCGGCCGTCTATGTTGCCAACGCTCTGTCGCCCGCCAAGGTCACCCGCGTCCTCATCGACGAGGAAAAGGCTTACGCCGGCGTCATCGTGCCTGACGACCAGCTGTCCCTCGCCATTGGCAAGGAGGGCCAGAACGCCCGCCTCGCCGCTCGCCTGACCGGCTGGCACATCGATATCAAGTCCGAGACCCTTGCCGCCGACATCCTCAAGAACGTCCCCGTTCACGAGGAGCCCGCCGCCGACCTGATCGGTGACGAGGAGGACGACGACGTCCGTCGCTGCGAGTACGTGTCCGAGGACGGCGTCCAGTGCCGCAACCAGGCCCGTCCCGGCTCCCGTTTCTGCGGTGTCCACGACACCGACGCCTTCGATGATGCGGAGGACCTGATCTAGCGCGCGGTCGCGCCGGACAGGTTTCGGCGCATCTCCCACGCTCGTTCAGTCTCTAGGCACCAAGGTGCCAGAAAGGGTAGGTGAAGTCATATGGCAAAAGTCCGTGTGTCCACCCTGGCCAAAGAGTTCGGCATGACCTCCAAGGAACTGATGGGTCATCTCGCCGATATGAAGATTCCCGCTAAGTCCGCTTCCTCCGCCCTGGAGGACGCCTACGTCGCCATGGTCCGCAAGCAGCTCGCCCCGGTGATCGAGGCCCGCGCCCAGGAAGTCGAGGCCGCCAAGCAGGCCGAGGAGCAGGCCGCCGCCGCCGAGGAGGCCGCGCGTGCCGCCGAGGCCGAGCGCGAGCGCATCGCTGCCGAGAAGGCACGCGAGGAGGAGCGCCGCCAGTTCGCCGCGGCCCAGGCTGCCGAGGAGGCCGCCCGCGCCGAGGCCGAGGCCAAGAAGAAGGCCGAGCAGGAGCGCCTTGCCCGCGAAAAGGAAGAGGCCGCCCGCGAGGCCCAGCGTCGCGCCGTCCCCGCATCTGACTCCGGGTCGCGTTTCCGTTCGCTGCTCGACCAGATCGCCGCGCAGGAGACCGTGCTCAAGGAGAAGAAGGACGCCGAGAACAAGGCCAAGGCCGAGCGCGCCGCCGAGCGCGGCAACCGTCGCGGCAATAATGACCGTCGCGGTGGTCGTCGTAATGACCGCAACGCCTCCGATAACAATTCCGAGCGCAACGCCTCCGAGAGCCGTTCGCATAGCCATCGCACCAACGCCAGCAACAATGTCGCTGCCGGCATGGACTTCCCCAACCCTGACAAGCAGGGCAAGGGCAAGAAGCGCAAGGGCGGCCACAACAACGAAGAGGACCACTACAGCCGCATGGCGCGCGAGGCCGAGGAGTACAGCCGCGAGAAGGTGCTCGAGGAGGCTCGTGCCGCCGTCGAGGAGGCCTCTCGCGAGTCCACCGGCCGCCGCAAGAAGCGTAAGGAGAAGCGCGAGCGCGAGGCTGCAAAGGCTCAGGAGGAGCGCAAGATAGAGGAGGCATTGGCCCAGGGCGTGAACCCCGAGGAGCTCGATGCCATCAAGGTTTCCCAGGGCGTTACGGTCCAGGAGCTCGCCGAGGCGCTCGACGTTCCGGCCAACGACATCATCAAGCGCCTGTTCCTGCTGGGCACGCCGCTCACCATGACGCAGTCCATGTCCGACGACCTCGTCGAGCTGGTTGCCGACGACCTGGGCCGTCAGATCAAGATCATCACCCCCGAGGAGGAGAACACCTTCTCGTTCTATGACGATCCCGCCGACCTTAAGCCGCGCGCCCCGGTCGTCACCGTCATGGGTCACGTCGACCACGGCAAGACGTCGCTGCTCGACGCCATCCGTCACACCGGCGTCGCTGCCGGCGAGGCGGGCGGCATTACGCAGGCCATCGGCGCTTCGCAGGTCATGATCAACGACCGCAAGATCACCTTCATCGATACCCCCGGCCACGCGACCTTTACGGCCATGCGTGCCCGCGGTGCCAAGGTGACCGACATCGTCATTCTGATCGTGGCCGCCGACGACGGCGTCATGCCTCAGACCATCGAGTCGATCAACCACGCCAAGGCCGCCGGCGTACCCATCGTCGTCGCCGTCAACAAGATCGATAAGCCGGGCGCCAACCCCGACCGCGTGCGCCAGGAGCTCACCGAGTACGGCATCATCCCCGAGGAGTGGGGCGGACAGAACATGTTCGTCAACATCTCGGCCAAGCAGAAGATCGGTATCGACGACCTGCTCGAGACCGTGCTGCTCCAGGCCGACGTGCTCGAGCTCAAGGCCAACCCCGACACCTTTGCCTCCGGTAACGTCCTCGAGGCCAAGCTCGACAAGGGCCGCGGTTCGGTTGCTACGGTGCTCGTGACCCGCGGTACCCTGCACGTGGGCGATACGCTGGTCGCCGGCCTTACCTACGGCCGCGTCCGCGCCATGCTCGACCCCAAGGGCAACGCCGTCACCGAGGCCGGTCCCTCCGACGCCGTCGAGATCCTGGGCCTGCAGTCCGTGCCCAACGCCGGCGACGAGTTCCGTGTTTTCGAGGACGAGCGTGAGGCTCGCGCCCTGGCCGACGAGCGTTCGCTCAAGGCCCGTATCGAGGAGCAGAGCCGCGTGAAGCACGTCACGCTCGAGAACCTCTTCGAGACCATCGCCGACGCCGAGGTCAAGGAGCTCAACCTGATCATCAAGGCCGACGTTCAGGGTTCTATCGAGGCCCTTCAGGACTCGCTCGACAAGATGGACCAGTCCGAGGTACGCATCAACACGATCCACTCCGCGGTCGGTGCCATCAACGAGACCGACGTCGTCCTGGCAGACGCCTCCAATGCCATCATCATCGGCTTTGGCGTGCGTCCCGACGGCAAGGCCCGCTCCGCTGCCGAGCGCGAGGGCGTCGAGATCCGTTGCTACGACGTCATCTACAAGTGCCTCGAGGAGCTCGACGCTGCCCGTATCGGCATGCTCAAGCCCACCGAGGTCGAGGTCTCCACGGGTACCGCGACCGTCCTGGACACCTTCAAGGTGCCCAAAGTCGGCATCGCCGCCGGTGTCCGCGTCGAAGAGGGCGAGATCGCCGCGACCGATTCCGTGCGCCTGGTGCGCGACGGCATCGTGGTCTTCAACGGCAAGATCGCCTCGATGCGCCACTACAAGGATGAGGCCAAGAGCCTCAAGAGCGGTTCCGAGGGCGGCATTGGCCTGGAGAACTTCCAGGACATCAAGCCCGGCGACCAGATCGAGGGTTACCGCATCGACCAGGTTGCCCGTACCGAGTAGGGGGTAGCGCTATGAAGCAAACGCAGGCAACCCGCCGACTGGGCGAGCAGCTTCGCGAGAAGCTCGGTTATATCCTGCTCTTTGAGGTTTCCGACCCGCGCCTCGACCTGGTCACCCTGACTGCGGTCGAGGTCGCGGTGGACCGTTCGTTCGCGCGCGTGTACGTGTCGTGCGATGCGAGCCGCTACGACGAGGTCATGGAGGCGCTCGCCAGCGCCAAGGGCCGCATTCGCAGCCTGCTGGCCCGCTCGCTCGATTGGCGTGTCACGCCCGAGCTCGATTTTCGCATCGATCGCTCGACTGATGAGGCCGAGCGCATCACGCGTGCCCTGGAAAACGTTCCGGCCACGCTGGCGATCGAAAAGGACGAGGACGGCTACCCCATAGCGGATGCCGCCCAGGAGGCAGCTTTAGATGACTAATTCCGCTGATCTCGCCGCTGGCGAGTCTGCAGATATTACGCGACGCATCCTCGAGCTCATCGAGGGTGCGTCCTCCATTGCGATTTCGGGACATACGTCTCCCGATGGTGACGCCCTGGGCTCCGTGCTGGGTCT
The DNA here is from genome assembly GCA_031294825.1 of Collinsella sp. Taxonomy (GTDB): domain Bacteria; phylum Actinomycetota; class Coriobacteriia; order Coriobacteriales; family Coriobacteriaceae; genus Collinsella. The sequence continues at coordinate 6,603 of JAUMPM010000031.1, read as the reverse complement.
GGGCTTATCGCTTATGAAGTTTTTCCCCAACAAGGACATTGCACTGCTGCTAGCAGACGATGACCCGGTGCCGCGCATCTACCGCTTTATGGAGGGCGCCGATCGCTTGGTGCCCGCATCTGCGTACACCGGCAATCCGGACCTGTTTATCTCGGTGGATGTGCCGGTCGTCGAGCGCCTCAACAACTCGGCCGAGGTGCTTCACCGCTCCAAGCATGTGGTGTGCTTCGACCACCATCCGGCGCGCGAGGAGTTTGCCGAGCTGAGCCTGAGGCGTGTCGATGCCGCTGCCTGCGCCATGATCATCGACCGTTTCTTGGATAATTGCGGTATTGTCGCCCGTGACGGCGTCGCGACCTGCTTGCTGTGCGGCTTGGTGACCGACACCGGTCGTTTCCAGTACCAGAACGCCGATGCTGCTGCGTTCCACGCCGCTTCGCGCCTGGTAGCACATGGTGCCGATCCGGCTCGTGTCGCGCTTGAGGTCTATCAGAGCATGCGCGTCGAGTTTTTGCACCTCAAGTCCATTGTCATGGGCCGTATTAAGACGGTCGCGCACGGGCGCGTGGCGTATAGCTATGCCTTCCAGAGCGACCTTGAGACCTGCGGCGTCACCTCGGATGAATGTGACGGCCTGGTCGATGTGGTGCGTTCGGTGATGGGCGTCGAGGTCTGTCTGTTCTTAAAGGGCATCGACGGCGATACCAAGGTGCGTGGCAACCTGCGCTCCAAGGGTGACCTCGATGTGTCCGAGATCGCTGCCAACTTTGGCGGTGGCGGGCATCATGCCGCCGCCGGCTTTACCAACAACGGAACGATTCGCGAGACGCTCGCCGTGGCACTTCCCATGCTGGCCGAGCTGGTGGGGGAGGATCCCGCTTCGGTGACCGTCGAGCTTTAACTTTTTGGATGGTACATGGCTCGTCGTACGCCTTCTCAATTGAATATGCTGCTCGCCGTCGATAAGCCGGTGGGCTGCACGTCCCACGACGTGGTCTCACAATGCCGTCGCGCCCTCCATGAGCGGCGCGTCGGTCATGCCGGCACGCTCGACCCCATGGCATCCGGCGTCATGGTGGTGGGTGTGGGCCAGGCCACTCGTCTACTGGGCATGCTAACTCTCGATACCAAAAGCTACGTCGCCGACATCTCGTTTGGTGCCGAGACCAATACCGATGATGCGGAGGGCGAAGCGGTCCGCACGGTGGCTGTTGCCAACGAGCTCCGCGATCCTGCCTATGCCCGTGAGCGCTTGGCTGCCATGCTGGGTCCGCAGATGCAGGTGCCGCCGGCGTTTTCGGCTATCTCGGTCAATGGTGTTCGCGCCTACAAGTCTGCTCGCGAGGGCAATGTGGTGGACCTACCTCCGCGCCCCGTCGAGGTCTATGCCGCCGACCTGATCGCCGTGGGCGGCGAGGGTGATACGTGTGTGTGGACCGTGGCGTTCTCAGTGAGCAAGGGCACCTATATCCGTGCGCTCGCTCGCGACCTGGGCCGTGCTTGCGATAGCGCCGCGCATATTTCCGCGCTGCGCCGCACGGCCTCCGGTGTTGTTTCCATTGGCGCTTGTCATGCGGTCGAGGAGCTTTCTCCCGAGTCTATGGCTGGCTTTGCCCTGGATCCCATTGCGGCCCTGGGCGCCACACGTGTTGACTTGCCGGGCAATCTTGCCGACGACCTGCTCTGCGGCCGACGCATTCCCGTTGAGCGTGCGCTTGTCGATTTCGATGCCTCGAAGGCGCCGTTTGCGCTGGTGCTCAATGGGGGACTCAAGGCGCTCGCCCGCATTGAGAGTGGCCGCTTTGTCATGGAGCACGTGTTTCCGCAGGCAATCGGCGGTGTTCGATGATGCTGTCCGCTCGCGAGCTCGCGCGTATTTTTTTCTCGGGCGACTCGGACGAGGCTCGCATCGTTACTGCCGATACGTTTGATGAGTGCGAGCACTTGGGTGCCGCATCGATTGCCATCGGCGTGTTCGACGGCGTTCACCGTGGACACCAGGAACTCATCGAAGCACTTGTCCGTGATGCCCGTGCCCATGGCTGCAAGGCGGTCGTAGTTACCTTCGATCCCGACCCGGACGTCGTGGTGAGCCCCTCGCCCGCTCAAAAATTGATGACGACGGCCGACCGTCTGCATGCCCTGGCTCAAACCGGGGTCGATGCGGTGGTGGCCGTTCCCTTTACGCCTGAGGTTGCGGCGCTTGACCATGTTGATTTTCTCTCGCTGGTGTCGCGTCTGGTCGACATTCGATCGATTCGCGTTGGCAGCGACTTTAGGCTGGGTCGTGGCGGTGCTTCTGGTGTTGCCGAGATGCGCGCCTGGGGTTCCGAGCACGGCGTTGACGTGTATGGTCACGACCTGCTTTGCGAGGGCGGTGAGGCCATTTGCGCTACCCGCATTCGTCATGAGCTGGGACAGGGCCATGTGGAGCTTGCTGCTGAGTTGCTCGGTCGTCCGTATATGGTGCGTGGCGGTGTAATTCGCGGCCGTCACGAGGGTTCTGGCATGGGCTTTCCCACGGCAAACCTACAGGTTCCCGACGGTATTCAGGTGCCTGCCGATGGCGTGTATGAGGGTCTGGTGCTGGTCGATGACACCGCGTGGCCCGCTGCCGTGAACGTCGGACTGCCGCCAACGTATGCCGACGATGCGGCATCTGCGCATCTCGAGGCTAACTTAATTGGTTATACGGGCGACCTGTACGGCGCTTCCGTTTCGCTGGCGTTTACACGCTGGCTGCGTCCGTCGCGCGTGTTCGATTCGCTGGATGAGTTGATCGCGACCGTCGAGGGTAATATCGAAGATATTCGTCACAACTTGGGCAAGCAGGGGGTGAGCATCCGTGATTAGCGATGAGGAAAAAGACCAGGTACGCGCTGCGTCTGACCTGGTTGCCATCGTGCAGGAAACGGTCGAGCTCAAGCCCCGCGGCCATGAGTTTTGGGGATGCTGCCCCTTCCATGGCGAAAAGACGCCGTCCTTCCACATTATCCCCGCCACGCAGGTGTGGCATTGCTTTGGCTGCGGCGAGGGTGGCGACGTCTTCACCTATATCATGAAGCGCGAGAACCTGAGCTTTCCCGAGTCAATCCGTTATTTGGCCGATCGCGCGGGTATTGAGCTGCACGACACCGGAGATCGCCGCGAGCGCGGCACCAAGCGTGCCCGTATCTACGATCTGTGCGCCGAGACGGCCCAGTTCTACCACACCATGCTTATGCGCGGTAAGGACGGCCGTCCGCGCGAGTACTTTGCCAGCCGCGGCATGGGTGGCGACGTTTGCCGCCGCTACTGTCTGGGTTTTGCGCCGGGCCGCAATATGCTGGTGTCGCACCTGTCTCAGGCGGGCTTTACCCCGCAGGAGATGATCGATGCCAACGTGGCCGTGAGCCGTGGGCGCGGACAGCTCGCCGACCGCTTTTACGACCGCGTGATGTTTCCCATCTTTGACGAGCAAGGGCATAACATCGCCTTTGGCGGTCGCATTATGGGCGACGGCCAGCCTAAGTATCTCAACACCGCCGAGACGAGCGTGTTTCATAAAAAGCGAAACCTCTACGGTTTTAATTGGGCCAAGGAGTTTATCGTCGCGCAGGATACCGCCATCGTGGTGGAGGGCTATACCGACTGCATTGCCTGCTGGGAGGCGGGGATTAAAAACGTTGTCGCCACGCTGGGCACCGCGCTCACGGAGCATCACGTCAAGACGCTTACTCGCTTTGCCAAGCGCATCGTGTATATGTTTGACGGCGATGCCGCCGGTCAAAAGGCCGCCCGTCGCGCGATTCAGTTTATCGAGCAGGATTCTATGGACCTGCGCTGCGTGGTGCTGCCCGACGGCAACGACCCTATGGAGTTTATTACGGCGCACGGCGGCCAGGAGCTGCAGGCGCGCATCGACGCTGCCGAGCCGCTTATGGACTTTGTCTACCGTTCGCTGCAGGAGTCGAGCGACATCACCACGCCGGGCGGTCGCGCCAAGGCGCTTGAGGACGCGCTGACGCTTATCTATCCGCTGCGCGACAGCTATATGATCGATACGTACTTTATCCAGATTGCCGATCTGCTGGGCTTGGATCTGGAGACAGTGCGCGCGAGCTCGGGCCGCGTGTTTCGCGATGTCGCCAAGCGCGAAGATGCGGAGCGCCGCCGCGAACAGAACTATGAACGTCAGCGGGCGCAGGCTGAACGGTCCGGCGGGTCGGGCAGTCGGGCGTCGAGTTCTCGCGATGCCGGTCGCGGCGCTTGGGCATCGGGCGCGACGCCGCCGGTGTCCGCGCCGGTCGAAGAAGAGCCGTACGACTACGTCCCGCTCGATGCCTACGGTGCCGCGCCCGTGGAGGTCGTCGACGATCTTCCGCCGATCGATGTGCCTGATGGTATGGGCGCTGTGCCTGTGGCTGATGGTTCGAGCGCACCGGCTGAGGCGGCGCCGATGGTTTTGACCGATTTAGAGCGCAAGTCCTTGGCAGGGGAGCGCGAGCTGCTGACCATGCTCACGAGCTACCCCGACCTGTTCCGCACGTATGCCGACCGCATCTGCTCCATCGAGTGGGTTGACCCACGCCACGAGTCCATCGCATGGGCCGTGCTGGCAACGCCGCCGGGAACCGATCCTGCAGCCTGCATGGATGCGGCGCGCTCGGTGTGTCCCGAGGCGGCAACGCTTGTGAGTGCCGGGCGCATCTCGGCGACGAGCAAACACCCCACCGAGACGAACATCGTGTTTATGCTCGATACGCTCGAGCTCTACACCATCAAGCGCCGCATGCGTGCCGCACAGGCCAAGCTGCGCCAGGACCGTTCGCTCGATGATGAGGCCCGTCGCGCGCTGACCGTGCAGGCCGCGCAGGATTCACAGCGCCAGCGCGAGCTTCAAAAGTCGATCGGTGGCGTGGCCGACCCGTTCCGTTTGATCGGTCTGGAGGCCGCAGGCTCCGAACAGGCCTAGATGTTGTGGTCAACCAGCGTATTCTCGCCTATATCCAGTCCTCTTTTTGGGTATAGACGTCTATGTGTGTGCTAAAGTAATGAGTCCTGTGGACTATGAAGGGAGAATCTGTGCCAAAAAAGACTGAGAGCACGGGTACTGGGCTGGAATCCTACGTTGCAAAGCTCATGGGCAACGGCTCAAACAGGACTTCGGTAACCGAGGACGAGATTCAGGTCGCCCTGAAGGATATCGATGTAACTGATGAGCAGCTCACCGCGGTGTATTCCGCGCTGCGCAACAGCGGCATCCAGATTATCTCCGCGAGCGGTAACGACGACGCCTCCATGGACGTCGACGATGACGATACCGATTCTGATACCGACGATTTCGATGACGACGACGAGCATGATTCCGGCTCGCTCGACGATCATGAGCTCAAGATGGCCCGTCAGGCCGACGCCGAGATGGGTTCTTCCAAGAGCAAGAAGAAGCGCACCGTGCGCACGTCCCGTTCACGCTCGCGCGTGCGTGGCATCGATGCCTCCACGGTGATGTTGACCGGCGATCCGGTTCGTATGTACCTCAAGGAGATCGGCAAGGTCGACCTGCTGACCGCCTCCGAAGAGGTCGATCTGGCCATGAAGATCGAGGCCGGTCTTGAGGCCACCGAGAAGCTCGAGGCTGCCGATGCTGGTGAGCTCGAACTCACGCGTGCCGAGATGCGTCGTCTTACGCGCATTGAGAACGTGGGCCTCGAAGCCAAGCAGGCGCTCATCAGCGCAAACCTGCGTCTGGTCGTCTCCATCGCCAAGCGCTATGTCGGTCGCGGCATGCTGTTCTTGGACCTGATTCAGGAGGGCAACCTCGGTCTGATCCGCGCCGTCGAGAAGTTCGACTACCAGAAGGGCTTTAAGTTCTCCACGTACGCCACGTGGTGGATTCGTCAGGCCATTACGCGCGCTATCGCCGACCAGGCCCGTACCATCCGTATTCCCGTACACATGGTCGAGACCATCAACAAACTCGTCCGCGTGCAGCGCCAGCTCCTTCAGGACCTGGGTCGCGACCCGACCCCCGAGGAGATTGGTGCCGAGATGGACATGAGCGCCGACCGCGTCCGCGAGATCCAGAAGATCTCGCAGGAGCCCGTGTCGCTCGAGACCCCCATCGGCGAGGAAGAGGATTCCCAGCTGGGCGACTTCATCGAGGACTCCCAGGCCATCGTTCCGCCCGATGCGGCCAGCTTCTCCATGCTGCAGGAGCAGCTCACCCAGGTGCTCGACTCGCTTGCCGATCGTGAGCGCAAGGTTATCGAGCTGCGCTTTGGCCTTGTCGACGGACATCCCCGTACGCTCGAGGAAGTCGGCCGCGAGTTTGGCGTCACGCGCGAGCGTATCCGCCAGATCGAGTCCAAGACCCTGGCCAAGCTCCGCCACCCGAGCCGCAGCAGCAAGCTCAAGGACTATATCGAAAGCTAGTCAAGCAAGAGGCGCCCTCAAGCACATCCGCTTGGGGGCGCTTTCATGTAGTCGTTGGGTGTTCCTATAGTTTTGTCAACCGTCGGGGCTACTCCCGGTAGGGCACCCGGTCGCGCATCACGGCGTATATCGCCCTGAGCCGCTTCCTCGCGACGGCCTTGAGCGCCCGCCCGTGCCCCATGCCCCGTG
>JAUMPM010000030.1 GCA_031294825.1 Collinsella sp. | reverse complement strand
ATAAATGCGACTTTTTTATTTTCAATTTCTTCCTTTATCAGACTTCCTACACTTGAAAAGTGCGAACATAAAAACATTTTCATCTATATTCTCCTTTATAAATAAATTCGTATTTGTTGAACTAAGCCGTGTATACCATACGCTCCAATGAAAGAACGCCCTGATATAGCGTAATTTGCTGTTTTCCTGCGTACGTGCGTACACACTCCACAGGAATTCTAAGGGCTCTGCCCCCTTAGCACACGGACTTTGGAACAAAGTCTAGTGTGTTACGCCTTGCCAGAGGTGTACAGGCTCCCGGCACGCCCGTGCGCAGCAATTGCCATCAATGCGCCATATAAGTGGTGATCAAGTTCGCATAAAGCGACCTTGGTTCCGCAAAGTAAAAGGCAGGATACTATCACCACGATGATACCCTGCCTCTGTTCGTTCCTGTTTACCGTTCCGAGTAGTCCTTCCGCAGAATTACCGATAAACAAAAAACGTACCCGAACCCTTTCTCGTATAGAATCGGGTTCGAGTGCGAACTGAATGGTGGAGCAATAAAAAACCACCACAAAGGTGCCTGTCCCCTTTGTGGTGGTTTTGGGCCAGGCCTAGAGGGTGTGGCCGTAGGCGTCGGCGGCCTTGATGGCGGCGGCGAACTTTTCGTCGGTGAAGGGCTCCGGGTTGCCCTGCTTCCACTCGTTGGTGGCGTGTGCGAACTCGCAAAGGGCGGGGATATCTGCCTCGGAAAGCCCGACCTGCTCAAGCGTCACGGGCAGGCCCATCTGCTTGTTAAAGGCCGCGTAGCGCTCAAGGTTCTCGGTGTCGCCCGTGTAGGCGAACAGCACGAGCACGCCCAGGCTTACGACCTCGCCGTGCAGGTAGGTGCCCTCGCGCGGAATGCTGCAGGTGGCGTTGTAGAACGCGTGCGCCACGCTCGAGTTGTAGTAGTAATCGTTTTGGTTGGTCAGGTTGGAGACGTAGCCCGTGTTGACCACGATGTCGAGCGCGATCTGCTTGACGGCCTCGCTCGACAGGTTCTGGCGCACGTCCTCAAGACCCTGGACGCCATAGGTAAACAGTGGCTCGGAACAGGTGTGGGCGAGCGCCAGGCCAAGACCGGCGGTGTGCTCCAGGTTGCCGGCGCTCGTGGCGTACTCGACCTCGGGCTGTTTAGACAGGGCATCGCCCACGCCGGCCCAGAAGTACTCTGCCGGTGCCTCGGCGATGATCTTGGGGTTGATGAAGATGTGCGCGGGGCGGTTGGGGTACGAATAGCCTTCGAGCGAGCCATCGTCGTTGTAGACAACGGCAATGGCTGTCGCGGCCGAGCAGTTGGAGCAGATCGTCGGCACGGTAAAGACGATCTTCTTGAGCTCGATAGCTGCGGTCTTCACGGTGTCGAGTGCCTTGCCGCCGCCGCATGCGATAAGCACGTCAGCTTCCTGGCAGGCAGGGGAATTCACGACCTTGGCGATATTGGCACGCGTACTGTTGGTGCCGTAGACGCGCGTCTCCAGAATCTCGACGTCGGTACCCGCCAACGCAGCTTCGATACCGGGAAGTGCTGCGGCCAGCGCCCGCTTGCCACCGATGATCGCGACCTTGGCCGCTCCATACTCCGCCAGTGCGGCGGGCAGCTCGGTAAAGCAATCCTCGCCAACGGTGTAGTCGCTCATTCCAATCGTGCGCATAGCAACCTTCTTTCGTTCGATAAAGTGCTTTCAGGTATTTTGCTCCAAGAGAAGGTCCACAGCCGCGAGAAATTTCGAACGTATAAAACCAGTGTTGAGGGTTTTTCGCCGGCGCTGAACGTGCTAGCATACTCCGCATAAGCGTTGATGGGGGCGAGTAGTCGGCCGTCCGCATGCTACAGAGAGTGGGGAGTGCTGAGAACCCGTGCATGCGACCGATGAAAATCACCCCGGAGCTGCGGTCCCAACGGACGTGCCGCGCAGGTTCGTCTTAGTAGACATCGCCGAGATGGTCGTCGATACAGACCAGCCGAGTAACGGATGCGAGCGCGCGGCGACGCGAGCGAGGGCATCTAAGCTGGGTGGTTAAGCGAAGAGCTTTTACGGGCAGACTGCCCGTTTTGTGGCGCTTCGTCCCAGCTTGTAGGGACGGGCGCTTTTTTGGTGCCCAGAGGGCGTGCGCGCCCATGACAAGAAAGGGGTACCGTGGCAAACGAGTACAAGCAGACGATGAATCTGCCCAAAACCGGATTTCCCATGCGTGCCGGTCTTTCCAAGTCCGAGCCCAAGCGACTCAAGGACTGGCAGGACAACAAGGTCTACGAGCAAGTTCTAAAGAAGAACGCGGGTCACAAGAAGTTCGTGCTGCACGACGGCCCTCCGTACGCCAACGGCCCGATCCACATCGGCCACGCCATGAACAAGATCTCTAAGGACATGATCAACCGTTACTGGATGATGCAGGGCTGCGAAGTTCCCTATGTCCCCGGTTGGGACTGCCACGGTCAGCCGATTGAGCATAAGGTCGAGGAGAAGCTCGGCACCGAGAAGTTCAACCAGACCTCCACGGCTAAGATCCGCGAGCTTTGCAACAAGTTCGCTGTCGAGAACATCGAGCTCCAGAAGGCTGGCTTCCGTCGCCTTGGCGTGCTTGGCGACTGGGACAACCCGTATCTGACGCTCTATCACCAGCATGACGCCGCCGACATTGAGGTCTTCAAGGCTATGTTCGACAAGGGCATGATCTATCGCGGCCACAAGCCCGTCCACTGGTGCAAGCACTGCCACACCGCGCTGGCCGAGGCCGAGATCGAGTACTCCGACGAGACGAGCCCCTCTATCTTCGTTCGCTTTGAGATGACCTCCAAGCCTGCCGGCCTCGAGAACTTCGACGGCCCGGTCGACTTTATCATCTGGACGACCACCCCGTGGACCATCCCCTCCGACCAGGCAGTTTCCCTCAAGCCCGGCGTCGCTTACGTCGCCGTTGAGCACGACGGTCGCGCCGAGGTCATGCTCGAGGACCTGGCTCCCAAGTGCTGCGAGGAGTTTGGCTGGGAGTACACCCCGGTCATGGTCGACGGCAAGCCCTATGTGGTTCCCGCCGAGACCTTCCACCACATCCACTACAAGCAGCCGATCTTCGACGGTGTCGAGGGCGTGGCGCTGCTGGCCGATTACGTCGGTGTCGACGACGGTACCGGTATTGTCCACAACTCGCCCGGCCACGGTGTTGACGACTACTTTGCCTGCCTCAAGGAGGGCATCACCGACATCTGCATGCCGGTCGATGACGACGGCAAGTTCTACACCGGTGAGGAGTTTGGCACCGGTGGCCCCTTCAGCGGTATGGACACCGATGAGGCCAACCCACACATCATCGAGTTCCTGCGCGAGCGCGGCACCCTGGTCCTCGAGAAGAAGATCACGCACAGCTATCCGCACTGCTGGCGCTGTAAGCACCCGGTGCTCTTCCGTGCTACCGACCAGTGGTTTGTCTCGATGGACAAGACCGGTTTGCGCGAGCAGGCTGGCAAGGAGGTCCGCGAGAACGTCAAGTGGTATCCGGCCCACGCGGCAAACCGCATTGGCGCCATGGTCGAGCAGCGCCCCGACTGGTGCATCAGCCGTCAGCGCAACTGGGGCGTGCCCATCCCCAGCTACACCTGCGCCGACTGCGGCGAGAAGGTCATGAACGACGCCACGCTCGACGCCGTCATCAAGCTCTTCCACGAGAAGGGCTCCGACGCCTGGTTCACCGACGCTCCCGAGAGCTACCTGGGCGAGGCCTGCGTCTGCCCCAAGTGCGGCGGCCATCACCTTAAGGCCGATAAGGACATCCTCGACGTGTGGTGGGACTCCGGCGTCTCTTGGAAGGCCGTCTGTGAGTATCGCCCCGAGCTTGAGTACCCGGCGGATGTGTACCTCGAGGGCTCCGACCAGCACCGCGGTTGGTTCCAGAGCTCGCTGCTCACCTCGGTGGGCGCCAACGGTCACGCTCCGTACAAGGCGGTCGTCTCGCAGGGCTTCACCCTCGACGGCCAGGGCCGTAAGATGTCCAAGTCGCTCGGCAACGTCATCGACCCCAACAAGGTCTGCGACGAGATGGGCGCCGACATCATCCGTCTGTGGGTTGCGTCCGTCGATACCAGCTCCGACGTGTCCATCGACCACGAGATTCTTGCTCGTACGTCCGATGCCTACCGTCGTTTCCGCAACACGCTGCGCTTCCTGCTCTCCGAGCTCGAGGGTCAGTTTGAGCCTGAGACCGACGGTGTCGCCTTTGCCGACCTGCTGCCGCTCGACAAGCTCATGGTTGCCCGTCTGACCCAGGTTCAGGCCGAGGTCGACGATGCCTACGCCAGCTACGAGTTCCCGCGCGCCTACCGTGCGCTTTACGACTTCGTGGTTACCGAGCTCTCCAACGTGTACCTCGACGCCCTGAAGGATCGTCTGTACTGCGACAAGCCCGGTTCGCTCGAGCGCCGTAGCGCCCAGACCGTACTTGCCGAGCTCTTCTCGATGCTCATGCGCGACCTGCAGCCGATCCTGTCCTACACGGTCGACGAGGCCATGGCCTATGCGCCTGCCGGCTGCGTCGACCACCAGAAGTACGCCGCGCTGCTCGATTGGTACAAGTCGCCCATCACGCTCGACGAGGCCAATGAGTTCGAGGGCGTGCTCGAGGCTTCGCTCGAGCTCCGTAGCGCCGTGACCAAGGCCCTTGAGGATGCCCGCTCCGCTGGCACCTTCACTAAGAGCCAGCAGGTCCGCGTCAAGGCGGTCGTTCCCGCCGAGATGTATGCGCTGCTGACCGGCGACAAGGCCGTCGACCTCGCCGAGTTCTACATCGTCTCCGATGTTGAGCTGACCCAGGGCGAGGAGCTCTCCGTTGCCATCGAGGCTGCCGAGGGCGAGTGCTGCGACCGTTGCTGGAACTACCGCACCACCGTCGGCGAGTACAACGGCCACGCGCATATCTGCAAGCGCTGCGCCGACGCTTTGTAGGTCACGGCGTTCGTAGAACACCGTAACCTACCGACGCTGCAAACGCCCCTAAGCGGCAATCTGACGTTCAATCGTCGGTCGCGTACCGAAGTACGCTTCCCTCCTCTTTCACGTCACCTTGCTCGCTTGGGGACGTTTTCGCTGTTGGTGACGATAACGCGGCTTTTCCATTGCTGGAGCTAGAGGCTTTCTTTCGACTTGCGCTTTTAGTCGAAAGCTATTAAGCGACATTCCGTTATTCGGAATGTCGCTTTCGTTTTATGCTGGTTATTTCGCTTGCGTTGGTGGATATGTCGTGCGTTCTGCGTGTGGCAATATAAGATGGTTAATTGCGTTAAACGGATTTCGAGTTCTTGAGGGTAGGGGATTTCTTTGGGTCGTACTGGGGATATGACGCCGCCTTTGCGTTGGCGGTTGGGTATTGCTGGTGGGGTGGCGCTGGTTGTGCTGCTTGTTGACCAGTTGACCAAGCTTGCGGTTCGTGCCGTGGGCGATGCACTGCATGTGACCGTCATCCCCGGCGTGATCGACTTCCTGTTTGTCCGCAATATCGGCGCTGCCTTTAGCATGGGCGAGGGGCATGGCATCGCGTTTGCCGTGCTGGCGCTGGCGGTCATTGTCGCTATTGCCGTGTACCTCGTTCGTGCACCCCAGCTCGCCCATCTTGAGGTTGTGGGCATGGCGATGGTTGCGGGCGGTGCTATCGGCAACGCTATCGATCGTTTGGCCTTTGGCTTCGTGACCGATTTTATTGCCACCACCTTCATCGACTTTCCCGTCTTCAATGTGGCCGATATCGGCATTACGGTCGGTGTTGTGCTGGCGCTTATCGGTTACATGTTCTTGAGTCCCGCCGCTCGCGAGGTCGATGCGACTGCTGAGCTCAATGCCCGTGATGAGGCCCGCGCTAAGCGCAAAGCCAAGCAGCGTGGGGAGCGTGCCCGCAAGATTCGCGAAAGGAATGAGCGCTAATGGCCGACATCCATATCCTTGTTGCCGACGATGCCGCCGGTCAGCGTCTTGACGCTTATCTGGGCGCCAATGACGGCTGTCCCACGCGTTCTGCCTGTGCGCATCTGATCGAGGGCGGCGCCGTCGCTGTCAATGGCGAGACCTGTCTGTCTAAAAAGTACGCCGTGCGAGCCGGCGATCGCATCTCGGTCGATTTGCCCGAGCCGCACGATCCCACCGATGTGATTCCCGAGGCCATCCCGCTCGACATTCGCTATGAGGACGACTATCTCATTGTGCTCTCCAAGCAGCGTGGCCTGGTGTGTCATCCTGCGCATGGTCATGAGAGCGGTACGCTCGCGAATGCCCTGGTCTATCACTGCGGTATCGACCATCTGGGTACCGTGCAGGGTGAGGACCGCCCCGGGATCGTGCATCGTTTGGATCGCGATACCTCGGGTCTCATGCTTGCGGCAAAGGACGACGACACCCAGCGCGCGCTTCAAAATCTCATTCGCACGCGCACGCTCGATCGTCGCTATATCACGCTCGTTCACGGGCACATCGCCATGGACGAGGGAACCATTAACACCGGTATTGCCCGCTCCACGCGCGACCGCGTCAAGATGGCGGTTTCGGACGACCCCTTTGCCCGTCAGGCCATTACGACCTTTAAGGTCCTCGAGCGCTTTGACTCCACGCGCTTTGACGACGGCTACACGCTTGTCGAGTGTCACCTGTTTACCGGGCGTACGCATCAGATTCGCGTGCATATGCGTCATATCAACCACGCCTGCGTGGGCGATTCACTTTACGGCAAGTGCGATGCGCGCGCCGACCAGGGCCTGACCAGGCAGTTTCTGCATTCCTGGCGCGTGGCGTTCGAACACCCCGTGACGGGGGAGCGCATTGAGTGCCGCGACGAGTTGCCGTGGGATCTCGCTGCTGTTCTCGACGATCTGGCTCCGCGCTCGCTCGGTCGCACGGCCGTTGGAGATGAAATCGTTCCGCAGCTCGGTCTTCTCGAAGCCTAGCCAGTATTAGGTGGTTTCTTGAACTCGGTAAGCCTGCGGTAAGATATACGATTGTTTACGTTACGCGTTGCTGGGAGCCTGCATGCTCGCCTTTTTACAAACCAACACACCCATCGTGGTCTTCAACCAGATTGTCGTCACGCTGCTCACGGTCTGCTTTCTGTACCAGGTGGTCTTCTTTGTCATTGGCGCTCTTCGTGGCGAGGTCGCGCCTCCCAAGGCCAAAAAACTCCATCGTTATGCTTTCTTTATCGCGGCGCATAACGAGGAGGCCGTGATCGCCAACCTTGTTCGCTCCATCAAGGACCAGGATTATCCGTCCGAGCTTATCGAGGTCTTCGTGGTTGCCGACGCCTGCACCGACAACACCGCACAGCTCGCGCGCGAGGCAGGTGCCATTGTTTACGAGCGCAATGATCTTGCCCGTAAGGGTAAGAGCTGGGTCATGGACTTTGGCTTCGACCGCATCCTTAACGAGTATCCCGACACGTTTGAAGGCTACTTTATCTTCGATGCCGATAACGTTATCTCCCGCGATTACGTGTCCAAGATGAACGATGCCTTTGACCAGGGATTCCATGTGGTCACGAGCTATCGCAACTCCAAGAATTTTGGCAGCTCGTGGATCTCGGCAGCTAATGCTACTTGGTACCTGCGCGAGGCGCGCTTTCTCAACAACGCGCGTAATATCTGTAAGACGTCTTGCGCCGTCTCGGGTTCGGGCTACCTCATCTCCGCCAGTGTTATTGAGGGCATGCACGGCTGGCAGTTCCACACGCTGACCGAGGACATTCAGTTCACTACGTTCTGCGCTATTCACGGTATTCGCATTGGCTATGCGCCGGCGGAGTTCTTTGACGAGCAACCCGTGACGTTCAAGGCATCCTGGAAGCAGCGTATGCGCTGGACCAAGGGCTTTTACCAGGTGTTCTTTACCTACGGCAAGCATCTGGTCAAGTCGACGTTCCGCTATCATCGCTTTGCCGCCTACGACATGTTCATGACGATCGCCCCGGGTATGCTGCTATCGCTGATCTCGATGCTCGCTAATGCGACGTTCTTGATTGTGGGTGGCCTTTCGCATGGTTTCTTGGCTACCGAAGTCGAGATGCAGGCGTGCGCCGCTTCGCTCATTATGACCTTCGCCATGATGTATCAGACCTTCTTTATCCTGGCGCTGCTCACGACTATCTTTGAGTACAAGCACATTCACTGCGCGCAAAAGTGGCGTCTGGTGACTAACCTGTTTACCTTCCCGATCTTTATGTTCAGCTATATCCCCATCACGGTGGCCGCGCTGTTCCTGAAGGTCGACTGGGTTCCTACCCAGCATGCCGTAAACGTCACCCTCGACGAGGTCATGCAAGGCGCCAAATAACCACCACCAAAACCACCGCAAAGGGGACAGGCACCTTTGTGGTGGTTTTTGCTTTTGCGATGCAGCTCGAGGAGGTACTCGATGTTTTATATCCCGTTTTGGATTTGCATCTTTGCCGGCGCGGCGATTGATGCCCGTCAGCGACGTTTTCCCAATGAGCTTGCCGGTGCGTGTGCGGTGACGGCGTTAGTGGGCGTTTGGCTCGACAAAGGCGTTAACACGGCGCTTGACCATGCCGGTCTTGCGGTCATCGTCTACCTTGCCCTTGTTCTGACTGAGTCCCTCTGGCGTCGTTTTCGCCAAACCTCGGGCATTGGCATGGGGGACGCCAAAGCACTCTTCGCGCTTTGCACGCTCGACCCTATGGGTGGCATCGTGGCATTTGCCGTCGCGCTCCTGGTCCTTGCCCTCTCCTGCGTCATCACAAAATCGCGCTCCCTGCCATTGCTCCCGTTTTTGGTGCCGATTTTTGCCATAATCGAGGTTGTGGGCTGCACTTTGTAACCGATTGCGCATCCTTCTTAAGGAGCATGCCATGGCAACTAATCAAGAAACGGCCGTCATTAAGGCGCGCATGGACCGTATTCCCTCGGCGTTGTCGCCCGAACTTGTCGAGCGCATTGCCGCCGATCGCGCTTCGGGCTATGTCAACCCGTATCGTTGTAACGGCTACCAGGTCATTCGTCGTATTGATCGCGCCGCCGACAAAGGCACGCTTATGCGTCCGGCGTTTATGCGCGACACCGAAAAGATTCTTCATCTTCCGGCGTACACGCGTTATGCAGGCAAAACGCAGGTCTTTAGCTTTCGCAGTAACGATGACCTGTCGCGCCGCGGTCTGCATGTGCAGCTTGTCTCGCGCATTGCACGCGATATCGGTCGCGCCCTGGGGCTCAACTGCGATTTGATCGAGGCGATTGGCCTGGGCCACGACTTGGGACACACGCCTTTTGGCCATGCGGGCGAGCGCTTCCTCAACGATATCTATCATGAGCGTACGGGGCGTTATTTTTTCCATAACGTGCAGTCGGTCCGCGTGCTCGACGCGCTGTACGGCCGCAACGTGTCGCTCCAGACGCTCGACGGCGTGCTATGCCATAACGGCGAGTACGAGCAGCGTGTGTTTGAGCTCTCGGACATGGGCTCCTTTGACCAGTTCGATCAGACGGTTGAGGACTGTATCGCCACGGGCTATGGCGCTATTGAGCACCTGCGTCCCATGACGCTCGAAGGCTGTGTGGTCCGCATCTCGGATATCCTTGCCTACGTCGGTCGTGACCGTCAGGATGCGATCGCGGCGGGCCTGCTTTCGCCCGACGCTTTTGATGATGGCCGGGGCGGTGCCTACAATAGTTGGATCCTCACGCATGCCTCCATCGATATCGTTGAGCATAGCTATGGTAAGCCGCGCATCGAGATGAGCGAGGACCTGTTTGAGGAGATCCGCCGTGCCAAGCGCGAGAACTACGAGAAGATCTATAGCAAGGGCGGTATCGAAGGCGACTCCGAGGCGGAGCTGCGCGAAGCCTTCGAAAAGCTTTACGACCGTTGCCTGCAGGATATAAACGAAGGTGACGAGTCCTCGTATATCTTTAAACACCACATTTCTCGCATCGAGCAGCAGCTTTCCTACTACGATCGCGCCTATGCCTGGCAGAACGATAAGGACCAGGCGGTCGTGGATTACATTGCGAGCATGACGGACGGTTATTTCTGCGAACTGACGAGCAAGCTGTTCCCGGGTCTAAAGTTTCCGCATCGTACCTATATTAACGAACGGTAGTTCGTATCCTTTCGGTATACTGGTTAGTTGAAAACGTTTTTGATTGATGCACGGGATGGCTATGGACGACCTTTTTTCTGCCTCGACGCGCGAGCGTTCCTTTAAAAATGCGCCGCTCGCGGTGCGCATGCGACCCAATTCGCTCGACGAGTACGTGGGCCAGCAAAAGGCCGTCGGTAAGGGCTCATGGTTGCGTGCCGCGATCGAGCACGACGTGCTTTCGAGCGTGATTCTGTACGGGCCAGCCGGTACGGGTAAGACGACGCTGGCCCACATTATCGCCAACCATACAAAGAGCGAGTTTGTCGAGGTCAGCGCCGTGACGGGCACCGTAAAGGACTTGCGTCGCGTGATTGACGAGGCCAAGACGCGCCTGAATACGTACGACCGCCGTACCATTCTATTCATCGATGAGATTCACCGCTTTTCTAAGTCGCAGCAGGATGCCCTGCTACATGCAGTTGAGAACCGTACCGTCATTATGATTGGTGCTACGACGGAGAATCCGTACTTCGAGGTCAACTCGGCGCTGCTCTCACGTGGTCGAGTCGTGGAGCTTGAGCATTTAAAGGACGAGGATATCGCCATGCTTATCGAGCGTGCGCTCGAGGCACCTCAGGGCCTGAACGGCAAATTCTCGGCCGATGATGATACGGTCAAGACCATTTGCACGCTGGCAGCGGGTGATGCACGCTCGGCCCTGACGACACTTGAGCTGGCGAGCGAGATTGCCGTCACGCGTCCCGATACCGAAGGGACGCCAGCGCCGGCGGCGGGGGAGCGTTATCCCATCACCGTGGATGACGTAAAGATTGCCAACCCGCGTCGCGGTTTTACGTATGACAAAAACGGCGACATGCACTACGACATCATCAGTGCGTTCATTAAGTCCATGCGCGGTAGCGACCCCGATGCCACGGTCTACTGGCTTGCGCGCATGATCGATGCAGGGGAGGATCCTAAGTTTATCGCCCGTCGCATTATGATTCATGCTTCTGAGGACGTCGGCAACGCCGACCCGCAGGCGCTTTTGGTGGCACATGCCGCGTTTAAGTCTGCCGAGGTCATTGGCTATCCCGAGTGCCGCATTAACCTGGCTCAGGCTGCACTCTATGTGTGCTTGGCGCCTAAATCCAACGCGTGTGAGGCTTCGATCGATGCGGCGCTGGCCGATATCCACTCTAGTGGGCTTCGCGAGGTGCCGAGTTATCTGCGCGATCGCCATCGCCCGGGCAGCGATGAATACGGTGTGTATAAGTATCCGCACGATTATCCCGAAGGCTGGGTCGACCAGCGCTATTTACCCGAAGGCTTAGAACGCGGTGCATTTTGGCAGCCTGCCGGCCGTGGTTGGGAAGAATGGCGCGTAGAGCAAAGCGAACGCGACCGCAGCGGGAATGCACCGAAGTAGCTGCTGATAATTTTGTCCCACGTTGCTGCTCTTAGCATGTTCGGTCCCCTTTGGGGTACCATGGAAAACGTCTGTATTTCGATTCTTCCGGGAGGCTTGTATGAGTCCCATTCAAATCGCCCTGCTGCTACTCGCCGTTGCCGGCGTGTGGGCCATCGTTGAGCTCGCGCTCACCCTGCGCAAAGCCCGCACCGTTGTCGATTCGCTCGACAAGACGGTGACCGACCTCAACAATACGATTGCTGAGGCACAGCCCGTGGTGGCAAAGCTCGATGGTGCTGTTGACGAACTCACGCCGGCACTTGCCCAGGTGGAGCCGCTGCTCAAGTCGAGCAAGACCGCCGTTGACGCTCTGACGTCCAACCTCGTTGAGGTTGAGGCCGTCGTTCGCGACATCTCCGAGGTTACGGGCAGTATGGCCGAGGCCAGCAATGCTGTGTCGAGCGTGACTGATTCTGCGGCAGGTGCCGTGCAGAAACTCTTTAACAAGGTGAAGGCTCCTGCAGCTGACACCGAGCGCAAGCTCGCCGCTGCTGCTGCGGAGGCAGAGCGGCCTACCGAGCGCGTCCTAATTGACGAGGACGATGACGCTGCTGGTGACGATGATGGCCAGAATCCAGCTGTTAAAGCGGCCCAGTATTACACCTACATGCCCTCCGAGACCTCTGAGGAGTCCTGCGATGAGTAGCGAAGCAACCTGCCCCATCACGCTGACCGTTGCCGGCGACCCGCGTCTCGCTCGCCTTGTGCGCATGACGGCAGCCAACGTTGGTGCCCTGTGTTCCATGTCTGTCGATCGCATCGAGGACATCCGCATGGCTGCCGAGGAAGCCTTTATCTTTGGCTGCACGGCTGTTGATTCCGACGACATCTCAATCAAATTCGATGTCGATGAATCTCACGTTGGCATGACCTTTACCTTTGGCGATCAGGCCACCGTCGACGAGGATGACCAGGCTACTGTTTATGCCGAGCTTATTTTGGCGAGCGTGTGCGACTCCTACGAAAAGACTGCGGCGCCCCTGACGCTTTCCCTCGACCTCAAGGCGGATATCTAATATGACCGAACGTTCCCGGAGCGGCAAGACCGCTTGGGACAAGGAGAAAACCCGCGAGCTGTTTCGTCGCTACAAGGAGACTGGTGATCCGGACGCCCGCGAGCAGCTCGTCATGTCCCATATGAACCTGGTAAGGTTTCTTGCCAATAAATTTAAGAATCGCGGCGAGCCGCTCGACGACCTGATGCAGGTTGGCTATCTGGGTCTGCTCAAGGCTATCGACCGTTTTGACCCCGAGCGCGGACTCGAGTTCACGACGTTTGCGACACCCACTATCCTGGGCGAGATCAAACGCCATTTCCGCGATAAGGGCTGGAGTGTGCGCGTACCGCGTCGTCTGCAGGAGCTCTCGGCCAAGGTCAACCAGGCTACTGACAAACTTACCAACGAGCTACAGCGTTCGCCCAAGGTTGAGGAGATCGCTGAGTATCTAGATGTGACTGTCGATGAGGTCCTCGAGGCTATGGAATCGTCTTCGGCCTATACCTCGGTGCCCATCGAGGCTCCTGGTGCGTCCGATTCCGACGATGCGCCCTCGATTCTCGACCGTTACGCCGACGATGACAACGAGCTCGACTTTACCGATGACCGCTTGGTGATCGAGGAAGCCATCCGCGATTTTTCGCCGCGCGAGCGCGAGGTTATCGAGCTGCGCTTCGTGAAGGGCATGACCCAGATCGAGATCGCCAAGAAGCTGGGTATTTCTCAGGTGCAGGTTTCGCGTCTGCTGCGCCGCACGCTTAAGAAGATTCAGGACAAGATCGACCCCGACGGAGTGATGGTTCGTTCATGAGTGAGCACCCTCAACAAACCGATCGCGTGCTGCGCGACACCCGCATTCTGACGCTGCGCATTTGGGCTGTTGTCGGCTGCATTGTTATTGCTGCTGTCATCTTTAACCTTATGGGCATCCTGGCACCGGTTATTGAGTTTCTTGCCGTCGGCTCCATCATTGCTTTTGTGATGTCCCCGATCACCAACTGGCTCGAGCACCATGGCGTGAATCGCGGCATCGGTTCGCTTATCGCGCTTATTGTTGTTGTTGCCGTGCTCGTCGGTGTCGTTTGCATCTTGTCGCCGATTCTCTTTGGTCAGATCATGGAAGTCCTGAGCCGCCTGCCCGAGCAGCTTCGTGTTGCGGGTGGCGATCTCAATGAGATGATCTCGCATGCCAAGACGCTCAACAACACGCCGCTCAAGGAGTATTTGGACGATAATCTTTCGTCCCTGGTTGCCGTGGCATCGAAGTATGTGTCTCAGATCGCTGCCGAGCTTGGCCGCGGCGTGTTCCCGCTCATCACCAATACGGCCTCGCAGTTGTTCGTGATCTTCCTTGGTCTGGTGCTTGCATACTGGATGGCCTGCGACTACCCTCGCATGCACCACGAGATTTGCACCATCATCGGTCAGGAGAAGGAGACCTCGTACCGCTTTATGGTCGCCATCCTTTCTCGCTCTGTCGGCGGCTATATGCGCGGTATGGTCGTGACGTCCATCTGCGGTGGTTTCCTCGCCTTTATCGGTTTTATGATCATCGGCCATCCGTATGCGGCGCTCATGGCTATCTTTACCGGCATCATGCATTTGGTTCCGGTCGTCGGTCCTTGGGTGAGCGCAGCAATCGCCACAGTGCTCGGTTTCATGTTCAGCCCCATGCTGGCGTTATGGACGCTCATCGTGACGATGGTCGCGCAAAACGTCACCGATAACGTGATTTCCCCTAAGGTTATGCAGAGCTCGGTGCAGGTGCATCCCATCATGAGCCTCACGGCGCTCGTTATCGGCTCGGCACTCATGGGCCCCATCGGCATGATTATTGCCATCCCGCTTTGTGCGGCCCTTAAGGGTATCTTCGTGTACTACTTCGAGAATGAGACCGGCCGTCAGCTTGTGGCCTATGACGGCGCCGTGTTTAAGGGCACGCCGTACCGCGATGCCGATGGCAACCCGGTCGCCGCCTACGACGCGCTCGGCGACGACACCTTCATCTACGAGTCCGAGCTCATCGGCAACGAGACTGCGCCCGAGGCCAAGGCGATGCCTAAGCCCGAGTTCGATAATCCCTGGATCAAGCTCTCGGGTTTGCAACCCGATGCCACGGGCTTCTTCAAGAACCCCTTCGCCAAGGACGATGACTCCAACTCGGACGACGATACCAAAACCGGCATCGACGGCTCCATGGACGATTCGGATTCTAAATAAGCCCCGTTAGCGTTTCTTGAAGTTGTAAATGACAAGAAACGCGAGCAAAGCGATTGATAAGGGGCCGGCTACGTAGAAAAAGAGAACGTCAATTGTGCGTAGAGTGTAATAAGCCTTATCGCCTGACATTACTGCATACAATACGTAGCCAAATGCTGGTTGGTTTGCGTACCAGCAGGAGAAGGCCAAGAGCGCTAAAAGTGCTACTACCAGAAGTGCATTCAGGACAAATCGTTTGGTATTCATCGTTCGCTCCTTCCGGATGATTCTTATATGGTATTTTACTAAAACTATTTTTTAAAGGATTGCTTAGTCCTAAATTACATGCACTTTCGCTGGAGGGTCGCTGTTTGGCGGCCCTCTTTTTTGCACTTGCGCGGCGGGATGGTAATATCGTTACGTTTGAACTGTTTCGATGTGAAACCGAGGAGATTCCCTCTATGAGTGCTGACTACCCGTCAATGACTACGGCCGAGATTCGCTCCAAGTTCCTCAACTTCTTTGAGGAGCGCGGTCTTAAGCTCTATCCTTCTTCGTCCCTCGTCCCCGACGATCCTTCACTGCTGCTTGCCAACGCCGGCATGAACCAGTTTAAGGAGTACTACCAGGGCAAGAAGACCATGAAGGAGATCGGCGCGATCTCCTGCCAGAAGTGCGTCCGCACCAACGACATCGACTGCATCGGCGAGGATGGCCGTCACCTGTCCTTCTTCGAGATGCTCGGCGACTTCTCTTTTGGCGGCGTCTCCAAGCAGCAGGCTTGCGCCTGGGCCTTTGAGCTCATCACCAAGGAGTTCAAGCTGCCACTCGATCGCCTGTACTTCACCGTCTTTACCGAGGACGACGAGACCCACGACGTGTGGCGTTCTCTGGGCGTTGCCGAGGACCACATCTCCCGCCTGGGTGAGGACGACAACTTCTGGGCCGCTGGCCCCACCGGTCCCTGCGGTCCGTGCTCCGAGATCTATTTTGACATGGGCGAGGAGGTCGGCTGCGGCAGCCCCGACTGCAAGCCTGGCTGTGACTGCGACCGATTCCTGGAGTTCTGGAACCTCGTTTTTACCCAGTATGACCGTCAGGAGGACGGCTCCATGCCGGAGCTGCCGCACCGCAACCTCGATACGGGCATGGGCCTGGAGCGCATGGCCGCCATCATGCAGCACAAGACCGCTAACTACGACGGCGATCTGATGCAGCACCTCATCAAGCTGGGCGAGAAGATCAGCGGCAAGACCTATGACGCCGACGATTACTCCGGTGCCAGCCGCTCGCTGCGCATCATCGCCGACCACTCCCGTGCCGTCGACTTTATGATTTCTGACGGCATCCTGCCTGGTAACGAGGGTCGCGAGTACGTCCTTCGCCGCCTGCTCCGCCGCGCCGTGTTCCACGGTCGCCTGCTGGGCATCGAGGGCGCCTTCCTGACCAAGTTTATCGACGAGGTCAACGCCCAGATGGGCGAGGCCTATCCCGAGCTGCTCAAGAACGTCGCCCTCGTCAATGGTATCGTCGCCTCTGAGGAGGAGCGCTTCTCCACGACGCTCGACAACGGCCGCGTCTATCTGGACGAGGCCCTGGCAGCGCTTGCTGAGGGCGCCGTGCTTCCGGGCGATGTTGCCTTTAAGCTGCACGACACCTTTGGTTTCCCCATCGACCTGACCGTCGAGATCGCTGGCACCGCTGGCCACGACGTCGACATGGACGGCTTCACTGCCTGCATGGAGGACCAGAAGGCCCGCGCCCGCGCCAATGCCAAGGGCGACGCCTGGGGCAGCTTCAACGACGTGTGGGTCGAGCTTTCGGACAAGGTCGCAGCGACCGAGTTCGACGGTTATGACAACGATGTGATCGAGGGCGCCAAGGTTGTCGCCATCGTGCGCAACGGCGAGTCCGTCGAGTCCGCCGCCGCGGGCGAGGACGTCGAGGTTGTGCTCGACCGCACCCCGTTCTATGCCGAGATGGGTGGCCAGCAGGGCGATGCCGGCGAGCTTTCCGCCGAGGGCGTTTCGCTGACCGTTTCCGATACCAAGAACCACAACGGCCTGTATGCTCACGTCGCCCACGTTGCCGAGGGCACGCTTTCTGCTGGTGCCGCTGTGACCGCCGCTCTCGACGCCGAGCGCCGTGGCTTCCTGCGCCGCAACCACACCGCCACGCACCTGCTCGACGCCGCCCTTAAGCAGGTCCTGGGCGAGCACGTGTCCCAGGCCGGCTCGCTGGTGACGCCCGAGCACCTGCGCTTTGACTTCACGCACTTCGAGGCCCTTTCCTCCGAGCAGCTCAAGGCTGTCGAGGACCTGGTCAACCAGCAGATTTTCGCCTCCAAGCCGGTCGTGACCCGTGTCATGGGCATCGACGAGGCTAAGGCTGCCGGCGCTGTCGCTCTGTTTGGAGAGAAGTACGGCGATGTCGTCCGCGTCGTCTCCGTGGGCGCCGAGGACCAGCCGTTCTCTCGCGAGCTCTGCGGTGGTACGCACGCTGCCAATACCGCCGAGATCGGCCTGTTTAAGATTATTTCCGAGTCCTCTACGGGCTCCAATGTCCGCCGTATCGAGGCCGTGACCTCTAAGGGCGCGCTCGACTATATGGCCGACCGCCTGGCGCTCGTTGACGCCGCCGCCGCTGCGCTCAAGTGCCGCTTCGACGAGGTTCCCGCTCGCGTGGAGAACCTGCAGGCCGAGCTGCGCGAGACGTCCAACAAGCTCAAAAAGGCGCTGACCGGTGGCTCCTCCGACGCCATCTCCAGCGCCATCGAGGGCGCCGTCGAGTTCGATGGCTACAAGCTCGTCGTCGCCGAGCTGCAGGGCCTTGAGGCTGCCGACCTGCGCAACGTATGGGATACCGTGCACCAGAAGGTCGCCGGCCCTGTCGCCTGCGTCGTCGCGAGCGTGACCGAGAAGGGCACCCCGGCCCTGCTCGCCGCTGGTTCCGATGACGCCGTCAAGGCCGGTTTCCACGCCGGCAATGTGATCAAGCAGATCGCGGGCCTGGTCGACGGTCGCGGTGGCGGCCGTCCCAACATGGCCCAGGCCGGTGGCAAGAACGCCGCCGGTATCGCCGATGCCCTCGCGGCCGCCAAGACCGCGCTCGGCGCCTAAGAATCTAAGAAGTCACTGTGGTCGCGCTTGCGTTGGACATAGGGGAGACCAGGATTGGCATCGCCGTCTCGAGCCGTGATGGCAAGATGGCGATGCCCGTCAAGGTGCTCCCGGCCGCCGAGGTCACCGGTATGGCCAAGACGTTCCGCTACCTTGTCGAGGACTATGAGCCCGACATCCTGGTAAGCGGACGTCCCCTGACCATGGCCGGTGAGCCCGGCCCTCAGGCCGAGCGCGTTGCCGCCGTGGCGCAAAAGATTGCCGACGAGCTCGATCTTCCGCTGGAGTTTGAGGACGAGCGCCTGTCCTCGCAAGAGGCCAAGCGTATCCTGCGCGAGCAGGGACTCAACGAAAAGCAGATGAGGGGCAAGATCGACATGATTGCCGCCAGCCTGTTTTTGCAGACGTGGCTCGATCGTAAAAACGAGGAGGTCCAGCATGCCTAGCGCTTCCGATCCGCGCCAGCCGAATCGTACGCAGCAGCCGGCGTCGCGCCCTGCCCAGCCTGGCCAGCGTCCGGCACAGCCGACGCAGCGCGCAGCTCAGTCTGCCGCGCGCCCGGTGCAGTCCTTCTCTCGCTCGGCCCAACCTGTTCAACGGACGGGTCAACAGCCTTCTGCTCGTTCGGTTCAGCATCCGGCTTCTCACGCGGCTCAGCAGCCCACTGCTCGCACGGCCCAGCCTGCAGGCGGCACCCGCTTTAAGCAGCAGGCACCTACCCAGCGAACGCAGGCCCCCCAATCGCATTCGCATCACGCTCGCGGTTCGCATGGCGTTGCTCCGGCGACCCGCTCGAGCTACAACACGCATGCTCGTCGCGGTGCTCAAAAGAAAAGCTCCCCGGTGCCTATGATTATCGGTGGCGTCGTCGCCGTGCTTGCGCTTGTCGCGATCGCTTTCTTTGTCGTGCCGGCCGTCAAGGGCTTTTTTGCCGGTGGGGATACGAAGGTCACGGCTGGGCAGCAGGTTACGGTAACCATTCCCGACGGTGCTTCGGGCGATACGATCGCCTCGATTCTCTCCGAGAACCATATCGTCGAAAATCCCAAGGATTACTATGCGGCGGTGAAAAAGCTCAACGCCGATATGTCGCTCAAGCCTGGTACTTATTCGTTCACCACACTCATGGATGCGACCAAGGTTGTTCAGCAGCTCATGGAAGGCCCCAACGCGGGCTCCAATGCGCTGACTATCCCTGAGGGTCTAACGGTCGATCAAGTCGCCGACCGTGTGGCCCAGGCCTATGACAGTATCTCTAAGGAAGACTTCCTCAACCAGGCCAAGGCCTCCAACTACGTGGACGACTATAGCTTCCTTAAGGGCGCCGCCAACGATTCGCTCGAGGGTTTCTTGTTCCCCAAGACCTATTCGTTGGACGATTCGCCGACGGCCGATGACGTGATTCGCGCTATGCTCGATCAGTTTAAGACCGAGTACAAGTCGCTTGACTTTGCGAGCTGCGAAGCCAAGATCAAGGAACGCTACGGTGTGGATATGTCCGACTACGACATCGTCAACTTGGCCTCTATCGTTGAGCGCGAGGGCCTCAACGCCGACCAGCGCGCGCACGTGGCCTCGGTCTTCTACAACCGTCTTGCCGGCAAGCTCGATGGTCTGCGCTATCTCAACAGCGATGCGACCATGATGTATGTCACCGGTGGCGAGGTTACCGCCGACGACCTGCAGAGCGATAGCCCGTATAACACCTATAAGCACGAGGGTCTGCCACCCACGCCCATCTGCTCTCCGTCGCTCGAGGCGCTCAAGGCCACGCTTGAGCCGACCGACTCCGATGACCTGTATTTCTACATTACGCAGGACGAGGAGTACTTCTCGCAAACCTACGAAGAGCATCAACAGTCTTGGAATTAGCATGAGGATTTTTAGCCCCAAACGTTACGTTGCCTCGGTCGATCGCATCGACCTTGATACCCTGTGGGCCGACGGCAAACGCGCCATTCTGCTCGATCGCGATAACACCCTGGTGCCGCGCGACACCGAGCAGGTTCCCACCGCGGTTTCCGCTTGGCTCGACGCCGCCCGCGCCAAAGGCTTTAAGCTGTGCATGGTGTCCAACAACTGGCATCGCGACCAGGTCATGAGCTCTGCGCGCGAGCTGGGACTTGAGGCTATCAGCCACGCCATGAAGCCGGCGCCGTTTGCCCTCAAGGCGGGTCTTAAGCGCCTCGGCGCCACGGCCGACGAGGCGGTGTTGATTGGTGATCAGCTCTACACGGACGTGTGGAGCGGCAACTTCGCCGGCGTCGATACCATCCTGGTAAAGCCGCAGGCGACGCAGGACCTGTGGTATACGCAGATCTTCCGTATCTTTGAGCGCCGGGCCCTGCGTGACCTTCCCTGCGAGGAATAGGTCTCGTCATGTCCCAGCACACCAAACACGGCTGCGACCATATCTTCTTTATCGGCTTTTTGGGCGCGGGCAAATCGACGCTCGCGCGCAACGTCGGCACCATGTTCAAGCGGCGTTTTATCGATACCGATCGCCTGGTCGTGCGCCGTTGCGGCAAGTCGGTAACCGAGATTTTTGAGACCGAGGGTGAGGATCGTTTTCGCGAGCTCGAGACCTCGGCGCTCCGTTCGCTCCAAAGCGAGCGCAGCCTGTTGGTTTCGTGCGGGGGCGGTATCGTCGAGACGCCGGTGAATATTGAGCTGATGCACGAAATGGGTACGTGCGTGTACCTCGAGGGTGACTTCGAGGATTCGATTCGCCAGATTCGTCGGTCCGACACGCGCCCCGATTTCCGCTCTCCCGAGCATGCCGCGCGCCTGTTTGAGCATCGCCGTCCGCTATATCGCCAGGCCGCCGACCTTACCCTTGATATTCGCAACAAGTCCTTCGAGGACGTTTCCTACCTTTGTGCCGAGATGCTTTTGGAGCGTGGACTGCTATGATTCGCCGTCAACTGATCAATTTCCAAAACCGCAGTGTCGATGTCCGCGTCGGATTGGGCGCGTTCGATGAGCTGTCGCGCATGTTTGCCTCGGCCGTTGGCAAGCCTAAGCGCGCGATGGTGGTTTGGAACGACGTCACATCCGAGCGTTTTGGTGAGGTCGTCGAGCATGCGCTGGTCGACGCCGGTTTTGCCGTGTCGCCGCTAGTCCTCGAGGTTTCGCCTGCTGGTGCCACGCTGGCCGATGCTGATGCTATCTTTGGCGCCCTGTCTGCCAACGGCATTACCTGCGACGATCTGGTTGTCGCCGTTGGCGACGCCGCAACCTGCTCGGTTGTTAGCTGGTGCGCCAATCAGTGGTGCGGTCGCACTGAGTGCGCCTTGCTGCCGACGACGTTCGACGCCATGCTCACGGTCGCGACGACCATGAAGCCGCTCGTCGCCTCGTCGGCCAATGCGCTTCCCGCCATCGCGTTCCGTCCTGAACCTGGCTTGATCGTGTGTGACCTCGACCTTGTTCGCGAGGCGGACCCCGAGGACCTCAAGCTCGGCTATGCGGTACTTGTTGGCACCATGCTTTCGAGCAGCAAGTCCCGCTGGAATCAGTTTACTGAGACCGTCCCCGAGATTCTCGCGGGCGAGGAGGTCGCGCTCGTCAATGCCGTTCAGTGGTCTCAGACTGCTCGCAAGGACGTACTGATGGCCACGAACCCGAGCGCTCGCCATGCGCTCGATTTTGGCAAGACGGGGGAGCGTACCCTGCGCGCCTGCTTGGGCGATGCCGCTTCGCAGGTCCCTGCCTACCAGCTGTTGTCCGAGGGCATGCGCTTTGAGGCGCGCCTAGCACATGATGCCTGCGACTTCGATATCGATTATGTCTTTGAGGTTGATGACTGCCTGGAGGACTTTGGTATCGAGGAACTTGCCTTCGATCTGGAGCCTGGCGCATATATCGAGGAGTTCCGCAAGCAGCAGTTCGCTCGCTCGAATCGCAGCATGCTGCCGCTACCCGCAGCACTCGGTGCCATTCGCCTAACGAGCGTTGAGGACGAGGTTCTTGAGCGCCATGCTCACGCCTACTTGGCTTCTCGCAAAGAACTTCTCTAAGATTTATTGACATCCATCGTCTTTCGTATCATGTTGAGGGGCGGGTTTCCAATCGGTTGCGGATCGCATGCGATTCCGTCGTTCGGTTG
Organism: Collinsella sp.; assembly: GCA_031294825.1. Lineage (GTDB taxonomy): Bacteria > Actinomycetota > Coriobacteriia > Coriobacteriales > Coriobacteriaceae > Collinsella. The sequence goes on along the minus strand of JAUMPM010000030.1, from coordinate 9,892 downwards.
AGACCCGTCCCGTCTATATAGAGACAACAAGAAAGGAATCTGCATGTCTGAGTTTGCTGCCGGTCCTGCCGGTCGTATCGAGCGTGTCCGTGCCCTGATGGTCGAGCGTGGTTACGACGCCATCGTGGTGCGCGACGAGGCCAACCTTCGTTGGCTTACGGGCGTGAAGGGCGTCTTCGACTACACCTTCGAGTTCCCGCACGCTGCGTTTATTACGGCCGACCAGTGCCTGTTCCACACCGACTCGCGCTACCTCAACAGCTTTGAGGAGAACACGCCCGCCGGCAGCCCCTGGGTCTACGACATGGATGAGGGCACCATCCCCGGTTGGGTCGCCTGCAAGATCGTGGCCAACAAATGCCGCGTCTGCGCCGTCGAGGACGACATGCAGATTAACTTCTACCAGGGTATTCAGCGCGGCCTGGAGGACCGCTCCGTTGCCTGTATGCTGCCGCTGATGCATGACGACATCCGCAAGATGCGCGCCATCAAGGATGCCGAGGAGATCGAGCTCATGCGCCATGCACAGTCGATCACTGACGCCGCCTTCCAGCACATGCTCGGCTTTATTAAGCCCGGTATGACCGAGAAGCAGGTTCGCAACGAGCTCGAGAACTTTATGTTCGCCAACGGCGCTGACAGCCTTGCCTTCGGCTCCATCGTGGCGAGCGGACCCAACACCGCCAACCCGCATGCCGTGCCGAGCGACCGCGTGATCGAGAAGGGCGACTTTGTCCTCATGGATTACGGCGCGGGCTACTGCGATTATCGTTCCGATATGACGCGCACCGTCGTGATGGGCGAGCCCACGCAGGAGCAGCTCGACCTGTATGCGCTCGTGCGCCGTACGCACGAGGAGTGCGTCGCCGCCATCCATCCGGGCGTCGAGGGCAACGACATTTTCAAGCTTTCCAAGAAGATCATCGGCGATGCCGGCTATGGCGATTACTACAACCATGGTTTGGGCCACGGCGTGGGCATCGACATCCACGAGCTGCCCAATTTCAACCGCAGCAAGAACACCATCGAGATCGGCTCGGTTGTCACCATGGAGCCCGGCGTCTACCTGCCCGGCGTGGGTGGCGTGCGCCTTGAGGACTACGGCGTGGTCACCGAGAACGGCTACGAGCCCTTCACCAAGACCCCGCACGACCTGCACGTTATCGACTGCTAGTCTACTTCGGTAGATAGTTTGGGGCGGGGCGTCCGGATCGATTCGGACGCCCCGCGTTCTCTTTTTATGCGCTCGCCGCAGGCGCCGTCTGCAAGTGTATAATTTCTGTCGTATGTAATTTGGACGCTTGTGCGTTCTGCCCATAACAAGAAAGGTCGCTATGCCTACCATTTCTACCGCCGACTTCAAGAACGGCCTCGGTCTCCGCATCAAGGACAAGGTCTACACCATCGTCGAGTTCCAGCATGTCAAGCCGGGCAAGGGCGGCGCGTTTGTGCGCTACAAGACCCGCGACATCAAGAGCGGCCGCGTCGTCGAGAACACCTGCAACGCCGGCACCAAGTTCGAGAGCGTCATGCTCACCACCCGCGAGTTCCAGTACCTCTACAACGATGGCGCCGACTACATCTTCATGGACAACGAGTCCTATGAGCAGGTTCCCGTTCCCGAGGACATGGTGGGCGAGAACTCCAAGTGGCTGCGCGAGAACGACGTCTGCCAGCTGCTCTTCGCCGACGATGAGCTCATGGGCGTGACCCCGCCGATGTTCATTGAGACCACCATCGTCCAGACCGACCCGGGCTTTAAGGGCGACACCGTCCAGGGTTCCACCAAGCCGGCCACGATCGACACCGGCGCTGTCATCCAGGTCCCCATGTACCTCAACGAGGGCGAGGTCATCAAGGTTGACACCCGCGACGGCAAGTTCGTCTCCCGCGTCTAGCAACCAACTCTTCTAGGAGGACTCATGCCCCAGGAAATCAAGATTGACGGCATCGGCATTTCGCCCGATGTTCTGACCGCCATCGTCTCGCGCGCCGTGTCCGATGTCGAGGGCATCGCCTCCGTTGGCGTCAAGGACCTTGCCACCAACCTTGTCTCCATGATGCTCTCGTCCAAGGCCCCGGCTTCCGAGCCGGCGGTCGAGGCCGAGGTCGTCGGCGACAAGCTCGCACTCACCGTGCGCGTCGTGGTGTTCTTTGGCTATCCGTTCAAGAAACTCGCCGAGGCCGTTCGCGCCGCCGTGGTCGCCGCCATCGATGCCCAGGTGGGCGTTGAGGTTGAGCGTGTTGACGTTTGCATCGACGGCCTCGTTTTCCCCAAGGAGTAACCTTTGAGCCTTAAGGTTTATCGCGGGCGTACGCTTGCCCGCAGTCAGGCGCTGCAGCTGCTGTTCCAGGCCGAGGCCACGGACAGCCCGCTCGAGCGCGTCCTCGAGGGTGATTTCCTGATCTCGAAGGGTCCCCTCGACCCCTATGCGTTGGAGCTGTGCCGCGGTGCCTACGAGCATATCGACCGCATCGACTGCGCTCTGCGATCCGTTGCCAAGAACTGGGATCTTATGCGCATGCCCGGCGCCGACCGCAATCTGCTGCGCATCGCCGTTTACGAGATGCGTTTCCTCACCGACGAGGAGGTCTCGGACGCCATCGTGATCAACGAGGCTGTCGAGCTTGCCAAGGCCTATGGCACCGACCAGTCCGCGTCGTTCGTCAACGGCGTGCTGGGCAAGATCGCTCGCAGCGAGGAGCTGCCGGGCGAGGACCTGTACCAGGAGCTGCTGGCCGAGGACCGTGCGCGCGAGGAGGCCCAGGCCGCCGAGGCTGCCGCCAAGGTTGCCGCCGCTCAGGCTGCGGCCGGCGTTCTCGACGAGGATGCCGAGGTCACCGAGGCCGAGACCGGTACCGTCGAGGAGTAGCCATGCCAGAGGGTTCCGTCCGCAACTTCGACGAGATTTCGGACCGCTTGGACCAGATCATCGCGACCGTTCGCTCCAAGGATACGTCCCTGGAGCGGTCGCTCGATCTGTTTGACGAGGCGATTGAGCTGGGCTCCCGTGCGGTCGACATGGTCGATAAGTTTGAGCTGACGCCTCGCGAGGCGGATAAGCTCGAGCAGGAATACGATGAGGATGCGGCAAATGAATCCAAGGATAGCCAGGCCGCGTCTCCGGATACGAATGGTTGATGGCATTCATGAAACGTGTGCGTCTTGATGACGAACTGATTTCACAGGGCATCTGCGCCGATCGCGCGGATGCCCTTCGCACTCTTATGGCCGGCTTGGTCTCGAGTGGCGGCGAGCGTTTGACTTCGCCAGGCCTTAAGGTGATCCCGGGCTTGCCACTGCACGTGAAGGGACGCATTCCCTATGTTGGCCGCGGCGGTCTTAAGCTCGAAGGCGCGCTTGATGCGTTCGGTATCAATCCGACGGGCCTTGCCTGTCTGGATGTGGGCTGCTCTACCGGCGGCTTTACCGATTGCCTGCTTAAGCGCGGAGCTGCGACCGTTGTCTCGGTGGACGTGGGTCGCGCTCAGTTCGATTGGTCGTTGCGTCAGGACGATCGCGTGACGCTGCATGAGCGCACAAACGTGACACAGCTGCCTGAGCTTGGCTATGCCGGCACTCTCGACCTGGCTGTGTGTGATGTCTCGTTTACCAGCATCGCGAACATTATCGATGCGGTGCTGGCGTGCCTGAAGCCTTCGGGTTCGTTTTGCACGCTCGTAAAGCCCCAGTTTGAGGCGCCAGCTGCGCTGGTGGGCGGGGGCGGCATCGTGACCGACCCCGCCGTCCGCCGCGATACGCTCGTGGCGGCGGTTGAACTCTTTGCTGCCAAGGGCCTGTTCCCGGTCGATGTGTGCGTGTCACCCATTCATGGTGCCAAGGGCAACGTTGAGTTTTTCCTGTACGGCACGAGATTTGACCCCGGCGACCGCTCGCAAGACGAGCTGCAATCCCAGGTATCGGTTATGAGCGAGAAAGCTGCAACGCTATGAAGGTCTTTCTGGTTCCCAATTACTACAAGCAAGAGGCGGTCGAGAGCGGCCTGATGCTCGAGCTTTGGCTTTCGCGCCAGGGCTACGAGGTCGCATGGGCTGCCGACCAGCGCTCCAAGATCCAGAGCACGCCCGATGTTGACGATGCCGACCTGGTCATTACGCTCGGCGGCGACGGCACGCTGCTGCGCGCTGCCCGCATCCTCAACCATCGTGAGATTCCTATCCTCGGTCTTTCCTATGGTCACCTGGGCTTTCTAACTGCTGCGAGCCCCGAGGAGCGCGACATCCTGCAGGTCGTGAGCGACGCCCTGTCCGGTGAGCTGCACGTGAGCCGTCGCGCCACCATCGCCGCGGATATCGTGTCCGTACGCGAAGACGGTACGAAGGATGTCGTTCGCACCTTCGCCCTCAACGACATGGCGCTTACCCGCGGTCCGCTGTCCGATATGGTCGAGTTCGACATCACGGTGTCCGGTCATCATATCGACCGTCTGCGTGGCGACGGCGTGGTCGTGTCCACGGCGACTGGTTCTACGGGTTACGCGCTCAGTGCCGGTGGCCCCATCGTGAGCCCCGACTATACGGGCATGGTCTGCGTACCCATTGCGCCGCACACCATTCAGGCCCGTGCCTTCTTGACTTCGCCGAGTGATGTCGTCGAAATCTTTATGTCTGATGACCGTCCGAGCGTTCCGGCGATCGCTATCGATGGACAGTTTATTACCTGCGATGGCACCGTTGAGAGCGTGGCTGTGCGCCGCGGGCCCGGAGATGTGCTGCTCCTCGATTACGGTCCCGAGAGCTTCTATAACTCGGTGAGCCGCGTATTCTACGGAGTCCGTCATGATCGATGAGCTGCAGGTTTCTAACATTGCACTCATTCGAGAGGCGACGCTGGTGCCGAGTGCCGGCCTGACTGTCCTGACTGGCGAGACCGGCGCCGGCAAGACCGCGCTCCTCTCGGCCCTCAAGCTTATTTTGGGCGAGCGCGCGGATTCGTCGACGGTGCGCGAGGGCGAGGCACTGGCGAGCGTCGAGGCGCGACTCTTCGACGGGCCGCACGACACGGAGGGGTTCACCGTACAGCGTAGCCTTTCTGCCGAGGGCCGCAGCCGCGTGAAGATTGACGGCCGCATCGCCAGTGTGCGCGAGCTTTCGGAGCGCGTTGGCGTGATGATGGATCTGTGCGGCCAACACGAGCACCAGCGCTTGCTCGATCCGGCGCATCACGTTGCGATGGTCGATGCCTGGGCTGGGCGCTCGGCGCTCGAGGCGCTGGATGCGTACCGTGCCTGCTTTAAGGCATCGCGTGCTGCCGCCAAGGAGGTTCGACGTGTCGAAGAGGCCTCGCGTGCGCAGGGGAGCCGCGTCGAGGAGGCGCGCTTTGCCCTCGAGCGCATCGGCGAGGTCGACCCCAAGCCGGGCGAGTATGAGGAACTCGAGGAACTGCTGCCGCGCTCCGAACATGCCGAGGTACTTGTTGCCACGGCTAACGATGCCCATGCATCGCTTGCCGCCGAAGGGGGAGCGCTCGATGCCGTGAACAGCGCCGTGGCAGAGCTTTCCCGTATGGCTACTGTCGATCGCAAACTGGGCGATATTGCCGATGCGCTTTCGGATACCTGCATCTCCCTTGAGGATTGCGCGAACGAGCTTCGTGCCTATCGCGATGGCGTCGCCTTCGACCCGCGCGAGCTCGCTCGCATGCGTGAGCGGTATTCCGACCTCAAGGGTCTGTTGCGTCAGTGGGGTCCCACCATGGACGATGTTTTTGCCATGCGCGATCGCTCGCAAGAGCTGTTGTCCCTGGTCGATGATGGCGATGAACAGATCAAAAAGGCGCGTGAGGCACTCGGGAGCGCCGAGCGCGAGTTGTTTGCCGCTGCCAAGGCACTTAAGCGCGCCCGCAATACGGCGGCTCCGCGTTTCTGCCACGAGGTGGGCCGCCAGATGGCTCGCCTGGAGATGGGCGGCGCCGAGCTCGTCTGGGAGTCGCGCGATCTTCCCCGTGCTGAGTGGACGCCCGTTGGTCCTTCGAGCTACGAGCTGCTATACCGCAGCGGTGCCGGTTTGACGCCGCGCCCCCTGCGCCGCATTGCGTCGGGCGGCGAGCTCAGCCGCGTCATGCTGGCAAGCAAGGTTGTCCTCGGTAACGCGGACGGTGTCGATACACTGGTGTTTGACGAGGTCGATGCTGGTGTCGGTGGCTCCACGGCGCGTGCACTTGCGGGCGTGCTGGCAGATCTCGCCGCTACGCATCAGGTGATTGTCGTAACCCACTTGGCGCAGGTCGCCGTCATGGCCGACAAGCATTATGTTGTCAGCAAGGAACCGGGCGATGTTCCCCAGACGCATTTGGACGAGGTAACCGGTGAAGCGCGTATCGCCGAGATCGCCCGCATGTTGAGCGGCGATCAAACGGAGGCGAGCTTGGCGCACGCCAAGCAGATGCTCGAAGAAGCTCGAGGTTAGGTCGTATCAGTGGTGTTGGTGGGACAAAATAGACTGAAATTTTTGTCCCACTACGCGTTTTACTCCACAACCTTATCCGGCTGGATGAGCTCCTCGTAGTAGCTGATATGCTCACGCGCGTCTTCAATCTCGGGCAGCAGGAAGTTGTAGATGACTTCGATGATCATCGTGGCGCTGATCTTGGAGAACGCAAAATCGCCCGTCGTCAGCAGCGCTTCGTGGTTGACGGTATTAAAAGTGTAGTCTGCCAGGCGCGCGAGCGGAGATTTGCTGTCACTGCTGATGACGACCACGGTTGCGCCGCAGTTGCGAGCCGCTTTTGCCATGCGATTCAGTCGGCGTGATTTGCCAGAGTTTGAGATTAGCACGATGACGTCACCCGGGCGTAACGTGAGCGCAAAGCCGATTGATGTCTCGCTAATGGTGCTCGCCATGCAGCGCAGGCCCAGCTGCGAAAACTTAAACGTCGCATCGAGCGCGACCGCGTTCGTATTGCCCACAGCCGCAAACTCAATAACCCCTGCATGCTTAAGGGCATGCACAACAGCCGCTAGCGTATCGTGGTCGATCCCGTCGATGGTCGCATTAAGCTCGCTCACCTTGGCAGCCAGGATGTTCTTGAGGCTCTGCTCCATATTGTCGAGCGAGACCTCGTCGGTCAGGCCCTCGTTGCGCTGGCTTTCCAAATCCCTCGCCAGCGAAAACTGAAAGCTGCGGAAGCTACCAAAGCCAAGCTTGCGGCAGAAGCGCGAAACGGTCGCCTCGGACGTGGCGGCGGCGCGCGAGAGCTGAGCTGCCGTGAGGCGTGGCGCCTCGGACTGGTGCTCCAATATATAGTCGACAATGCGCTGCTCGGACTCGCTGTATCCCTGGTGGGTACTAATGAGGGAAAGTGCGCTCTTGCTACTATCGGTCATGGATGGCTCCTGGTTGGCATGAAAATCTAGCTTGATTTGCAATGCCATAGTATACGGGCATTTTCAATTACAAGATACACCTTGCCGTTTCAAGTGTTGATGGTAAACTTTCACTTACCGTTTACGGTTATGAAAGAACCTTTCACCGGAGATTTGCACCTTGGCTCTTCTCACGCGGACGGTAGGTTGGTATCTTTCAGTTGTGGAAAAACGCGCATCGAAGCGCGTGTAGGGGAGCGCCCGTGGGCGCTGTACTCAAGAAGGAGGGACACATGGCTAAGTTTGACATCATCGCCGCGACCGGTTGCCCGACCGGCATTGCGCACACCTTCATGGCGAAGGAGGCGCTGGAGAAGGCAGCTGCCGAGCGCGGTCTGACCATTAAGGTCGAGACTCATGGCCAGGTCGGTGTCGAGAACGAGCTCACCAAGAGTGAGATCGCTGGTGCCAAGGCCGTCGTCGTCGCAGCCGACAAGGATGTCCAGGCTGAGCGTTTCGCCGGCAAGCCTATGGTTTCCGTTGGTGTTTCCAAGGCCCTGTCCGTTGAGGCCGCCGGTAAGCTGATTGACCGCGCGCTCGCCGCCAAGGGTGACGACACGGTTGCGGCTGCTGCCGATATCGAGGATGAGGTCGAGGAGAAGGAGTCCATCGGCCACATCATCTACAAGCACCTCATGAACGGCGTCAGCCACATGCTGGTCTTCGTCGTTGCCGGTGGTGTCCTGACCGCCGTTTCGTTCCTGTGGGGCATTACGTCCTTTGATTCGACGGCGTCTGACTACAACAGCTTTGCTGCGATGCTCAAGATCATCGGCGGCATCGCCATGAACCTCATGGTTCCGGTGCTTTCCGCCTACATCGCCGAATCCATCGGCAAGCGCCCGGCGCTCGTCCCCGGTTTTGTTGCCGGTATGATCGCCATCCAGGGCCTGCCTGTTAACGCCGAGACCGGCATGATCGACGCCGGTGGCGCCGGCGTGGGCTTCGGCTTCCTGGGCGGCATCGTCGGTGGCTTCCTCGCCGGTTATGTCATCCTGCTGCTCGAGAAGGTCTTTGCCGGTCTGCCCAAGAACCTGGACGGCCTCAAGGCTATCTTCCTGTACCCGCTGTTCTCTACCGCCATCGTCGGTCTGGTCATGCTCGGCATCTCCGGCCCCATGGCTGCCATCAACACCGCCATGATGGACTTCCTCAAGGGCCTGTCCGCCTCTGGCGCCGTTGTCCTGGGTCTTGCCATCGGCTGCATGTGCGCCTTTGACATGGGCGGCCCGGTCAACAAGGCTGCTTACGTCACCGGTACCGCTATGCTCACCGAGGCACTGGCTGCTGGCGTTGGCACCGATACCTACAACTTCGGCACCAACTTCATGGCTGCCGTCTCCGCCGCCTGCATCGTTCCGCCGCTGATCACCACCTTCGCTGTCGTTGTCGGCAAGAAGTACTTCAGCCAGGAGGATCACGACGCCGGTGTTGTCAACCTCATCCTTGGTTGCACCCACATCACCGAGGGCGCCATTCCGTTCATGACCAAGAACATCTGGCCCGTCATGCCCATCATGATGCTCGGTTCTTCTATCGCTTCGATCCTGACCATTATGTTCAACGTTCACGATCCGGCGCCTCACGGTGGCTTCCTGGTCCTGCCCGTTGTCGAGAACGGTCCGCTTTGGGTCCTCGCAATCCTCATCGGCGCTGTGGTCGGTGGCATCCTGTTCGTGGCTTTCAAGAAGTACGATTTCGAGAAGAACCAGAAGGCCGCTCCTGCAGCCAAGTCGGTTGAGGCTCCCAAGGCCGCTGCCGTCGAGGCCCCCAAGGCCGAGGCTGCCGACTTCGTGAAGGTCGAGAATGTCTTTGTCGCCGAGGATTTCGCTTCTCGTGACGAGGCTCTGAGCTTCGTTTCCAACCAGGCTGTCAAGGCCGGTATCGCCAGCGACGCCGACGCCGTGATGAACGCCTTCTTGGCCCGCGAGGCCGAGGGCACCACGGGCATGATGGAGGGCTTCGCCATCCCGCATGCCAAGTCCGATGCCATTACCGAGGCTGCCGTCATCGTCGTTAAGGACGAGTCCGGCGTGACCGGTTGGGACACCATGGACGGCGCTCCCGTCAACGTGGCTATCGCTCTGCTTATCCCGGGTGCACAGGCCGGCACCACGCACCTCAAGATCCTGTCCAAGGTTGCCGAGGCGCTCATGGACGAGGACTTCCGTGCCACCGTCAAGGGTTCCACCGACGCCGCCGAGATCGCCAAGACGATCAACGCCCGCCTGGTCTAATCCCCCAGCTCGCGAATAACATCGCCCCCTGTAATAAAGGCGGAGCCCCTCTCCAGGGTCTCCGCCTTTTTTCTATCCCTCCCATAAGTTGCGGTGAAATAAGGACTGTTTAAACGATTCAACCCCAAATTGGGGGTGCGGACGATTTCTTGGACCGCGCCTAGGCGTATCCAAGCTTCCTGCGGTACTCCATCGGGCTCAGCCACCCGAGGGACTTCTTGATCCGCTCCTCACGATAGTACACGAGGTAGGCCTCGAGCCTTCCCATGA
>JAUMPM010000019.1 GCA_031294825.1 Collinsella sp. | reverse complement strand
ATTATTTTCCTGGGACGGGGATTAAAAAATTATCCTGAGAGAAGGGCTTTGTCTTCAATTGCTTACATGACAGAATGATTTTTTACTCCCCGTCCCAGAACAATCATCCCGCGTGGGCTTGCGGCTCACGCGGGATGGCATCGTTCTATGTGGCTGCGGACTACTTTTGCTTGTCCTGCTCCAGCAGCTCGGACGGCGTGCGATCGGGCTTTCCGCCGCGGAAGATCTCTCGACCGTGCAGACGATGCTCAAGATCGCGCTCGGCCTGCTCCTCCGTGATCTTGGTCTGGCTCACCACCGGGTCCTCGATCAGCGATGAAACCGAGTTGACCTGTTTTTGAATGCGCTCGGCAATGGTGTCGTCCATGCTTACGATGCGCATCTTCCAGTCGATACTCGTGGCGTTGGACGAGCTCTTGGTCCAAACGAACGTCAGGATGGCACTTTGGTGCCCCTGAGCAGAAAACATGCCAAAGAAGGAATCATGCTGGATCCTGCTGTCCTCGTCGATATAGGCGTGAACGTTATACACCACACGGTCGATCTTGTCGTTGAGCAGGGCGTTGGTTGCGAGCGCCGCCGCCTGAATCTGACCGTTGGACAGCAGCTCGAGTTCATTGGCAGAAGACGTGTCCAGCACCGTCACCTCAACCGTGCCCGTGCGCTCATCTGCCTCGTCGACGGTAAAATCGAGCGGGAACTGCGTAAAGCCATTGCCCCATTCAAGTCCACCCTTGAGCGCGGTCGAAACGGTATCCACCGAAACACTTTCGGAAAGGTTCGCGGTATTCAGACGTCGCATCACGCCGTAGCCAATCTGCATGCCCACAATCAGCACCAAAATGCCGACAACCACGGCCATGGCGGTCTTCGTAATGGTATGGCTCACCTGCGAGCCCGAAGGGTCGTCCTCGGACAGCGGGTCGATATGCTTTGCCTGGCTCGCGCGATCCTCGCTGCGCAGCCGCGCCAGCGTCGCCTTGTCGCCGCGCTTGACGGCGGCCTCTTTCTCGCGCATGCGCTCGGTGCGCTTTTTGGCGAGCGTAGGATCCAAGACGCCGGATGCATCGATTTCGGAGAATAACTCCGTCACTTCTTCCGGAGTCAAAGGGTTCTTATCAGCCATGATCTTCCTGTCATATCAATCAGTCGAGCTCGTGCGCACGCGCACCTTCGAACTGCATTCGATAGTAACGGGCATAGGTGCCGCCACGGGCGAGAAGCTCCTCGTGCGTGCCACGTTCCACAACGCGACCATGCTCAACGGTCGCAATCTCGTCAGCATGCTTAATAGTCGAGAGACGGTGGGCGATGATGATCGTGGTACGGCCGCGTGCCAGCTCTTCGAGCGACTCCTGCACCGCTTCCTCGCTCTCGTTATCCAGGGCACTCGTCGCCTCATCCAAAATAAGGATCTTGGGGTTCTTGAGAAACACGCGCGCGATGGCAACGCGCTGCTTCTGTCCGCCCGAAAGACGGCTGCCGCGCTCGCCCACCACGGTGTCGTAGCCCTGCGGAAGCGACTCGATAAAGGCATCGATGTTGGCGCGACGGGCGGCCTCGGCGATCTCTTCTGCCGTGGCGCCCGGCTTGCCGTAGGCGATGTTCTCGCCAATCGTACCGTCAAATAGATAGACATCCTGCTGCACCAGGCCGATGGCGCGGCGCAGGCTCTGCTGCGTCACATCGCGCACGTCCTGGCCGTCGATGCTAATGGATCCGGCAGCCACGTCATAAAAGCGCGGCAGCAGCGAACAGGTCGTGGACTTGCCACCGCCCGAAGGGCCAACCAGCGCGATGGTCTGCCCGGGCTTGATGGACAGATTCATATGGTCGATAACGGGACGCTCGTCGGCATAGCCCTCGCCCAGCTCGACATCCTCGTAGTTAAAGCACACGTCGTGATACTCCACGGCGCCGGCAGTCACCTGCAGATCCGTAGCGCCCGGCTTGTCCTGGATATCCGGCGCGGTCGAGAGCACCTCGTCCATACGTTTAAAGCCGGCGATAGCCTTCTGATACGTCTCAGCCGAATTGACGAGCGTCTCGAGCGGCGTGCAGAACAGCGAAATATAGAGTGCAAAGGTCGCCATATCGACCGCCTGTAGCTGTCCCTGGGCGACCAGCCATCCGCCCAGCAGCACTACGATCACATAGAGCACACCCGAGAGCAGGCCATACGTCGCGGTGTAGACGCCCATGGCGTGATACATGTTCTCCTTGGACGAAAGATAGCGATTGTTGGAGGCGCGAAACTTGAAGCGTTCGGTCTCCTCATTGGCAAAGCTCTTGACCACGCGCATGCCCGCCAGAGAATCCTGCAGCTGTGCATTAATGCCGCTGATCTTCTTGCGGTTGTCGCTAAAGACCTCGCGCATGCGCATGTTCTGCCAAAACATGACGACCGCAAACGCCGCCGTCACCACGGCCATGGCAAGCGCCAGCACCGGAGCGATGGTAAAGAGGATCACAAACGAGCCGATAATCTCGATACCGCAGATGATGATCCACTCGGGTACGTGATGCGCCGCCTCGCAGATATCGAACAGGTCGTTGACCACGCGGCTCATCATGTCGCCCGAGCTGTTGCGGTCGAAGTACGCAAAGCTAAAGCGCTCATACTGGTCGAACAGGTCCTCGCGCATTTTGGACTCCATGCGCGCGCCCATCACGTGACCCCAATAGCTCACAAAGTAGCGGCAGGCGCAGCGGACGGCATACATCAGCACCAAGCCCACCGCGATCATGCCGAGCGCCTGCATAATGGCAGCCTGACCCTGAGTAAATAGCCCACCGGTCAAATTGCGCAGGATAATGGGGAACGCCAGGTCAATGGCGGCAAGCACCAGAGCACAAACAGTATCAGCAACAAAAAGCCCCATCTGGGGCTTGTAATACGAAAGAAACCTCTTCAGCATGTGATCCTCAAAGAAATATCAGCAACGTAAGGCCCTGGAACAAAGCAATCAGTAGTACTTGTCCCAGGGCTATCCCCACTCGTTAAAGCTCCGTGCCCCCAAGGCGGTGTGCGATGCTGTCGCAGGCAAGCGCGCCTACGACGGTCTTGGCGTCTTCGATCTTGCCGTCGAGCACGGCATCGATCAGCTCGTGCAGCGGCACCAGGTCCACGTTGACAAACTCGTCATCATCGGGGTTGGGCGCATCAAACTCGAGCTTGGTAGCCAAGTAGATGTGGATGATCTCATCGCAAAAACCGCAGGACGTGACAATCGACGTCAAAAAGCGAATACGACCAGCCCTAAAGCCCGTCTCCTCATGCAGTTCGCGCTTGGCGCAATCGAGCGGGTCCTCGCCTGGATCGAGCTTGCCGGCGGGAATCTCGACCGTCACGCGGTCGATGGCGGTGCGGTACTGACGCACCAGTATGATCTTGCCGCTCTCGGTCAGTGCTACAACGGCCGCCGCACCCGGATGGCGAACGATATCGCGGGCGCTGCGGTGACCGTTGGGCAGCTCAACCTCAAGACGGTGGACGTCGAGGATCTTGCCCTTCCAGGCGCACTCCTCCGAAAGAATCTTCTCGTGCAGCTCGGTATCGTGCGGGTCGTCGTCGCCCAGCACCAGCGCCGGCTCGTCAGCGACCTCGCCACCAGGCTCGCCCTCGGCGTGCCCATACATGCGGCTGTCCTCTTCGACGATCTGCGCGTCCACGAGCTCTTCGTTCTTCTCGTCCATCCGTCTCATTCCTCTCGGATTTTAGGCATCCCAGGCGTCGCGGCCGCGCAGCGCGCGCAGGCCGATGTCGTGACGCAGGGTCTTGCCCTCAAAATCAATCTTCTCGCAGGCCTCGTAGGCAAGGTTGCGAGCGTTCTCGAACGTGTCGCCCAGAGCGGTCACGGCAAGCACGCGGCCACCATTGGTCACGAGCTGGCCGTCCACCACGGCAGTGCCCGCGTGGTACACGGTCACGTTCTCCATGGCCTCGGCATCGGCGATACCGGTGATGACCTTGCCCTTCTCGTAGCTGCCGGGATAGCCCGCGCTCGTCAGGACAACGGCCACGGCCCACTCGCCGCGCCAGTCGAGCTCAATCTGATCGAGCTCGCAGTTGGCGCAGGCGAGCATGACCTCGACCAGGTCGTTCTTAAGGCGCGGCAGCACGACCTGCGTCTCAGGATCGCCAAAGCGGGCATTGAACTCCAGCACCTTGGGGCCGGCAGGGGTGAGCATAAAGCCGCCATACAGGCAGCCGCGGTAGTCGATGCCCTCGGCAGCAAGCTCGGCCACGGTCTGCTCCATGACCTTCACCATAGTGGCGTGCTCCTCGTCGGTCACGATGGGCACCGGGCTGTAGACGCCCATGCCGCCCGTGTTGGGGCCCTTGTCGCCCTCGAGCGCACGCTTGTGATCCTGCGAGGTGGCCATGGGACGCACGGTCTTACCGTCGGTAAAGGCCAGCAGCGAGCACTCGGGGCCGGTCAGCATCTCCTCGATGACCACCGTGTTGCCGGCATCGCCAAAGGTGCCGCCAAAGCACTCACGCACAGCTTCCTCGGCCTGCGAAAGCTCGGTTGCCACAATAACGCCCTTGCCCGCGGCAAGGCCGTCGGCCTTCACGACCAGCGGAGCGCCCTGCTCGCGCACATAGGCGAGAGCCGAGGCCTCATCGGTAAACGAGCCATAGGCTGCCGTCGGGATACCGGCACGCTCCATGAGCTGCTTGGAGAACAGCTTGGAGCCCTCCATCTGGGCACCCTCGGCACCCGGGCCAAAGCAGGGAATACCCGCCGCGCGCACGGCGTCGGCCACGCCCGCCACGAGCGGAGCCTCGGGGCCAATCACAACGAGTCCGCATCCATGGCTCTGCGCAAACGCCGCCACGGCAGCAGGATCGCAATCGTCGAGAACCACATTCTCGCCGCAGCTCGCGGTGCCGCCGTTACCCGGCGCGATGTAGAGCTTGCCGGCGCGCGGTGATGCTGCGAGCTTGGCTGCCAGAGCATGCTCGCGGCCGCCGCTGCCCAACAACAGGATGTCGATGGTTTGAGTGTCCGCCTTCAAGGGTGCCTCCTCTATGGATTACCGGCCCGCTCCGCGCGGGCCCATTACAAGCAAATATACCCCTCGGCCGCCCATCTGGGCTGCAAAGGGGTATATCGCAATAACCAAATAACGCCGATTACTTCCAGAATCGGTTGATGATCTGCTCGCGACCGGCGCCAACGCCGATGAACGTCACGCGGGTGTGTGCCAGATCCTCGATAAACGCCACGTAGTCCTGAGCCTCCTGCGGCAGCTCATCAAAGCTGCGGCAGCCGGTGATGTCGCACTTCCAGCCAGGGAGCTCCTCGTAGATGGGCTTGGCATGCTCAAAACGCACCTGGTGCTCGGGCACGCTCGTGTAACGCTCGCCGTCGACGTCATAGGCAACGCACACCTTAATGGTGTCGAAGGCCGAAAGCACGTCGAGCTTGGTCACGGCGATGTCGGTGAGGCCGTTGACGCGTGAGGCATAGTTGGCGATAGGGCCGTCAAACCAGCCGCAGCGACGACGGCGACCGGTGGTCACGCCGTACTCGTAGCCCTCCTCGGTCAGCGTGTGGCCGGCCTCGGACTCATAGGAGAGCTCGGTGGGCATGGGACCCGAACCGACGCGGGTAATGTAGGCCTTCATGACGCCCAGCACGCGGTCGACGTTCTTCATGCCGACACCGGAACCGGTAATGGCGCCGCCAGCGGTGCAGTTAGAAGACGTCACGTACGGATAGGTGCCGTGATCGATGTCGAGCAGCGTCGCCTGGGCGCCCTCAAACAGCAAATCCTTGCCCTCATCGATCATGTTGTTGAGCAGCAGGCTCGTCTCGGTGATGTAGGGGCGCAGGCGCTCGGCCATGGGCAGGTACTCATCGCAAATCTGATCCACGGTGTAGGTGGGCAGGTTGTAGATGAGCTCCAGCTCGGGGTTCACGCGGGCAAGAGCGGTCTCCAGCTTATCGCGGAACAGTGCCTCGTCCAGCATGTCCTGCATACGCAGGCCGATGCGGGCCATCTTGTCCTGGTAGCACGGACCGATGCCGCGCTTGGTGGTACCGATGTTCTTCTTGCCGAGCTTCTGCTCAAAGGCGCCATCCAGATCGATGTGGTACGGCATGATGACATGCGCGTTGCCGCTGATCTTGAGATTCTTGGTGGTGATGCCATCGGCCTCGAACATGTCGATCTCCTCAAGGACAACCTTGGGGTTGACGATGCAGCCGTTACCGATTACCGACACGTGGTCGGAATACATGATGCCGGAGGGCACCTGGTGCAGGCCGTACTTCTTGCCGTTGACGACGATGGTGTGGCCGGCGTTGTTGCCGCCCGAGTAGCGCACGACGGCATCAAAGTCGCCGGCGACCAGGTCGCAGATCTTACCCTTGCCCTCATCGCCCCACTGGGCACCGACCAAAACGGTTGACGGCATGTTTACTCCTTACATTCATGGACTGTCTACGCGCCACGCCGGCACGCAGAAGCACAAAACATTCCCAGTATACCCGTGCAACGGGCGCCTGTCCTACTCCTCGGCATGTGCCCCATCAAGCTCATAGAACTTGGTAGATGCCGGCAGGAACATCAGGTCGACGTCGCCGATCGGGCCCGAACGGTTCTTGGCCACGACGATACGCGTAACGCCCTCGTCGGGTCGATCGTCGCGCGAGGCCTCGGCCTCGTCGGCGGAGCGGTCCAAGAACATAACGATATCGGCGTCCTGCTCGATGGAGCCCGATTCACGAAGGTCGGAAAGCTGCGGGCGCTTGCCGGTACGGGATTCGACCTGACGCGAGAGCTGTGACAGCGCGATGAGCGGGATCTTGAGCTCCTTGGCCATGATCTTCAAACCACGCGACATCTCCGAAACCTCGACGGTACGGCTCTCGGAGCGGCGTCCCGGCGGAGGACTCACCAGCTGCAGGTAGTCCAGGATGATGATTGCCTTCTCCTTGTTATGGAGCATGCGGCGGCTCTTGGCGCGAATCTCGGTCACTGTGGTGCCGGGCGTATCGTCAATCAGAATATCGAGCTTGGACAAGGTCTGCGTGGCCTCGTTGATATTGGCCCACTGCTCGGGGCTAATGCGGCCCATGCGGAAATCACTGATCGAGATCATGGCGTAGGCGCAAATCAGACGCTGGGCAATTTCCTTGCCCGACATCTCCAGCGAGAAGAAGCCGACGGTATAACCAGCAGCGGCAGCGTTGAGCGCCAGGTTCAGAGCGAACGACGTCTTACCTACAGCAGGACGGGCGCCGATGATGATGAGCTGGCCCTCGCGAAAACCCATGAGCATGCGGTCGAGTGACGGAAAGCCCGTGGGCACGCCCGCAGCCTGGCCACCGGCCTGGCACACTTCCTCGGCCTCGTTATAGGCCTCGACCATAAACTCGGTCAGCGTCTTGTAGCTCGACTTGACCTCGCGTGCCGTGACCTTGAGCAGCTTGCTCTCGGCCAGCTCGACAACCTCTTTGGTGTCGGTGGGGGCGTTATATGCCAGCGCGTTGATCTCGTTGGTGGCGCCGATCAGCTCGCGCAGCATCGAATCGCGGCGAACGATGGCGGCATGGTGCTGCCAGTTGACGAGCGACAGGGTCTGACCCATCAGCTCCAAAATGTACGCCTCGCCGCCCACGGCATCGAGCTTGTTGATGCTTCGCAGGTAATCGATCAGCGAGATGGAGTCGATGGGAATGCGGCTGTTGTACATATCGACCATCGCGGTATAGATGGTCTTATGAATGGGCCGGTAGAAGTCATCGGGCTGCAGCTCGACCTGGGCCTCCTCGACCACCTCGGGCGATAGCAGCATAGCGGCCAGTACATTGGCCTCTGCATCTTGGTTTTGGGGAAGACCCAACTTTGAGCCGCGGTCCTCAACCGTCAGCCCGGTCTCCCTATCGTCATATGCCATGAGCATCCTCATTCATATCGCTTGCGAGCATCCATAGTATCAGCCACGGCTTTAAATCGAGCCGCGCCTTGGCAATCATCATCGAACCAAACGGATGAACGGTCCCATATATGGGACCGCGTCTCAATGTCTGCCGAGACGCTCGCTCAGCGTAAAAAATAAAAGGGCGCCCTGGTCTCCCAGAGCGCCCTTCTTAGAACAAGATTGTTGCGTTGCAGCAAATGCTACTCGGCAGCAGCCTCAGTCTCGACCTCGGCGGTCTCGGCCTCGGCGACCTCAGCGGCCTCCTCGACCTCAGCCTCGGCAGCGAGCTCCTCGGCGGTAACGCCGACGAGGACGACAACCTCGGCCTTGATCTCGCGGTACAGCGAGATGGCAACGGTGTGGGCACCGGCAACCTTGATGGGCTTACCGAGCTCGACGCGCTTGCGGTCGATGTCCATACCGAGCTGAGCCTTGATGGCGTCAGCGATCATAGCGGCGGTAACGGAGCCAAAGAGGATGCCCTCGTCGCCGACCTTGGCGTCAACGGTGACCGTCTTGCCCTCGAAGGCAGCCTTGGTCTCGTTGGCGGTAGCCAGACGGACGGCCTCGCGCTTGGCGATGTTGTTGCGACGCTCGTCAAGCTGCTTGAGGTTGCCCTTGGTGGCGGCAACAGCGAGCTTCTTGGGGAACAGGAAGTTCTCAGCGTAACCCTGAGCGACCTCTACGACGTCACCCTCGCCGCCCTTGCCCTTGATCTCATCGAGAAGAATAACCTTCATGATGCGTCTCCCTTCTTAGCCGCGGTCGCGGTTGCCACGAGAGGAAACCACGGGGACGGTGTACGGCAGGAGAGCCATCTCGCGGGCGCGCTTGATGGCGTTGGCGATGTCATGCTGATGCTGCGTGCAAGCGCCAGTGACGCGACGGGGCTTGATCTTGCCACGGTCGGTCATGTACTTACGGAGAAGCTGAGTGTCCTTATAGTCGATGAACTCAGTGTTCTCCTTGCAGAACTGGCAGTACTTACGACGCGGCTGACGTGCAGAAAAATCATTAGCCATGTCAAAATACCTTTCATTTGGCAACTTCGGCGAACCGAAGCCGCCTCTCACTCAAAAATAGGTGAACAACCCTTAGAACGGGATATCCTCATCGTAGACGTCGACCGCGGGCGGCGTAGCCACCGGTGCGGCAGGACGTGCTGCGGGCGCGGGGGCTGCGGGGGCGTAACCGCCCTGATCGTAGCCACCCTGGCCACCACGGGAGCTCATAAACTCGATCTCATCGACGATGACCTCAAGCTTGCTCCGGCGCTGGCCGTCGCGCTCCCAAGAGCTGTAGCGCAGCTTGCCCTCGATCGCGACCTTGTTTCCCTTTGCCAGGAAACGGCTCACGGCCTCGGCGCGGGTGCCGAACATGGTGCAGTCGACAAAGTTGGGATAGTCCTCCCACTCGCCAGTCTGCGCGTTGCGGCGACGATCGTTCACAGCGACGCCAAAGGACAGAACCTGGGTTCCGCCGGCGGTGGCGCGCAGCTCGGGATCGCGGGTGAGGTTACCGGTGATGTTCACTCGATTGATGCTCATAACTCACTACTTCCTCTTGGGGCACAAGCCCAGTCCAAAACGACAGTCTTACTCCTGGTCGTCGCGACGGACGATCATGTGGCGGACCACAGCGTCGGTGATGCGCAGGACGCGATCAAGCTCGGCGATCTGGGTAGGATCTGCGTGGAAGTTGATGAGGGTGTAGTCACCATCGGTGAGGTCGTTGATCTCGTAGGCGAGCTTGCGCTTGCCCCACTCGTCAACGGAGTCGACCTTGCCAGCGCCCTCAGCGATCGTGGTATCGATACGCTTCATAACAGCGAGACGAGTCTCGGGGTCGAGCGACGGGTCAACAAAGAACAGCAGTTCATAAGCCTTCATATTGTCACCTCCTCTGGGCAAATGTGGCTTCAGGTCGTGAAGGTGCGCCTGAAGCAGGAAAAGACTTGGTAATAATATCTTTCAACCTCCCAGGCCGCAAGAATATGCAGCTACAACCTCATGACCTCCACATATGTCCATACTCACACGGCGTTTCATGCACATTCCAACCAAATGCTGACCAAAAGCTTGACGGACCTGTAGACAAAATACGGTGCCGTGGGGACAAGCCAAGCCGCAGGTCAACGGGCACAAGGCTGTGGTCGCGAAATGCATACCAGTGGTCTACGGCACCACCCAAAGATTTTTAAATTCATTGCCAAGTCGCTTATGAATACCCCTTTTGAACAATTGAGTTGATCAACCACGCTGGTCGGAAGCCGTTTTTTGGCACCTCAAACCCCACTGCAACGCCAAGCGCGGCCGAACGTTTTAAAAAATGCCAACTTTTCTGTTTGCACTTTGCGATTCCTCGTGTATACTGACTTTCGCATTTAACGGAGAGTTGTCCGAGTGGCCGAAGGAGCACGATTGGAAATCGTGTAGGCGTCAAAAGCGTCTCCAGGGTTCAAATCCCTGACTCTCCGCCAGTTAATTCCAAAGCAGGCCTTTGAGCCTGCTTTGTTTTTACCCCACGCGGAGGGGTGGCAGAGTGGTTGAATGCGGCGGTCTCGAAAACCGTTTGGCCTGTATAAGGTCACGAGGGTTCGAATCCCTCCTCCTCCGCCATTTTGGTTGAGAAAGCTCCCAAGAATGGGAGCTTTTTTGTTATCGAAATACGTCTCGATCCCACGCTTCCCCAAACATGTACGTCACCCTCCAAAACCGACATTTTTCGACATCTTTGGAGGCTGACGTACACGTTTGGATTGAGCTCACGGGAGCGGCACTATTCGGAAGGTGCCTCCTCGTCTCGTATGCTTTTCCAGTTGCGGATAAGTGCCTTGCGTAGTTCGTTTTGTTTTCTCTGGTACCCGGTGTCGGCACAGCGAGGCATGCCGAGTGCTTCGCGAATGTTGTTCATGGCGCGGTGAAAGGCGAGCTGACTACTGAACTGAGCCGAAGTGAGCGTAACGATTCGATATCCCATTTGGGAGAGAACGGCCTCTCGCTCCGCATCTGCTCCCTTGCGCTCGAGCTCATCGTGAAAACCGCCCTTATATTCGATACCGAGCGCCCTGCGCTTATAGGTCACGAGCGCATCGATTTTGAGTGTTCGAGCTTTGGCGCAATGCCAGAGACGTTGAGGGATCTCGAGCGGTTTGTTGAGTTCGATACCTCGGATGCCAACGCCGCCTTCGCTTGTTGGGAGCGAGAGGGCGATTGCCGAAGCGGTCTCCATAGGCGAGGCCGAGTGATCGTAGATGTGCCTGAGCGCAAGCCGTGCACGTGTGGCACCGGGTTTGCCGGGGTGCCGATCGAGCAGTTCGGTTATTTCATCCTTGGAGGTGGTGGCTGGTTGCTCGGTATAAGGGTCGGCGGGATTGAGCCTCATGCGATAATCGCCGCAAACTTCATAGCCATATTCGAGATATTCGATCCTATCCATCCACTCGGCAGCGAGCGCGAAGGTGAAGGCTTCGTCGATGATGAAGATTCCGGGCGTCAACTCGTTAATATGCTCGTAGGGAAGATTTTGTCCAAGAATGTGGCAAACGACGCCTTTGGTACGAATTCGCTCAAATTCGAATACAACCGCGATATCGATAGTCTTAAGCATATCGGACGGAATGCCGCAGTCGGTAAGGGCCTGTCGTATGCGCGCAACACGTTGCTGGGTGGAGATGCCTTGTGCGCCTATCTGGTAGTCGTGCCGCGCAAGAGACTGAACCAAATTCTGGGGTGCATGATGGACAAGCCATGCGGTTTTATGCGAAATGAGAACAGGGGTATCCATTGAGGGCCTCTCGCTCTGAGCCGGTATCCAACTCTTATGTCCGTTGAAGTGGGGAAATATACCGGATGTGAGTAAATCAACTCACTCATGCTGTGAGCTCAATCCAAACATGTACGTCAGCCTCCAAAGATGTCGGAAAATGTCGTTTTTGGAGGGTGACGTACATGTTCTGGACCCCTGGCATTCCAGCAACGCCATGCCCCCACCCAGTCCCGACCGTTTGCCGAGCAATAGGGTCGCAATCGGCGCCGAACATGTACTATGTACGGGCATTGTTCAAACCCGTAACTCAAAGGACCCCATCTTGCCCGTCGTCGCCGCTATAACCGTTACTTCACATGCCTCGGATGCCATGGTCGCTATCCCCTTTTGGCTCGAGATGTTCGCCGTTGTCGCTGCATCGATCTCGGGCGTGCTGGTTGCGCGCGAGCATAAGCTCGACCTGGTGGGCGCGGTCGCGCTCGCGGTGGTCTGCGGTCTGGGCGGCGGTCTTTTGCGCGATATGACGCTGCAAGTCGGCAACGTCTACATCCTCAACCAGCCGATGGCACTCCCGCTTTCCATTGCCACGGCGGCCATCATCTACATCTTCCCGGCAATCGTCGATAAACCCGAGAAACTCATCCCATTGCTCGACATCATCTCGGTCGGCATCTACGCCGCCACTGGGGCGGACAAAGCACTGGTTTATGGCTTTGCGCCGGCCGTATGCATCATGATGGGCTTTTTCACCGCGGTGGGTGGCGGCATGCTGCGCGACGGCTTTATGGGTGTGGTGCCGGGCATTTTCCAGCGCACCAATTTCTACGCCATCGCCGCCATCGCCGGCTCGGCAAGCTATGTGTGTCTCGTTATGAGCGGCATCATGAGCAATGTCGCCGCACTGGTCGTATGTGTCGCGGTGACCATGGGTCTGCGCTGGCTCTCGCTGCGCTTTGACATCAAAAGCCCCACCGAAGAAGACATCGCGCGCTTCTTGCATCGCAAAAAATAGCTTGCGCGGGCTCGTCCCCGAAATGCAACTGAGAGGTTCTTTTAGAGCGCCCGCGCGTTGGGTACCCTGTTAGATACATGTCGAGTATCTAACGAAGGATTCACTATGCCTTGCAACCTAGCACCGTCGTCCCGACGCCGTAAAACGCGTGGCCGCATCGCCCTCCTATTCGCACTGATCGCGCTTGCGCTAACCGTACTTCCCACGACGTCGTTCGCCGGCACAGACACCGCGGGCAACGTGCTCGCAACCGAAGTTGACTCAAATCCGTCTGGCGTCGAGGGCGACCTGTACTGGGCCGGCCAAAGCCTTAACCTAGACGACGCTTCCATCGGCCGCGATATTATCGCGGCAGGCGAGAGCTTGTCGATTCGCGACTGCACCGTAGGCGGCGCCGTTCGCCTGGCGGCGCGCACCATCGACATCTCCAAAACCGCAATCGATGGCAGCGTGACGGTAGCCGGTCAGCACGTCGTGCTCAACACTGATAGCACCGCCAACTGTTTTTACGCGGTGGGCGAGACGGTTGCCCTGCGCGGCTCTGCCAAGTCGGCAGCACTTGCAGGCGATACGGTGACCATCGACGGCACCGTCGAGGGCGATGTCGAGGTTTGGGCCGATAAGCTCATCCTGGGTAAAAACGCCCGCATTACCGGCACCGTGAACGCGCATGTTTCCGAGGACCCCGAGCGCGCCGCAGGAGCCGAGGTCGGCGCGCTCAAGATCGACCGCACCGAGAACGAAGATACTTCCACCATTAATGATGTCATCGGCGGCATCGTCGCCGCGGCGCTCTCGACCTGCTTTGTCGCTCTGCTGCTCGAGCTCGTCTTTCCGCGTGCGACCGCCAGTGCCGCCGGTATGCTCCACCAGCGCCCCACGCCCCTGTGGGTGAGCGGTCTTTTGGGCACGATCGCTATCGTCCCCGCCGTCCTACTGCTGATTATCTCTATCGCTGGCCTGTCGCTTGCCGGAACCCTCTTGTGCGGCGTTATCGGCATCGCGCTGGTCTCCACCGCCTTTGCGGGGTGCGCGATCGCCCGCATGGTCGGACACAACCAGAACCGCTACGCCATGGCCGCCGTGGGCGGTATCGCCGCAGGCGCCCTCACAGGACTTCCCCTCATCGGCGGCTTCATCAGCGGCGTGGCCTTTGTCTTTATGCTCGGCTACGTTATCCAGATCATCTGGCGCAACGCCCACCTCAAGCCGCAGCAGGCCGCCAACACCCCGGGCCTTCCCTCCGCCTAGCCGCTAACCACCACAAAAGGGCCAGGCACCTTTGTGGTGGTGCAAAGCAACCTGACCCCATTGCACCAAAAAGGGCGCCGACCATTGCGGTCGACGCCCTTTCTTGTTGGCGGTTATAAGCCCCAGCGCTTATTTGTTGACCTGGCCGGCGCGGACGGCAGCCTTCTTGCGGTCGGTGGCGTTGAGCAGACGCTTGCGCAGGCGGATGTTCTTGGGAGTGATCTCGACCAGCTCGTCATCGGCGATGTACTCCAGCGCCTCCTCCAGCGAGAAGGTGCGGGGCGGCACCAGCTGGACGGAGATATCGGAGGTCGAGGAACGCTGGTTGCCCAGGTTCTTGGTACGGGCGATGTTGACGACCATGTCGCCGGCCTTGCTGCGCTCGCCCACGATCATGCCCTCGTAGCACTCGGTGCCCGGCTCAACGAACAGCTGGCCGCGCTCCTGCAGCGTACCCAGAGCGTAGGCAACGGCCTTCTCGGTGGTCATGGAGATCATGGCGCCGTTCTGACGGTTGCCGATCTCGCCGGCGTAGGGGCCATACTCCAGGAAGGTGTGGTAGAACACGCCCTCGCCGTGAGTGACGTTCATGATGCGGTTCTTAAGGCCCATGATGCCGCGGGTCGGGATCTTGAACTCAAGATGGGTCACGATGCCCGAGGTGTCCATGCTCGTCATGATGCCACCGGAGGTACCGAAGACCTCGACGACCTTGCCCGAGTACTCGTCCGGGCACTCGACGACGGCCTGCTCGACAGGCTCCAGCTTGTTACCGTTCTCGTCCTTCTTAAACAGAACGCGGGGACGACCGACCTGGAACTCAAAGCCCTCGCGGCGCATGGACTCCATCAGGACGGACAGGTGCAGAATGCCGCGGCCAGAGACCTCGACGCCGCTCTTGTCCTCGAGCTCCTCGATCTTCATGGTCACGTTGTTCTCGGCCTCGTTGAACAGGCGCTCCTTAAGCTGACGGGCGCCCACGATGTCGCCGTCACGGCCGACGAGCGGGGAGGTCGAAGCCTCAAAGACGATGGACAGGGTCGGCGGATCGATCTCGATGGGCTCGAGCTCGACGGGGTTCTCGGGGTCGGTGTAGACATCGCCGATATCGGTGCGGTCAATACCCACGACGGCGGCGATATCGCCGGCGCCGACTTCCTGGCACTCGGTGCGGCCCAGGTAGTCGAAGGTAAAGAGCTGCTTGACGGTAGCGGTGGCGCTGGAGCCGTCGTTCTTGACGACCAGGATCTGGTCGCCCTGGTGAATGGCGCCGGAGTACACGCGACCGATACCGATGCGGCCAACGAAGTTGGAGTGGTCGATGGTCACGCACTGCATGGCCAGCGGGGCATTCTCGTCAACCTCGGGCGCGGGCATGTCGTCGATGATCATATCGAGCAGCGGATACATGTCCATGTTGCCGTCGTTGGGGTCAAGGCGGGCAAAGCCATTCATGGCGCTGGCATAGACCACGTGCTCCATGGCGAACTCAAGCTGGTCGTCGGTGGCGCCCAGGTCGGCCATAAGGTCCAGGCAGTCGTTGTAGGCCTTCTCGGGGTTGGCACCTGGACGATCGATCTTGTTGATGACGATCATGATCTTGAGGCCGGTGTCGATAGCGTGACGCAGCACGAAGCGGGTCTGGGGCATGGGACCCTCAAAGGCATCGACCAGCAGCAGGGCGCCGTCGGCCATACGCAACACGCGCTCGACCTCGCCGCCAAAGTCGGCGTGGCCCGGGGTGTCGATGACGTTGATCTTGACGTCCTTGTACTCGATAGAGATGTTCTTGGCGAGAATCGTGATGCCGCGCTCGCGCTCCTGGTCGTTAGAGTCCAGGACGCGGTCCTCGACCTGCTGGTTGGCACGGAAGGCGTCCGTGGCACGCAGGAGCTTATCGACCATCGTCGTCTTGCCGTGGTCGACGTGGGCGATGATGGCGATGTTCCTCAGATTGTCTACGCGCATGTAGTTCCCCTATCTTCTATCCATATACAAACGGCACACGTATGCGGCCCGCCCAGCAACACAACGCTCAGCGGGAATATTGAGCCTTTTACCGAAAACTCGTTTATTTTAGCGATTTTAGATGAGAGGGGTTTCCTCACCTGCAGGTTCAGGGTCGCTCCACATAAAACCATCGCCGGCGCCCATGCCCTCATACAGCACATATGCCGAAAAGCCGCTCTCGAGCGTCGTCTCAAAGAAGCTCACGAGCAGAGCGTCGTGATAGCCACCGTCAATCTCAACACAGCCGGTATAGCCGATGGCATAGCGGGCGATACGGCCCAGGCCCTCGTCCTTAAGGCCCATCTTGTGCTCGGAGATAAAGTTGGTGGCAGCCTCCAGGCATGCCTCCTCGCCATCCTCGTCGAGCGCCGCCAGATAGCGGTTGGAAGCAGCGTCCTCGATCGCCACAACTACGCCCGGATTCTCGCCGGCGGCAAGGTCGTCCAAGAACGCACCAATCAGGTCACACACCATGGCGTCGAGCTCGGCGGAGACGTTACCGGCGTCCTGCATATCCTGTGCCATCTCTAGACCTTCCCATCGAATCCGGCGTCGTTACAGTTCTTGTGCCTCGGCAGCGATCTTGGCGGCAGCGTCGCGGGCGCGCGTCATATCCATCGCGCGCTTGTCGAGTACCTTGATCTGGTTGGCCAGCATTACCGCATCGACCACACCCCAGATTACCAAGCCTGTTGAAATCGAAAACCCAAGCGCACCAACTGTACCACGAAGACGAGAACAGATTACCGCGACAAGGGCGGAGATGATAACCATCTTGATATAGGAGCCGCGGCGCTCGCGAAGCGTGCGGGCCTGCGTCACATAGGCGATGCGAGCCGCCTCGGATGCCTCCGAGCGCATCTGGGCTTCACGCGCGATGGCGGCCGCCTCAGCCGACATACCGCCGGCCATCAGCGAACACTCCGCATCCTGGCCGCCCCGCATTTAGAAGTCATCGGGGGAGAGCGTATGGACGAACTCGTCGAATTTCTCGAACTCCTGCTCGTCGTCAACTTCCTCGGCATGGGCAGAAACGGTGCCCAGGCGATTCATGATGTCGTCCTCCACGAACATGGGGGCATTGCTGCGCACGGCGAGGGCAATGGCATCACTGGGACGAGCATCAATCTTGCGCTCGTCACCATCGGCCAGTACGACGATCGTCGCGTAGAACACCGGCGGCTCGGCGCGAACGATCTCGATGCGCTCGAGCTTGGCGCCCAGGGCGCCAACAGTATCGAGCAACAGGTCATGGGTAATCGGGCGCTCGGCGCGGCCGCTATCGATGCCTCGGCTAATGGCAGCAGCTTCAAACGAACCAGTCTGAATGGAAAGGGAACGCAGTGGCGCGGGCGAGTCCGATTTGCTGCAGCGCTCGCGAAGCACGATAAGCGATGGCACGGGACCGGCGGCCATGACGATAGTCTCTATGTCGACACGAACCATGGAACACCTCCGGTACGTAGCGGTTAACACGCGGCAGCCCGCCGCATTGAATAGCTATACTACCCAATCTTTCGCACAGCACACAAAACCAAAATGAGATTTATCGCAGACAAGAAAAAGCCCCGAGGCAACGCCCCAGGGCTCTTCACAGTTTTGATGGTGGACCTGACAAGATTCGAACTTGTGACCTCCCGGTTATCAGCCGGACGCTCTAACCAACTGAGCTACAGGTCCATCATGGTGGAGGTTAGGGGGATCGAACCCCTGACCTCAGGCTTGCAAAGCCCGCGCTCTCCCAGCTGAGCTAAACCCCCACGGAGACAGTAATAAACACCCCAGCGGCGACTCGGCTCTCGCTGGGGTGTTTATTGCGAAAGAAAGTGGTGGACCTGACAAGATTCGAACTTGTGACCTCCCGGTTATCAGCCGGACGCTCTAACCAACTGAGCTACAGGTCCATCGCGCAAGGGATATATTAGACGAGTCGTTACGCGCGCGTCAACAACT
Source organism: Collinsella sp. (assembly GCA_031294825.1). Lineage (GTDB taxonomy): Bacteria > Actinomycetota > Coriobacteriia > Coriobacteriales > Coriobacteriaceae > Collinsella. The sequence continues at coordinate 8,180 of JAUMPM010000019.1, read as the reverse complement.
TTTTTGAAAATCTTTGGAGGGGTTCGCCCCGGCCGCCCGGCGGCATATGAAGTCGTCTGCTCGGACAGTCCTGACTCGCACGGAGAGCACATTAAGTGCTCTCCGGCTCGTGCGGAACTCGCGATCGACTTCATATGCCGCCGGACGGCCGGGGCGAACGCGGGTCCCTAGGTTTTCAAAAAAGCGGTCGGCGCGCAGTGCGCCGACCGCCGATATATGGGGTCTGATATTTTCTGCCAGCTAGGGCCTCTTACTCGTCGAGGAGATCTTCTGGCATGTCGTTGCCGTCGCCTAGGTCGACTGAGGCCTCTTCGGTGTCGGCGGCGTCCTCGGCACCTTCGCCCTCGGGCTTCTCTTTGGCGGCCGTCATGCGGGCTACGGCGCAGATGCGGTCGTTGTCGTCGACGGTCATCATCTTGACGCCCTGGGTGGCGCGACCGGTTTGGCTGATCTCGTCGGTCTTGACGCGAATGACCGTCGCGCCCTCCGTCACGATGAACAGCTCGTGCTGTGGGCCCACCGTCTTCATGGCCGCGAGGTTACCCTTACGCTCGGTCATTTGGATAGTGTAGACGCCCTGGCCGCCGCGATTCTGCTCCGGATAGTCCGCGACCGGCGTGCGCTTGCCGTAGCCGCGCTCGGTGATGACGAACAGATCGCCGTTGCCGTTAGTGACTTCCATGCCCAGAACGCTCACGCCGTCCTTCATACCGATACCGCGAACGCCGCTGGTATCGCGGCCGGTGGCGCGCACCTGCTCCTCGGAGAACATGATCGCCTTGCCCGCAGTGGTGGCCAGGATAATCTTGTCACCCTCGCGCACGCGGCGCACGTTCAGCAGCGCGTCATCGTCACGCAGGTTGATAGCGATCAGGCCGTCGCGACGGCTGCGGTCATATGCGCTCATCACGGTCTTCTTGACCATGCCGTTCTTGGTGGCAAACATCAGGTACTCGTCGGCCGGGAACTCGCGGCAGCTGATGACGCTCGCGATCTTCTCGCCCTCCTCGAAGGGCAGCAGGTTGACGATCGCGGTACCGCGCGCCTGGCGCGTACCCACCGGCAGCTCGTGCACCTTCAGGCGATAGACCTTGCCCTTGCTCGAGAAGAACAGCACGTACTCGTGCGTGGACGCGATGAACATCTCGTCGATAACGTCGTCCTCTTTGAGGTTGACGCCCGACACGCCCTTGCCTCCGCGCTTCTGGGCACGGTAGGCAGCCACCGGGATACGTTTAACGTAGCCGGTGTGGGTGATGGTCACGACCATATCCTCGTCGGCGATGAGGTCCTCGACATCCAGGTCCTTCTCAACCTGGCTGATCTCGGTGCGGCGCTTGTCGCCAAACTTCTTGGAAATCTCGCGCATCTCTTCCTTGATGACGCCCAGGATCTTCTCCTCATGCGCCAGCAGGTCCTCGTAGTAGGCGATGGCGCGGCGCAGGCCGTCCAACTCTTCTTGGATCTTGTCGCGCTCCAGACCGGTCAGGCGGCGCAGCTTCATCTCGAGGATGGCCGTGGTCTGCTCGGGCGTAAAGCCAAAGCGCTCGATCAGACGGCTGCTGGCCTCGGAGTCGGTCTGCGAGGAGCGGATGATGCTAATGACCTCGTCGATATGGTCGAGGGCCATCAAGTAGCCCTCAAGGATATGCGCGCGGGCCTGGGCCTTCTTGAGGTCAAAGCGGGTGCGGCGGGTGACTACGTCGACCTGGTGGTCGATGTAGTGCTGCAGCATCTCGCGCAGGCTCAGGCATTTGGGAACGCCGTTGACGAGTGCCAGGTTGTTGGCGCCAAAGGTCGTCTGCAGCGAGGTGTACTTATACAGATTGTTGAGCACGACCTGCGGAATGACGCCCTTCTTGAGCTCGATGACCAGACGGATGCCCTTCTGGTTGGACTCATCGCGCATATCCGAGATGCCCTCGATGCGCTTGTCGTTGACGAGCTGGGCGATCTTCTCCTGCAGGGTGCCCTTGTTGACCATGTAGGGAATCTCGGTAAAGACCAGGCGGCTGCGGCCGGTCTTGGTGGACTCCACATGCGCCTTGGCACGCACGGTAATGGAGCCGCGGCCGGTCTCGTAGCTCTGCTTAATGCCGGCGCTGCCCATGATGATGGCGCCGGTGGGGAAGTCCGGACCGGGCATGATCTGCATGAGCTCGTCGACGGTGGCGTCGGGGTTGTCGATCAGGTAGCAGGTGGCCTCGATCGCCTCGGTGAGGTTATGCGGAGCGATGTTGGTGGCCATGCCGACGGCGATGCCCTGGCTGCCGTTGACCAGCAGGTTGGGGAAGCGCGCGGGCAGCGCCACGGGCTCGGCGAGCGATTCGTCGTAGTTGGGCTGCCAGTCGACGGTATCCTTCTGCAAGTCACGCAGCAGTTCCATGGCGGGCTTGGCCAGGCGGCTCTCGGTGTAACGCATGGCTGCCGCGCCGTCGCCGTCGATGTTACCGAAATTGCCATGACCGTCGATGAGCGGCGTGCGCATGGAGAACCACTGCGCCAGGCGGACCATGGCCTCATAGACCGCGGAGTCGCCATGCGGGTGGTACTTGCCGATAACTTCGCCGACCGTCCAGGCTGACTTCTTGTGTGGGCGGTTGGGATAGATACCGCTCTCGTTCATCGCGTACAGAATGCGGCGGTGCACCGGCTTTAAGCCGTCGCGCACGTCCGGCAGGGCGCGCGCCGTAATGACCGACATCGAATACTCGATAAACGACTGCTTCATCTCGCGACCGAACTCCGAAATCTGGAGCTGGCCGCCGTTGATATCCTCACCGGCCGAGGCGCCACGGTCGACTTCGCCAAAGCTCTCCTCGAGCTCAGCGTCGTCGTCCTCTTCCTCGTCCTCGGCGGCATCGGGGTTGTAGGCATCGGGGTCGCCGTCCTCGCCCTGCTCGGCGCGGGCGAGCAGGCGCTTCAGATCGTCGGGCATACCGGCATCGCCGGCCTCGCCCACACCCTCATTGTTGTTGATATCGTCTGCCACGTTACCTCCTCATGGTTTGCGTGGTCTAATTAGTTCCCTACCACGGAGACGGCTTTTCCAGGTGCCGCAGATTCGCCCGAAAGAGGAGGGAAGCGTACTTGGGTACGCGACCGACGATTGAGGGCGAAGGTACGGTGGCTGGGAAAGCCGAACAGGTTAGGCATCTAAGAATCGTGCATCATGTGCATGCTTCTCGATGTACTCGCGGCGATAGCCGACCTCGGAACCCATCAGCTCGCGCACGGCGCGGTCCGCCACCACGGCGTCCTCGATCGACACACGCTGCAGGATGCGGGCCTTGGGATCCATCGTCGTCGAGGCAAGCTGCTTGGGGTCCATCTCGCCCAGACCCTTGTAGCGCTGGACGGTATAGCCCTTGCGCTTTTTGGTGATCTTGCCGTCCTTGGCCTTGCCGTCCTCGTCGTTATCGTCGGGGTTCAGGCCCAGACTCTGGATGGTATCGCGCAGGATCTCGTCTTCGGGCTGGCGGCCGTTGGGATACACGTAGTGGATCTTGTTGCGCACCTTAATGCCAAAGATGGGCGGGCAGGCAACATAGACGTAGCCGGCATCGATCAGCGGACGCATGTACTTGTAGAAGAACGTCAGCAGCAGGATGCGGATATGCGCACCGTCGACGTCTGCATCGGTCATGATGATGATCTTGTGGTAGCGGGCCTTGGTGATATCAAAGTCGCCGCCGTCACCGGCGCTAGTCGTGACGCCGCAGCCGATCGCGGTGATAAGCGACTGGATGGTGTCGCTCGAGAACGCGCGGTGGTCGCCCACGCGCTCGACGTTCAAGATCTTGCCGCGCAGGGGCAGAATCGCCTGGATGTCTCGGCGACGGCCGTCCTTGGCCGAACCGCCTGCCGAGTCGCCCTCTACGATGAAGAGCTCAGTGAGCTCCGCATCGCGCACCGAGCAGTCGGCGAGCTTGCCGGGGAGCGACGCTGTCTCGAGCAGGCTCTTGCGACGCGTCGCCTCGCGCGCCTTGCGGGCGGCGTTGCGGGCCTTGCAGGCTTGTTGGGCCTTCTTGACGATCTCGCGGGCGGGTTTAGGATGCTCCTCGAGGTAATCGGCGAGGCCGTCGGTCACAATCTTGAGTGTGAGCGCGCGCATATAGGAGCTGCCGAGCTTGGCCTTGGTCTGGCCCTCAAACTGCGGGTCGGGCAGCTTGACCGAGATAACGGCCGAAAGGCCCTCGCGTACATCGTCGCCGGTCAGGTTGGCGTCTTTTTCCTTGAGCAGGTTCTGTTTGCGCGCGTAGTCGTTGATCACGCGGGTGAGCGCGGTGCGGAAGCCCTCAAGGTGCATGCCGCCCTCGGGGGTGTAGATGTCGTTGGCAAACGACATGACGTTCTCGCCGTAACCGCTATTCCACTGCAGGGAAACCTCGACCTCGCCCATCTTGGCCACAGGTGCGTCCGGGTCCGATTTGCCCTCGATGTAGATAGGCTCCTTAAAGGCCTCGGGGACGTCCTTGCCCTCGTTGAGGAACTTGACGAAGTCGACGATGCCGCCCTCGTAGCAAAACTCCTCCACGTGGGGAGTCGCATCGCGCTCGTCGGTCAGCACGATCTTGAGGTTCTTATTGAGGAACGCCGTCTCCTGCAGACGGTTGTGCAGCGTATCGAAATCGTAGATGCAGGTTTCGAAGATCTCGTCGTCGGGCCAGAAGGTGACGGTGGTGCCCGTCGAATCCGAGGTGCCCACGACCTCCATCTTCTTGACGGTCTTACCGCGCGAGAACTCCATCTCGTAGGTGTTGCCATCGCGACGAACCTGAACGACCACGCGCTTGGACAGCGCGTTGACGACGGAGATGCCCACGCCGTGCAGGCCGCCCGAGACCTTATAGGCCGAGTTATCGAACTTACCGCCGGCGTGCAAGATCGTCATGACGACCTCGAGCGTCGGAATCTTTTTAACGGGGTGCTCGTCGACGGGGATGCCGCGACCGTTGTCGACGACCGTGATGGAGTTGTCGGCGTGGACCGTCACCTGGATCTCGGTGCAGAAACCGGCCATGGCCTCGTCGACGGAGTTGTCAACGACCTCCCACACCAGGTGATGCAGACCGCTGGCGCTCGTCGAGCCGATATACATGCCCGGGCGCTTACGAACGGCCTCGAGACCTTCGAGAATCTTAATCTCGCCGCCATCGTAATCGTTTTCGTTTGCCACACGTCCTCCTTCAGTCAAGAAAATGTGTACAGCCTTACTAGTTTATCGTAAAAAAATACCCTCGGGAACGAGGGTATTTGGCTCTACAAGGCCACCAGATGCGATTTAAGGCTCTTTTTTGCTTTGCACGCCCTTGGCCCACTCGGCACTGGCTCTCATGGCATTCTCGAGGGCCTCGCGCAGTTTTTGGTCTTCGATGGGCGCCACTTGGCGCTCAATCTGGGTGCGCTCGGCATCGCTGAGGTCGGCGTGTGGGGCCGGCGGGCGCTCGGTCGTCGCTGGGCGAAGGCGCTCCTTGGCGGCGGGCGGCGTGTGACCGGGCGCGGTGGTTTTGAACACCAGGCCGTCCACATGCGCACCGGCGCGCTCCATGCGCGCGCGGATGATCTCGCGCAACAACGTCATTTCCTGCGTCCACGAGGGCGAATCGAGATATACCAGCAGCTCATTGGACTCGGGCAGGTAGCGCAGACCCGTCACATGCCGCCCCTCGCGCGTGCCCGAGCACACCGCGTTCCACGCGCGATAGACCGCGCGCGACTCCTCGGCAGCCTCCATCTGCGCACGGCGCTCAGGCGTCGCCGACGCCAGGATGCGCTGGCGCTCTGCGTTCAAAAACCCACTGAAGGCGACCGTCTCGCTCTCGCGCTCGTAATTAGCACGTCTCACCCATGCTCACCACCTTGGCTCGATCAAGCAGGTCATCGGTAAAGTATCCCAGGTTGGTCGTGGTTATGACCGTCTGGATATCATCGCCGATCAACTGCAAAAAAGCACCGCGGCGCTCGCCGTCGAGTTCGCTCATCACGTCGTCCAAAAGCAGCAGTGGGGCGGTGCCCAGAACATCGCGAGCCACGGCCACCTCCGCCACCTTCCAGGCCAAAACCAACGTTCGCTGCTGTCCTTGGCTGGCAAATGAACGAGCGGAGCGACCCGCCACGGTAAATTCAATCTCGTCGCGATGCGGTCCCACCAACGTCACGCCGCGGCGAATTTCCTCGTCGGCGTGCTCATCAAGGGCGGCCAGCATGCGTTCGTACGCCCAGCCCTTCAGCTCTTCGCGATCCTCGACCTGGGGCAAATCCCCCAGCGTGGACGCATAGGACACGTTGGCGGCCTCACCGGACGCCACTTGCCCGTAGGCAGTGTGCACATGGCCCGCCAGCCGGTCGAGCAGGGCCAACCGGTGCACGAGCAGGGCCGAGCCCGCGCGGGCAATCGAATCGTTCCACGCGCCGAGCATCTCGCGGCAGCACCAGGTCTCCTTGAGCAAGGCGTTACGCTGGGTCACGCAGCGCCCATAGGTGCTCGCAAGATCGGCATAGCGTGCGCTCAGTTGCATGCCAAAGTCATCGAGGGCGGCGCGACGCACACTGGCGCCTCGCTTAACCATGTCCAGATGGTCGGGACAAAACAGCACGCTCGGCAGAACCCCGCGCACACCGGCGGCAGAGCATCTCTTGCCGTTGCGGCTAAACGAGCGCTTGCCGTCCTCCGCGCTCAATCCCATATCAAGCACGCGGCCGTCGCCTTCGAGTCTCAGCTCGACTTTGCACGAGCCCACGCCGTCATGGACGAGCTCGGCTGCGGTCGGATGCCTAAACGAGGCGCCGCTCGTTAGCAGCTGCAGCGCCTCTATGAGATTGGTCTTTCCCGCCGCGTTGGGTCCCGCAAGTATCGTCACGCCCTCGTCCAAGGCAAGGCGATAGCTATCGAAGCTGCGGTAATGCGCGACGAAAAGATCGCGGGCGAACATGGTCATGGCGCAGCGCTAGATGCGGACCGGCATGACCAGGTACAGGTAGTTGATCTTGTCGTAGGACTTGAAGATGCCCGCCTGCGAGTAGCTCTTGAGCTCCAGCGTGATCTCCTTCTCCTTGGACAGGGCATTGAGGCAGCCGAAGATGTAGTGGTAGTTGAAGGCGATGGTACCCGACTCGCCCTCGGCCTCGACATCGATCGTCTCCTGCGCAAGGTCCTGGTCATTGGAAATGGAGGACAGGCCCATCTGCCCGTTCTCGACATCGATCTCGAACTTGACGGCGGGGTTGGCGCTCGCGATAACGGCCACGCGCTTGAGGGCGGCGTTAAAGGCGGCGACGTCGATCTTGACGCTCGTCACGCACGAATCGGGGATGAGCTGCTTGTAGTTGGGGTACACGCCCTCGATGCGGCGCGACACGTAGGTGGTATTGCCGGCCTCAAAGACGACCTGGGTGTCGGTAGCCCCGATCATGATGGTCGCCTGGCTGGCCATGATGTTCAGTGCGTCGTTAAAGGCGTCGGCCGGAACGTTGAGTTCAAAGGAGCCCTCGAGGGTCGAGGTCTCGACCTGCGTATCGCACACGGCCAAGCGGAAAGAATCGGTCGCCACCAGGCGAACGGTGTTGTTCTCGACCTTCATGTGCACGCCACCCAGGATGGGGCGGGCCTTGTCGGTCGAGGTGACGCGCCACACGCGGCCGACCATTTCGGACAAGATATCGGTCGGCAGTTCCACGGCGCTCTCGATGGCATAGGCTGGAAACTCGGGGAAGTCATTGGCATCGAGCGTGTTCAGACGGAACGAGCTCTTCTCGCAACCAATCAGCACCTGGCGCTCGGACAGCTCAAAGGTGACCGGGGCATCGGGGAGGGTCTTGGTGATATTGGAGAGCATCTTACAGGGGATAACCATCTCGCCCTCTTCTTCGACATGCGCCGCGATACGATGGCGGATCGAGATGGTGTAGTTAGAGGTCTGGAATTCCAAGATGCCGTCTTGGGCCTTAACGAGCACGCCCGACAGGATGGGAAGGGTGGATGCCGAAGCGACGCCCTTCATAACGACGCCGATGGCTTGTGTAAGCGATCTCTGGCTGACGGTGAACTTCATCTTTTAATACCTTTCTATAGATATAAATATCTTAATAATAGAAATAGCACTAACGAAACTGTTGATTCCTCCCAAAGCCGCAGGTCAGACCAAGAAAGAGAATCGACAGCAACCTGTGTGCAACAG
>JAUMPM010000003.1 GCA_031294825.1 Collinsella sp. | reverse complement strand
GTAGAGCAGCAAACTTAACCCCCGCCCTCAGCCCCGGAGACCCTCCCGGACAGCCAAAAAATTTTTTCAAAAAAGTTGTTGCGCGGCGGACAGACTTCTGTGTATACTAATCCCCGCAGCGACGCGAGCGGAAACAAACGCGAACGACTGCCTGGGGAGGTAGCTGAGTGTGGTTAGAGCGCCGGCCTGTCACGTCGGAGGTCGCGGGTTCGAGCCCCGTACTTCCCGCCAACGCAATTAAAGCCACGTCTTCGGACGTGGCTTTTTGCGTTTAATAGGTCATCGATCTCATATGCCTCTTTATCCAAATCACCGCATTTGTAACGAGCGAGCCAGCCTCTACTGATATATGTGTTCAAACAGGGGGTTTGTTGCGCAACATCTGTTCAATGAAGCAGGGGGTTAGGTTATACTAAATTGCACTGTAGGCCGCATTTGATGCATTTCGCTCCAAGCGCGGCGCTCAGTGGATATCCGATTTACTATTTGGATATCCTGCGGTCATTTGGCGTCTCGACACAAGCTCGGCCCCGGAGCTCGTTCGAGCTGTTCGTATTCCTTGAAAGGGGAAAAATGGACATATCGAGGAAGACTGATTATGCCCTTCGCATGCTTGCGATGCTTGCCGAGGAGCCGGAGCGGTTGCTTTCTGTTCGCACTGCTGCCGAAGAGGTCAATGTTCCGTATTCGTTTGCCCGTTCGATCCAGCACGGTTTGGTTCAGGCCGGCATTGTGGAGAGCCTGCGTGGCGTCCATGGCGGCATGCGTCTTAAGGTCAGCCCCGACGATGTCACGATTCGTCAGGTTGTAGAGGCGGTTCAGGGTCCCATGGTCATGAACGATTGCACCGCGCCCGATGGCGACTGTGCGCGCATGGGCACGTGCTGCTATCATCCCCTGTGGGCCGGAGCTCAAGCGCTGATGCGCGACTACCTCGATTCCGTTTCGCTGGGCGATATCGTCGCTCACCGCCAGTTCCCGGCCGTCGATTCCAAGTTCGCCGACCGCGATGCGTTTTCCGAGTACGCCACCTGTGCGTGCACTTGCCGGGATGAATAGCGCCGCATAAGGAGCATAGCTATGATTCAGGACCCCTTTCGTTCGATGATTCGTTCGGAAGGGGTCCTGCGTTATCGCGACCTTCCGTGGCGCCGCACGCGCGACCCGTACATTATTTGGCTCTCCGAGGTTATGCTGCAGCAAACGCAGGTGCCGCGTGTGGAGACGCGTATGCCCGCGTGGCTCGACCGCTTTCCGACCGTACATGCGCTCGCTCAGGCCGCTCCTTCCGACGTTTTGGATGCCTGGCAGGGGATGGGCTACAACCGGCGTGCCCTAGCGCTTCACAGAGCCGCTCAGTGCGTTATGGAAGACTGGGGCGGGGAGTTTCCGCGTGAGACGCGCGACCTGGTCGCGCTGCCTGGCATTGGCCCGGCGACGGCGCAGGGCATCCGATCGTTTGCGTTCGATCTACCGGGTGTGTATCTGGAGACCAACGTGCGCACGGTCTTTCTGCATCATTTCTTTCCCGACGTGCCGGCCGTTCCCGATCGCGAGCTGGTGCCGCTGATTCAGGCCGCCTGTCCGGCGGCCCCCGGTGCGACGGCGGACGAGATCGCTCCCTTTGCCGTGCCGCTCGATGATGCCGATACACCGCGCGCATGGTATTACGCGCTGCTGGATTATGGCGCGTATCTTAAGAAGACGCTGCCCAATCCGTCCAGGCGCTCGGCGAGCTATAGCCGTCAGTCCAAGTTTGAGGGCTCGCGCCGTCAAAAGCGCGCCCATATTGTGCGCATGCTGCTGGCTGCGCGCGATGGGCGGCCGGCGGGCATCACACTCGCCGAGGCGGTGGCGGGTGTCAACGAAATGGAGGCGGCGGCAGGCCGCGAGCCGGTCGATCACGATCTTGTCGCAGGCATTTTGGCCGACTTGGAGCGCGAGGGCTTTTGCCGCTCCGAGGGTGACCGATGGCTAAGCGTGTAGCCAACCCGAATCTGAAGAAGAGGATTGTAAGGTTTAAATTCTCGGCTTGAGGGCATCCTAAAGACAAGGCCGCTCGAAGCCTACGGGCGGCATGTTGAAGGGAAGTACACCTATGGATTTTGAGAACTCTCAAACCAAGAAGAACCTCGAGACCGCTTTTGCCGGTGAGTCCCAGGCGCATACCAAGTATCGCTACTACGCATCTAAGGCCAAGAAGGATGGCTACGTTCAGATCTCGAATATCTTTGCCGAGACCGCAGGCAACGAGTCCGAGCACGCCAAGCTGTGGTTTAAGTATCTGCACGACGGCGCCGTTCCCGACACTCTGGACAACTTGCGTGATGCCGCTGCGGGCGAGAACTACGAGTGGACCACGATGTACGACGAGTTCGCCAAGACCGCCGAGGAGGAGGGCTTTACCGAGATCGCCGCAAAGTTCCGTGGCGTCGGTGCTGTCGAGAAGGCTCACGAGGAGCGCTACAACAAGCTTGTCGAGCGCATTGAGTCGGGTGAGGTGTTTGAGCGCGAGGGCGTAAAGGTGTGGAAGTGCCTGAACTGCGGGCACCTGCATGTGGGCGCCGAGGCGCCCGAGGTGTGCCCGGTTTGCAACCACCCGAAGGCGTACTTTGAGGAGCAGGTGGTGAACTACTAGCGCCGATACGAACGTGGACTGCGGGGCTCAGGGCGGGGAAATACCTTTCCCTCTCGCTCACGGCTCCGCAGGGTCGCGCGAGGCAAAGGTATTTCCCCGCCCTGCGCCCCGGCGTTGGGTCGTCGCTTGCTCGTTACTGAAAAGCTGATATTAAAGTTTGTGTGCCGCCCCTTATGGGGCGGCACGTTTTTATGTGGGGACTGGTTGGGACGGCGCCGTTCATGGGTGGGGTACACTGGGTAGCGACTTTTAGTTTATCTACTACCTGATGGGGTGTTTTTTATGGGTAAGAAGTCTCGGGCTCGGGTTGCTGCTGCGGGAACTCGCAAGGATCCTGGTCGTCGGGTTGCCGAGGGCAAAAAGGCCGATCGTGCCGAGAAGGACAAGAAGGTCGGTGCACATGCTCATCCTGAGTGGGCGCCTCACCTCAATACGGCTAGCGAGGATCTGACGGCTAAGTTGTTTACTCTGGTCGAGGTTATCTTGGGCGTGGTGCCCGTGGTGGTCATTGGCTTGTTCTTGGCTTCGAAAGATGCCACGAGTGTGGATAAGCTCACCGATGTCTTTTCTCAGGATCCCTCAATGGTGGTTACGTTTATCTCTGCGTGCCTGCAGCCGTTTGTGGCGTACATGCTGTACATGATTTATCGCAAGTACTGCGAGGGCGATGCGGGCTTTGCCGCCGGAAACCTGATCGGTCTTTTGTGCTCCGAGATTTTGCTGCTCAATATTCCCGGCGTCATCGGCATGGGCATCTTGTTGTGGCGTGTCTGGCGCAATGTCGCCCCGCACTTTGAGAGCTGGCTGTTTGAGCGCCGCGCAATGGGTGTGCTGGTTGACATCGTGGGCTCGCTCGTGATTCTAGCCTTGGCGTTTATGTGCGCCACCGCCGCCCGCGGTCTCGCGGGCATGTAGTCTGTCCTCACCGACCACGGAGCGCGGGGCGGGAAAACCTTTCCCTCCCGCTCCCGGCTTCGCAGGGGCGCGCGAGGCAAAGGTTTCCCCCCCCCGCGCTCCGGCGTTGAGTCGTCGCATGCTCGTTACAGAAAAGCTGATAATAAGTTTGTGTGCCGCCCCTTATGGGGCGGCACGTTTTGTTTGGGGTCCCTGTCTTCACAATTTTCGTCAAGCTTTTGGTTAGATTTTGGTTAGTTGGCGGGCTGGCGGAAGGGCAAAAGATCATTCGATAAAAAAGCTCAAAGAAAGTGCTGGTGGGGGAGTTGTTGAGGTTTTCGACAGCTTTTGTCAGCAAGAAACTTTGCAGCTATTGCTGCGGATTGCGTTGTCGCGGTCATAGTGGTGCGGGATGCTGGTCGTAAGCGTCGAATGCTCCGATTTTGGAGGCCAGCATGGACCTGTTTCTTGAGACCCCGCAGCAACAAGCCGAGCGCATGTTGCGTCAGCAGCAACGACTCATGGAGATGCAAATGCAAGGGGTAGCCGCCCAGCCCTCTGCGCAAAATGCCACGCCCGCGGTTTCGCCTGCGGGCGGATCGGCGCCAGAGAACTATTCCGTACAACAAGATTCATATGCGCAGGAGCTTGCATTCGACAAGCGCCGCACACGTCACCGCCGCGTGGGCCAGCGCCTGCGCACATTAGCGATGATCGTGCTCATTCCGTTAGGACTTGCGGTGATTTTCTTGGTCTCGTATGCGTTCACCTGCATCCTCAACGGTGCCTCGCCCAGTGAAGTGCTCCAACATCTGTCAGCCCTCGGCCAGCGCCTAGGCGATGTCGCAACAACCGTCCGCGCCGGCTGGGAGAGTTAGCGTTTTGACGCCTGTGGCCCAAAATTCATTTGTCCGACTGCCGTGGAGCGCCCGGTGCGTGTGGCGGGGTAAGATTGATCGCGGTTTTGATTGATAATTGATTGGGTTTGTTGGGCGGAGTCTATGTCTGCTATTGATATTGCGCTTGTTGTGATTGCCTTGGTGGCGGTGGGAGTTGTTGTGGTTTGCGCCCTGCAGCTTAAAGGCCTTCGTGCCGAGTTGCGAGAGCGTGGCGGCAACGGCGCGGAGACGCTCGCGGCGCTCGAGCAGGCCAACAACGCGCTCGATGCCCTCAACGTCGCGCTGGCAGAAACCCGCCGCACGGCAAACGCCATCGCGCAGCAGCAGACGACCGACGCCGCCGTGGAGCAACAACGCTACCTGACCATCGCGCGTGAGTTCTCGCAGGCTGGCGACCGCATGGATGACCTGCGCCGCGAGACGGCCCAACAGCTCGGTGCCAACCGCGAGGGCATCGAGCACCGCCTGGACAAGGTGCGCGAGACGGTCGATGCCCAGCTGGGCGCCATCCGCAAGGACAACAACGTGCAGCTCGATCAGATGCGCGCGACGGTGGACGAGAAGCTTTCCCGTACGCTCAACGATCGCCTGTCTGCATCGTTTAAGCAGGTGAGCGACCAGCTCGAGGCCGTGTACAAGGGCCTGGGCGACATGCAGTCTATCGCCACCGGCGTGGGTGACCTTAAGCGCGTGCTGGGCAATGTGAAGGCGCGTGGCATTTTGGGCGAGGTGCAGCTGGGCGCAATCCTGGCGGACATCCTTACGCCCGACCAGTATCTGGAAAACGTCGCCACCAAGCCTGGTGCCTCGGAGCGCGTTGAGTTTGCCGTCAAGCTGCCGGTAGACGAGGGCGATCCCGTGCTGCTGCCGATCGACTCCAAATTCCCGGGCGATGCATATGAGCATCTGCTCGACGCCCAGGAGTCGGGCGACGCGGAGGCCGTCGCCGCTGCGCGCAAGACGCTCGATGCGATGGTGAAGCGCGAGGCCAAGGACATTTGCGAGAAGTACCTGAGCGTGCCCGCGACGACCAACTTTGGCATTCTGTTCGTGCCGTTTGAGGGGCTGTATGCCGAGGTCGTCAGCCGCCCCGGGCTTATCGAGACCCTGGGCCGCGACTATCACGTCAACGTTGCCGGCCCCAGCACCATGGCGGCCATCCTCAACAGTCTGCAGATGAGCTACCAGACGTTTAAGTTGCAAAAACGCACCGATGACGTGCTGCGCGTACTTTCTGCCGTCAAGGCCGAACTGCCACGCTATCAAAAGGCGCTCCGCCGCGCCCGGCAGCAGATCGAGACCGCGGGTAAAACGGTCGAGGGCATTATCACCACACGCACCAACGTTATGGAGCGCAAGCTCAAGGACATCGACGCGCTGGAAGACGCGCGGGAGGCCGACGAGATTTTGGGCTTGGAGTCCGCGGGCTTACTCGCGGGCCAGGAAGACGAGGACTAGTCGCAACGGACGGCGGGGCGCCGGCGTAAAAGCGGGGCGCGGGCGCTTTTCGCGTCGTGCGTGCCTGAAGTGCGCTTTAGTGTGCAACAATGGCGTTTCGCCCTATCAGACGCGAAAGGAAGCCCATGTCTCAGAGAAGCACCAGCCCGCTCAGCCGCTCCACCGTGCGCCGCACGCTGCAGCGGTTTTGGGGTGTCACGCGCACGCAGCCGCTGATTGTCTTTCTTTCGGTGTTCTCGTCGGCGGGCTACATCTTTTTGCTCACGTTTTCCAACACCTACGTGGTGGCCCTCATCGTCGACCGCGTCCAGGCCGGCCCCGTGGCGGATGACCAGGTGTTTGAGGTCTTCGGCCCCTATATCCTGGCGCTCGTACTCGTTAACCTGGTGGGTCAGATCCTCTCCAAGCTACAGGACTACACCGTCTACAAGCTCGAGATTGCGGGCAACTATCACCTGGCGCGCCTGTGCTTTGACACGCTCTCCAATCAATCCATGACATTCCACACCAGCCGCTTTGGCGGATCGCTCGTGAGCCAGACAAGCCGTTTTATGAGCGGCTACACGGGTCTGGTGGACGTGACGGTGTATTCGCTCATCCCCACCATCACCTCGGTCATTTGCACGGTGGCGGCGCTCGCTCCGGTGGTGCCCACATTTACCGTGATCCTGGTGTGCATCATGGTCGTCTACATTGCGTTTGTCTGGCTTATGTACAAGCGCATCATGCCGCTTTCGGCCGCGACGTCCGCCGCGCAGAACAAGCTCTCGGGCGTGCTCTCCGACGCGGTCACGAACATCTTGGCCGTCAAGACCTGCGGGCGCGAGGACTTTGAACGCGATCTGTTCGACACCGCCGACCGCGCCGCGCGCGATGCCGAGACGGTCTCGATGCACGCCATGATGCAGCGCAACTTTACGACCTCGGGCCTCATCGTCATCACCATGGCCGTGGTGAGTGTGTTCGTGGCGGGCGGCAACGCGTGGTTTGGCATCTCGGCGGGCTCGCTCGTCATGATCTTTACCTACACCTATAACCTCACCATGCGCCTGAACTACGTGAGTTCCATGATGCAGCGTATCAACCGCGCTTTGGGCGATGCGGCCGAGATGACGCGCGTGCTGGACGAGCCACGCTTGGTGGCAGACGACCCGGATGCCCCCGAGCTCAAGGTGAGCGAGGGCGCGATTGATTTTGAGCACCTGAGCTTTGCGTACCGTGACGCTGCGGCGGGCGAGAACGTGTTCGATGACCTGACACTTCATGTGGCGGCGGGCCAGCGCGTGGGCCTGGTGGGCAAATCGGGCTCGGGTAAGACGACGCTCACCAAGCTGCTGCTGCGCCTGGACGATGTCCAGGGCGGCCGCGTGCTCGTGGACGGTCAGGATGTCTCGCGCTGCACGCAGCAGAGCCTGCGCCGCCAGGTTGCCTACGTGCCGCAGGAGGCGCTGCTGTTCCACCGCTCCATTCGCGAAAACATTGCCTACGGTCGTCCCAACGCCACTGATGAGCAGATTCGCGAGGCCGCGCGCCTGGCCAATGCCCTGGAGTTTATCGACCGATTGCCCCGTGGCTTTGACACCATGGTGGGTGAGCGCGGCGTCAAGCTCTCGGGCGGCCAGCGTCAGCGCGTGGCTCTCGCCCGCGCGATTCTCGCCGACGCGCCGATTCTAGTGCTCGACGAGGCGACCTCTGCCCTGGACAGCGAGTCCGAGGCGCTGGTGCAGGAGGCGCTCGAAAACCTGATGCGCGGGCGCACCTCCATTGTGGTGGCGCACCGCCTGTCCACCGTGGCGGCGCTCGACCGCATTGTGGTGCTGGCCGATGGTGAGATTGTCGAGGACGGCACGCATGCGCAGCTCGTCGAGGCGGGTGGCGAGTACGCGAGCCTGTGGAGCCGTCAGACCGGCGCATTCTTGGAGGCGTAAGCGTCTCGGACGTGGGACAATTGTGCCCATAAGTTTATTGTGCCGTTGAGCTGAGGAGTCGTTATGCCACGCGAGACCAATGCCGCCAAGCGCGAGCGCGCCATCGAGGTGTGCGAGCGCCTCAACCGTCGCTATGGCCCGGTCGAGTGCTTTTTGGACCACGAGAATCCCTTCCGCCTGCTGATCGCGGTGCTACTCTCGGCGCAAACGACCGACGCGCAGGTCAACAAGGTGACGCCGCGGCTGTTTGCCCAGTGGCCCACGCCCGAGGCCATGGCCGGGGCGAGCGTGGCTGACGTGGCAGACACCATCAAGTCACTCGGCTTCTACAAGAGCAAAGCCAAGCATGCCGTCGAGGCCGCGCAGATGATCGTCGCCGACTATGGCGGCGAGGTACCGGCCGACATGAAGGAGCTTGTAAAGCTGCCGGGCGTGGGACGCAAGACGGCGAACATCGTGCTCAACGTGGGGTATGGCATCGTGGAGGGCATTGCGGTGGACACGCACGTCAACCGCATTGCGCACCGCCTGATGTTGAGTCCCAAGACGCATGCCAAGGAGCCGCTCAAGACCGAGCAGGATCTGCTCAAGATTTTGCCGCACGAGTATTGGGAGTCGGTCAACCATCAGTGGATTACCTTTGGTCGCGAGATCTGCGACGCCCGCAAACCCAAGTGCGGCGAGTGTCCGCTGGCAGATTTGTGCCCCAGCGTGCGCGTGACGGGGTAGGGCGGAACGCATCTTCGTCTGGCGTTTTTTGCGGGGCCGGGTTTGCCCTTGAGCCGGAGTTCTCTCCATGCGCTACCATGACAGACAATGTATTTGACGTACGACCCGCCGAGCTTGCCCCGGCGGGCTTTTGGCGTTGCGATGCCGGAGGAACAGCATGCTCATTCACCGTATAGCCGCGCAGCTCTACACTGCCGAGGCGCTGCAGACCGTCGAGGCCGGGCTCGATTCTGGCGAGGACGTGACGCTGGCCGTGTCTCAGTCGGGTCGCACGCTTATGGCCGCCGCCCAGTTTGCGCGCCGTCCGCGCCCCACGGTCTACATTGTGAGCGGCGAGGACGCGGCCGATCGTGCCGCCCGCAGCCTTGCTGCCTATGTGGGGCTGGCGCACGTGTGCCGCTTCCCCGAGCGCAAGGACTATCCGTGGCGCGAGCAGGCGCCCGACGACGCCGTGGTGGCGCAGCGCTGCGAGGCGCTCGGGCGCATCGTGCGCGGCGACAACTGCATTATGGTCGCCTCGGCCCGCGCACTGCTGCGCTGCGTGCCGCCGGTCGAGAGCCGCTACTGGGAGTCCACGACCTTTGCGGTGGGCGAGGAGATCCCTTTTGACGAGGTGCCGCAGCGCCTGGTGGGCATGGGCTACACCAATGCCGGCGCCGCCGATGCACCCGGCCTGTTCCGCGTGCACGGTGACACCGTCGAGGTGTTTCCCGCACAGGAAAAGGCGCCCGTGCGCATCGAGTTTTTCGGCGACGAGATCGACCGTATCCGCCGCATGGTGAGTTCCACGGGCCAGACCATCGGCAACGAGGACAGCATCGAGATCTTCCCCTGTCGCGAGCTCGCACTCACCGACGACGCCGTCCACAACATGCATGTGGCGCTCTATCGTGCCAGCCAGGACGACAGCAAACTGGCGGCGCTGCTCGAGATGGTGGATGCGCGCATCGTCACGCCCGAGCTCGACCGCTTTTTGCCGGTGATGTACGGCCAGACCGTGAGCCCGCTGTCGCATGTGAGCGGCAAGGCGCTCGTGGTGCTGTCCGAGCCGCGCTCGCTGTTCGACGATTGCCTGCGCGCCTACGAGGATATCGAGGCACGTGCCGGCGAGGCGGGGGTCGACCGTCTGGACGGCCTGTACGTGCGTGCCCAGCAACTCGACTTTGGTGCCCAGCAGCGCCTGAACTACGTGAGCTTGATTCGTGCCGGCGGTGCGGTGACGGCAGAGCTCAAGATTGAGCAGCCGGCCATCGCGGGCTCGGACAATCGCTTTATGACGCGCATCCAGGAGGTCGTGGGCAAGCGCTATGCCTGCGTATTTGCCATCCCCGACCGCGGTGCGCGCGAGTCGATGGAGCTCACCTTTGGCGATGAGGGTATTACCTTTGAGGAGTCGCTGACGGCCGCGCCAGAAAACGCCGGCGTTATTGGCGAGCGCGTACGCGTGGCAACGGCGGATTCTGCCGACCGTGCCGCACGCCAGGAGGCCCATGCTTCCATTCGCGAGCGTAAGGCCGACGCGCTCAACGCCCGCTCGCTCGAGGCGGGCGCGGCCCAGGCTGCCGCCGGTGCCGCCGTGCCCACCATCTCGCGCGGACGCGTGACCTTTGTGGATGCCGCCCTGCCGCAGGGCGTGGTGGTGCCCGATGCCAACCTGGCCGTGTTCTCAATCGCCGACCTCAACGCCCGCATGGACGCCAACCGCGTGCGCAGCCGCCGCAAGGTGGACATTACGCAGATCACCTTCCCGTTTAAGCCGGGCGACTACGTGGTGCACGCAACGCATGGCATCGCGCTCTTTAGCGAGATCGCGCGCCAGGAGGTGGGCGGCAAGGAACGCGACTACTTTTTGCTGGAATATGCCGACGGCGACAAGCTCTACGTGCCGCTGGAGCAGGTCGACCGCATTACGCGCTACGTTGGTCCCGACGGCGACAAGCCGCGCCTGACCAGGCTCAACACCGCCGACTGGACGCGTGCCACCAACAAGGCGCGCAAGAACGCCAAAAAGCTGGCGTTTGACCTGGTCGATCTGTATACGCGCCGCTCGTCGATTACCGGTATCGCCTGCCCGCCCGATACGCCCGAGCAGATCGAGATGGAGGAGAGCTTCCCTTACGACGAGACGCGCGACCAGTTGGAGGCCATCGCCGACATTAAGGCCGACATGGAGGCGCCCAAGCCCATGGACCGCCTGCTGTGCGGCGACGTGGGCTTTGGCAAGACCGAGGTCGCCCTGCGCGCGGCGTTTAAGTGCGTGGACTCCGGCCGTCAGGTCATGGTGCTCTGCCCCACGACCATTTTGGCCCAGCAGCACTACGAGACGTTCTTTGAGCGTTTTGCCCCGTTTGGCCTTGAAGTCGAGGTACTCAGCCGCTTTCGCACGCCGGCGCAGCAAAAGCGCGCGCTCAAGGCATTTGCCGAGGGCACGATCGATGTGCTCATCGGCACGCATCGTCTGCTTTCGGCCGATGTGAACCCTAAGAACCTAGGCCTGGTGATCATCGACGAGGAGCAGCGCTTTGGCGTGCAGCATAAGGAGCAGCTCAAGAACCTGCGCGAGCAGATTGACGTGCTTACGCTTTCGGCAACGCCTATTCCGCGAACCATGCAGATGGCCACGAGCGGCGTGCGCGACATGAGCCTGATCACCACGCCGCCGACTGGGCGCCGCCCCGTGATCGTGCACGTGGGGGAGTACGACCCCGATGTGGTGAGCGCGGCGATTCGCCTGGAGGTGGGCCGCGGCGGGCAGGTGTACTACGTGTCCAACCGCGTCAAGACCATCGACGACGCTGTGGCACGCGTGCACGAGGCCGCGCCCGAGGCGCGCGTGGGCGTGGCGCACGGAAAGATGAGCCCGCGCGAGGTCGAGGACGTGATGATCGAGTTCGCGACCAAAAAGATCGATGTGCTCATCGCCACGACCATCGTGGAGAGCGGCATCGACAACGCGACCGCCAACACGCTCATCATCGAGGACTCGCAGCGCTTGGGTCTGGCACAGCTTTACCAGCTCAAGGGCCGTGTGGGCCGTTCTGTCACGCAGGCCTACGCGTACTTTATGTTCCCGGGCGAGCTGCCTCTCACCGAGGAGGCCACGGCGCGCCTGACTGCACTTTCCGAGTTCCAGGACCTGGGCAGCGGCATGCGTATCGCCATGCGCGACCTGGAGATTCGCGGCGCCGGTTCGCTGATGGGCGCTGAGCAGCACGGCAACCTGTCGAGCGTGGGCTTTGACCTGTTTACGCAGATGTTGGGTCAGGCCGTGGCCGAGGCGCGCGGCGATGACGATGCCGGCGTGGAGGCGGCGAGCGTGGGCATCAACCTGCCGGCCGACTACTTCTTGTCCGAGGAGTACATGCCGGCGGTGGACCAGCGCGTGCTCGTGTACCGCAAGCTCGCGGCGGCTGAGGACCTGGAGAGTGTCGACGAGGTGCAGGAGGAGACCGAGGCCGCGCATGGTGAGCTGCCGCTGGCGGGACTCAACCTGTTCAACCGCGCGCGTATCCGCATTCGCGGCGAGCGCCTGGGGCTCGAGAGCGTCACGCTCAGCGGTGGGCGCATTACCTTCCTGGGGGTTGACGTTCCCAAGAAGGTAGCCTTTGAGCTTAAGGCCCGCTATGGTGCGGTGAACTTCCCCAAGAGCCGCAAGCTGTCGGTGCCCTACAAGGCGGGCGCCGGTGCGGGCAGCGGCCTGGGCCGAGGTCTCGACGCCAACGACGGCACCGGCTCGGTGGCGGCCGCGCTCATGCTACTGCAGCAGCTGGGCGCGACTGACGATGACTAACGGGTCGACGCTGCAAACGCCCCATTTGGGCAATCTGACCCCATCGAAAGGAAAGCATGTTCGGGTATATCTATAAGAAAGATGCCGCTGCTATCGCGGTCATCCTGGCCTTTTGTCTGGGCGTGGGCAGCTTCTTCGATTATCAGATCTCGAGTGCGCTGTTCAACATCGGTAGCATGTACGGCCGTTTTATCGAGGCCGCCGGCGAGCTGCCGTTCGAGCTGACGGCGAGCATCGCGGGCGTCATGCTTGTGCGCGCGGCGCGTCCCGACTCCAGGGGGAGCAAATGGCTCGCCGTGCTTGGCATCCTCGTCAACATCGGCCTGGCCGGCTACGAGATCGTTTCGTCCCTGCGGGTTGGCGGCAAACTCATCGCGGTTCAGCTGGTTCTGACGTTTGCATTGGTCATTGCGGCCAACCTCATCGTCTATCGCCTTACGCGTGACACCGACCCCGATGAGCTCACGCGCTGGGCGTTGATGGTACTTGCCGTGTGGGTCGCTCAGGCCATTATCCTCAACGTGATCGTCAAGCCGCTGTGGTCGCGCCCGCGCATGCGCGTGATCGAGGTGACGCAGGGACTCGATTTTCAGCCGTGGTGGGTGATCGGCAATCCCGACAAATGGACTTATATCGCCGCCGGCGTGATCAAGGACGGTTTCAAGTCGTTTGCGAGCGGACACACGGCGCATGCGGCGATCGGCCTTATGCTCGCCGGGCTTCCCGCGGCAGCCTTTACGGAAAAACCTTCGCGTCGCCGTGTAATCTTTTGGGCGGCGGTTGTTGTTGCAGCGTTCGTCGCCTTTGGCCGCATCGTGATCGGAGCGCATTTTTTGAGCGATGTGAGCTGCGGCTTTGCCCTGGTGCTGGCGCTTGAGTGCCTTGCCGCGCGCATTGCCTATCCCAACGGCGTACAATAGCTCCGTTTGAATCATCTGGCCGATACCCGGTAAGAGAGGATTGCCATGCTCGCGTTTAACAACGATTATTCCCACGGCGCACATCCGGCAGTGCTGCAGGCGCTCGTCGACACCAATATGGAGCCGCAGCCCGGCTACGGTACCGATGCGCACACCGAGCGTGCCAAGCAGCTTATCCGCGAGGCCTGTCAGGCCCCCGATGCCGACGTGTTTTTTCTGGTGGGCGGCACGCAGGCCAACGCGACGGTGATTGACATGCTGCTTGCGCCCTACGAGGGCGTTGTTGCCGCCGAGACCGGCCACGTCGCCTGTCACGAGGCGGGCGCCATCGAGTTTGGCGGCCACAAGGTGCTCACCATCCCCGGCTACGAGGGCAAGATGCACGCCGAGGACCTCGAGAACTATATCCAGGTGTTCTACGAAAACGAGAGCTACGAGCACACGGTGTTCCCGGGTGCCGTGTACGTGAGCCTATCGACCGAGTACGGCACGCTGTACTCCAAGGCCGAGCTCGCGGCGATTCACGCGGTGTGCCAGAAGCGCGAGATTCCGCTGTTTGTGGATGGCGCCCGCCTGGCCTATGCGCTGGCGGCCGATGAGTGCGACATTACCCTGCCCGAGCTGGCGCAGCTGTGCGACGTGTTCTACATCGGCGGCACCAAGTGCGGCGCGCTTTGCGGCGAGGCCGTGGTGTTTTGCGGCATGCACGCTCCGGCGCATCCCATTCCGCGCATTAAGCAGCACGGCGCGCTGTTGGCCAAGGGTCGCCTGACGGGCGTGCAGTTTGAGGCGCTCTTTACCGACGGCCTGTATTTTGAGATTGGTCGCCAGGCGATCGAGACGGCTCAGGCGCTTCGTCGAGTGCTGCACGAGCGCGGCTACCAGTTCTTTTTGGAGACGCCCACAAACCAGCAGTTTGTGATTCTGCCCAACGAGGATATGGCCCGCATTCGTGAGCATGCTTCGATCGAGTACTGGGAAAAGTACGACGAGACCCATACGGTGGTGCGCTTTTGCACCAGCTGGGCCACGACGCAGGGGGACATCGACGCGTTGGCGGCTGTCCTGTAGCTTGATGCAATGACGAGGGCCGTCCTACGCCTGGGTTTGGCGCAGGGCGGCCTTTGCTTTTGAGGGGAGGGGCTGTATGCCCGAGAAATCCGAGCCGACGATTCGCCTGGCGACGCCCGATGACGCGCCGGCGTTGCTTGCCATCTACGAGCCATATGTGCGCCAGACGGCGATTACCTGCGAATACGAGGTGCCGAGCGTTGAAGAGTTTGCCGGGCGCATCGCCAAGACGCTTAAGCGCTATCCGTACCTGGTGATGGAGCTGGATGGCCGTGCGGTGGGCTATGCCTATGTGAGCGCGCTTAACAGCCGCGAGGCCTACGACTGGTCGGTCGAGACGTCGATTTACCTGGCGCGCGATGTGCGCCACGGCGGGCTGGGCCGCAAGCTGCACGATGCACTCAAGCAATGCCTGGTCGCGATGGGCATTACCAACATGTGCGCGCTCATCGCCGTACCGCACGACAAGGATGACGAGTATCTGACGCACAACAGCCAGGATTTCCATGCCCATATGGGGTATCGCCTGGTGGGTGCCTTCGACCGCTGCGCCCAAAAGTTCGGCCGCTGGTACGACATGTGCTGGATGGAGCTGGTCCTGGCCGAGCGCACACCCAACCAGCCCAAACCAACCTGGTTCCCCGACCTTCCCAAACCTACCATTTAGGGACAGGTTTATTTTGGCCGCTTTGTAGCGTCAATCCACCGCGAGAAGTACGGATTCACGCGTCTTTTGATGCGGATGGGCTTAATTTGGCTTCGATTTGGGTCCGTTTGGCTTCGATTCGAACTAAGTGAGTAGACTTTTTGGCGCAGGTCGAGCACAAGGCGTATCTTCCTTAGTAAAACCGCAGGTCACAGAGGTGACAGTTTTTGGTGTGCTCGACAGGTCACGAAAAGTCTACTCACTTAGATTTGCGGTACTGGATATTCTGAGCAGGAACAGTTGAGCTTGGACGGCGCGTATTGCCAGGTGATGTTGGCATTTGTGCCATGCTGGCTTGAGATTTAATAAAACCGCAGGTAAAACGTTCATTAGGTACAGTTTGCCTCGTTTGGTGCGCTAGCCGATGGGCTCGGTGTATTTGGCGCGGTCGGTGCGTTGGATGCGCTTGGAGACATGGAGCGGGCGGCCGTCGGTGTCGTAGACGTAGTCGGTGATCAGAATCAGCGCCTGCCCGCGCTCGACGTTGAGCAAAAACGCCTCGTTTTGCGAGGCATAGCACACCTCAAAGGTCTTATGCCCCTGTGCCGGTGCGCGATGGAACTCCTGTCGCAGCGTGGCGTAGAGCGAACCGTTGATATCGCGATCGATGAGTGCCTCGAAGCTTGGCGGCAGATAAGTGGTCTCCAGGCACAGCGGCGCGTCGTCCAGGTAGCGCAGGCGGACAAGTTTGACGAGCTTGCTGCCCACGGCGGCGTCAAAGAACTTAGCTATGCTGCCGGCCGCCTTGGCAAAGCCCGAGTCCACGGTGCGCGTGGTGGGCTTCATGCCCTGGCCTTCGACCTGCTTGGTATAGCTCGAAAACACCAGGTTGTTCTCGTGGAGCGCGGGCGTGCCGGCCACAAAGGCGCCACGCCCGCGCTCGGTGCGCACCAGGCCCTCATCAACGAGCACCTTAAGGGCGTGGCGCACGGTGCTGCGCGACAGCCCCGATTCGTCCATGAGCTCCATCTCGGACGGCAGCTTGTCTCCGCGTGCGTAGATGCCGGCGGCGATGCGGTCGCGAAGCGTACCCGCCAAGCGCTCGTATTGGGCCAGTTTCTTTTTAGACGAAGCGTTCATGCGATCAACCTGTATCTAACTTGTATGCGTATCTAATCAAGCATGTATTCAATACAACAACAAAACCGCTGGTAGCTAGCTATCGAAAACCGCATCAGCAAAATTTCTAAGATAAATATAGCATACAACTAGTCGACATAACCAAAACATGTATGTAACTTGTATGCCATCGAGAGCATCAAACGAGAAGAAAGGCTGATGCACGATGACTACTCAGGAACAGGTTAAGGATGTCGTCTCCCAGGTTTTGGCTGACAAGACAGACAAGGGCGGCATCAAGCGCGTCGTGTGGATTGGCGCTGGCGGATCCAACGGCGGCAACTATCCTGCCCAGTACTTTATGGAGCACGAGGCCACGCAGGTCGTGAGCTCCAGCTACACCAGCAACGAGTTCGTGCACGCCACCCCGGCCTACGTCAACGAGAACACCCTGGCCGTCGTCGTGTCCATGCGCGGCACCAAGGAGACCATCGTCGCCGCCCAGGTCGCCAAGGACCACGGCGCCAGCACCATCGCCATCTATGTTGACGAGTCCGGCCTCACCGAGGTCTGCGACTACAAGATCCAGTACGACAGCCTGGCCGTCGACGAGTCCTGCATGGGCCGCACCAACTCCGCCGTCGTGACCATGATCGCCATGGAGCTTACGCAGCAGACCGAGGGCTATGCCGAGCACGAGACCGCTATGGCCGCGTTCGACTTGGTCGACCCCATCTATCGCAAGGCCGTCGAGTACACCCGTCCGCTTGCTGCCAAGTGGGCCGAGCAGAACGCCGACAAGCCCTGCATCAACGTGATGGCTCAGGGTCCGCTCTTTGGTGCCGCCTACGTCTTTAGCATCTGCAACGTGCAGGAGATGCTGCAGATCGACTCCTGTACCATCAACACCTGCGACTTCTTCCACGGCCCCTTCGAGATCCTGGACAAGCGTACCTCGCTGTTCCAGCTCATCAGCGTCGGCCGCAGCCGCTGCAACGACGAGCGCGGCATCCGCTTCGTCAACCAGTACGGTGGCGAGCGCGTCTATCAGCTTGACGCCAAGGAGCTCGGCCTCAACGACATCAAGGACAGCGTGAGCGAGTACTTCAACCACCTGATCTTTGCGCCGATCCTCAACAACGTGTACATGCGTGCGCTCTCTGCCGTAACTCACAAGGACTACATGACGCGCCGCTACATGTGGAAGCTTGATTACTAAGGGATAGAGCAGCCTGGCAACCCATATGAGGTTGGGGCTTAGACGTTGGGTGTTCCTATAGTTTTGTCAACCGTCGGGGCTACTCCCGGTAGGGCACCCGGTCGCGCATCACGGCGTATATCGCCCTGAGCCGCTTCCTCGCGACGGCCTTGAGCGCCCGCCCGTGCCCCATGCCCCGTGCCCTG
>JAUMPM010000024.1 GCA_031294825.1 Collinsella sp. | reverse complement strand
ATACTAATAAGTAAGTACACCAGCAGTCACGTTCGAGAGGAGAACATCATGGCTGAGGAAAAGAAGACGTATAAGTTTGTGTGCACCGTTTGCGGTTACGAGGTTGAGGTCGACACGCCCGAGCTGCCCGAGGATTACGTGTGCCCGGTGTGCGGCGTCGGTCCCGATCAGTTTGAGCTCGTCGAGGAGTAACTCGCAGGCACACGGCGAAAGCCGAACATAGCTCTGTCCAAGGGTCCCGGTCGAATTCTCGGCCGGGACCCTTTTGATTTATCTGACGGTTTAAAACGGTCTCACGTGTTACAGATTAAGACGTTATATCTGGACAGCCACGCCATCCCAATTACATTCCCGTTAGCAGCACGATGTCGAGAATCGTCACGATGGCACCGATCCCTACGAGCAGCGCGTTGAGCGGGCGCGAGTTGGCGTATTTGCCCATGACGCGGGGCGAACTGGTGAGCCGTATGAGCACAAAGACCGTAATCGGCAGCTGAAGCGACAACAGTGCCTGACTCCAGATGAGACCCTCAAAAGGATTCGGGACGATCAAACACGCC
This sequence comes from Collinsella sp., assembly GCA_031294825.1. Taxonomy (GTDB): domain Bacteria; phylum Actinomycetota; class Coriobacteriia; order Coriobacteriales; family Coriobacteriaceae; genus Collinsella. The sequence goes on along the minus strand of JAUMPM010000024.1, from coordinate 44,636 downwards.
GCCACTGCACCGACGAAACAGACTGCCACCCCGATCGAAGAATGTCGGTCGTGGATGTCGTATTCCTCGTCGAACATGCCCGCGGTGATGGTTCCCGCCGCCATGCCCGCCGTCACACTACTCGATAGTCCCGCGAACAGCAGCGCTACCGCAAAGATGGTCGAGCTCGCCGGGCCCAAGATGGGGGAGAGCGTGGCCGCTGCGACGGCGAGGTCGTCTACGACAATGCCGTGCGCAAAGAAGGTCGTTGCGGCCAGGATGACCATGGCCGAGTTGATTGCCCAGCCCACGCCCATCGAAAAGAGCGTGTCGAAGAGTTCGTAGCGCAGGCGTTCCTCGATAACCTGCTCGCCTTGGCCTTCGAAGTGCATGGATTGGATGACCTCGGAGTGCAGGAAGAGGTTGTGGGGCATAACGACCGCGCCTAGGACACTTACGATAATCGCGGCCGAGCCGGTGGGCATACTGGGTGTGATCCAGCTTGCGGCGGCCTGCGGCCAGTCGGCCTTGACCAGCGTAAGCTCAGCCAAAAGCGAGAGTCCTACCACGCCTACGAAGGCGATGATCCATCGCTCGGCGCGCTTGTAGGAGCTCGTCATGAGCATCGCCATCGATACTGCCGCCACGATGACGCAGCCCGCGCGCACGGGCAGCCCAAAGAGCATTTGAAGGGCAATCGCGCCACCCAGGACTTCGGCCATGGCGGTGGCGATGGTCGCGAGATAGGCGCTGGCGAGTACTGCGCGTCCCACGATGCGGGGGAGGTAGCGTGTCGTGGCCTCGGCAAGACAGGTGCCCGTGGCGATGCCCAAGTGCGCCGCGTTGTGCTGCAGCACGATGAGCATGATCGTGGACAGCGTGACGATCCACAGCAGCGCGTAGCCAAACTGCGAGCCGGCGGCCATGTTGGAGGCCCAGTTGCCCGGATCGATAAAGCCGACGGTCACGAGCAGCCCGGGGCCGATATGCCGCGCAATGTCTAGGCCTCCGTGACCGCCGGTGCGTCGGGAGCCAAAATGTTGTTTGAGATGGTTGAGCATGGTGCGCTCCTGTGTGCCGTTTGTTTGACGCCGCAAAGGATACCCGTTTTAGGCTCAAAAGTTAACTATGACTAACAAAATAGTTGTATTTGAATGGGGTGGGGAAAGGGGGTTGCCGAAATGTCTTGATCTGTAACAACTGGGGATGGAAATTGGGTCTAGGTGTTACAGATCAAGACAGGAAGAAATGGTCCTATGGAAAATCTCGATCTGTAACAGCTGACCGCCAAAACTGACCCTTCGTGTTACAGATTGAGACATTCGGAACCGTCTCTCGAAAACATCTTGATCTGTAACAGTTAGTCGTCGAAATTGGGTCTTACTGTTACAGATTGAGATGTTTGAAGCGGTGAGCTTACGGGTCGAACTTGGGGCCCTTGTTGCCGTCCTTGAGGTCGGCGGTGTCCACTCGTAGGGCGTGCGTTACGCGATTGTTTCGAAACGGGCGGGAAACACAACGGGCCGGCGATGCTCCTAGTATGCCTATTCAACTGACTGTCTAATATCTAGGGGAGGATCGCGATGCAGGCAGATTCCGCTCAGCAGCAGGGCCTTTATCGCCCCGAATTCGACCACGATGCATGTGGCATCGGCGCGCTTGCCGATATCAACGGCGAGCGCCATCACCAGATTCTGGACGATGCGCTGTCCATTCTGGTCAACTTGGAGCACCGCGGCGGCACGGGACTCGAGAAGAACACCGGCGACGGCGCTGGCATCCTGTTCCAGGTTCCGCATCACTTTTTTCGTAAAGAGGCTCAAAAGTGCGGTCAGATTCTGCCGGCAGAGGGCGACTATGGCGTGGCCATGCTGTTCTTCCCGCAGGACGACAAGGGCGTAGAGGATGCCCGTCGCGTGTTTGAGGAGGGCTGCGCCGAGGCCGGCGTGCCGCTGCTCTTTTGGCGCGAGGTGCCGGTCGACCCGCACGACCTGGGCGAGACGGCCCGCGCCTGCATGCCTACTATCCTGCAGGCTTTCCTGGGCCGTCCGGACGACACGCCCGCCGGCGATGCCTTTGAGCGTCGCCTGTACGTGTGCCGCCGCACCATCGAAAAGAAGGCCGACGCTGAGTTCGCCCTGCGCGACAAGATCTTCTATGTGTGCTCCATGAGCTCGCGCACCATCGTGTACAAGGGCATGCTTGTGGCCACGCAGATGCGCCGTTTCTTCATCGACCTCAACGACGCCGCCGTCAAAACGGCCGTGGCGCTCGTCCACTCGCGCTACTCCACCAACACCACGCCCAGCTGGGAGCGCGCACATCCCAACCGCTTTATCATCCACAACGGCGAGATCAATACCCTCAAGGGCAACGTCAACTGGATTCGCGCCCGCGAACCCAACCTGTACAGCCCCGTGCTGCAGCACGATCTTGAGCGCGTGATGCCCATCATCAACCGCGAGGGCTCCGATTCCGCGATTCTGGACAATGTGCTTGAGTTTTTGGTCATGAACGGTCGCCCACTTACGCGTGCCGCGTCCATGTTGCTGCCTGAGCCGTGGGACCACAACGACAGCCTGAGTGAGGAGCGCCGCGCCTACGACGCTTACCAGTCCATGCTCATGGAGCCGTGGGATGGCCCGGCGGCCATCGCCTTTACCGACGGTCGCACGCTGGGTGCCGCCCTCGACCGTAACGGCCTGCGTCCCGCCCGCTACTATGTGACGCGCGACGGTCGCTTTATGCTGGCAAGCGAGGTGGGCACCATCGAGGCGCGCCCCGAGAACATCCTGACGAGCGGCTGTCTGGGACCGGGCCAGATGCTCGAGGTCGATTTTGCCCGCGGCCGCGTCATCTACAACGACGAGCTGCGCGCCCGTTACGCCAAGGAAAAGCCCTATCGCGACTGGATCGCCGAGGAGACGCTGACCGTCGACGCGCTCGACAAGCCCGTCGCGCCCACGCCCGCCGAGGATACCGAGGTGCCCGCCGCCGTGCGCATGGCCAAGCTCGGGTATCACTGGGATGATGTTGACGAAGTCGTGCGTCCCATGGCCCAGCAGGGCAAGGCGCCGCTCGCCTCGATGGGTATCGATGCGCCGCTGGCCTGCCTGTCCAAGAAGACGCGCTCGTTCTTCGACTACTTCTATCAGCTGTTCGCCCAGGTCACGAACCCGCCGATCGATGCCCTGCGCGAGCATATGGTCACCTCGACCACGCTCTACCTGGGCAACCACGGCAACCTGCTCGAGGATTCCCGCACGGCCTGCCAGCTGGTGCGCTTGGAGCGTTCGCTGCTGAGCGAGGAGGAGTTCGAGCGTATCTGCGCCATCGACCGCGTGGGCTTTAAGACCCGCCGTTTCCGTGCCGTGTACCGCCGCGACGCCGGCGAGGGCGCGCTGCAGGCTGCGCTCAAGCAGCTTGCAGAGGATGTTGAGGCTGCGGTCCGCGACGGCGTGAACATCGTGGTGTTGAGCGATCGCGCCGCTGCGGGTGAGGTGCCCGTGCCGTCGCTGCTCGCCGTGGGCTGCGTGCACAACCACCTGATCCGCGCCGGCGTGCGTACCTTTGCCGACATCGTGGTGGAGTGCGGCGACGCCGTGTCTCCGCACGACTTTGCGGCACTGGTGGGCTACTCCGCGAGCGGCATCTATCCGTACAACGCACATGCGTGCATCCGCGATCTGGCGTCACGCGGCGACCTGGACGTGACGGCCGAGCAGGGCATCGCCAACTACAACAAGGCTGCGACCGCCGGCATCGTCTCCATCATGTCCAAGATGGGCATCTCCACGGTGCAGAGCTACCACTCCGCGCAGATCTTCGAGGCCGTGGGCTTCACTCCGGAGTTCGTCAACGCGTACTTCGCCGGCACGGTGAGCCGTGTGGGCGGTATGGGTGTCGAGGACGTCGAGCGCGAGCAGAATGAGCGCTACGACGCCGCGCTCGCTATCCTTAAGAGCCCGGCTCCCGATCAGCTGCCCACGCTGGGTCTGACCAAGTGGCGCCCGCTCGGCGGCGAGGATCACCTTATCGACCCGCAGACCGTCTACCTGCTGCAGACCGCCTGCCGCGAGGACAGCTACGACACCTTTAAGGAGTACAGCGCCCGCCTGCACCGCACCGGCCGTGCCGTGCGCCTGCGTGACCTGCTGGACTTTAATGCCAACGGTCGCACGCCGGTTTCGCTCGACGAGGTGGAGCCCGCGCTCAACATCGTCCGCCGCTTTAACACCGGCGCCATGTCGTACGGTTCCATCAGCAAAGAGGCACACGAGTGCATGGCCATCGCCATGAACCGCCTGCACGGCCGTTCCAACTCCGGCGAGGGCGGCGAGGATCCGCGCCGCGAGACCCCGCTGGCTAACGGTGACTCCAAGAACTCCGCCATCAAGCAGGTGGCAAGCGCGCGCTTTGGCGTGACGAGCCGCTACCTGTGCAGCGCCTTCGAGATTCAGATTAAGATGGCCCAGGGCGCCAAGCCCGGCGAGGGCGGCCACCTGCCCGGCAAGAAGGTCTACCCCTTGATCGCCGAGGTCCGTCAGTCCACGCCCGGCATCGGCCTGATCTCGCCCCCGCCGCACCACGATATTTACTCTATCGAGGACCTGGCAGAGCTGATCTTTGACCTTAAGAACGCCAACCCCGGCGCACGCGTGTCGGTCAAGCTGGTCAGCGAGGCCGGCGTCGGCACCATCGCCACCGGCGTGGCCAAGGGCGCTGCCGACAAGATCTTGATCAGCGGCCACAATGGCGGCTCGGGTGCCGCTGCGCGCGACTCTATCTGGCACGCGGGTCTGCCACTGGAGCTTGGCCTTGCCGAGGCCCAGCAGACGCTGCTGCAAAACGGTTTGCGCTCACGCGTGGTGCTCGAGGCCGATGGCAAGCTCATGGACGGCACCGACGTCGCCGTCGCCTGCCTGCTGGGTGCCGAGGAGTTTGGCTTTGCGACCATGCCGCTCATCTCCATGGGCTGCCTCATGCAGCGAGACTGCCAGCAGGATACCTGCCCGGCCGGCATTGCCACGCAAAACTGTCGCTTGCGTCGCGGCTTCCGCGGCAAGCCCGAGCACGTTGAGCACTTTATGCTCTTTGTTGCCGAGCAGCTGCGTGAGGTCATGGCGAACCTGGGCTTCCGCACCGTCGACGAGATGGTCGGCCATCCCGAGTGCTTGCGCCAGATTGAGGTCCCGGGCAACCGCAAGGCCAACCTGCTCGATCTGTCGCCCGTGCTGGCAAGCGCGACCTGCGAGTTCGGTGCCCATATCCCGGGTGCCGACGGCCGTCACTTCCTGCCCCAGATGGCTGCGGACAGCGAGCTCGACAAGACGCTCGACTCCACGTTGTTTGTGCCCTATACGGCCGATGCCCGTGCGCACCTGCGCCCGATTCGCTTCCGCGCCGATATCGCCAACGTCAACCGCTGCGTGGGTACCATTTTGGGCAACGCGGTGACCAAGGCGCATCCCGAGGGCCTGCCCGCCGGCTCCATCACCATCGATTGCGATGGATCGGCCGGTCAGAGCTTTGGCGCCTTCCTGCCGCGCGGCATTACGCTCAATGTGTGCGGTGACGCCAACGACTACTTTGGCAAGGGCCTTTCGGGCGGCGAGGTGTCGGTGCGCCCCAACCCGCATGCGACCTACAAGTTCGACGAGAACATCATCGTGGGCAACGTGGCCTTCTTTGGCGCCACGAGCGGTCGCGGCTTTATTAACGGCCTGGCAGGCCAGCGCTTTGGCGTGCGCAACTCCGGTGCCACGGTGGTGGTCGAGGGCTGCGGCAACCATGGCTGCGAGTACATGACGGGCGGTCTGGCGCTCATCCTGGGCGAGGTCGGGCAGAACTTCGCCGCCGGCATGACGGGCGGCGTGGCTTACGTCTTTGACCAGTACGGCACGCTCGATGCCCGTGTGAACCACGAGAGCGTTGAGCTCAAGGCCCCGACGGCCGGCGAGCTGGCGCAGATTCGTGCGCTCATCCAGGAGCACGTGGACGCGACGCAGAGCCCGCGCGGTATTAAGCTGCTCTACAGCTTTGAGACGATGAGCAAGCACTTTGTGAAGGTCATTCCGACCGAGTACGAGCGCGTGCTGGCGATTGTCGCCGCCGCCGAGGCCGTCGGCAAGACGCATGCGCAGGCCGAGGAGCTGGCGTTTGACATTGTGACCGGTCGCGCCGACGCCGCCGATGTCGCTCGCTTTGATGTGGCGGGTGGTGTCGCTGGCGCTGCGCCCACCACCGCCAGCTCTGTTGCTTCGACCAAAAAGGAGGCGTAAGTGCCATGGGTAAGCCCGGTGCTTTTCTTGATATCGATCGCGTGACCCACGAGCTGCGCCCCGTGGAGGAGCGCAGCCGCGATTTCGATCCGCTGTACGTGGAGCTCGACGACGATGCGCGCCGTGCCCAGGCGAGCCGCTGCATGATGTGTGGTGTGGCGTTTTGCCAGATGGGCGCGAGCTTTGGCAAGGCGCGTCCGAGTGGCTGCCCGCTGCACAATCTGATTCCCGAGTGGAACGAGCTAGTGTATCGCGGCCGATGGGACGAGGCTGCCGAGCGTCTGTCACTCACCTCGCCTATGCCCGAGTTCACGAGCCGCGTGTGCCCGGCGCTGTGCGAGGCCGCGTGTAACCTGGGCTCGGTCGACGGCCAGCCCACGACGATTCACGACAACGAGCGCGCGATCAGCGACCATGAGTGGGCAAATGGCGGTCCGCGCCGCTTTGAGCCGGCAGGGGAGGGCGCGCCCACGGTTGCCGTGGTGGGTTCCGGCCCGGCTGGCCTGGTGGCAGCATGGGAGCTTGCGCGTCGCGGTGCCCGCGTGACGGTGTTTGAGCGTGACGACCGCCCGGGCGGCCTGCTCATGTACGGCATTCCCAACATGAAGCTCGAGAAGTCCGTGGTCGAGCGTCGCGTGGCACTTATGCGCGAGCTGGGTATCGTCTTTGAGCTGGGCGCTGACGTTACGAACCCTGCGGTGGCGGCCAAGCTCGATGGCTTTGACGCCGTCGTGGTGGCTGCCGGCGCCCGCGCCCCGCGTGGGCTTTCTGCTGCGAACATCGATGCGCCCGGCGTGGTGTATGCCGTGGACTACCTGACGGCCTCGACCGTCTCGATACTCGATGGCGGCGAGCCTGTCGTCGATGCATGCGGCCTGGACGTTGTGGTCGTTGGCGGCGGCGATACCGGCAACGACTGCGTGGGTACCGCGGTACGTCAGGGCGCGCGCAGCGTGCGCCAGTTTGAGTTCTTGCCGGCGGCGCCTGATGCGCGCGCGGCGAGCAACCCCTGGCCGCAGTGGCCCAACGTGAAGAAGACCGACTACGGCCAGCAGGAGGCCATCGCTGCCATGGGCGGCGAGATGCGCGCTTGGGGCGTGGATACGCTCGAGGTGCTGCTGGATAAGAAGGGCGCTGCCGCGGGCCTGCGCGTGGTCGATCTGGACTGGTCGGCGGGAAAGCCCGAGCGCATCGCGGGCTCCGAGCACGAGGTGCCGGCGCAGCTGGTGCTCATCGCCTGCGGCTTTACGGGTCCGGAGCACGGTGTGTTCGACGCCGTTGGCGTGCCCGTTGCCACTGCTGGTCGTCCGCTGCCTGTGATGGCCGCCGAGGGCTCGCATCTTGCGGCGCGTGTCGACGGCGTCGCCGCGGATGCCGCGCCGGTGTATGTTGCCGGTGATGCGCGCAACGGCAGCTCGCTCGTGGTGAACGCTATGGCCGACGCCCTGGCCTGCGCTGCCGAAGTCGCCGACGCGCTGGAGCTGTAAAGTAGTCATTTAAGAACGTCCCCAATGACTGGTCATTTTTGTCTAGTCGTTGGGGACACTCTTTGCGAGCGATTTGCTCGTTTGTCGACGTACGGGTGTTCATTTGTCGACTTCTTGGGCTGTGGTCACCTGTTGTTTCTGCGGTGGCTGTGGGTATCTGGCTCAAAAGGGCGGGTTGGCCGTCTATGTTTACCTGCGGTTTTGTTGCGGTGCGCATTTTCGGTCAAGCATCCCGTCAAGTGTTTGGTCAGCATCTGGTTTGCAGCCGGAGGCCTATTTTGCCCGCGCTGGTCGTGGCTGCCCACCCTCCTCGTAAGCTCAAATTGAGGTTCATCAGTTTGAGGAGGATGCCGTGACTGACCACGTTTTAGACCGAGCGCAGCTGGCCGAAGCCGTCGGCAACGATATTGCCGACATGGCCCATTTTTGGATGCTGCGGAAGTTCCAGTTTTTGGAGCCGGCACGCGAACAGTTCGAGATCATTGTCGACCCGTGGCTCAGCTATTGCACCGAGCCTTCGCAAAACGAAATCATGGCCTACAACATGGCATTTACCGATTGGCTGCTCTTCGAGCGCCCCTATCGCCATGGCAAGACGCTGCTCGAGCTGTATGTTGACGAACCGCCGGCATCGCTTTCGCCTGCCTCGCTCAAGCGGCTCGAGCAGGTACGCGACACGCAGTATTTCTCGCGCTTTGGCATTTTGGACAAGGATCCTGCGACTGGTATGGTCGCGCTGAAGGACACGCGCGCCGACCGTCGCTTTGATGTCTACGACCCGCATATCGTGCAAAAGGAGCATTGGAGCGACGGAGCGATTGCGGTGCGCCTCGCCTGCGTCGACGATGTCTGGCTGACGGCGGGACAACTCTATCTGTATGACATCGCACGCCTGAGTGACACGGCGGTCGATGGGCCTGGTGCGGTGCATCCGGAGGACCTGCAGGATGGCTTTGACACCTCGTGCATCAGCTTCTTTTTGCGCCTGGTCCGCGACATCATGGGCGCCCAGGGGCGCTACGTAAAGTCCCTCAACATCTACGAACAAGAATGGGAGTAGGGGACGTTGGACCGACGGCCTAATGTCTCGATTTGAAACGTGCTGGGGTGGTTTTGCTCCGTATCTGTTACAGATTGAGATGTTTGTCTGGCGCCTTGCCTGCGGAGTTGCTCGGCTCCATCTGTTTGCATGTCGTCTTCCCTCCGTTAACCGATATGTTCTACGTTTGGTTGCTGCATAAGGTGATAATGGACAGATGTACAAGTTAATCGTGAGGGAGGAGCTCGATATGGCGTCTGCCGATCGTTCCACGTTGTTTATCAATGCGACCGTCCTGGATGGCTCGAAACATATGGAGCCGCAGCCCGATATGGCCGTGGCCGTTGAGCGCGGTGTCATCACGTGGATGGGGCCGAGTGCTGTGGCGCAGGCGCCTGCGGGTGCCGAGGTTATCGACCTGGCAGGTGCGTATCTCATGCCAGGCCTCATCAATATGCATGTGCATCTGTGCGGTTCGGGCAAGCCGGTTTCGGCGGGCGATGCGGGCGCGCTGATGAAGAAGCTCGATAATCCCGTGGGGCGCGCCATCGTGCGCCATATTCTTAAGGGCAGCGCCCAACAACAACTGGCAAGTGGCGTGACCACGGTGCGCGGCGCGGGCGACCCGCTGTTTGCCGATCTTGCCGTGCGCGATGCTATCGATGCCGGCAAGTATCAAGGTCCTCGCCTGGTGGCGCCGGGAACGGGTGTCACGGTGCCGGGCGGCCATGGTGCGGGTTTGTTCGCCCAGGTGGCCAACAGTCCCGCCGAGGCAGCCGAACAGGTGCGCGACCTGTATGCGCGCGGTGCCGACGTCATCAAGCTGTTCGTGACGGGCGGCGTGTTCGACGCTACCGAGGTGGGCGAGCCGGGTGTGCTGCGTATGCCGGTCGAGGTTGCCGCGGCGGCGTGCAAGGCGGCGCACGAGGTGGGCCTGCCGGTTATGGCTCATGTCGAGAGCACCGAAGGCGTGAAGGCCGCGCTTGAGGCCGGCGTCGATACGATTGAGCACGGTGCCCCGATGACTCCCGAGATCTTGGAACTGTACCGCGGCGCCGCGGGCACGCAGCTCGAGGGGCGTGCGCCCAGCGTTACCTGCACTATCAGCCCGGCGCTGCCGTTTGTATTGCTCGACCCGGAAAAGACCCATTCGACCGATACACAAAAGAAGAACGGTGACATCGTGTGCTCGGGCATCATCGAGAGCGCCCGTGCCGCACTGGAAGCTGGCGTTAAGGTGGGCCTTGGCACGGACTCGAGCTGCCCGTTCGTGACGCAGTACGACATGTGGCGTGAGGTGGCCTATTTTGCCAAGTATGTCGGCGTGGGCAACGCTTTCGCGCTGCATACGGCCACGCAGGTCAATGCCGAGCTGCTGGGGCTGGGCGGCGAGACCGGCACAATCGAGTGCGGCAAGGCCGCCGATATTCTGGTGACGCGCGAGAACCCGCTCGATGACCTGTGCGCACTGCGTGATCCGACGCACGTGATGTGTTGCGGTGATCTGGTGCGCAAGCTCAAGGTGAAGCGTATTCCCGAGGTGGACGCCGAGCTCGACGCGATTATGGCCATGCCTGCCGAGGCGTTGGCCGAGGAGCTTGCCCGCGATGGCGTGGCGTAAGCGCGCGATATGGCGATGCGACAAAGGGACAATCCTTTTGTCATAATCAGAAAAAGCCGAGGTCCCAGTGCGAGGCCTCGGCTTTTATTTGTCCCATAGTATGGCAGCTATGAGCGCGTCTCCATCTTGGCATGGCACTTGGGGCAGGTGACGCGGATCTTGCCTTTGCCCTTGGGAACGGAGAGCATCTGGCCGCAGTTGGGGCACTTAAGATAGGCCGTGGTCTTGCGGCCCTTCCACATCTTCTTGGCTGTGCGCTTGGCACGTTCAAAGTCTTCCTTGCTAGTACCGGCTGCGCGCGAGGCGTTGGCCGCTGCAGCTCCGCCGCCCAAGCTAGCTACAAACTTGCCCAAGCCGGGTACGTTTGCAGTCGCGGCGACAAAGGCCTCGTTCTCCTTGTGACGTGCGTCGATATTTTTGGACAGGCCGCGCAGCACGCCAATCACGATTACGGCGATGGCAATCCAGCTGAGCCACTGGATGCGGGCTATCGATCCGATCATCGCGATGACGATGCCGGCAAAACCCATCACGATGGTGAGTTCATCGGCACCATTGCGACCCTTCATAAAGTCATTCATGCAAATTGCCTTTCGTTCGATATGCTGCACGCCTTTATACCCGATTTAGAGCAAGGGGGACAGGTTAATCTGCACCAATGTGGTGCAAACATACCTGTCCCCGGAATACCAAGACGGTGCAAAGAAATCTGTCCCCACTGCCCCTATTACTTGGAGAGCTTGTCGACGACGCGTTCGATTTCGGCGAGCTTGGCGGCTTTGAGGTCTTCGTCGCCCGATTCGATTGCCGAAGTCACGCAGCCCTCGATATGCGCCTTGAGCACGTCGGCGTTAATGCGCGCGAGGAGCGCCTGCGTTGCCATGAGCTGCGTGGAAATATCGACGCAGTAACGGTCCTCCTCGACCATCCGCAAGATGCCGTCGATCTGGCCGCGTGCCGTCTTGAGCATGCGGGTCACCGATTTATGGTCTGCCATCATGTCGGGTCCTCGTTTCTGGTCGATCTTCCGGATGTCCCCGTCAGTTGCGGTGAAATACGGACCGTTTAAAGGCCTAGGGCGGCACAACAGTCCGTATTTCACCGCAACTTCTGAGGATTCAGTAGGCAGCGACTGCTATGCGGCGGTCACCGAAAGGGCGTGGAACTTCTCGCCGGCGCCCTCGACAGCGGCGGTGAGCTGCTCGACGGTCACGGTGTCGGCGCACTCCACCTGGACGGTCTGGGTCTCGTGATCGGCGTCGGCGTCGGTCACGCCGGCCACGTTGAGCAACGCCGTCTCGACGGTGGCGTCGCAATGGCCGCACATGAGGCCGGAAGTCTTGATTGTGTAACGCATGGGTATTCCTCCCTGTTGTGTCGGCTTTCCCAGGCACCCGACCTTGACCTTCAAGCCGTCGCTCGCGTACCAAAGTGCGCGTCGCTCCTCTTTCGGGTCAATCTCGGGCGTCTGGAAAACCCGTTCTAGATGGACTTAATGGTGAGCCTATTTTGCCACTTTTGGCTTAAAGGATTTTAAGCGCAGCGCATTGCTTACGACGCAGACACTCGACAGGCTCATGGCCGCGGCGCCAAACATCGGCGAGAGTTGCCAACCGGTGGGGGGGAAGAACACGCCCGCCGCCAGCGGAATGCCGATGCCGTTGTAGAACAGCGCCCAGAACAGGTCCTGCTTGATGTTGCGAATTGTGGCGCGCGACAGCTCGATGGCACGGGCGACGTCCATGAGGTCGCTGCGCATGAGTACCACGTCGGCGCCCTCCTTGGCGATGTCTGCGCCGGTGCCGATAGCAAGGCCCACGTCGGCGCGCGCCAGGGCGGGGGAGTCATTGATACCGTCGCCCACCATGGCGACCTTGCTGCCCGCATCCTGCAGCTCGCGTACGTGGTGCTCCTTGTCGGCGGGGAGGACGTCGGCGATGACCTGTTCGCTGCTCAGCCCCACGCGGCGGGCGATTGCTTCGGCGGTGACTCGGTTGTCGCCGGTGAGCATGCGCACGTCGACGCCAAGCGAGCGCAGTGCGGCGATGGCTCCGGCACTCGTTTCCTTGACCTCGTCAGCCACGGCAATGGTGCCGGCGAGCTCGCCGTTCTTGGCAAAGAACAGCGGCGTCTTGCCCTCAGCGGCGAACTGTTCGGCAAGACCCGCGGGCACCTTCGCGCCCAGCTCGTTCATCAGGCGCATATTGCCGGCGGCAATGGCGTTTTGCCCCTCGCGCGCCGTAACGCCTCGCCCGGGCACGGCGGCAAAGTCCTCGACGGCGCGCGCGACAATCCCTCGCGTCTCGCACTCGGCCATAATCGCCTCGGCCAGCGGGTGTTCGCTTGAGCGCTCCAGCGCGGCGGCCAGCTTGAGTAGCGCCTTTTCGCTCATGGCGGGCGATCCGTCGGCGCGCGTGGCTACCACGATATCGGTCACGGCAGGCTTGCCGCGAGTGACCGTTCCCGTCTTATCGAACACCACGGTGCCCACGCTGCGCAGATTCTCCAGCGCCTCGGCGCTCTTGAACAGAATGCCCATCTCGGCGCCCTTGCCGGTGCCGACCATAATAGCGACGGGCGTGGCCAGACCCAATGCGCACGGACAGCTGATCACCAGCACAGCGACGGCGGAGGTGAGCGCTTCGTTCACGCTACCGGTCAGTGCCATCCACGCCACGAAGGTCATGGCCGAGATCACGAATACCACGGGCACGAACACGCCGGCGACCTTGTCGGCCATGCGGGCGATGGGCGCCTTGGTGGCGTTGGCGTCCTCGACGAGCTGGATAATCTTGGCGAGCGACGTGTCGGCGCCCACGCGTGTGGCACGGAAGGCAAACGAGCCGGTGCGGTTGACAGTGGCGGCGTTGACGGTGTCGCCGGCGGTCTTTTCCACGGGGATGGACTCGCCGGTGAGCGCGCTCTCGTCCACGGCCGAGCTGCCCTCGAGCACCACGCCATCGACAGGGATGGACTCGCCGGGGCGCACACGCAGCACCTGGCCGGGCAGAATGGCATCGACGTCGACGGTGGCCTCGCTGCCGTCCTCTGCCACGACGGTCGCGGTCTTGGGTGCTAAGTCGATGAGCGCCTCGATAGCGCCGCCGGTCTTGGACTTGCTGCGCGTCTCGAGGTATTTGCCCACGGTGACGAGCGACAGGATGGTGCCAGCGCTCTCAAAATACAGGTTGTCCATGCTCGTCATCATGGCCTCGTGCACCTGACCTGCGGCTAGCTGGTCGGCCATGATGAACATGGCGTAGAGCGACCAGGCGATGGAGGCGGTGGCGCCCACGGCAATAAGGGCGTCCATGGTGGGCGCGCCGTGCGCGAGCGATTTAAACCCGTTGATAAAGTACGCGTCGTTGACGTAGACGATGGGAATGAGCAGGACGAGCTCGGTGAGCGCGAGCGTCATGCTGTGGGTGTGGTCGGTGAAGATGCCGGGCAGCGGCCAGCCGAGCATGTGCCCCATGCCTATGTAGAACAGTGGGATGAGGAATACGATCGAGACGATGAGGCGGGTGCGCATGGCAGAGGCGGCGGCCTCCAACTTTTTGGTCGGTGACTCCATATGGGCGGCGCCGGACCTGGCTTGCGCACTTCCGCTTTGGACAGCGTCGGTGCCCGTGCTGATGGGTGAGGCCGAGTAGCCCGCGCGGTCGACAGCGGTGCAGATGTCGTCGGGGGAGACCTGCGCAGGGTCGTAGTCCACCAGCATAGAGCCGGCGAGCAGATTGACCGCGACGCTTTGGACGCCGTCGAGTTTGCTCACGGCGCGATCCACATGCGCCTGGCAGGCGGCGCATGTCATGCCGCCCACGTCGAACTTATCTTGAGCCATGGCTTCTCCTTTCTGTGACGTAGTGTCGGAAATGTTAACCTGCCGATACTATACACCCATACCCCCTGGGGGTGTCCAGTACAGAAAGAAATGTATGACATTTCGCTACAGATGAGGGTGGCTGCCGGGTTGGTGCACCATCCCCGCCCTTCGTCTCAATCTGTAACATCTAGCCCAGTTTTTGCCGAGCTGCTGTTACAGAATGAGACAAACTCTCCGGCGGCAAATCAATATCTCGATCTGTAACATCTAGCGGGGAAAATGACCTCTAACTGTTACAGATTGAGATTTTGTTTTGAGAGGTTTGAGTTTGTCTCCATCTGTAACAGTTAGACCGGTTTTTGGATTCCAGATGTTACAGATCGAGACGAACCTTCAGCAATAAACTCAATGTCTCAATCTGTAACATCTGGCGGGAAATATGACCCCTTACTGTTACAGATCGAGACAGACCGTCCGCGGCCAACTCAAATGTCTTGATCTGTAACATCTAGAGAGGTTTTTGACCCCTTACTGTTACAGATTGAGATGTTGTCTCGCGGGATTGGGGTTTGTCTCGTTCTGTAGCATCTAGACCTGTATCTGCCGAGCTAGTGTTACAAATCGAGACAACTGCCGGGGAGGGGTCCCGTCACGGCAAGACGCCCGCCGCCTAGATACAGAACCCGGGAATCACACAGGTTAGCTTGTTTGGCTTTTCCGCAGGCGTTGCGTACGTAAAGACGTCGCCGTCGTGGCCCACACGGTTTATGCAGAGCGTGCCTTCGGTCTCCGATGAGTCGGGGCTCACCGTGCGCTCCCACCAGCAGGTGTCCTTGCCCTTCCACTGGCGGACCATTGTCTCGTTCGTGGAATACGGGCTCACCTTGAGCTCGCGGAAGAGCTGATACTCCTTGCCCTCGCCGTTGTAGATGTCTGCCAGGTAGTGATAGTCCTTGGCAAACGAATCGGGCGGTTGCGTACCGCACAGCTCGACCATAGCGGGCAGCCAAAGGGTTGCGGGCAACTCGCTCAGACACGATGCACTGTTGGCGGCGCCAGCGTTATTCGAGACCTTTTTGACAGATTTGATGAGTGCGCGTAGCTCATTGGGCAGCAGCTTAAGGCCGTCGCCGTCGAGCCATTCTCGCAGCTCGCAATCTGCCCAGCCGGAGCTCGGCGGTTCAGCCGCAGCGTTGCGCTCGGCAATACCGGCGTCGAACATAAACGTTAGCCCTGCCTTGCCCGTACCGTCCAGAAGCTCATCGTGACGGATGCCCACAAGCTGCGCGCCGACCTCCAGCCCGTTGGTGAGTTTCACGCGCTTGGTACACGGATAGGGGATATGCCCATCGGCATCGAGCAGGTGGTAGCGCTTGGCAATCTCGCGTGCCTCGCTACGGGTCTCGGCGGCCTTAATCTTGAGCGAAATCTCCTGCAGCTGATCCCAGGTGTAGTCGTCAAGTGAACCGCGGATGCCATCGAGGTAGTCGGGGATGCCAAAGCCATGGGTTGCCGCGCCAATGACGCCGAGCCCCGCAACGACTGCAGCGACGCCGCCGATAATAAAGCGACGGCGGGTCATGGCATCGTGGCGGGCCTGATTCAGGATCTCTCGCGCGCGCTCGCCGGCGACGTCGACCTTAAGGTGCGTACCGGAGTCGATGTCAATCGCGGCCTCGTCTCCTGTGCCTTCGCGGCCCTCGGATTCGGCATCGGTGAGGTATGCCGAGAGCACCTCGAGCATCTGCTGCTCGGTGGGGCGATCGCACTGCTCGACTGAGAGACCCTTCATGATGATTTGGACGAGCGCTTCATCGCCCTCGCAGCGCGGCTCGAGCGGTGCCGGCTTGGTCTTGGTCTTTACGAGATAGAACGAGCCGGTTGCAGCGGCGTCCGTCGACTCAAAGTCAAACGGTTTGCGACCGCTGTAGAGCTGGTACAGAATGCTCGAAAGCGCATAGACGTCGATTGCCGGCGAACGGCGAAGGGCCGCGATGCCTTCGATATCCTGCGTGAGCATCTCGGGCGCGGCGTATGCGGGCGTGGCAAAGCGCCAGATGTCGGCGCGTCGGGTGATCGTGTCGTCGCCGAGAGCCATGGTCGCGGAGCCCATGTCGATGAGGCAGGGGTCAAAGGAACAATCAGCAATCTGCTGCTCGAGCGTTCGGCTGGTGGTGCGGAACATGATATTGGCAGGCGACAGGTCGCGATGGATGACCGGATTCACGAGGCCTTGGGTCATCAAGAGCGCACGAAGCACGGCGTTTCCGACGGCGGCGACCATCTGGGTGGTCAGCCCGCCCGAGGCGTCGTGCGGAAGCAGGGGCAGCGCCTGCTTGAGCGAGGTGCCCTCGACCCACTCCATGAGGATGAGCGGGTCATCCTCGCACGATCCGTAGCCATAGACGCGCGGAAATCCGCGCAGGTGCGAGACGGTACACAGATGACGGTACTCCTCGAACAGCGCAGCGGTGTTGGCCAGGTGCGCTGCCGATTGCTCGGCGGAGCGGTCGGGGGCTTGGCCGGAAAGGATGGCGTTGTCCTTGAGTAGCTTGCCGGCAAAGACCTCGCCGCTCGTGTTGGTCGCGCGCAGCACGTGCCCGATGTTGCCGTTGTTGCGGTGGGCCGTCTGGAGAATAAGCGTCATAAACCGACGCCTGGCGTCGTCCTCGGCGCTGGGGTCGACCGCCACGGCGGTATCGAACGTATCGAGACGGATGAGTTTGTCGCCATAGGCGCTATCGGTAGTATCCATGGCGTTCCTTTGTCTGGCATGGGTTGCCGCACGTATACGTGAGCAGTGCGGATATCGGTAAAGTACCATGATAGCCGCACTGCCCACGTATACCGCTGTGCATTGTCGTTTACGACGCAGAAGGTAGAAGACGAAAGACGGACGATGGCCGTCTTTCGATCGCCGTCCGCGCTAGTCCACAATGACAAGGAATGTCGTATAGAGACCCAAATGAAGTCTGTCGCTGTTGGCGATTTCCACGGGGGGATAGATCTTGCCGGGCTCGCGTTGGTCGCGCGGCGGCTCAATCACAATATCGCCGTCGCGCGCGCCCGATTCGAGCACCGTGCCGTTGGTCGATCCAAGGCCCTGGGCGTACCAGTGCTCACCCTCAAGCCAAATGCGAAGATGCTCGCGCGATGCGTCGGCGCCCACATCGGTGATGCTGGGCGAGGTTTTGGGCAGAGAACCAATCACGGTACCGTGCGGATCGCGTGTGAGGGGATGGATTTGCATGTCGGCGCAGTTGTCGGCATGGGTTCTGAGCAGACCGAGGTTGGGGGCGACGGTGCGCGGCTGCTCCAGGCTGCTCATAAAGCCACGTCCGACGGTAGTTTCGGTGGTGCCAAAGTGCTCGCCCGTCTTGCTGTCGCAAAAGCGCTCGACGGTGGCCACGCCCTGAACGGGATCGGCGAGCGCCCCCGTTGCCACAAAGAGCATAAGGTAAAGCGTGCTTTTCTCGCGCACGGCATTGCCGTCAAAGTTGTCGATGCGATTGAGGGCATTTGCATATAGGCGGCTGTCCAGCTTGTAGCTGGTGAGAGCCGACATCATTTCGTTGGCGGCCGGACCGCGATAGTGCTCGGCGATTGCCCGATAGGCGGACTCGCCGCCGCCGAGCTTGCTGCAGATTGCCGCGGAAAGGTTGAGCGTGGTGACGGTAAAGTCGCTGTAGATGGCGGGCGCGCACTGGTCAGGCTTGCGATGGACGATGTAACGGGTGAGATACGAGCGGTTGGAAGAGCATTTCTCGAGCAGGGTACTGCCGAGATAAGAGTTTCCATTGATGAGCATTCGGGCGATCTCGAGATGTTTAAGACCGCCGAACGAGCGAATATCGTTATAGAGGACCGAGCAAGGCGTCTCTGCTGCCACGGATACCTCCTTTGATTGCTTCCTAGCCAATATGGCGATAGGAATTAATGGCCCCCGGTGGGCGACGTATTAAATGGCTGCGCAATATATAGCGTAACTAAAGCAACATTATAGGCCACATGTTCGAAATTGCAGGAAGACTGAGAGATTTGGTTTGGACTGGACGGAAATCCCCCTCTGTCTTGATCTATAACAATTAGGGCCGATTTTACTCGTTAACTGTTACAGATTGAGACGTTTGTGAGCCGTGTCGACCGTTTGTCTCGATCTGTAACACGTAGAGGAAGATTCGCCCTGTAGATGTTACAGATTGAGACAATCAGCCGGGCCCACCTCGTCCGCCTCGTCATCTGTGGTTTACGTGGGGGCATGCGAAGCACGGGTATACTAACCGGCGGCGAATCTGCTCCATCGCTTAGAGCTGCTGCGTCTGGACGGCGCGTGATAGGGCTGCCAAAGCGATCGCCAGCGTGCTGAGCAACGTCCTCTCTGTGCGCACCTGTTTTTGTATGTATTAGCGCACTACCAAGCACGCCCGCGCGGCCGCATGCCGTGCCCCTTGCGCGTGCAGATAAGGAACAACAACATATGCGTAATTCTGTATCTGACGTCACCGACGCCGAGATTCTGGACGAGACCCGCGAGGCCATGACCCAGGCTGCCTTCGATGCCGCCGATGAGGCCAATGCCGCCCAGGCCGTCGAGTCCGCTACCGAGAGCCTGCCCGCCTTTGACGAGCTGGGCCTCTCCGACGAGATGCTTCGTGCTATCGAGAACCTGGGCTACACGGCGCCCACGCCCGTGCAGGCCGGCTCGATCCCCGTAGTGCTCGAGGGCCGTGACCTGCTTGCCGCCGCTCAGACCGGCACCGGCAAGACGGCCGCCTTTTTGCTGCCGACTATGAACAATCTGGAGCACATCGCTCCTCCCAAACCCGTGCGCGAGCGTGGCGGCCGCAACCGCCGTCGCGGTGCTAAAAAGCCCGAGGGCAACGGCCGTGGCCCCGTGATGCTCGTCATCACCCCCACGCGCGAGCTTGCCCAGCAGATCGACGAGGTCGCAAGCAAAATCGCCGACGTCACGGGCCACGTTGCCGTGACCGTCGTGGGCGGCGTGAGCTACAAGCCGCAGACCGCGGCACTCAAGTACGGTTGCGATATCCTAGTTGCCACGCCGGGTCGTCTGGTCGACCTGATCGAGCAGGGCGCCTGCCACCTGGACGAGGTTAAGGTCCTGGTGCTCGACGAGGCCGACCGCATGCTCGACATGGGCTTTTTGCCCGCCGTCCGCCGCATTGTGCGCGAGACGCCGGCCGAGCGCCAGACGCTGCTGTTCTCGGCGACGCTCGACGAGGAGGCCGTGGGCGAGATCACCGACCTGGTGAGCGACCCGGCCCGCGTGGAGATCGCGCCGGCCACGTCGACCGCCGACACCGTCGACCAGTTTGTGTTCCCGGTGTCCATCGAGGCCAAAAACAACCTGCTGCCCGAGTTCCTCAAGAAGGAGGGCCCGGAGCGCACTATCGTCTTTATGCGCACCAAGCACCGCGCCGACAGCTGCTGCCGTCGTCTGGAGCGCAAGGGCATCAAGGCCGCCGCGATTCACGGCAACCGCAGCCAGGCCCAGCGCGAGCGTGCCCTTTCGGCCTTCCGCGACGGTACCGTTGACGTGCTGGTGGCAACCGACGTGCTTGCCCGCGGCATCGACATTAGCGACGTGCGCTACGTCGTGAACTTTGACGTGCCGGCCGAGCCGACCGACTACATCCACCGCATTGGCCGCACGGGCCGCGCCGGCGAGCTGGGCTGGGCCATCACGTTTGTGACCGAGCAGGATGTCGATGAGTTCTACGAGATCGAGAAGCTCATGGACAAGACCGCCGACATCTACGAGGCCGGCGACCTGCATGTGGGCCCCAATCCGCCCGCGGTTGACCCCGAGCGCGATCCTGCGGCCTTTAAGGTGAAGAAGAAGACCAAGCGCGGCAAGTCCAAGAGCAAGAAGAAGCTTGAGCAGGCGCGTCGCGACGGCAAGCGCAACGGCGACGATTACGGCGATGTGGCCGGTCGTTCCAACCGCGGCCGCGACGAGCGTCGAGGCGACGGCGAGCGTCCGAGCCGTCCCAAGCGCGGCGGCAAGACCCGCGTGCGCGAGGGCGTTCAGGCTCGCGTGGACGAGGCTGTGGAGAGCGTGGCCCGCGAGGTGGCTGCCGAGGAGCGCGGCGGTGCTGACGCCGTCAAGCAGGCCCCGCGTGGCAACCGTGCCGAGCGCCGTGCCAAGCAGTTCCAGGGCGAGGCGCATCGCCGTCGCCGCGAGGACGAGGACCGTGGCGGCCGTCGCCGTGTTGAGCGCGAGGACGAGGGCCGCGGTTCGCGCGGCGGCAAGCGCGGTTCGGGTGACCGTCGTCGCTCCGGTCGTAATGACGAGCGCGGTGGCCGTGATGAGCGCCGTGGCGGCGAGGGCCGTGGTGAGCGTGGTGCCCGCGGCGGTGAGTCCCGTGTCGGCAAGCGCTTTGAAGAGCGCGGTAGCCGCGGCGGCGAGCGTCGCGAGGGTGCTCGCGGCAATGGCGGCCGCGGCGGCGCTGGTCGTTCGAATGAGTCGCGCGATCGTCGTGACCCGCGTGCCAGCCGCGATCGTCGCGATGACTGGCGCAACTACGACGATACCCGCGAGGAGCGTCGTGGCGGCTATCGTGGCGGGCGTGGCGGCAACCAGGCCGGCTCCCGTGGCGGCCGTGCCGGCGGTCGCGATAACCGTGGCAGCTATGGCAATAGTCGTGGTGGCAAGCGTGGCGGCAGCTCCCGTCGTCCCGGTGACGGCGGCGGCAAGCGCAAATAACACACGCATCGCCCGCTAGAGCGAGGTGAACCAAGGGCCCCGAGCAACTACGCTCGGGGCCCTTTTTGTTTGCCGTATCCGATCGCTAGTTCAAATGTGATTTCCTCGGGAATGCATCTAGAGGATGCCGTGGGCCTGTTTCCTACCATGCGGCAATGGGTCCCATGGGGTGCGCCGTGCATTTTTTGGAGTATTCTGCAGTTCGAGTTGTCTGCATATGATTTGACGTCGCCAACGGTGGCTTTCGGATATCCCTAGCGAGCGTTCTGAGTCAGATTTCGTCGTTTTCCGGAGCAGGGGCGCGTCATTCTCGCCATGTCGGAACCCAAAATGACGCAGCGCCCTAAAGGTTTGCCCGCTCGGGGTATTGCTGGCGCGGTCACGTTGCAGAATACTCCGTTTTTTGCACGGGCCAGGATGGGGTACCTCGGGAGAACACGGCGGTATCCCGTAAATATATACAATCTGTACCGTAATTTATACAAAACGAAGAGGCAGACAGCGTAGGGTGGGTGCATTGGGGTGCTTGGTGCATCAAAACGGGGACCCCACGTGCCGTATACTCTGGCTGGATGTGAAAGCGGCTTGACGCGTTGCCAGGCGTAGGGGAGGGTGCCTCGATGAGCGTATTCGAAATTGTGTTTAGTCCGACGGGTGGAACGCGGAAGGTGTCTGGCCTTGTGGCCGGGGCACTGGGCAAGAATACCGTTACCGTCGATCTGACCGATAGCGGGCTAGATTTCAGCGCTGTCTCGATGACTGAGGACGACGTGGCCGTAATCTCTGTGCCGGCGTATGCCGGTAGAATCCCGGCTGTGGTGGCTGACCGGTTGGGCATGGCTCACGGCAACGGAGCGCGGGCCGTTCTGGTGTGCGTCTACGGAAACCGCGCGTTTGAGGACACGCTCGTAGAGCTGGAGGACGTTGCGAAGCGCGCCGGATTTAGGGTGGTTGCAGCGGTTTCTGCTATTGCTGAGCATTCCGTTGCTCGTCAGTTTGCTGCTGGGCGACCGGATGCGCAGGATGCGGCGCAGCTCGCAGAGTTTGCGCAGCAAATTCAGCAAAAGCTGTTGGCTGAGGATACATCCGAGCCCTCTATTCCCGGCAATCGTCCTTATAAACAAGCCGGAGGTCACCGCATGGCACCCGAGGCAACAGAGGATTGCGTCTCCTGCGGTGCATGCGCCGCGGCGTGCCCCGTTTGTGCTATCGACAAGGGTGACCCCAAACGAGCAGCTGGCGAGGCGTGCATCTCCTGCATGCGCTGCATTGCCGTATGTCCGCGAGGCGCTCGTAAGCTTGATCCCAACAAGCTATCCGCTGTTTCCCAGATGCTGAGCAAGGTTTGCGTCGTGCGGAAGGAATGCGATCTCTTTATCTAGCGCATACGAAATTGGTGCAATGGGACCAGGTTAATCTGCACCAACCTGGTGCAAACAAACCTGTCCCCAATGCACCAGAGTGAGGAGTGTCCCCGAGTGCCGGCAGAAAAGGAACGTCCCTAAGTACCGCATAAATACCGTTTATCGGAGAAAAAATACCGTTCGCCGGTCATAATGATTGTTCCGGCTTTGGGCTTGTCTACAATAACCCCCGTAAAAGAAATGCGGAAGGTTACCGAGTCCCCTCGGACGTGGGCCTAACCAAAGTCTTTGATCGCGAGCGTCTCAATGGGCGCATTCGATTGATTTTGGTTGGGCTATATTTATGAAGGGACATGTCACCATGGGTTTCTTTTCTCGCCTAATGGGTGGCTCGGATAAGCAGACGACTGCGGCTTCCGAGTTCGAAATCCTCGCTCCCGTTTCCGGCGAGCTTGTTCATCTAGAAAATACCAATGACCCCGCTTTTAGCAGCCGTGCAGTGGGCGATGGCGTTGCCGTGGTTCCCCAAGAGGGAACGGTGTGCGCTCCTGTTTCCGGCACCGTCGCGGCGCTGTTTCCGACTGAGCACGCGCTGGGCATCATGTCCGACGACAGCTCTGCTCAGGTGATGCTGCACATCGGAATCGACACTGTTAAACTTGAGGGCAAGGGCTTCCATGCGCTTGTTGCCCAGGGTGACCATGTCGACGCGGGCCAGCCCCTCGTCGAGGTCGATTTCGACGCGGTCCGCGCTGCCGGCTTTGATCCCACGGTCTTCGTTATCGTGTGCGAGCGTTCGGAGAACTCGACTCTTCGCGAACATGCTTCCGGCCCTGTTGCTGTTAAAGAGCCTGTCGTCTGGCTTTCCGAGTAAATTCTTGTGGTGGGTACCGTGGTTATCAAGCGAGTTTTTAACAACAACGTCGCAATGGTCACTTCGGACGATGGCTCCGAGCTCATCGTCATCGGTCGAGGCCTCTGCTTTGGTCGCCATGCCGGCGATGCCATCGATGAGACGTCGGTCGAAAAGACCTACGCGTTGCAGGAGGGAACTTCTCAGGATTCGCGTACGATTGACCGCTTGGCACATCTTTTGGAGTCCATCCCCACCGTCAACCTCGTGATTTCCGAGGAAATCGTTCAGATGCTTCGTCGAGAGCTCAATGTCGACATCAACGATAAGATCCTCATCGCTCTCGCAGACCATATCAGCCTTGCTTTGGAGCGCGAGCGCAAGGGCGTCTCCTGTGAGAATCCGTTGCTGCTCGAGATCCAGCAGTTCTATCGCAAGGAGTATGCACTTGCGGGCCGTGCTCTGCAGATTATCAAGGAGTATATGGGCATCCAGATGAGCGAAGAAGAGCAGGGTTTCATTACGCTGCATATCGTCAACGCCACCATGCCGCAACGCTCTGACCGTCTGATTGTTTCGGTCCAGCTTGTTCGCGACGTGCTCGCGATTGTTTCTGAGCGCTATTCTACGACCCTCGATGGCACCTCGCTGCCTTACGAACGTTTCGTTCGCCACTTGCAGTTTTTCGCACAGCGAGCGCTCGATCCTGCGGCCGGGCAAATCAACGGAGACGCGCTGTTCCGAATCGATGAAACGGCGTATCCGCGTGCATTCTCATGCGCGGACGCCATAGCCGCTCACTTGTCGTCTACCTATAACGTTGTCGTTACCGATGCTGAGAAGAGTTATCTCGCATATCACATTGTTAACCTGCTTGGAGAACCTGGTCTCTTGGCATAACGTGCCCACACATCGATTGATATAAGGCAGGGCTTACGGTCTTGCCCAGGGCACATCTGTCTTAATTTGCGGAAAAGGAAGGGGAGTACCGCTATGACCGCAAAAAAGAAGTTCAATTTCAAAGCGCCGTTGGAGGTGTTCGCGAAGTCGATAGTCCAGCCGATGATGTATCTCTCGGTTGCCGGCATCCTGCTCATCGTGGGCATCATTCTGACCAACAAGACCATCTGCGCTTTGGTCCCCGTACTGGGCTCCGGTCCGTTCCAGCTTGTGGGCGCCGTTGTCTATCAGTCGCTGATGTTTATCATCAACAACCTCTCGATTCTGTTCTGCGTGGGCATCGCCGGCGCCATGGCAAAGAAGAACAAGGGCCATGCTTCGCTGATCGCCCTGATGTCGTTCTTCCTGTTCCTGCAGACTAACAACATCGTGCTCAACGCCACCGGCTCTCTTGCCGATGCGAGCGGCATGCTCGGTCTTACCGGAACCGGCCAGGCCACCGTTATGGGCATTCAGGTGCTCGATACCGGCGTGTTCGGCGGCATCATCCTGGGCTGCATTACCGGTGCCGTGTTCAACAAGTACTCGAACAAGCAGTTCCCCATTGCCCTTTCGATGTTCTCGGGCGTTCGCTTCCCGTTCCTGATCATGATCATCATTTCCTGGATCATGGGCGCTGGCTTCTGCATCGTTTGGCCTCCGGTTCAGGGTGCCATCTCCTCCGTTGCCGGCATCATTAAGGAGTCGGGCAACATCGGTCTGTTTATCTACGGCATGCTCAACAAGCTGCTCGTTCCCACCGGTCTGCACCACCTCATCTACACCCCGTTCCAGTTCTCCGATGTGGGCGGCACCCTGACGCTGGGCGATCAGGTTATCGCCGGTGCCTACCCCATCCGTGTTGCCGAGATGGCAATGACGGGCCAGCCCTTCTCCGATAGCACCTACTTCAACAGCTACACCTTCAACAACCTGTGGCCCTACATCGGTATCGGTCTCGCCTTTATCTTCACCGCTTACAAGGGGAACAAGGATAAGACCAAGGCCGTTATCATCCCGCTGATCATCACCGCCGTGCTCTCCTGTGTCACCGAGCCCATGGACTTCCTCTTTGTCTTTGCCGCTCCTGTGCTCTTTGTCGTTCACTCGGTTCTTTCCGGCATCTTCCTGGTTCTGCTCAAGGTCCTCTCCGTGCCCGCTTCGACTGCAGGCGGCATCATTAACATCGTGGTCTCCAACCTGGTCCTGGGCGTCGATAAGACCAACTGGCCGGTTATGCTGGTGCTCGGAGTCGTCAACGCCGCGCTGTACTTCTTCCTCTTCACCTTCCTCATCAAGAAGCTCAACCTCCACACGCCTGGTCGCGAGGAGGAGTCCGAGCTCGCCGAGTCCGTTGCCGAGGGCGAGGCCGCCGCATCTGTTGCGGTGAAGCAGGGCGCTGTTGCCGCGGCTCCCGCAGAGGGCGTCGATGCTGGCATTGCCGACCTGGTCGCAGGTCTTGGCGGCAAGGACAACATCGAGGAGCTCGAGAACTGCTTTACGCGTCTCCGCGTGAACGTTAAGAACCCGGACCTCATCGATGAGAGCCTCATCAACCACGTGCCCAACAGCGGCATCAACCGCAACGGCAACAATATCCAGATCATCTTTGGCATGAAGGTCGCCGAGATGCGCGACAAGGTCGAAAACGCAATTGAGAAGGAGCAGTAAACAATGATCATTACTCTGTGTGGTGGCGGATCCACCTTTACCCCCGGCATCGTCAAGTCCATCGCTCTGCGCAAGGACGAGCTCGACGTTGACGAGATTCGTCTGTACGACATCAATGAGGAGCGCCAGCGCAAGATCGGCGTGCTCGTGGATTGGATTTTGCACGAGGACCTCGGCCTGGACATCAAGCTCACGGTGACCACCGACAAAAAGACGGCATTTACCGACGCCAGCTTCGTGTTTGCCCAGATGCGCGTGGGCGGCTACGCCATGCGCGAGCAGGACGAGAAGATTCCGCTGCGTCACGGCTGCGTGGGTCAGGAGACCTGCGGTTGCGGCGGCCTTGCCTATGGCATGCGCACCATCTTCCCCATGGTCGAGCTGATCGATGACGTTGAGAAGTACGCCAAGAAGGACTACTGGATTCTCAACTACTCCAACCCTGCCGCCATCGTCTCCGAGGGCTGCCGTGTGCTGCGTCCCAACGCTCGCATCATCAACATCTGCGACATGCCGATCGCAATCATCGACGTGGTTTGCGCCGCGCTCGATATCGACAAGAAGGATGTCGAGTACGATTACTTTGGCCTCAACCACTTTGGTTGGTTCACCTCGATTCGCCACAAGGGCGAGGAGGTGCTCCCGCAGCTGCGCGAGTACATCAAGGAGCATGAGATCCTGCTGCCCGATTCCTACCTCAAGGGCATGGGCTCGCTCATGGCAAAGAAGCCCGAGGAGGCCACCGACGAGCATCCCGAGCAGAACCGTCACACCAAGGGCAGCTGGTATTACGTCTGGAAGGGCGAGTACGAGATCATGGAGTGCTTCCCGGAGTACCTGCCCAACACGTATCTGAACTACTACCTGCAGCAGAAGGAGTTCGTCGAGCACTCCAACCCCGAGCGCACCCGTGCTAACGAGGTTGAGGAGACGCGTGAGAAGAACCTCTTTGATGGTATCGACCATTACGAGAAGACGGGCGAGATCGACGAGAGCACGTTCTATGCGGGCAGCCACGGCGACTGGATTGCCGATCTGGCTATCGCTCTGAAGAACGACACCAAGCAGCGCTTCCTGGTCATTTGCGAGAACAAGGGCGCCATCCCCAACATGCCCTACGACGCTATGGTCGAGCTGCCTGCCTACATTGGCAAGAACGGCCCCGAGGTCATCAGCCGCGACAACATTCCGCTGTTCCAGCAGGGCCTCATGATGCAGCAGCTGAACTCCGAGAAGCTCATTGTCGAGGCTACGATCGAGGGTTCGTACGAGAAGGCGCTTAAGGCCTTTACGCTCAACAAGACCGTGCCGTCGATGAAGGTCGCCAAGGAGGTTCTCGACGACATGATCGAGGCCAACAAGGGTTACTGGCCCGAGCTTAAGTAAAAGCAACAGGGTCGCTGGCCGCATGCCTGAAGCAATGCCCCGCCCACGTGATTGCGTGGGCGGGGCATTGTCGTTTGGTAACGCGTTTTATCAAATATGGCATTTATCTGCGATAATGTTCATTTTCACCGCTGATGGTGACATTTCATACCGCCTGCCGAACTGCGTGGAGACCTAACAACTTTATAGGTCAGTGTTGTGCGTGTAGCAATTTCGCCCGGCCTCGCCTCCGGGCTGCCATGTGAGAGGGGATCTTATGGCTCGACTGCACGTAATGGAACGCAGCCACGCTCAGGCCGTCATGGACGACCTGCACGATGCACTCGGACGTCGTCTGGCGGTGAGTTCACTCGCCCCGTGCCCCGTCGAGTTTACGGCGGCGCTCGTCAACCTGTGCTCCACCCAGAGCTGCGGCAAGTGCACGCCCTGCCGCGTG
Source organism: Collinsella sp. (assembly GCA_031294825.1). Lineage (GTDB taxonomy): Bacteria > Actinomycetota > Coriobacteriia > Coriobacteriales > Coriobacteriaceae > Collinsella. The sequence continues at coordinate 17,027 of JAUMPM010000024.1, read as the reverse complement.
GGCCTGAGCGCGCTGAGCGACCTGCTCGCCGATGTGCTCGAGGGCCGCGCCGACGAGTCCACGCTCAACTTGATTGAGCGCACGGCCCGCACCATCTACCTTTCGAGCGACTGCGCCATCGGCTACGAAGCTGGCGCCATGGCACTCACGGCCATTCGCGGCTTCCGCGACGATTTTGAGCACCACATCCGCGAGCACTCCTGCGGCTTTGACCGCGAGGCTCGCGTCCCGTGTGTCTCGGGCTGCCCGGCGCACGTCGACATTCCTGGTTACATCTCGCTCGTCGAGGCAGGCCGTTATGCCGACGCCGTCAAGGTCATCCGCAAGAACAACCCGCTACCGCTCGTCTGTGGCCTGGTGTGCGAGCATCCCTGCGAGATGCATTGCCGCCGCGGCATGGTCGACGACCCCATGAACATCCTCGCCCTCAAGCGCTTTGCCGTTGAACACAGTGACCTCAACGACCATAAGCCGCATGTAGTGGACAACACCGGTAAGCGCATCGCCGTGATCGGCGGCGGTCCGGCCGGCCTTTCCTGCGCCTACTACCTGGCCGTGATGGGCCATAAGGTGACCATTTTTGAGCAGCGCCACCACCTGGGCGGCATGCTGCGTTACGGCATCCCCAGCTATCGTCTGCCGCGCGAGCGCCTGCAGGCCGAGATCGACTGGATCTTGAGCGCCGGCATCGACGTGGAACTCGACCACTCCGTGAGCGGCGAGGAGCTCACCCGCCTGCGCGACGAGTTCGATGCCGTCTACCTGGCCATCGGTGCCCACAGCGATAAGAAGCTCGGCCTTCCGGGCGAAGAGGCGCCCGGCGTGGAGTCGGCCGTCAAGATGCTGCGTGCCATTGGAGACGACGAGCTGCCCGACCTGAGCGGCCAGCGCGTGTGCGTCATCGGCGGCGGCAAGGTGGCCATGGACGTGGCCCGCTCTGCCGTGCGCTGTGGTGCCGAAAAGGTGAGCATTGTCTACCGCCGCCGCATCTGCGATATGACGGCCCAGGACGCCGAGATTGCCGGTGCCCAGGCCGAGGGCTGCGAGGTTCTGGAGCTCACGGCCCCGCTCGGTATTGAGACGGGCGAGGACGGACGCGTGAGCGGCCTGCGCGTACAGCCGCAGATTATCGGCGAGCCCCGCCGCGGGCGCCCGGCCCCGCGTGCCGCCGCCACGCCCGAGCAGGTCATTCCCTGCGAGCGCGTGTTCGTTGCCATTGGACAGGACATCGATTCCAAGCCGTTTGAGGACATGGGCATTGCCTGCAAGTGGGGCTGCATCGTCACCGATTCGGACGGCGCCGTGCCCAACTTCGATGGCCTCTTTAGCGGCGGTGACTGCCAGACCGGCCCCGCCACCGTCATCCGAGCCATCAATGCCGGCCGCGTGGCTTCGGCAAACATCGACCGCTACCTTGGTTTCGACCACAAGATCAAGCTCGAGGTTGAGCTGCCGACCGTCCAGTTTAAGGGCAAGCATGAGTGCGGCCGCTGCGAGCTGGGTGAGCGCGAGGCCGGCGAGCGTATTCACGATTGGAATCTGGTCGAGCAGGGCCTTACCGAGGAGGAGGCTCGCCAGGAGGCAAGCCGCTGCCTGCGTTGCGACCACTTTGGCTTTGGCGCGTTCCGCGGAGGGAGGAACCTGGAATGGTAGAGCTCAACAAAACCACCGTCGGCGACAACAGCGAAAACGGAGTGCACAACATGGTCAGGCTCATTATCGATAAATGCGAAGTCGTGGTACCCGAGCACACCACGATCCTGAACGCGGCCAAGTCCGTCGGCATCCAGATTCCCACCCTGTGCTACCTGCGCGATCTGAACGAGATCGGCGGCTGCCGCGTGTGCGTGGTCGAGGTCGAGGGCTGCGACCAGCTGGTTGCCGCCTGCAACAACTACGTGCTCGACGGCATGGTGGTCCACACTAACAGCCCCAAAGCCCGCGAGGCGCGCCGCACCAACGTGCAGCTGCTGCTGTCCCAGCACGATTCGCAGTGCACGAGCTGCGTGCGCAGCGGCAACTGCAACCTGCAGACCATCGCCAACGACCTGGGCATTTTCTATCTGCCGTATCAAAGGCATTTGGCGGGCGAGGGCTGGGATTTCGATTTTCCCATCATCCGCGAAAACGACAAGTGCATTAAATGCATGCGCTGTATCAAGGTGTGCGAGAGCGTGCAGGGGCTAGGGATTTGGGACCTGACCAACCGCGCCACGCATACCGCCGTGGGTACCCGCGGGCGCGCGCCGATCGGCAAGACCGATTGCGTCGCGTGCGGCCAGTGCATAACGCATTGCCCGACGGGCGCACTGCGCGAGCGCGACGATACCGAGACCGTGTTCGATGCTCTCGCCGATCCCGACAAGATCGTGCTGGTGCAGATTGCGCCGGCCGTGCGCAGCGCCTGGGGCGAGGAGCTCGGCATATCTCGCGAGGAGGCTACCGTTGAGCGCCTGGCTTGCGCGCTGCGCCGCGTTGGCTTTGAGTACGTGTTCGATACCGATTTCTCGGCCGACCTCACCATTATGGAGGAGGGCTCCGAGCTGCTCGAGCGCCTGGGTGCCGCCGCCAAGGGCGAGGGCGACAGCCGCGGCTGGCCCATGTTTACGAGCTGCTGCCCGGGCTGGGTGCGCTTTGTGAAGGCGCGCTATCCGGAGTTTGTCGACAGCCTGTCCACGTCCAAGTCGCCGCAGCAGATGTTCGGCGCTATTGCCAAGACGTACTACGCCAAGGTGCTGGGCGTGGAGCCCGAGCGTCTGTTCGTGGTGTCCGTGATGCCGTGCACGGCAAAGAAGGCCGAGTGTGCGCTGCCGAGCATGGTGGGCGAGGGCGGTGCGCCCGATGTGGACGTTGCGCTGACGGTGCGCGAGATGGTGCGCATGATCCGCGCGAGCCACGTGAGCGTGGATACGCTAGTTGAGGAGCCGCTCGATACGCCGCTGGGCTTTGGCACGGGTGCGGGTGTGATCTTTGGCGCCACGGGCGGCGTGATGGAGGCCGCCGTGCGCTCGGCCTATTACCTGGTGACGGGCAAGAACCCCGACGCCGACTTCTTTACCGATGTGCGCGGCCTGGACGGCTGGAAGGAGGCCGTGGCCGATATCGATGGCACCAAGGTGCGCGTCGCCGTGGCACACGGGCTGGGCAACGCTGCCCGTCTGCTCGACGCGATTCGCGACGGCCGCGTGAGCTATGATTTCGTTGAGGTTATGGCGTGCCCGGGCGGCTGCGTCGGTGGCGGCGGTCAGCCCATCCACGACGGCTGCGAGCTGGCAGCCGAGCGTGGCCAGGTGCTCTGGGGCCTGGATGCCGCTGCGGACATTCGTTTCTCGCACGAGAATCCCGATGTCCAGGCGTGCTACCGCGAGTTCTTGGGCGAGCCGCTCTCGCCGCTGGCTGAGGAGCTGCTGCATACCGACCATCACGCATGGACGATGCCTAACGAGGGGACGTGCTAGCGATGCGCGCGTTTGATTTTGAGATGTCGCGCCGGGGGTTTGCCTCGGCGCTTGCCGCGGGTGCGCTGTCGCTCGCACTCGCGGGCTGTGGCGGCGGGGCTGCCGGTGCCGGGTCCGCCGCGGGCTCGGCTGCCACGGACGGCGCCGGTGCTGCTGCAGAGCCGGTCGAGGTGCGCGTCGCCTCGCTCAAGGGGCCGACCTCGATTGGTCTGGTGCAGTTTATGGACCGGGCAGTCGATGGCGAGACGGACAATGAGTTCGACTTTGCGATCAATACTGCCGCCGATGAGATTGTGCCCAAGGTCATTCAGGGCGATATCGACATTGCCCTGGTGCCCGCCAACGTGGCGAGCGTGCTCTATAACAAGACTGAGGGCGCGGTGCAGGTCATCGGCATCAACACGCTGGGCGTGCTGAACGTTGTGACGGGCGACGCGAGTGTGACCTCGTTTGGCGATTTGGCGGGCCATACCGTCTATATGACGGGCAAGGGCACCACGCCGGAGTACGTCATGAACTACCTGCTGGGGCGCGCGGGCCTGGCCGGCCAGGTGGCGCTTGAGTTTAAGAGCGAGCCCACCGAGGTGCTGTCGGCCCTGCTTGCCGATCCTTCTGCCGTGGGCGTGCTGCCCGAGCCGTTCAAGACCGCTGCCATCGCAAAGAGCGAAGGCAGGCTGTCGGCTCCGGTAAGTCTGACCGATGTGTGGGATGAGCTGGCAGGTGACACGGGTTCGCGCCTGCTGACGGGCGTGACCGTGGTGCGCCGTGCCTTTGCCGAGGAGCATCCCGAGGCCGTGGCGGAATTCCTGAGCTGCCATGTTGCGAGCGTTGAGGCCGTGAACGCGGCGCCGGCGGACTGGGCGCAGGCCGTGGTCGATGCGGGCATCGTGGATAACGCCACGATTGCCGAGAAGGCGATTCCCGGGTGCATGCTCGTGTGCCAGACGGGCAAGGATGTGAAGGCGGCACTTAGTGGGTATCTGCAGGTGCTGTCCGACGCGGACGCGAGCGCCGTGGGTGGTAAACTTCCGGCTGACGATTTCTACTACATGGAGTAGCCCGTGCGTGCGTTTGCTCGACAAATGACAGAGCGTATGAAGGCGGTGACGGCAGCAGGTGCCGTCGCCGCCTTTTGGCTTGCCGTGTGGGTGCTGGTAGCGGGTCTTGTGGCGCAGCCACTGATCTTGCCGGGGCCGGGTGCTGTTGTGGTGGCGCTGCTGCGCCTGGTGTGCGATGGCGGTACCTGGGCGATTTTGGCGGGCTCGGGCGCGCGGATATTGGGCGGGCTGGCGCTTGCCGCGGTGTGTGGTGGCGTGCTGGCCGAGATTTCGTCACGTTCGCGGGCGTTTGCGCACCTGGTTGCTCCGGCGCTTTCGTTTGTTAAGGCGACGCCGGTTGCCTGCGTGGTGGTCCTGCTGCTCATTTGGCTGGGATCGGCGCGCGTGAGCATCGCGGCAGTCTTTTTGATGGCACTGCCGGGCGTATATTTCTCGCTGGTCGAGGGCTTGGCACAAGTGGATAAGCCGCTGGAGCAGATGTTTCGCCTGCACGGCGTGCGGGGCTGGCGACTGTTTTGCGCCCATACCTGGTGCGAAGTCCTGCCGTTTGCGCTTTCGTGCGCCCGTGCCGTGATTGGCATGAGCTGGAAGGCCGGCGTGGCAGCCGAGCTTATCGGCATGGCGGTGGGCACCGTAGGCGAGCGCATCTATCAGGCGAAGCTGCTTATCGAGACGGCTGACCTGCTGGCGTGGACCGTGCTGGTCGTGGCGGCGTCGTGGGCATGCGAGCGCGTGCTGGTGTGGTTGCTGCGGGCTTCGGGGCCCGTGGCGTGGCGAACTGCCGTGCGAGCGCATGGGCATGGACTGCGCGGGCGTACAGGGGCTGCGAGCGATGGTGCTGCAGCGGAGCTTGCGCTTGCCGTGGGCGATCGCGCGCCTTGGGCGCCGGCGCTCGACGGGCTGGTGCTTCATGTGCCCGCTGGTGGACGCACCTGTGTGATGGGCGCTTCGGGCGTGGGCAAGTCGACGTTGCTTGCGCTGGCGGCGGGGGAGTGCGCACCGTGCTCCATGGTGTTTCAGGATGTGCGCCTGGTCGAGGACGCTTCTGCCTTGGATAATGTGCTGGTGTGCACCGATGGACGCGTGGACGCCTCGAGTGCTGCGGCCCTGTTGCGCCTGCTGGTGCCGGGGGTCGATGTGCACGCTCGCGTGGCCGAGCTTTCGGGCGGGCAGCGCCGCCGTGTCGAGATCGCCCGCGCCCTGTTGTGCCCGGGCGGCGCGGTGATTCTTGACGAGCCCTTTACCGGCCTGGATGCCGCCGCGCGCGATGCGACGACCAAGGTCGTGCTCGACCTGCTCGACGGCCGCACGCTCTTGCTCGCCACACATGACGTCTCCGACGCTCAGGCCCTCGATATCTCGGACATCATCACACTCTAAAGACTTACTCAGCAACAAATTGATCCGTTTTTTCTCCGTCCCCATGGGGTCGGGTATGGTATTCTATCTGCGGGGTAATACTTAGAAATACCAAGTAATACCAACGCCGTAGAACAAACTCCAGATGCGGGCCAATCGGGTTGCCTTCACAGCCCGTCGCCCAGCCGCGTGGCCCGCATCCATCCGCACCACCGTCGTTTCAAAAAGGAAGCGCCATGGCAGAACACATGACCCCGGTTGTCGCGAAGGTCTTGCCCGAGGAAAAGGCGGCCTTCGCGGCGGCAACCCAGCTCGTGGGCACTACGCCGTCCAACGCCATCCGCATGTTTATTGCCGCCTTCAATCGCTGCGGCACCTTTCCGTTCGACATTTCGCCCAGCGGGGCCTTTGGCAAAGACTGTCCCCAACAGCTAGTCGTTGAAGAACGTCCCCAATGACTAGTCGTTGGGAGGAGGTCGGCATGCTCAATGCGCTGGTTTGGGCGCTTGCCTGTTTTGGCGTCGTCGCTGCCGATATTGTCCTGAGCATGGTTTTGTTCTCCGTGCTGGACATCGTGTCGGCGCTGACGGGTTTCCCGATCGACAACCTCGATATTCAATGGTTTCAAGCCGTCGCTCAGACGGCGTCGTTTTTGATGGCGCTGCTATGGTGGCGTTATTTGTGGCCGCGGTCGTTTATCGCGCGCTGGCAAGGTGAGCGTCCGCTTGGCGGGGGAGTGCGTAGCGCGTGGAAGCGCATTGCCTGCGTTATCGTGATCGGCTTGGCACTGCAGGTGGTCGTTGGCTACGTGACCGACGCCGTACTGTCATTGTTGCCCGAGGTCGCGGCCGATTACAGTGAACTTGTCGAGGAAACAGGCATGGGCGACACCAGCTATCTCGCCGTCCTGACCACAGTGCTCGGCGCTCCGTTTTGCGAAGAGCTCCTGGTGCGCGGCATCATCTTTGAGTTTTCGCTGCGTGCGTTTAATCCACAGTGCCGTTCGTTCTGGAAGCGCCGGCGCCGCGCGAACGCGCAGGACGGCGCCATAGTGCCCTGGGCGGCCCCGAGTACCTGGGGCGTCGCCGCGGCAATCGTGCTGCAGGCGGCGGTCTTCGGCTTTATGCACATGAACTGGGTGCAGGGCTGCTACGCGGGCGCTGCCGGCCTCATTTTTGGTTGGGTACTCGTGACCACCGGAAAGCTTCGCTACACGATTCTGCTGCACTTTGCGTTTAATGCCGGGTCGTATCTCATGGGGCTGCTGTGGTTTGTGGGCACACCGCTCGACGTTGTGGTCACGGTTGGCATCGCCGGCTTTGTGCTGGTAGAGGCGATGCGCTCGCTGCTTCGATTGCGCATTCCCGTGTCGCGCGAAGCTGATCGGTCTGAGTAATAACGCCTTTAATTAGACCGATGCGTCCTGAACGCACCTGGCGTTTCGCCGAATGCTTCTTTAAATTTTGAGTAAAAGAATGACATGTTGGAGATGCCGACTTTTCGGGCTACATACTGCACGCTGCGCTCGGTGTTATTGAGAAGATATGCCGCCTCTGTGAGCTGCTGGTTGAGCTTGATTTGCGAAAACGTTTTGCCGGTTTTTTGCTTGATCAAGCTGCTGAGATAGCTGGTGCTATAACCCGTATCGCTCGCAATGCTTTCGAGTGTGCAGTCGCCGTAGCTTCGCTCAATATGATTCAGAATCGACACGATGCGTTCGTCCGACATGATCGCCTGGTTATCAGTTGCGGAGCGTCGGTACAGTCCTCGAATGAGAACAAGGAATAGGCTGACGGCGAGGTGCCTCATGAGTTCATTGGAATAGGCATCTTTAAAGTGATATTCGATAAAGAGCATCTCGATGAGGCGTCGCGCATGTCGGGCGTATTCCTCTGGAAGAATGAGATATTTTCGGGCCTCGCGGTTTTTGGACACAAAATCAAATAGAAGATTCGTTAATGGTGACGCGCCGGGTAGCTGGCCCAGGAACAACGAATCGAACATTTCTTTTTTGAAGACGATCGAAATGACGATATCATGTTCGCCCTTAACGTATGGAACGCTTCTGACTACGCCGGTGTTGCAAATGAGCACGTCGCCCTTTTTAAGGAGTAGTCGCCGTCCGTTGACGATAAACGTGCAGACGCCGTCGTACACGTAGTTAAGCTCCATATCCCGATTGATATGAGGAGGAATATCGGTAAAGCGCGACTCCTTGATAAGGCCCACGGGGTTTTCGTCGAGAGTTTCTTTCCAATCAAACAGATAGACCTCTTCGCCGTTAATGGTTGTGGTTTCCACCCTGTTATATCGCGGGCTGAGCTCTCCCGGATGTGTGCGATGCCACTCTTCGGTCTCGGTATGCGTATAGAGCAGCTGTTTGAGATTCGAATCCATGGGGTGCTCCAGGGGTGAACGGTAGAATCGATGCCTTAAACGGTATTATATCTAAAAAAATGTTATAAACCCACGCTTTCTATGCGATATCTTATGCATCTTGTTCTTCCTAGTATTGGGTTATCCGCTGGAGCATCCGATCAAGGAGGGCAAATGAGTAAGTTAAAACATGGGTTTGACTCCGACTTTTTATGGGGCGGAGCCATATCGTGCTCGCAGGCCGATGGCGCCTGGAATGAGGGCGGAAAGGGAAAGTCGACGCAGGATTGTCGATGGCTGGATGGTACCTGGACTCATGACCAGATTGAGGACAAGCATCAAAACAACCCCTTCTGCCATGACGAACTAATGAACGCTCTCGCAGATGATGGTGTTGAGTTCTACCCGTTTAGGCGCGGTAACGACTTCTATCATCACTACCGTGAGGACATCGCGCTTTTTGCGGAGATGGGCCTCAAGCTGTTCCGCACTTCTATTTGCTGGAGCCGAATCTATCCTAACGGAGATGATCTTGAACCTAACCGCGAAGGCATCGAGTGGTATCGAAGCATGCTGGGTGAGTGCAAAAAGCACGGCATTAAGACCTTCGTCACCATGCTCCACTATGACATCCCGGTAAATCTTGTCACCACATATGGGGGATGGAAGAATCGCAAGACGATTGATTTCTTTGCCCGCTATGTCGAGACAATCGTTACGGAATTGGGCGATCTGGTCGATTTCTGGCTGCCTTTTAACGAGTTCAATGCAGCACGTTTTTCGCCTTGGGACGGGGTCTGTCTGGTCAAAGACGAAGAGGGGGAGAACTTCGATCGAGCCATCTTCCAGTGCCTGCACCACGAGTTCGTTGCCAATGCGCGTGCCGTCGAGATTGTCCATCGTCTTTCGCCCGATACTCCCGTTGGCGGCATGATCGCTCGATTCTGTACGTATCCCGCCACCTGCCGTCCCGAAGATAACATGCAGGCTATTCACGACGACCAGTATTCCAACTGGTTCTATACGGACGTGATGGCTCGTGGAAAATACCCCGCTTATATGAATCGCTATTTCGATGCGTGCGATATCGAGATTCAAATGGAACCGGGCGATGAAGAGCTCATCGCTCGCAACACGGTCGACTTCCTGGCCTTCTCGTACTACTTTTCCCAGGTATCCACCTGCGATCAGGGATGGGAGAAGACTGCGGGTAATCTGGTCATGGCAAACAAGAACCCTTATCTCGAGACGAGTGAGTGGGGCTGGCAGCTCGATCCCATTGGTCTGAGGGTTACCCTTAACCAGATGTATGACCGCTATGGGCTGCCCCTGTATATCGCCGAGAACGGCCTCGGTACATCTGATGTAGTCGAGGAGGATGGCAGCATCCACGACGAGTATCGAATCGATTATTTGCGCCAGCACATAAAGTGCCTTAAGGAAGCAGTGATCGATGGCGTTGACGTGCGCGGATACATGATCTGGGGATTCATTGACCTTGTTGCCTGCGGTCCTCTTACGATGGACAAGCGCTACGGGCTTATCTATGTCGATCTGGATAATTGCGGCAACGGCACTGCGGAGCGCTCGCGTAAAGACTCTTTCTATTGGTATCAGAAATGTATCGCCACTAATGGCGAGGATCTTGGGTAGGAGTGATTGTCGTGGCAGACAAGAAGGAACTGGCCGCTCGTGTCCTCGAGCTCGTGGGCGGCGCCGATAACGTTGTTATGGCAACGCACTGCATTACAAGGCTCAGATTCAACCTGAAGGACGATAGCAAGGCAGACCTGGAGGCCCTTAAGACGCTTGACGGCGCCTTGGGCGCGCAGGTTAAAGACGGACAGTGGCAAGTTATCATCGGCGCCAGCGTGGGGTCGGTATATGACGAATTGGAGCCCATGCTAGGTGACAGGATGGGTGGCGAGGTCTCCGCCGACGCCGAGCAGCCTGAGCTCCAAAAAGGTTCGGCTCGCGTATTCGATATCATCACCGGCATCTTTTCCGCTATCATTCCCGCACTGGTGGCGGGAGGCATCGTAAAGGGCATCCTGGCTGCTATCGCGGCTTTTGGAATCGACACGGGTGCCGGCGACTTTGCGATATTCAATATGATTTCGGATATCCCGTTCTACTTCTTGCCGTTTTTGCTGGCAATGTCTACAGCTGATAAGTTCCGGGTCAACCGTTCGCTTGCGCTTTGTGTTGCCGGATCGCTGATGTACCCGACCATTGTCAACGCTGTCGGTACGGGCGAGACGCCCCTTGCGCTGTTCGGTTTTGCGGTGCCGATTTTTAGCTATGCCGATTCCGTGTTCCCGGTTATCTTTGGCGTCATTGGCTTGTCTTTTGTATATCGTGCAATCGACAAAGTCGTGCCGGATCTTTTTAAGCTCGTTGTCGTTCCGGCGCTCTCCCTTGCTATCGTGATTCCCGTCAACCTGTTTGTGCTCGCTCCGATTGGTGCCTGGTGCGGTCTTGGTCTTGCCAACGGTATCGTTTGGCTATTCTCGACGTTAGGCCCCGTTGCCGGTTTTCTGCTGGGCTTCTTTATGCCGCTTATCGTGCTCTTCGGCATGCATCAGTCAACGAGCCCTATCCAGATTTCCAATATCGCAACGCTTGGGTATGACTATCTGCTCCCGATCTCTTTCTGCCATAACCTCGCCGAAAGCGGTGCGTCTTTTGGTGCGGCCCTGCGCATGACCGATGAAAAGCTCAAGTCCGCTGCGATGACGTGCGCCTTCTCGGCATTTATGGGAATTTCCGAGCCTGCCTTGTTCACCGTTCAGGTTCCTAACAGGACTCCGCTTATCGCTGCGATGATCGCGGATGGCATTGGCGGCGCGCTCACCGTTGTTCTGGGCGCTAAGTGCTTCGGCTTTGTTATGCCTGGCATTACCTCGTTGCCCGTTTATGCCGATCCAAGCGGCAATCCCATGAACCTGATCATGATTGTCGTCTGCATCGCTTTGACTTGGGTTATCTCTGCGGCGCTCTCGTTTGCGCTCTATGGTCGTTTCGACAAAAAGTAACGACGTTTTGAGATAGACAATATTAATCGGCCGCTCGCCGGGGAATCGTTCTGCGACGCCCCGGCGAGCGGCATTTTATTGGTGGGGCGTGTCGTGTCGCCAACGGCGGCATGCCGCCTCGCCGCGCTAGTTGCGTCTGCCGCCTCCGTTGGCGCCCTGACGCCCCTGTGCCGCGCGATTGCGACCGGCAGTGTTCTGCGCGCGCGACATGCCGCTGTGCCCCTTGCTGCCTTTGGGTCCCTTGCCGGCGGCGCCACCGTGGGCCTTGCCGCCCTTCTTGCCGGTGCCATGGCCACCGCCAGCAGACGTCTCGCCCGGACGCGGGGGCACGGGACGAATCAGGCAATGCTTGGTGTAGCCGATCAAATCGCGGCGGCCGGCCTTTTCCAGCGCCTCGCGCACCAGCTTGTAGTTCTCGGGCTTGCGATACTGGATGAGCGCGCGCTGCATGGCCTTCTCGTGCGGGTCGCGCGCCACATAGATCGGCTCCATGGTGCGCGGATCCACGCCGGTGTAGTACATGCACGTCGACATGGTGGACGGCGTGGGGTAGAAGTCCTGCACCTGCTCGGGCATGTAGCCCATGTCTCTCACGGCCTCGGCAAGGTCCACAGCTTCCTTCATGGTTGAACCGGGGTGGCTCGAGATCAGATACGGCACCACGTACTGCTTGAGTCCGTATTCGCGGTTCAAGCGTTCAAATTTACGGCAGAATGCGTCGTAGACGGCGCGGCTCGGCTTGCCCATCACAGACAGCACGGCGTCGCTCACGTGCTCGGGCGCTACGCGCAGCTGGCCCGAGACGTGATGCTCCAGCAGCTCGCGCAAAAACTCGTCCGAGGCATCGGCCATGGTGTAGTCAAAACGGATGCCGCTGCGGACGAAGACCTTCTTGACGCCCGGTAGCTGGCGCAGGTCGCGCAGCAACTGCGTGTAGCCGCTCTCGTCGACCACCATGTTCTTGCATACGCTCGGCCACAGGCAGCGCTTGTTCTTGCATACGCCGTGCTTGAGCTGCTTGTCGCAGGCAGGGCGGCTAAAGTTGGCCGTCGGCCCGCCCACGTCGTTGATGTAGCCCTTAAACTCGGGGTCGCGCGTGAGCAACTCGGCCTCGCGCATGATCGAATCGTGGCTGCGCATCTGCAGCACACGGCCCTGGTGGAAGGTGAGGGCGCAAAACGAGCACTCGCCAAAACAGCCACGGTTGGAGCTAATGGAAAACTTGATCTCGGCAAAGGCCGGCACGCCGCCTGCCGCGTCGTAGTCGGGATGCCAATCGCGTGCGTAGGGGAGCTCGGCCACCTCGTCCATCTCATCGGTGGTGAGCGTCGCCGATGGCGGGTTCTGCACCACATAGACGCTGTTGGGGTAGGGCTCTACCAGGCGGTGTCCGGTGATGGGGTCCATATTCTGCTGCTGCACATTGAAGCTGCGTGCGTAGTTGAGCTTGTCGGCGGTAAGGTCGTCCCAGCTGGGCAGCAGGTCGTAGTCGTAGACCTCGTCGAGCGAGCCCGTGCGGTAGACGGTGCCGTTGATATAGGTGATCTGATCGACGGGCAGTCCCGCGTCGAGCGCGTCGGCGATCTCGACAATCGCGTGCTCGCCCATGCCGTAGATGAGGATGTCGGCGCCCGAGTCGAGCAGTACCGAGCGCTTGAGCTTGTCCTGCCAGTAGTCGTAGTGAGCCAGGCGGCGCAGGCTTGCCTCGATGCCGCCGATGATGATGGGAGCGTCCTTGAACGTCTGACGGATGAGGTTGCCGTAGACCGTGACGGCACGATTGGGGCGGTGCCCCTCCTCGCCACCGGGGGTATAGGCGTCGGTATGGCGACGGTGCTTGGTCACCGAATAGTGGTTGACCATGGAGTCCATGTTGCCGGCGCTGACCAAAAAGCCCAGGCGCGGCTCACCGAGCACCGTGATGCTGGCGGGGTCGGTCCAGTCGGGCTGGCAGATGATGCCCACTTTGTAGCCGTGCGCGTCGAGGACGCGGCTGATGATGGCCATACCAAAGCTGGGGTGGTCCACGTAGGCGTCGCCGCAGATGTAGACAAAGTCGCACTGGTCCCAGCCGCGCGCATCCATGTCGGCGCGGCTGACGGGGAGGAACTTATCGCGGCCCGGGCGCCAGGGGCGTGTGAGCGCTGCTGGGGTATGCGTGGTGTGCCCACCCTGCGCCTTACCGCCGCGCTTTTGCTGCTGGCCCTGTTTGCCCTGCTGACTGCGCTGGTTGTTCTGAGCGTGCTGAGGCTTTTTTGCCACGATCCCTCCCGGTGTTTGTATGCTGCACGTAATTGTAACCAGTCTTTTTGGGACGGGGCTAAAAAGACTGGTGGAGTACATGAGCTAGCGGATCGGCGTGTCGATGCGGGTGTCGTTTGTTTCCAGACTGTGTATCCCTGTGTCGAAGGGGTCGTCTCGCGCGCACGCCATGTTGTCAATGGGTTACAGTATGAACGGCGGCTATGTTTCCGCCAACGCACGAGAGAGTCGTCAACAAGGAGGATGCACGACGATGCAGCGTGCCAAACAGATATCGGAGTCTATTGAGCTGGGCATCATCTTGGCGCTCGCCGGTGGCTTTATGGACGTGTATTCGTACATTGGGCGCGACCATGTTTTCGCCAACGCGCAGACAGGCAACATCCTGCTCGTGGGCGTGAGCATCTCGGAGGGCAACTGGGCACTTGCGGGGCGCTACTTCTTCCCTGTGGTGTCGTTTGCCGTGGGTATTATGCTTGCCGATCTGGTACACGAGCGGTTTGGCAGCGTGATCCACTGGCGTCAGGTGACGGTGTTCTTTGAAGCCGTCATCTTACTGGGCGTGAGCTTTATCCCGGGCGGCAATTTCAACCTGCTCGCCAACTGCCTCACCTCGTTTGCCTGCGGCATGCAGGTCGAGAGCTTCCGCAAGATCCACGGTCACGGCATCGCTACGACCATGTGCATCGGCAACTTGCGCAACGCGCTGCAAAACGTGGACGATTACATCATCACCCACAGGCGCGGCTTTTTGGAAAACGGCCTGCTGTACTTTGGCGTGATCCTTACCTTTGTGTTTGGCGCCGTGTTGGGCAACTGGTGTATTGAGCGCATGGGCCTGCACGCCATCGTCGTGGCGAGCTTGCTGCTGTTTGTCGCGTTTGCCATCATGTTCATCGACCGCGAGCGCGACTTGCGCTTACGCTGGAAGGTTGCGGCCGAGGCTTGGAAAGAGGGCTGCCGAAAGTAACTGAATGCGGCAAAGGGGCTGTCCCTTTGCCAGATAGATCGATAATGGGGAGGGGACGGCCATCTCAGCCGCCCCTTTTTGAGTCTTAAGCCTAAGGTGCATGTTTGTAATGACAAGATTTGACGTCAGCAAAGCGTGCTGCTTAAGGCTATAGAATAAAAATGTCATCTTTCTAGCTATAATTATTAGTTGAGGGGATGGACATATGCCAGAGCTTTTTATTCAAAATAAGACGACAGTAATCAAGTTGATGGCGCTCTGCATTTTATCTGCCCTGGTGGAGCTGTCTGTTGTTAAAGCTGAATCGTTGATAATAGACTATGGCCTGCTTCGCTCTAATTATCGTAACGTTTTATGCATTGGGTTAGGCCTGCTAGTATTGCTCTCAGTTGAGCTGGTGACAAACCTGTTCAGATCAAAATATGCGGAGCAATTGGCTTCCGATGGCACTAACTGCTTCTATAGACTGCTTGCCCGCCATGCTTTAGAGCGGCCCTTAGTTTTAGCAAAAGACAGTGACTACCTGTTATCGCGCATTGAAGAGGCTGGGAACCTACAGCCGATGATTGGAATATTTACAACTGCGTTTCTTCCGTGCCTAGTGACGGGTTTGGTATCGTTTGTGGCACTATCTAATATCTCTTTGTTGCTTTTGATTCCTGTTTGTGTTTCGGCATTGTTTATTTCGCTTCTATATCCGTTCGCTCTTAGTAAGCTATCGACTAAGAGCGAAAAGGCATTGGAGGCCCAGGCGAGGGGTTCTGCTTATTTAGCCCAACTAATAAATTGTCGACTTTACATTCGTATTTCTCGTTCAATTAACTTGGAATTACTTCGCTATAAAAAGATGCTTAAAGCCTGCAGGAACTCTCGAGTTGAGGAGAGTGTCTTTGCGAGATTGGCAACTGAAATAGTTGACGCTGGCAACATCATTACTGGCTTGCTTTCAGTTCTGCTGCTTATTTTCCTTGTGTCAAAGCGCGGACTGACGGTCGGGATTGCGGTGCAGAGCTATCAACTTGTACTTCTATGCTATTCTCCTTTTCCTCTTGTTCTGAATTGTTGGGCTCAGCTTCAGCCGTCGTTTAGATCGTTGCACCGTGTCTTGGAATTACGTCGTCTTTTGGAAGCTGAAAAACCTACTTTGATATGTTTCGATCACGCTGATCGAATTAGTTGGAAAGGAATCATTCTCTCGTTTTCGTCGAACGAAACTAATGAGAGGATAACAATTCCAGATTGCACGATACAGGCACCTTGTCTGGTTTTAGTAAGCGGCCCTAATGCATGTGGTAAATCTTCATTTCTGGAAGTATTGAACGGATTATTGTCGCCAGTTGCTGGCAGACTGTGTGTTAATGAGTCTACTGTCATTTTCGATGGTTCGACTTTAATCCAGCTACCCTGCGCAACTATGCCGCAAAGACATTTGATAATGGGGGGAACTTTCAGGAAGGCTCTTTACTATGGTCTTGTAGATATTGACTCTGAAAAACTCATCTATCTTTTGAAGGGTTTTAGCCTCGATAAATTATTTGAAGTAAATCCCATCATTGGAGCTAGGGGACACAATTTGTCTGGCGGAGAACTGGCTTCTCTATTACTTTGTAGGGCCTTTCTGAGCAGTTATTCTATTATTATTTTGGATGAGCCTTGCAACAATTTAGATAATGCTTCGATATCCTTTTTGAAGATGGTGGTTGCGCAGGAGATGAAAGAGCGAATCGTCATCATTGCGGATCATGGACATGGTTTCGAACAATTTGCAGACTATGTAATACAGTTTCAGGAGCCAGAAAAAACTATCTAGCTCCTGAACGTTGCTACGAACTGCTTTTTGCGATTTATTCGAGATGCTCTTCAATCCGAGCCCTCAGAAGGGCAATGGCTGTGGGTATTCCAATTGCGGCGGCCAATTCGGCTTTATCCAAAACCTGTATGCTAAAGCACGATTGTTTATCACATTGAAGGACGATAACTGAAGATAGCTTCACTTCCCGTTGGCTGAATATGTCGTAATCTCCAAATAGGAAGTTACCTTTTATTGTGTAATTCGGTATGTTCGTTACGCACTTCATCTCAAGTCTGTTTAGGCCATAATCGAACACCGCAACTTCCTTGTGTTCGATGATGAGCGCAACCCTGGGCATGTTACTAAAACCACCGTCGACGACAGTAAAGAGTTTTTCATTTGCATCGTCATAAACGGTATATTTTAGACTCAATAGCTGTCCTAGTGGACCCGTGAACCCATGTCTTTTGATATTGAGGTTGTCTCCGGCTGGGTTGATGAGAGCTAGAGCATGCGGATAAGGGTTACCTTCAATTGAGATTCGATATTCGTTTGTAGCCGTCTTGCTCGATTTAGGACCAGTAGCCACCACGCGTCATCGCCTCGATCGAATTGGAACCGACTTCTGCTTCGTGCGGAGAATTGCGCAGTATGTTGCAGTACATGCAGCTGCAATAACCGCATGGGCAATTTCTAACAAAATGAATGACGCTATTT
>JAUMPM010000016.1 GCA_031294825.1 Collinsella sp. | reverse complement strand
CAATTTATAGACTGAGTGGTCGTATCCTTTGGGCGATTGCTTCTATAATCTAGCCTTCGCTGCTGTCGGGAGGGAAGGTCTAGAACTCCGTTATCATGTTGAAACGCTTTAACTAATTTGACGTTCTCGCGTGCTTTTCGTTTCAAAAGCGTTAGGATGGGACTCATAGCGTGGGGCGTAATGGGCGCCCCGCACACGATGGGAGGCTATTTATGGCTAATCGTTTCGTTCTCAATACCATCTCTTATCATGGTTCCGGCGCCATCAAGGAAATCCCCGGCGAGCTCCAGCGTCGCGGTTACAAGAAGATCTTCGTCTGCTCCGACCCCGATCTGGTCAAGTTTGGCGTTACCGCTAAGGTGACCGACGAGCTCGACGCCGCCGGTATCGCTTGGAGCCTCTACTCCGAGATCAAGCCCAACCCCACTATCCAGAACGTCAAGGACGGTGTCGAGGCCTTCAAGGCCGCCGAGGCTGACGCTATCGTGACCATCGGTGGCGGCTCCTCCATGGACACCGCCAAGGCTATCGGCATCATCATCAACAACCCCGAGTTCGCCGATGTCCGCAGCCTCGAGGGCGTTGCTCCCACCAAGAACCATGCCGTGTTCACCATCGCCGTGCCGACGACCGCCGGTACCGCCGCCGAGGTGACCATCAACTACGTCATCACCGACCCCGAGAAGGTCCGCAAGTTTGTGTGCGTCGACACCAACGACGCCCCCGAGGTCGCCGTCGTCGACCCCGACATGATGGCTTCCATGCCCGCCGGCCTGACCGCTTCCACCGGCATGGACGCTCTGACCCACGCCATCGAGGGCTATACCACCAAGGGCGCTTGGGAGCTCTCCGACATGTTCCACTTTGAGGCTATTAAGCTGATCAGCGAGAACCTGCGCGACTCTGTCGCCGAGGCCAAGTCCGGTCAGCCCGGCTCCGGCCGTGAGGGCATGGCCCTTGGCCAGTATGTCGCCGGCATGGGCTTCTCCAATGTCGGCTTGGGTATCGACCACGCCATGGCTCACACCCTGTCCGCTCACTACGACACCCCGCACGGCGTCGCTTGCGCCATGCTGCTGCCGATTGCCATGGAGTTCAACAAGCCGGTTTGCGCTGAGCGCCTGGCCAAGGTTGCCGTTGCCATGGGTGTTGACACCACGGGCATGAGCACCGACGAGGCTGCCGACGCCGCTATCGCCGCCGTCAAGCAGCTTTCCGCCGACGTGAACATCCCGCACGTCTGCGAGGCCATGAAGGCTGACGAGATCGAGGTCCTGGCCAAGGACGCCATGGCCGACGCCTGCTTCCCGGGTAACCCGCGCGAGGCGACGCTCGACGACGTCATCGAGCTCTTCAAGAAGATCTGCCCGGCTGCCTAGCCTAGTTTGGTGTTCTTTCGCCTGTGGGCGTATGGACTTTTGGCTTGCCGCTGGCCCCGCCGTGCTACGCACGGCGGGGCTTTTTGTGCTGCGTCGATGCCCCGAGACGGGCAAAACCAAGGCATACTGCCCGCTGCGGATAGGTGGTGCACTTCCCAGCGTGCATTTTTGGGAGTATTCAGCAAGCTCTTAAAACTGCATAACGTTTTGAATGGGCTGTAGTGGCCCGCAGGCGCCCATCGACAGCCATTGTGGGCGGGCTATCGATGAGTGGAGGGGGTTGTTACTGAGTTTCTGCTTTGCGACGACCTGCAACACTGCTGTAACCGCGTCGTTTTGTCGTTCGCGATGGGGTCGTTGGGGCCCACGGTGCTGAATACTCCGTTTTTTGCACGGCCCAAGGTGGGGTACCCTGAGACGAAGCAAAAAGAGTCCTTATTTCTATGCAGATACCGATAGGATTTATGCAAGATTGGGATTGTAAGCCGTGCGCGTGCGCAAAATCGGCGCGAGGACGTCTAGAGGTGGCTCGTCTCCCAGAGCCTTGCGCGTGCAGAACGGTTAAAATCGGGATTCGGTCTTAGTTTTGCTTGGAAGGATGCACATGGCTTCTGTAATCGATGCTTCTCTAGAGGAGACGCTCTCCTATATTACTGACCAGTTGAAGGCGCTTACCTCGATTGCTTCGCCTACGGGCTATACCCGTGCGGCGACTGATTATCTAATGGAAACGTTGCGCGAGATGGGGTTTGGGCCCGAGCGTTCCAATAAAGGCAACGTGCTGGTTGAGCTTGGTGGCGAGGGTGAGCCGCTCGTACTGGCGAGCCATGTCGATACCCTGGGCGCTATGGTGCGCTCCATCAAGGACAATGGTCGCCTGCGTCCCACGACGCTCGGCGGGCATCAGTGGTCTACGGCCGATGGTGAGAACTGCACCGTCTACACGCGCGACGGCAATGTCTACACGGGCGTGGTCCTCAATACCGAGCCTTCGGCGCATGTGGCCGATGAGCCGGTCAAGACCATCGAGAAGAACATGGAAATCCTGCTCGACGAGAACGTTGACAGCAAGGACGATGTGCTCGAGCTGGGTATTCAGACCGGCGACATCATCGCTATGGACCCGCGCACCACGGTGACGGAGAGCGGCTACATCAAGAGTCGCTTCCTGGATGACAAGCTGTCCGCGGCGATTCTGCTGGGTTTGGCCCGCGCCGTCGCCGACGGCGAAGTGACCCTTTCGCGCAAGGTTTCGCTGCTCTTTACGGTGTACGAGGAAGTCGGCCACGGCGGTGCCTTCGTGCCGGCCGACACGCGCGAGATGATCAGCGTGGACATGGGCTGCGTGGGCGACGACCTGGGCTGCACCGAGCGCATGGTGTCGATTTGCGCCAAGGATTCGGGCGGTCCGTACAACTACGACCTGGTAACCACGCTGTCCAACATCGCGCGCGAGCTGGAGCTCGATTACGCCATCGACGTGTACCCGCATTACGGCTCGGACGTTGAGGCCACGCTTTCCGCCGGCTACGACATCCGTCACGGCCTGATCGGTCCCGGCGTGTACGCGAGCCACAACTACGAGCGCAGCCACATTGACGGCGTGCGCAACACCTTTGAGCTGGTTCGCGCCTACGTCCAGCGCTAACGATGTAGCGGCCTCGGCTGACACAGCAGTGCCGACCGAGGCCGTCCTCTCTAAGTTGCGGTGAAATAGGGACTGTTTAGCGGTTTTAAACGCTTAAACAGTCCCTATTTCACCGCAACTTATGAAGGGGGTGGGACTACTTGATGGCGGCAGTCACCGTGCCGCCGCCGAGGACGACGTCGCCGCGGTAGACGACGACAGCCTGGCCGGGGGCGATGGCTCGCTGCGGCTCGTCAAAAGTCAGCAGCATTTGTCCGTCGGCGCCACGTGTAAGGGTTGCTGCCTGGTCCTTTTGACGGTAGCGGTATTTGGCGCCCACGTGAATGCCGCCGGCGTCGAGCTCCGCCTCCATGCGCGTGTCCGGCGCGCTCCAGATCCACTCATCGGCCGTGAGAGCAGCGGCGGTCAGGTCCTCGGCCTCGCCCAGATGCACGGTGTTGTTGGCGGCGTCGACGCCCGTCACATACACGGGATGCGCCATCGCGACGCCCAGGCCCTTGCGCTGGCCGATGGTGTAGCGCAGCGCGCCGTTGTGGTGCCCGACCACGCTGCCGTCGCGCCACACAACGTCGCCCGGTGCAGCGGGATGTCCGCAGCGGCGCTCGATGTAGCCCGCGTAGTCACCGTCTGGAATAAAGCAGATGTCCTCGCTTTCGGCCTTCTTGGCGTTGGTAAAGCCCTGCTCGGCGGCAATGCGGCGCACGTCGCGCTCTTTGTCCAGCCCAGCCAGCGGAAAGATCGTGTGCGCCAGGCGTTCCTGCGTAAGCGAATACAAAAAGTAACTCTGGTCCTTTTTGGGGTCCTCGCCGCGGTACAGCTGCCAGGTTCCGTCGGACGCCTGGCTCGTTTTGGCGTAGTGGCCCGTGGCGATGTAGTCGCAGCCCATATCCAGCGCCGCATCCAGCAATGCGCCAAACTTTATGTGGCGGTTGCAGATGATGCACGGGTTGGGCGTCAGCCCCTCCTGGTAGGCGTTCACAAAGCGCTCGATAACGCTGTGGTCGAAGGTCTGCTGCAAGTCGAGCACATGGTGGGGTATCCCCAGACGCTCGGCGACGGCCTTCGCATCGGCGATGTCGCGGTCGACCTTACTCATGCCCGTGGCGGGATCGGGCGCGGGGCAGGTGAGGCGCATGGTGGCGCCGACGCATTCGTAGCCCTGGCTTTTGAGCAGGTACGCGGTCACGCTGGAATCGACGCCGCCGCTCATGGCGACGAGCACGCGCTTGTTGTGCATGGGGAGGTTCTCCTTGGTGGCATGTGGCCAAAAAAGAAAAGCGGCGCGGGAGGCTGGTTCCGCGCCGCAGACATTGTAGCAAGTTCGGGCGTCTCGTGGGACACCCTGATTGGATGGGCTCAGACTGCCGGGAGAGAGGAGACCGGCTCGTCCGTGGGCTCAACCTATGGGCGACAGGCCCTAGTCCTGGAAGAGCGCCGTGGACAGGTAGCGCTCGCCGGTGTCGGCAAGCAGGGCCACGATGGTCTTGCCCTCGTTCTCGGGGCGCTTGGCCAGCTGCAGCGCGGCCCACACGGCGGCGCCGGACGAAATGCCCACGAGCACGCCCTCCTTGTGGCCCACGGCGCGGCCGGTCGCAAAGGCGTCGTCGTTCTCGACGGGGATGATCTCGTCATAGACCTGGGTGTCGAGGACGTCGGGCACAAAACCGGCGCCGATACCCTGGATCTTGTGCGGGCCGGCTTGGCCCTTGGAGAGCACCGGGGAAGTGGCGGGCTCGACGGCGACGACCTTGATTTCGGGGTTCTGCTCCTTAAGGAACTCACCCACGCCGGTCACGGTGCCGCCGGTTCCAACGCCGGCGACGAAGATGTCGACCTCGCCGTCGGTGTCATCCCAGATCTCGGGGCCGGTCGTGGCCTTGTGGATGGCGGGGTTGGCGGGGTTCACAAACTGGCCGGCGATGATGCTGTTTGGCGTCTCCTTCTGCAGTTCCTCGGCCTTGGCGATGGCGCCCTTCATGCCCTTGGAACCGTCGGTGAGCACGAGCTGTGCGCCATATGCCTGCATAAGCTTGCGGCGTTCGACGGACATAGTCTCGGGCATGGTGATGATCACCTTGTAGCCGCGAGCCGCCGCCACCGAGGCGATGCCGACGCCGGTGTTGCCACTCGTGGGCTCGATGATGGTGTAGTCGCCGCCGCGCACGAGCTTGCCGGCCTTCTCGGCCTCGTCGATCATGTTCTTGGCGACGCGGTCTTTGACGGAGCCGGCGGGGTTGAAGTATTCCAGCTTGACGAGCACGCGGGCCTTGAGGTCCTCATCGGCCTCAAAGTGAGTGAGCTCCAGAAGCGGAGTGTGGCCGATAAGCTGATCGATGGACGTGTAAACATTGCTCATGGTGAACCTCCAAAGTGTTCAAATGACTGGATACCGTGTGGTTTTACGGTGTGTGTAGCAGCGAAACCCACAAACCTTATGGGTTGTTCGTTTTGCTGTTGGCAAGCATAGTAGACAGTAAAGCCTAGTAACGCAATAGGAAATAGAAGATTATTACGAGTCGATTAACCATCTTGACCGGAACGGGTATTTTCAAAACCAATATTTCGGCTAGAATTTCTACGGACTAAATGACCGAAAGGCAGCACTATACATGTTGGTTTCTACTAAGGGCAGATATGCCCTGCGCGTTATGGTCGATCTGGCCGAGCACCAGGCAGCCGGTCGCATCCCGCTCAAAGAGATCGCGGCGCGACAGGGGATTTCCGAGAAATATCTCGAGAACATTTTGGCTACGCTCGTGCGCGCCAACATGCTCTCGGGCATGCGCGGCAAGGGCGGCGGCTATGTGCTCACGCGCCCGCCCGAGCAATACACGGTGGGCGAGATCTTGCGCCTGACCGAGGGCAGTCTGGCGCCGGTCGCCTGCCTGGATGGCGACTGCAAGGGCTGCTCGCGTTCGGATGAGTGCCCCACGCTCGACGTGTGGAAGAACCTGGACAAGCTCATCAACGACTACCTCGACGGTGTGACGCTCGATCAACTTGTCGCTCCCAACCATGGCTACGACTACGTCATCTAACCCACACCTGCATTTGGGGACGGGGTGGAAATGGTAGATTTTCTCGCCCTTTGAGACTTGGCAAATAAGAAGGCCGCCCATTTTTGCGATGGGCGGCCTTCGTTTTGGGCTGTTGAGACGGATACGGCCGGAATGGCCATTTTAGTCCTCGGCGATGCTGTCGAGGATGCTGCGCGTGATGGACACCAGGATGCTGCCCATAAAGGCCGATCCAAAGCTGGCGATGGAGATGCCGACGCCCAGCAGGTTGACCGACAGGTAACTCGCGAGCTCAAGCATAAAGCTGTTGACGACAAGCTGGAAAATGCCCAGCGTAATGATCGTGAGCGGCAGCGAGATGACCGTGAGGAACGGTTTGACGAACGAATCGACAATGTTCAGGAACAGTCCCACAAAGGCAAAGCAGACCCAGGTCTCGGCAAAGCCGAAGGGTTGGATACCGGGGACGAGGAACGTGGCGATCGCGATGGCGATCGAGGTGAAGAGCCAGTTAAGCATAAAGCGCATGGTAGGGATCCTTTCTTGCGCAGGGAGAGTTGGTGACGCGTGAAGCAGCTTGCCGTGGCGACTTGCACGGCTGCGCGAACGCGGGGCCTTGCCTGGACGCCCATTGTCGCAAATATTCGTGGAGCTTACGTGCGCATTCGGTTTCTAAACGGCGTTCGTCCTGAAAAACGCGCCGCTGGCAGAGAGTCTTGTCGCTTTAGTTTGGTGGTGTGCTACACTGCTACGGGCAAAAGCCACAGGCGTTGCCCTATTGCATAGAACGGGCGAACGATGCCCGATGTCAGTATCAACTTCGATGCCTTTTGGCGGGTTTGGCGGTGATCGATGAATATCGAGAACATGTTTGACAAGCCTGATGTCAAGCAGCTGGTCCACGCATTTAGCCTTTTGGACGACGAGAAGGATATCCAAGCGTTTTTGACCGATATCTGCACGCCGCGCGAGATTTGCGACCTTTCTCAGCGTTTGCAGGTTGCGCGCTATTTGGACGAGGGCGAGCCTTATGTTGAGGTTCAGGCCCGTACCGGCGCTTCGTCCACCACGGTGAGCCGCGTTTCAAAGGCGCTGAACGGCGAGTACGGTGGCTACCGCAAGATCCTCATTAAGTTGGAGGATGGCGAGTAGACCGCGCCAAAAACGAATTGTACAAAACCGCTCCTCCGGGGGCGGTTTTTATATGCCCGCAATCGGCTGGTGCGTTGGGGGCAAGTTGCTTTGTACCAAAAGATGGAGCTGCGGTGGCAATGTGTCCGCTTGGGCGGGTAGGATGGATGCATTGATTATTGCGAACAGTTTGAGCGGAGGACCATGCCTGTTCGAATCTATACCACCAATGCCGGCACGGATTTGAGTGATGCCGAGTCGGCGCTGCTTGCCGACCTTGTTGACTGCCACGGACGTGCCGTTCTGCTGGCACCTACGTTTGCCGAGATCGACCTGTGCCGTCATGATGCGGCGGAAGCCGGGATTTCGCTGGGTATTGACTACAAGACGCCTACATCGTGGCTTCGCTCGCTTTGGGAGCTTTTGGGCGACGGGCGCGGTTTCGTCGACAACCTGCAGCGCCAGATGCTGTTCTCGGACATGGTCACGCGTCTCGACGATGCCGACCTGCAGCCGCTTTCGCGCAGCCAGGGCACAGTGCGCATGCTCGCGCGCATGGCCCGCGACGTGTTGCCGGGCGTTGCGGGGACGGGTGCCGAACGATGCCGTGGCGACAACTGCCAGCCTGAGCCAAAAAGCGATGCCGAGGCTCGTGTGTTCGAGCTTTTGCGTGTCTATGCGGGCGGTTTGGACCGTCGAGACATGGTCGAGCCCTGCGAGGCAGCTGATATTATGGCCGGTGCCCTGGCCGATAGCCTGCCGACGTGCACTCGCGCCGTATGCGTGCGCGGTATCACGTCGTTTACGCACGGTCTGCTCGAGCTGCTGTCTGCCGTGGCGAACAATGGGGGAGAGGTCGTCGTGCTGCTTGCCCGCGAGCAGGCGGCGATGCGCGAGGAGCTTGCCGCGGCATTTGATGCCCGCGATGTGTTGTTTGAGATCGCGCCGCTGGGGAAGAACGCCGTCGCGTCTGATGTCGCTTGCGGGACCGCCGCTCAGCCTGCCTTTATTGAGGTCGCTGGCCCCCATGCCCGTGCTCATGCTTATGCGGACGCCATCGATAAGTTGGTGAAAGCGCACAAGGAGTCCAAAGCCGATAAAGCTGCTGCAACGCCCGCCGACCCCGCGCGCGTGCTCGTGGTGTCTGCCCGGGCGCCCCAGCTGTTTGGTGAACTCGCTGCCCGTTTGGCGGCACGTCATATTGCGGCCGAGACAACCGAGTTCACGGCGTTTTCTCAATCCATTGCGGGCAGGCAGTTCTCGGCGCTCGCCAAACTGATCGAGCGCATGAAGGCCGCCGACGAGGGCACCGCCTCCAAGACCGAGTGGTGGCCCGCGCCGGAGCTTACCGACTGGATTTACAGTCCGCTTTCGGGTGCCGACGCCGCGAGCGCCCGCGGCTTTGACAAGAACATGCGCCTGTCGCGCAGCAAGACCACTACGGGCGTCAAGAGCCTGCTGCAGAGCGTGCAGGGCCAGGGGAGGGGCGCCCGCAAGGCGGCAAGCGAAGAAAACTGGTTTAAGAACGTGCCATGCGTGGTCTCGGACGTGTTTCAGGCGCTGTGGCGCGACAAACCCGTGACGGCGCTCAAGGCCATGCTCGCCGTTGCCGAGGCACTGCCCGATCGCGCTCTAGGCGGCCTTGACGGCCAGGCCCGTCGCCAGGCGGAGACGGCTCTGCTGCGCCATGCCATCGACATCCTTATGAACGATGCTCGCGCGCTCGACGTGTCGCAGGCCGCGACCGTACCGGTTCTCGACGGCGTTCGAACCAAGGTGGACAAGCGCAGCACCGCTTACGATTACGAGACCTACGAGGTCGATCGCACGCCACGGGCACAAGTGCGCTTCGTGTCGCTTGCCGATGCGGCGGTTCTGCGCCCCGGCAGCTACGATGCTGTGCTGTTTGCCGATGTCGACCTGGACAGCTACCCGCTTTCGCACGAAGAGGGTCCGCTTGCCACGTTGACGGCCGAGCTGCGCCGCGATGGCGTGTCTTTGGAGCCCGCTGCTCTGCTGCGCGTGCGCTTTGGCCGCGCGATGCAAGCTTCGCGTGGTCCGGTTACGCTCGCTCGTGTGACCCACGATCGTCAGGCACGCGAGTGCTATCCGGCTGCCGTGTGGACCGAGTTACGGGCGCATGCCGAGACCGCTGAAGCTGCTAGGGAAGCTGACGCCGACAAGGCCGCTGACGACGCTAAGACCGCTGGTGACGCTAAGGCCGCTGACGCCGACAAGGCGAAGTGCGTGGGCGAGGGCGATATCGTAAGGGACTTCGATCCCGCGGCAGGCGAAGGTCTCAAGCGCGAGCGCGTGACCTGTGAAGCCCCCCAGCATCTGAGTGCCGAGGCCGTGCCGTATTTGGTCCTGCGCCGTCGTGACGGCGAGGGCGAGGACGCGCCGCTCGTGCCGCGCCTGACGTCCGCCTCGCAGATCGAGGCCTATTCCACCTGCCCGCTGTGCTGGTTTGTCTCGTACCGCGTGAAGCCCCAGTCTATCGACGCGGATTTTGGCAACATGGAGAAGGGCAACTTCGTCCACGACGTGCTGGAACATCTGCATGCCCGTCTGCCCCAAGAGGGCATGGAGCGCGTGACGCCCATGAATCTGTCGCGCGCACAGGAGCTGCTGCGCGAGGTCTTTGACGAGACCTTGGCCGAGCACGCCGGCAAGCGCGGTACCGAGGGCCCGCTGGTGCCGCTCTCTCCAGTGGAGGAGCGCCAGGTGGCCGAGATCTTGCCGCAGCTGGAGGGCGTGCTTGCCTACGAGTCCGAGGCGCTCGCACCCTTCGCGCCGCGCTACCTGGAGTTTGCGTTTAACGAGCTCCAGGTCGAGTATGCCGGTTGGCCGCTCGGCGGGCGCATCGACCGCGTGGACGTGGATGCCGAGAACCGTGCCGTGGTGATTGACTACAAGCATCGTTCGGGTGTCGAGGAGTTTAAGCTCGCCGACCCCACGGTGCGTGACGAGGAGTCGGGCGAGGCTCCCATCGACGACCCGCGCTGGCTGCCGGCCCATACCCAAACGCTCATCTACGCACAGGCCATGCGTCGGGCGCTGGGTCTAGATACCCGCGCGGCGCTCTATTTTTCGACCAAGGGCGGCAAACCGGCTCTGCGAGGCGCCGCGAGTGCCGAGTTACTTGAGGAAGAGCGCGGCGACGGTCGCATCCCGGGCCTTAAGAAGGGCTTTCCGGGAGAGGGCGGCAGCATGGACTTCGATGCCCTGCTCGACCGCGTGGAGACCGGCATTGCCGAGCGCCTGCGCGAGCTCGAGGCAGGCGACGTCGCCGCTGTCGATCCGACGTCGACGCAGTCCGCGCATGCGCGCTGCTCGTATAACCACGAAGGAACGTTTGTAAGGAGGGACGTGTAGACCATGGATCTTTCGACCTTGATGCCGCAACAGCTGCAAGTCGTCAAAACGCTCGACCGCTCGCTGTTTGTCTCGGCGGGCGCCGGTTCGGGCAAGACCTTTACCCTTACGCGCCGCATCGTCTATGCGCTTTCGCCCGAATCCGGTCCGTTTGTCGAGCATCTGGATCAGGTGCTCGCCATTACCTTTACCAAAGACGCCGCGGCCGAGATTCGCGACCGTGTGCGCCGTGCGCTTATCGAAGAGGGTATGGACGAAGAGGCCCTGACGGTCGACGACGCTTGGATCTCGACCATCCACGGTATGTGTTCGCGTATCCTGCGCGCGCATGCGCTGGAGTTGGGCATCGACCCCGAATTCACGGTGCTCACCGATACCGACGAGCTTATGGACCAGGCTGTCGAGCATGTGCTGGGTCGCGCAACAGCGCCCGATGCCGCGCCCGAGCTCGCCGCTTCGCTTAAGGCCCTCTACGCTTGGTATCCCATGGCGGGCGAGGGCGGGCCGTTTGGTGCCGGTACCACCATCAAAGGTCTGGTGCGCGACCTGTTAGAGCTATCGAGCCAGCTGCCGGGCGGCATGGACGACGTGCGCGTGGCACACGGCCAGGCCGACACCTCGGCGCTTGCGGATGCCTATCGCGCGGCGCTGGGCGCGAGCAAGGCCGCGACCGAGAAAGCGCAGGTGGCACTCGACGCCATCGACGCGTTTGAGGCAAGCGACAAAACCATGGAGGATGCGGCGCGACTTATGATGTCGTGCGGCATGCCTCGGGCGAGCAAGGCGTTTCCTAAGGAGCAGGTGGAGCTACTCAAGGCCGAGGCCGCCGATGCGTTTATCAATATCGTGCTTGCCTGTGGCGGTCCGGCGCTCGATGCACTGGTGGGGCTTGCCCGTGCTGTGGAGGCGGAGTACCGTGCGCTCAAGGCCGACCAGTCCGCGCTCGACAATAACGATCTGCTGCGCATGGCATACGAGGCGCTGCGCGATTATCCCGCCATCCGAGCCGCCTATGAGGGCCGCTTTAAGATGGTCATGATCGATGAGTTCCAGGATACCGACCAGATGCAGGTCGATTTGATTCGCTATCTGACGGGCGCGGGGGAGCGCGCGTTGTGCACCGTAGGCGATGCGCAGCAGTCCATCTATCGCTTCCGTGGCGCCGAGGTCGAGGTATTCCGCCGTCAGGAGCGCAAGGTGGGATCGACGACGGCGTCCGAGACGGCTGTCGCATCCGATGCCCCCGCTGGCGAGCTCGTCAAACTCGTGCGCAACTTCCGCAGCCACGACGAGGTGCTGCGCTATGTGGCCCGCGTCTTTGATGGCGACGACGGCGGCCTGATGCAGGGCTTTTTGGATCTTGAGGCGAGCGACGGCCGCAAGGACACGCTGGTGGCAGACGCCTCGCGTCGTCAGGCGCTCTTTGTTGCCGGCGGCAGCACGCAGGAGCGCACACAGGCCAAGGCCCGTGCGATCGCTGAGCGATTCCGCGCGCTTGCCGATGCCGGCCAGCCCCAGGGCGGCATGGTGCTGCTGCTGGGTCGCATGACCAATGCCGGCGTCTACGCGCAGGCCTTCCGCGACCAAGGACTCGACTGCGTCATCGCAGGCGGCTCGGTCTTTGCCCAGGCGGCCGAGGTGCAGACGGTGCGTGCCCTGGTCTGCGCGCTCGCCAATCCGGCCGATACGGCCCAAGGCCTTATGCCGTTGCTGGCCTCGCCGATGTTTGCACTCGGCGCCCAGGAGTTCCTGGCGCTGGCGACCAAGCTCGACGAGCAGACGGGCGAGACGTCGCGCCGCAATATCGATGTGGGCATCATGAGCGATTCCGATGTGCCGGGTTTGCAGAACTTGCCGCTCGTAACGCGCGCCCGCGAGGTGCTGCGCTACGCGCTTCGTCGCGTGGGACGCGATTCGTTCGCCGCCATCGCGCGCGACGTGGTCAATGCCTCCGGCTGGTTCGTGCGTCTGGCGCAGCGCGGCCCCGAGGGCAAGGCCATTGCCGCCAACGTGCTCAAGGCGCTCGACGCTGTGGCCGAGGCAGAGGCCGAGTTCGGCAACTCGCCGCGCTCCATCGCGCTCGCCTTCGACCGCTTCTTGGCGGGCAAGGAGGCCCCGGGCGCCCTCAACGAGGAGGGTGACGGCGCGGTACGCATCATGACCGTGCATGCGTCCAAGGGTCTGGAGTATCCGGTCGTAGCGGTTGCCGAGTGTTTTGGCGTGCGCAAATCGTCCGGTGCGGCACAGATGGGTCGCGTCGAGGGCGGAGCGCAGGTCGTGGCACTGCCGGCACGCTTCGGCGGCGTTAAGCTCGCCGACGGTACCTTTGTGAAGGGCGATGACGTCAAAAAGCAGTTTGAACACGCGTTTAAGGGCAAGGGCACGTCGCTGTGGTTGCCGCCGGAGCTCATGGAGGACGTTTGCGCGACGGGCTCTCCCGCCGAGGCATTTGCCCGCCTGCGTAACGACGACCTGCAGCTTTCGCTCGAGGAGCGGGCTCGTCTGCTCTATGTCGCCATGACGCGAGCGCGCGAGCTGGTGATCTTGGCGATGGATGCCGGCGTGAGCCGCGGCAAAGTGACGGCGCCGACCTTCGACGTCGAGACCGATCTGACCTACGACGTGCTGCGCCGCATCCTGCCGACGGACGCTCTGGACATGCCGCAGCTCGATAGCGACCGTTTGGTGTTCGACAACTCCAAGCCGGGCGATTACGAGCTCATCTCGCTGGCGGACTTTACGTTTGGCGAGCAGGCGTTTGAGGCTAACGCTTCGCTGGATGCCGAGGGCAGGCTTGTTCGCGGCGATGCGGAGCCGGAGGGCGCCGGTGCAGATGCCCGTGCCGCTGTTCCCGGCCCTGCCGACCCCGAGCCCGATGCGTTTGAGCTCGTGTATCCCCAGGCGGTGGGTGTGCGCATGGGCACCTGCCCGTATCCGGAGCGCGATTCGTACAGCTACTCGTCAATTGCCGCGGCGCTGCATGCCGAGTCCGAGGACCGTGCCGCCGAGGTGCACGTGCCCATGGACGAGGCTGGCGATGATGCGGAGTCGGATGGCTCGGAGATGACGGATGCAGACGTGGCCGCCGTTGAGCCCGCCGGCAACCCCATGGCGCTGGGCTCGGCGTTCCATGCCGCCTGCCAGTGGCTGATCGAGATGGGTGCCGATGCGCTGCCCGCTGAGCGTGCCGATGCGCTGGCGCGCCTGTGGTGCCTGACGCCGGAGCAGTGTGAACGCTTCGACGTTGCCCTGGACCGCTGGCTCAAGTCGGCTGTTCGTGCCGACCTGCTCGCGTGGCCGTGCGTTCGCGCCGAGGTGCCGTTCTTTTCACTGGGCTGCGAGGACGAGGACATCGCTCGCTACGGTGCTTATGCCGAGGGCGCCATCGACGCTTTGGCGACGAACCCGGCGGATTCGTCATGCGCGCTGGTCATCGACTACAAGACGGGCGGCACGCCGGACGAGACGCCGGACCAGCTGCTCGAGAAGCACGCCTTGCAGGCACGTGTCTATTCGGATGTCCTGCACAAGGCGGGCTTTGAGGCCGTGACCGTCAAGTTCGTCCGCGTGGAGCAGCCGGATCCAACCATCTTCGTCGAACCCGCCGAGCCTCAGGTGGTCACCTACAATTTCTAGTCCTCAGATAACTTGCGGTGGAATAGTTCCTGTATTGCGGCCCAGGTGGCCCAAGCGGGAACTATTTCACCGCAACTCAATAGGAGCCGTGTGGGTTTGGGCTAGGTTCGGGTGCCGTCCGCGCCGTGCGGTAGAATCGTAACCCTAAGATCACGAACCCGCATCGGAGCTCATCACATGGCATTTGTCCATCTGCACAACCACACCGTCTTCTCCATGCTCGACGGCGCAACCCGTATCCAGGATATGGTCAACCGCGCCGTAGAGCTGGGCATGCCCGCCGTCGCCATTACCGACCACGGCTACATGTATGGCGTGCCCGACCTGGCACTGGCCTGCGACGCCGTCAACCACAACACGCCCGAGTACAAAACCTGGAGTCACGACAAGTCCTTCTTGGAAAAGGACCGCCGCGACGAGCTGGTGGAACCCGATCCCGAGGCAAACCCGCGCGAGCATGCCCAGTATGTGAAGGACATGGCCATGTGGGACGAGAAGGGCAACATCGACGAGCTCAAGCCGCCCCTGGTCATCAAGCCCATCTTTGGCTGCGAGGTCTACTTTACGCCGGATGAGACGCTCGCCCGCGACCACAAGCCCGAGCTCTACCACATGATCCTTCTGGCCAAGGACCAGGAGGGCTACGTCAACCTGATGCAGACGGTTTCCGAGGCCGCCGTGCAGGGCTTTTACTACAAGCCGCGCGTGACGCTCGACAACCTGCGCCGCCACGCCAAGGGTATGATCTGCACGAGCGCCTGCATCGCCGGCATCATCCCCAAATACATCGACCGCGGTGACATGGAGGGCGCCATCAAGTGGGCCGAGACCTTCCGTGACACCTTCGATCCCGGCGACTTCTATATCGAGATTCAGGAACACGGCATTACCACCGATAACGGTCTGACCGACGAGCAGATGGACCGCACGCTCATCGACATCGCCAAACAGGTGGGCGTCAAGGTCATCGCCACCAACGACTTCCACTATCTGCGCCGCGAGGACGCGCCCGTACAGGACGTCATCATGTGCATCGGCATGAACGCCAAGGTCGACGACCCCAACCGCATGCGCATGACCGGCTCGGAGTTCTACATGAAGACCGAGGAGGAGATGCGTGCGATGTTCCCGTATTGCCCCGAGGCCTGCGACAACACAATCGAGATCGCCGACAAGTGCTACGTGGAGCTCGACTGGGACTCCATCATCCTGCCGCGCTTCCCGTTGCTCGATCCCGGCGAGACGCATGAGAGCCAGTTCCGTCGCGAGTGCGAGAAAGGCCTGCGCCAGCACTATGGTGACGACTGGGCCACACGCGAGATCTGTGGCGTCAACATCAAAGAGCGCTTTGAGTACGAATACAAGGTCATCTGCGACAAGGGCTTTGCCGCCTACTTTTTGATCGTCGCCGAGTACGTGCAATGGGCCAAGGACAACGGCATCGGCGTCGGTCCCGGCCGTGGCTCGGCCGCCGGCGCTATCGTCGCCTACGCCATGAACATCACCGCGTTCGACCCGCTCGAGAACGGCCTGATGTTCGAGAGGTTCCTGTCCCCGCAGCGTACCGAGATGCCCGATATCGATATGGACTTCGACGATGAGCGGCGCCTCGAGGTCGTGGAGCACGTTCGCCAGCTCTACGGTCCCGAGAAGGTCACCCACGTCATCACCTACTCGACCATTAAGGCCAAGCAGGCCATCAACGACGCCGCGCGCGTGCTGGACTATCCGGTCTACATGGGCCAGCGCCTGTCCAAGATGGTCTCGAGCGACCCCAAGGTCAAGCTCAAACAGGTGCTCGAAAAGCAACCCGGCAAAGAGGATCTGTTTAACCCCGATTTTGCCGAGGCCTATAAAAAGGACGACGACGCCCGCCGCATCATCGACACGGCGCTCTCGATCGAGGGCCTCACCCGTGGCGAGGGTGTGCACGCGTGTGCCGTTCTGATCTGCCGCGACCCCGTCAACGAGCACGTGCCCACCAAGCTCGACACCAAGGGCGGCGTCGAGATTACCCAGTACGAGGGCCATACCGTTGCCGACATGGGCCTGCTCAAGATGGACTTCCTGGGCCTGCGCACGCTGACGGTTATCTCCAAGGCCAAGGCAAACATCAAAAAGAACTTCGGCATCGACATCAAAGAGGAAGAGATTCCCTTTGACGACCCCGAGATCTTTAAGCTCATGGGCTCCGGTCACACCGCCGGCGTCTTCCAGGTCGAGTCCGCCGGCATGACGGCCACGATCAAGAACATGAAGCCCACCGAGTACAAGCACGTCGTGGCATTGATCGCCCTGTACCGCCCGGGCCCGCTGGGCGCCGGCATGGTTTCGTCCTACATCAACCGTATGAACGGCAAGGAGCCGGCCGTCTCCTACGACGACCGCCTGGACGACATCCTGGGCGAAACCTACGGCACCATGGTCTACCAGGAGCAGGTTATGCTCATCTCCGTCGAGATGTGCGGCTTCTCCAAGGGCGAATCGGACTCGCGTATCCGTAAGCCCGTGGCTAAGAAAAAGATCAAGCTGCTCACGTCGACGGTGCTCCACTGGGAGGATGGCTCGGACGAGACCACCTACGACCACTGGATGAACGGCGCTATCAAGAACAACTACACGCGCGAGGTCGCCCAGAAGATTTGGGACGATGTTCTCGAGTTCGCATCCTACGCCTTCAACAAGTCGCACTCCGCCGGCTACGCCATTCTGGTTATGCAGACGGCATGGCTCAAGGCGCACTATCCGCACGAGTACATGGCGGCCGTCCTGACGTCCTACACGGGCAAGACCGACAAGATCGTGCACTACGTCTCGGCATGCCGTCACGACGGCATCCCCGTGCTTTCGCCAGATGTCAACGAGTCCGGTACCGAGTTCACGGCTACCAAGGAGGGCGTGCGCTTTGGTCTGGCCGGCATCCGCGGCGTGGGCACTGGCGTAGCGCAGGCGATTATCGCCGAGCGCGAGGCGGGCGGTCCGTTTAAGACGCTGCACGACTTTGTCGAGCGCGTGGACTCGAGCCAGGCCAACCGTCGCGTGATCGAATCGCTCATCAAGGCAGGCGCCTTTGACTCCACGGGGTATCCGCGTCGCCAGATGATGCACTTTGTTGACAAGAACAACCCCGAGAACATCATCGATGCCGCGGTAAAGCGCCAGAAGGACCGCGCGAGCGGCCAGACGTCGTTCTTCGACATGTTTGGCGACGTTGAGGGCTCGGGCTTTGAGGTGAGCGTGCCCGATCCGGACGGCCAGGAGTGGGACCGCCACCTTAAGCTGAGCCAGGAGAAGGAGGTTCTGGGCATCTATGTCTCGGACCACCCGCTGCGCCCGTTTGAGTATGCGCTAGCCAAGGCGCGCGACTTCTCGTTCTCGCAGATCGATACCGGCTACGAGGTGCAAAACCCCACGGGCGGTACCATCAACCAGGAGATTCCCGAGGGCAAGGCGCTTTGGTGGGCCGGTATGGTCTCGAGCGTGTCCAAGCGCGTAACCAAAAACGGCGACCCCATGGGTATTGTGCAGCTCGAGGACATGGAAGGCGAGGCCACGGTCGTGGTGTTCCCCAAGACCTACAAGGAGGCCGAGGGGTACCTGTACGGCGAGGTCGATCCCGAGACCGGCGCGCAGCTGTCCGATGCGTTTGTGCGCATTAAGGGCAAGCTCGAGCGCTCGGACCGCGGCGACCAGATCATCGCGCAGGAGATCGTGCCGCTGGAGCTCAACGAGGAGAACAACAAGCCCAAGGTGTTTGAGGTCATGGTGCCCAACAGCCGCTTTAGCCAGGGCAATATGGCGCGTCTTGCCACGGTGCTTACCGCCAACCCGGGCGGCGACCGCGTGGAGATTTTTATCGAGCAGGTGGACGGGCGCGTACTGCGTGCCGAGGTGCCGGCCAAGGTCAACGCACGCTCGATTCCGCTGTTGGCAGAGGCAAAGGCCATCGTGGGCAACCAAGGCAGAGTGACGGTGATCTAGGGACGGCGTTGCTGAGGGGGAGCTAATTTGGGACGGGGCTGTTTTAGCTACCCTTTGACTGACGGCGAATGAGCCAGGGTCGGAATACATCTCAACCGACATATGGGGGTAGCTAAAATAGCCCCGTCTCAAATTAGCTACCCTGGGTGAGATTGGAGGAAGTGATGGCACAGGGGACGTTTGCGCAGGCGCTTCGTAAGGAGGCGGCGCTCAGCAGTACCTTTATGAAGGGGCGCTCGCTCATGCTCAACGGCGCCGTGCTGTCGTTTGAGGACTCCGGCTCGCGCTTCTCCAAAAATGTGACTATCGAGGGCACGGTGCGCGGCTCGCGCGGCGACCTGTACAAGACGCACGTGGCGCTCGACATGGACGAGCACGAGGTTATCGACTACGACTGCGATTGCCCCGCCGCCTTCCGCTATTCCGGCATGTGCAAGCACGCTATCGCCACGGCGCTGGCGTATCTGGATGCCAGTGGCGCCGAGCCCGTCGAGGGCTTGCGTACGCCGGTCCGCACGTTTACGGCACCGCCCGCACAAGCCAAACAGTCCACACGCCCCGCGCCCACCGCATCTGCGGTCAACCCCAACTTTCCCTTCCCGGCACCCGTCCCCACGAGCCCGAGCCTTGTGGCGGCGCTTTCCGATCTTTCGGACGCGCGCATGGACGAGCTCGTGGCCATGCGTCGCAAGCTCGCCGGCACCATTGACCCCGATGCGCCCAAAGCGGTGCTGGAGCCCTCGCTGGTGCCGTACTACAATCCGCTGTTTGCCGATCGCTTTAACTGGGCGCTCGAGTTTCGCATTCGCTGCGGTTCGGTGTCCTACGTGGTTAAGGATATCGACGGCATGGCCGATGCCTATGTGCGCGGCGGCGCCTTCTCGTACGGCAAGAAGCTCACGTTTGTCCATACGCCCGAAGCCTTTGAAGACGTGTCGACAAAGCTGCTCAACCTTGTTGTGACGACAGTTGCCTATCTCGATGACATCACAAGCTCGCGTTCGGCTTCGTACGACTTTGCCCGCAGCGGTTTTGTTGCCGAGCGTCAGTTGCCGCTGTCCGAGCATAGCATCGTATATGTGCTGGACCTGTTGCGCGGCCAGACCATCTCTTTTGAGCCCGCCTGGTCGCGGGGGACGACGACGCATCGCACCTATGACGTGGCGGTCGAGCCGGCGCCGAAAGGGGAGGATGAAGCCCCGACCAAGCGCCCGCCGCTCCTTGCCGCCAAGATTGCGCCGGCGGTCAGCGGCAGCTACGACCTTCGCCTGCCCGCCGATATGTACTGCTTTGCATCGGGCGATGCTGCCTACCTGGTCGACACGCGCCGCGCGCGCCGTACCGACACGGCGTTTGCCCAGCATGCGGCGCCGTTCCTATCGCGCTTACTGCCCTGTCGCACGCCGATCCATATCGCTGTCGACCAGGTGGGGGAGTTCTGTCGTATGGCGCTGCCCATTTTGCGCGACTACACCGACCTTACCGCGCCCGCCGCGCTCGATACCGTGGCGCCCGAGCCGAGCTTTGCCATGGCGATCGGCGTCGACGATGGGCTCGTGACCTGCAAAGTTACGGTTACCTACGGCGACTGGTCGGCGGATCTCTTTAGTCTGGGCGCTCCGGGCAGCCCCTTCGAAGAGCAGCGCCCGGGCGTGCCGCCCCGCGACGAGGTGGCAGAGTTTCGCGTTATGGACACGGCGGCCCTGTACTTCGATTTCTACGAGGGCGGTCTGGCGTTTGAGGAGCGCGATGACGAGAGCTTGTTCTGCCTGCTGACCGAGGGCCTATCCGCCCTGTCCGAGCTTGGTGAGGTCATGCTCAGCGACCGTCTGCGCCAGATTTCGGTCCGTCCCGCGCCCAAGCTCTCGGTTCGTGCGACCGTCAAGAGCAATCTGCTCGATGTCGAGCTGGGCGCGAGCGGGCTTTCGGCCGCGGACCTTGCCGTCTATCTCGATTCGTACAAGCGCCATCAAACGTTTGCGCGCCTTACGTCCGGCGACATCATTCGCCTGGACGAGGGCGCTCGAGCCGCGTTTGGCCTCGCCGAGGACCTGGGCGTCGATGCCGTCGACCTGCTCGACGGCGTGTCGCTTCCCGCGTCGAGTACTCTGTTCGTCGATAGCATGCTCGCACGCACGCCCGCGCTCGAGGCCGATCGTGACGCCGCGTTCCGCCGTACCGTCGAGCGCCTGGACACGCTCGGCAAGATGGACTTTACGGTACCCGCCTCGCTCAAGGCCACGCTGCGTGGCTACCAGGTCGACGGCTACCAGTGGCTCGGCTCGCTTGAGCATCTGGGCCTTGGCGGCATCTTGGCCGACGACATGGGCCTGGGCAAAACGCTCCAGATGATCGCGCATATCCTAGCGCGTGTGGAAGCGGGGGACATTAAGCCCACGCTTGTGGTGTGCCCCGCGTCGCTTGTGTACAACTGGACCGCCGAGCTGGAGCGCTTTGCCCCGTCGCTCGATGTGTGCGCCATCGTGGGCGCCAAGGCGCAGCGTCGCGTGCAAATCGCCGGCGTGGCCGAGCATAACGTGGTCGTGACGTCGTATGACCTTATGCGGCGCGATATCGACGAGTACGTCGAGCAGGACTTTGCCCGTGTGGTGCTCGATGAGGCCCAGTACATTAAAAACCCGCTCACCCAGGTGGCGCGTGCCACCAAGCGCCTGCCGGCCGGCGTGCGCTTTGCCCTGACGGGCACGCCCATCGAAAACCGCCTATCCGAGCTCTGGAGTATCTTCGACTTTTTGATGCCGGGCCTGCTTGGCACGCGCGAGTCGTTTGCAAAGCGCTTCGAAAGCCCGGTCGAGCATGCCGAGGGCGACAGTGCCGCCCGCCTGCAAGCGCTCGTGTCGCCGTTTGTGCTGCGCCGTGTCAAGGAAGACGTGGTGGCCGACCTGCCCGAGAAGATCGAGGATACGGTCATGGCGCAGCTCACCGGCGAGCAGCGCAAGCTCTACCTGGCCAACCAGGACCGCATCGCCCAGCAGGTGCAGCATCGCGAGGCATCCGAGTTTAAGAAAGACAAGCTCAAGGTACTCGCCGAGCTCACCAAACTGCGCCAGATCTGCTGCGACCCGCGTCTGCACTACGAGGATTACAAGGCGGGGAGCGCCAAGCTCGATACGTGCATGGAGCTCGTGCACGGCGCACTTGACGGCGGGCATCGCATCCTGTTGTTCAGCCAGTTTACGGGTATGCTCGATATCATCGGCAAGCGTTTGGCCAAGGAGGATATCGCCTTCCTTAAGCTCACGGGCGCATCGTCTAAAGAGAGCCGCGCCAAGATGGTCGCACAGTTCCAGGCGGGCGAGGTGCCGGTCTTTTTGATTTCGCTCAAGGCGGGCGGCGTGGGCCTTAACCTGACGGCGGCCGACGTGGTCATCCACTATGACCCGTGGTGGAACGTGGCGGCGCAGGACCAAGCGACTGACCGCGCGCATCGTATTGGCCAGCAACATACCGTGACCGTGTACAAGCTCATCGCCAAGGACACGATCGAGGAACGCATTATGCGGATGCAGGAGTCCAAGCGCGACTTGGTCAACAGCGTGCTCGGCGGCGACGGCATCTCGTCGGCACTGTTCACGCGCGAGGATGTTCTGGCACTGCTTGGCGGCGACGGGCGCTAACCAGCTCGGGTGGGGCCGTCAGGGCGGATGGCACACGCTGTCCCATCGTCCCCGCCCGTTATGTGTTCATTTGCAATGCCGTGGATGGTTTGTCTGCCTTTGGGCATAAGAACCATCAAGAACATTGGCACATCAGCAAAGGAGAACATCATGGCGAAATTCTTTAAGGACCCCGACGGTAAGCTCATCGCTGCCCTTGGCGACGACGTTGCGACCCCTGCCGGTTGCACGGAACTGACCGCAAACACTGAGGACGCGGCGCATGAGAAGCACGTGCCTGTTGTCGAGACCGAGCGCGACGGTCACGTGATTCGCGCCCGCGTTGGCTCGGTCGAGCACCCCAGCCTGCCCGAGCACTACATTGAGTGGATCGCCCTTGAGGCCGAGGGCCGCTTAGAGGTCCATTACCTTGAGCCCGGCATGAAACCCGCGACGTTTTTCGCGGGCGGCTCCAAGACCGGTACCGTCTATGCCTACTGCAACCTGCACGGGCTGTGGTCCGCGATATTCTAGGAGCGCGCCCCCGCTCGGGGTATCATAGCTAGCATATGCACATGCAAGCGCCGACTGCATTATGCGGCCGGCGCTTTTACTACGATTTCGATGGTTTACGACGGAAAGGGCTGGGCCATGAAGCTCGCACTTGCACAGATCGATATGCGCCTGGGTGATATTGAGGGCATTTGCGGCCGCATCGAGGACCAGGCTCGTCTGGCCCACGAGCGCGGGGCGCGCGTGCTGTGCGTTCCGGCTCCGCTCTTTATGGGCGCCATGCCCGGTGGCCTGGTGGGCGCTGCCGACTTTGAGCACGACGTGCTTGCCGGTTTGACTGGTGTCGCCGAGCGTATCCAGGAGCTTGACATGATCTGCATCGTGCCCGCGGCGGTTTCGTTTGAGGGCCAGCCGCTGCTCGACTACATGATGCTCAAGGACGGTCATGTGGTGCCGGCGCGTTCGAGCATTGCCCTGCAGCGTGGCGAGAACAACGACACACGTTGGGCGCCGCCGGTGTTCGACGTGGACGGCGTGCGCATCGCCGTGATTTTTGACTTGGACCGCGAACTCGAGATGTTGCCGACCGGTGTTGACCTCATTGCGTATTTCCAATTCAACGCGTTTGACATGACCGACCGTGAGACTGCCGCCATTGCCGCCGTTCGCAGCGGCGCCTACCGCAAGATCGCATCCAAGCGCAGCGTGTGGTTTGCCTGCATGGCGCCGGTCGGTGCCTATGACGAGTCGGTGTATACCGGCGGTTCGTTTGTGCTCGACGACTGCGGTCGTGTGGTGGCCCAGGCGCCGTGTTTTGAGGAGAGCCTGCTGGTCCAGGAGATTCAGCGCGGCGTGATGCTCGATGCCCTGGAAGATCACGAACTGCCCGAGTTCCGTTCCGAGGAGTGGCTGTGGCAGGCGCTGGTGCTCGCCGTGCGCGACAACGCCCGAGCCCACGGTGCGTCGCGTGCTGTGGTGGCACTCGAGGGTGACTTGCCGTCGTCCCTGCTGGCGGCGCTGGCCGTCGACGCTCTGGGCCCGCGCAATGTGATTGGCCTGGTGCTGGGGCGCAACCGTATCTTTACGCCGGCGCAGGAAGAGGCCGAGGCTGCCCGCTGTGCCGCCGTCCGCGCCATCGCCGAGCGTTTGCACATTCGCACCGTCGAGCGCGATGCACCGGATGCGGCGCGTGTGCTCGATCGCGACGTGTCGGCGGGCGATGCCGAGCGTCTGCGCTCGCGCACGCTGGGTCTCATGCTGGAGGACACGGCGCTCGAGCTGGGTGCGATGGCGCTGAGCCCGCTGTCCAAAACCGAATACGCGCTGGCGGCGCCGGCGCTTTGCGGCGGCTACCAGGGCGATTACGCGCCCTTTGGCGATGTGTACCTGTCGACGCTTGAGTTTGTGGCGCGCGTGCGCAACCGCACGTCTGCCGTGGTGCCCCAAGAGCTCGTGACGCTCAACGCGGTGGAAGACTGCATGGAGCGCGTGCTGGCGCAGGCGCTCTCGACGCTCGACGGTCCGGTCGATATGCTCGACCGCGCGGCACAGCTGCTCGGCGGGCTTGAGCCGGGTGAGGTCGATGGCGCGCTCGAGGCGCACGTGGACCGCAATCGATCTTTCGACGACATCCCGATGGCCGCTGGCAAGCCTGAGGCCTGCTCGCTGTTGCTGATGCTCGTTCGACAGGGTGAGGCTGCCCGCCGCATGTTGCCGATGGCGCCGATCGTCTCGGCCCGTTCGTTTGCCGAGCGTGCCTGGCCGTATATGCTCGCGTGGTCCGACCTGGGGCTTAACGGCAAGGAGCGTATGACGGTCGATTCGCTGGCGCGCGCCGAGGTGCGCCGTTTTGCTGACGAGGATACGAGCGAGCGCGTGCGAAACGAGATGATGGGCGTGCTGGGCGAGCTACTGGGTATTTCGCCCGAGCAGATGGAGGAGCTGCGCTCCGAGGATGGCCAGCGTCGCCTGCATGAGGGAATGAAAAAGTTCGAGGGCGAGGTTCAGGACGCCATCGATAAGATGATGGGCGGTCAGGGCGGCTCGCAAGGTAGTCCCCAGGGTGGCCCGATGCCGCATCCGCCGGTGGATCCGAGGCAGTTTCCCTTTTTCTCTCAAAATTA
The DNA here is from genome assembly GCA_031294825.1 of Collinsella sp. Lineage (GTDB taxonomy): Bacteria > Actinomycetota > Coriobacteriia > Coriobacteriales > Coriobacteriaceae > Collinsella. The sequence continues at coordinate 16,195 of JAUMPM010000016.1, read as the reverse complement.
ACAATGGGATAGGATTCGCTTCCAACCCTGACACTTCAACTAAGCATCTTGGCGCCGTTGTGTTATTCTAGAACAGACGTTCGTGAATGATGCGCGGGGCCTTGTCTTGTGCTGTGCTTGTGGCGAGGGGAGGTTGGCTTGGTTATCTTGGGCATTGACCCCGGTTTGGCTCATACGGGTTGGGGGATTATCGAGGAGCGACGTGGCGAGGTTCGCTGCCGTGCCTATGGCTGCATCGAGACTAGCGCGGGCAGCCCGCTCGCGGTGCGCCTCTCGCATATTGCCCATGACCTTAAGGATGTCGTCGAGCGTTATCGACCCGACACGGCTGCTGTCGAGAGCATCTATTTTGGCGCCAACGTTCGTTCGGCCATCCCCACGGCGCATGCCCGCGGCGCTGCGCTCGTGGCGCTTTCGGAGTGCGCGCTCGAGATTGGCGAGTACACGCCCATGCAGATCAAACAAGCTGTGGTGGGCACCGGCGCCGCGGACAAGCGGCAGGTCGCCTACATGGTACGCACGCTCACGCAGCTCGACCACGACCCGCATCCCGACCATGCCGCCGATGCCCTGGCTTGCGCCATCTGCCACGTTAACCTCAGCCGCACCCGGGCGCTTACCGGCGGCGAGTTCTATCAACAGAGAGGAACCGGATACTGATGATCTCCCAGCTCCATGGAACGCTTGTCGAGGCCACGATGAGCTCGGCCGTTGTCGATGTATCGGGCGTTGGCTTTGAGCTCGGCATCTCGGGCAGCACTGCGGCCACGTTGCCGACGCCCGGCGGCGAGGTCCGCCTCTACACGCGTATGCAGGTGCGCGAGGACGCCATGACACTTTTCGGTTTTTCCTCAAAGGATGAGCGCACGATGTTCGACCGGCTCGTGTCCGTTTCGGGCGTTGGCCCGCGCCTGGCGCTCGCCGTGCTTTCCACTTATACCGTGGGGCAGCTGTATTCGCTGGTGATGGCCGAGGACGACAAGGGCATGGCCAAGGTACCAGGTGTGGGCAAAAAGACAGCTCAGCGCCTGATCCTGGAACTCAAGAGCACCTTTGCCAAGGATAAGGGCTTTGTGCCGGTCGACGTGATTCCCGGCCAGGTTGCGATGCCCGTGCCCGCTGCCGCTCCCTCGGCCATCGATGACGCCCGTGCGGCGCTCCTGTCCATGGGCTTTAGCCCGCAGGAGACCGATGTTGCCCTGAGCGGGTATGATGGGCAGAATATGCGTGTCGAGGATCTGCTCGGCGCGGCGCTTAAGCGACTCGGAATGGATGCGTGATGTGGGAAGCCGATGACTCTCAGGACCTGTGGGCGACGCCCGGTAACTCGCCGGCGGCATCCATGGCGCACGGCGAGCGCATGGTGGGCTCGGAGCTGACGGCCGAGGACCTCGATGTCGACCGCACTTTGCGCCCCCAGCGCCTGGACGACTACTGCGGCCAGGAGCACATCAAGCAGAGCCTGCGCGTGTTGATCGAAGCGGCGCAGAACCGTGGCGAGACGCTCGACCACGTGATTTTCTCGGGTCCTCCGGGCCTGGGCAAGACCACGCTGGCCACCGTTATCGCCAACGAGTTGGGCGCTCAGATCAAGACCACGAGTGGCCCCGCCATCGCGCGCACGGGCGACCTGGCGGCCATCCTTACTAACTTGCAGCCGGGTGATGTGCTGTTTATCGACGAGATCCACCGCCTCAACCGTTCGGTCGAGGAGGTCCTATACCCCGCGATGGAGGACTTTGCCCTCGATATCGTGATTGGCAAGGGTCCGGCGGCGCGCTCGATTCGCCTGGATATTCCCAAATTTACGCTGGTAGCGGCAACGACCCGCTCAGGCATGTTGACCGGCCCGTTGCGCGACCGCTTTGGCATTTCATATCGCCTGGATTACTACACGGTCGAGGAACTCGCGCAGATTGTGACGCGCTCGGCGACTATCCTGGGCGTGACGATCGACCATCCCAGCGCGCTCGAGATCGGCTCGCGTTCGCGCGGCACGCCGCGTCTTGCCAACCGCCTGCTCAAGCGCGTGCGCGATTACGCACAGGTGCGCGGCAACGGCCCCATCGAGCTCGATATCTGCCGCCAGGCGCTCGAGTTCTTCGAGATCGACGAGCTCGGTCTGGACTGGATGGATATTCGCATTTTGGAGACGCTCGCCAAGACGTTCTCCGGTCGTGCCGTGGGACTTACGACCCTTGCCAGCGCGGTGGGCGAGGATCCGGGCACGCTCGAGGATGTCTATGAGCCCTATTTGCTGCAGTGCGGGTTGATGATTCGTACGCCGCAGGGCCGTCAGGCAACCCTTCGCACCTTTGAGCACCTGGGGATTGAACCTACCGTTTAGGGCGCTTTGTTTTGGCGGGCTGTTGGACTATCGCTGGGCATCGGGTAAACATATCGCCGTTCATCGGTTATGGGCGTTTTACTATTGCGCGCCCGTGCTATGCTGAATTGGTCTTTTTCTCATTCGGTAACGAAAGGACCGCCCATGCCTACTGACATCGAAATCGCACGTTCTGTCACGCCACTGCCTATTACCGAGGTGGCCAAGAACGCCGGCGTCGACGTTAAGCACCTTATTCCGTACGGCTTCGACAAGGCTAAGGTTGACTATTCACTGCTCAACGAGCCGACTGATCACCAGGCTAAGCTCGTCCTCGTGACCGCTATCAACCCAACGCCTGCGGGCGAGGGCAAGACCACCACGACCATCGGTCTGGCCGACGGCCTGCGTCGTCGCGGCATCAAGAGCGCCGTGGCCCTGCGCGAGCCTTCGCTCGGCCCCGTCTTTGGCGTTAAGGGCGGTGCTGCCGGCGGCGGCTGGGCTCAGGTCATCCCCATGGAGGATATCAACCTGCACTTTACCGGTGACTTCCATGCCATCGGTGCTGCCAACAACCTGCTGGCCGCCATGCTCGACAACCACATCCAGCAGGGCAATCAGCTCGGTATTGACGTTAAGCGCATCACTTGGAAGCGCGTCGTCGATATGAACGACCGTCAGCTGCGCCACGTCATCGACGGCATTGGCGGTAAGGCCCAGGGCGTGCCGCGCGAGGACGGCTTCGATATCACCGTCGCCTCCGAGGTCATGGCAATTCTGTGCCTGTCTACGAGCATCAGCGACCTCAAGGAACGCTTGGGCGAGATTGTCGTCGGCTATAGCTTTGCCGGCGAGCCCGTCCGTGCCCGCGACCTTAAGGCCCAGGGTGCCATGGCCGCGTTGCTTAAGGACGCGCTCAAGCCCAACCTGGTGCAAACGCTCGAGGGCACGCCCGCGTTTGTCCACGGCGGTCCCTTCGCCAACATTGCCCACGGCTGCAACTCTATCATGGCCACGCGTATGGCGATGCGCTTTGGCGATGTTGCCATTACCGAGGCCGGCTTTGGTGCCGATCTGGGTGCCGAGAAGTTCCTCGACATCAAGTGCCGCATGACGGGCGTTCGCCCCAGCGCCGTCGTGGTCGTCGCGACCGCTCGTGCGCTGAAGTACAACGGTGGCGTCGCCAAGGCCGACCTCAACGAGGAGAACCTCGAGGCACTCAAGGCTGGCATGCCCAACCTGCTGCGTCACGTCGACAACATCCAGAACGTATATGGTCTGCCCTGCGTGGTCGCCATCAACCGTTTCCCTACGGACACCGAGGCCGAGCTTGCGCTCATCGAGTCCGAGTGCCAGAAGCTCGGTGTCAACGTTAAGCTTTCCGAGGTCTGGGCCAAGGGCGGCGAGGGCGCGCTCGGCCTGGCCGATGAGGTCATGCGTCTGATTGAGCAGCCGAGCGAGCTCAAGTTTGCCTATGAGGACGGCGCTGATGTCGCTGATGCCCTCGAGGCCGTTGCCACCAAGGTCTACCGCGCCGACGGCGTTGACTTTACGCCGGCCGCCAAGCGCCAGCTCGCCGAGCTGCGCGAGAACGGCTTTGGCAACCTGCCGGTGTGCGTCGCTAAGACGCAGTACAGCTTTAGCGACAACGCCAAGGTCCTGGGCGCTCCCGAGAACTTCCGCATCACCGTGCGTGAGCTCAAGGTTTCTGCCGGCGCCCACTTTGTGGTCGCGCTGACCGGCAGCGTTCTGACCATGCCGGGCCTGCCCAAGGTGCCCGCGGCCGAAAACATCGACGTCGACAACGACGGCAACATCACCGGCCTGTTCTAAGCCTGCTGTCCATAGCTGCTAGCCCGCCCCGCCGCGCCCACAAGGCACGGCGGGGCTTTTTGATCCTTAGGCCCGCGCATGTCTTGTAGATACCGACGGACTCTGCCCGTCATAGGCTTTTGCGCGGGTAGAATGCATGGATAACTTGAGGCTCACGCGCGACGGAAAGGAATCGTTGCATGGATCAGGACAAGACAACCGTGATGGGCGGCTACGGTTCCGCGCAGGCTGGCGATAGCGCCGATGCGACCCGCGTTGTTCCCAACCCCGGTTATGCCGACCCCGCCGCGACGCAGCCTTCTGCCGAGCCCACCCGGGTTATGGGCTATGGCGACACGGCGCAGGATTCTTACGCTGCATCTTCGCAAGGCCCCTATGGCAACGCAGCTCCGGATCCGTTTGATTACACGCCGCAGGATTCTTATGCTGCCTCGACGCCGAATCCCTATGATGACCTGCCGCAAAATCCCATTCCGCAGCCTCAGCAGACGACGTATATGCCTCGCACGGCGCAGCCTCGCTACGAGTCGCGCGAGCCGTATCGCGAGTACCCCAAGTCGATTCCGCAATATGGCGAGGACGAGGAGAAGAAGCCGTCGCGTTCGTCGAGCGTGATCAAGAAGATCCTCATCGTGCTGGCGATCTTCTTTGCGCTGTCGATTGTGTTTGCCATCGTGTCGGGCATGCTCAACAAGCGGGGGAGTTCAACGGCCGATACCACTGCCGAGCAAACCGAGTCCGCCTCGTCTGGCACCGTCGATCTGAGCGATATCCCGGGGCAGTACTGGTCCAACGCCAAGAAGATCCTCAAGTCGCGCGGCGCCGATCTTTCGAATGCCGTGGTCCTGACTGATGATGGCTCAACGCCCGTCGTCGATGCCAACTGGGTCGTTACTTCTGCCTACTATAACGACAGCGGCAACCTCGAAATTCAGCTCACGCACAAGAACAGCTCAGGCAACTCGTCCGACGGACAAAGCGGTACCGATAGCTCGAGCTCCAATACGCTGGAGGACTTGAGCAACAAGGCGCAGGAGTTGGGAGACAAGGCGCAAGAGCTGGGCGACACCGCTCAGAACCTGGGCGATACCGCGCAGAACTTGGGCGGCATGGCGACGGATGCCTGGAACGCCCTGCAAAACGGCATCTCGGGCGCGCAGGGAAACTAGCGGACGAGCGGAGCGGGGCTACAGCTGCTCGGCCGGACGCTCGGGCGAGCTGAAGCCCGAATCAAACGTGACGACGCATGAGACATCGGGCCGGCGCTCGTGCACGATGCGCGTGACGAGCTCCAGCAGCTCCTCGTCGGATATGTCAAAGCCGTCGGGACGCACCAGGTCAAACGAAACGAACCCGTCGTGCTCGTGCAGGTCGTGGATGGAGAGCGCAGGATCGATCTGCATGATGCCGCGCTTGACCCAGCCGCGCAAGTCATCGCCGGTTGTCGCGATGGGGTCGCAGTGTAGCGTGATACCGATGCCCATCTGATGTTTGATATCGTGTTCGATGGTGTCCAGAATCTCGTGGTGCTCAAAGGCATCGCCCTCGCCGGGCATTTCCACGTGTGCGCTGGCAAACTGACGGCCGGGGCCGTAGTCGTGCACCATGAGGTCGTGTGTGCCCAGGACCTGCGGATAGGACATGATCTTGTCGCGGATTGCCTGGACGAGCTTGGGGTCGGGCGCTTGCCCCAGCAACGGGCTGATGGCGTCGCGCACCAGGCCCATGCCGCTGATGCAAATGAAGATGCCCACGCCCAGGCCCGCCCAGCCGTCGAGGTCAAAGCCTGTCGCTTGCGAAATAAGCGCCGCCGCTAAGACCGAGCCCGAGGTGATGACGTCGTTTTTGGAGTCCTGTGCCGTGGCGATGAGGGTCTCCGAGTCGATGCGATCGCCCAGCGTGCGGTTGAACGCTGCCATCCAGAGCTTAACGAGCATGGACGTAGCCAGTGCCGCAAGGGAAATGAACGTGTAAGCGGTGGGGGAAGGCTTGATGATCTTGGTGACCGACTCGAGGATTAGGTTGATGCCGACGGCACAAACCAGGACGGCGACAAACAGACCAGCCAGGTACTCGTAGCGGCCGTGGCCGTAAGGGTGGCCCTCGTCTGCCGGGCGGCTGGCAAGGCGGAACCCGAGCAGGCTCACGATGTTGCTCGAGGCATCGGAGAGGTTGTTGAAAGCGTCGGCGATGAGGGAGACGGAGCCGGCGAGCAGGCCCGCGATGCCCTTGGCCAGGCACAGGGTGATGTTGAGGCCAATGCAGACGAGGCTTGCGGAAAAGCCCGCGTTGGTGCGGCAAGATGCATCGACCGGCTCGCTCTCGCTGCCGGGAACAAGCGTATGTACCAGCCGATTTACAAATAGCATAGCGGTCGTCCTCACAATCATGTTTAAGGGGATAGTGTAGCTCGCGCGGGGGCGCCGTGCACCGATGCTCAGAAAATGCAGCAATAGTCTGCCGGTGCTAACGAGCGAGCCTTCTCGTCTGCCTGGGTGGTCCATTTTGGGCCACATGGGTATGGGCATGTGCCTGCTTGCTCGACATACTTAATGTCGACAGCCCCTGTGCAAAGGAGGACGTTTCCATGGACGAGATGTTTGCCATTAAATGTCAAAACTGCGGCGGCCCTATGTACTCGCACCAGGCTAAGCGCAGCTTTGAGTGCGCCTATTGCGGCACGGTCGTTCCGTGGCAGGCTGATGCGGGGGAGCCCAAGAGCGCCCTGGGCATTCGCCATACGCCGCTGACGGTGGTGGATGGACTGCTCAAGCTCACGCATGTGTCGCAACTCGAGCGCCCGGAGGACCCGGACTGGTATTTCTTCAATTCGCACTGGCGCAATCAGTCGGTCCTGGAACATCTGCTGTGGGAGGATCGCGGCACGGCGCAGGAGTTCCAAGAGGCCACGCATGTGAGTATTCCTTGCCCCTTCTGTGGTGCGTCCTTTGAGGGCGAGTCGACCCAGCGCGTGTTTGAGTGCCCGTCCTGCGGCAACAAGATCGGCATTGCCGACCTGCTCAAACCGGGGACGTTTAGCAAGCGTCTGACCATGGGCGTGGGTGCGGAGTATGTGCCGGATCAGGGTATTCCCTGCGAAATCTCGCCGCAGCAGGCACGTGCCAACGCGCTGCAGCTGGTGCGCCAGTACCCGGATGCCTTTGCCGGGCACGACGTGGAAGATGCGATCCAAAACGACATGATGCTCTTCTATTTCCCCATGGCGCTGGCGGACCTGCGCATGATGGCGAGCTTCCCGGGCAAGGGCCTGAGCAAGGAAACCCTGGTGTACTACGAGGTGCTCGACTGGGCATACCCCAGGGCAAACTACCTGGACGTTCGCCTCATGGGCATTTTGGAGCCGTGGGACTTTGCCAAGGTCGGTCCGTTCGATCCCGCCATGCAGGAAGGCGACTTCCGCGTCGTCTCCGTCGATGCATCTACCAAGGACCATGTGGTCATTGATAAGTTGGCGCTCGACGTTGCGGGCAACGATGCCGAGGCCGTACTGGGGCTCAATAAAAAGAGCATCCGAACCTGGGCGCGCAAGGCCCGCAAGCATAAGGATGGCCTGGTGATGGTGCCGGTCTACTTTGTCGATCGTCCGGCGACGGACAGCCGCGATGGCGAGCAGGTGCGCATTGCCGTAAACGGACAGACGGGCCGCGCGGCCGCGGTGGTGTTTAGTGACAAGCGCGAAACGCACGTCGTGGCGCCGCTCAATCCGAGCCTGCATCTGTCCGGTGAGAGCACCGTGCATGCCACGCCCATCGAGGTCAAATACGTTAAGTCGCCGTTTCTGTACCAGATCGTGCGCCGTGGAGGCGGCGAGCAACCGCGCCAGGTTGCAGCGGTTGCCGAGGGTTCCTACCGAGAAGAAAAGCCCAAACGTAAGGGCTTGCTCGCTGCGATCTTTGGGAAGTAGGGAAGCGCAGCACGGGACGGCTCGCAGGCATGGGGGCTGCCATCCGGTAGTTTGGCAGGGGGTAGATGTAAATAAACGGTGGACCGGCTGCAAAAGGGCCGCCTCGCTGGGCAAGATCAGGTTGTGCCACGGAACCCGCTCCTCAGTTAGTCACACTTCGGAAGCGCGGGCAACGCAGGTGCAAGTGTCTTGAGGGCCGGCTGCAACCGGTCCTTTTCTGTGGCAGCCAATGGGCCCACATCAGACGAAGGCCGCGTCTTTGCCTGTCAGGTCACGCTCGCCAGCCACGGCTAGAATGTCGTTGCCGGCGTCCATGACCGGTATTGTTTTGTAGCGTGCGCCTCAACCGCGGGTGCGCCTGCGACGGCTGCGGTGGTTTCGGTCGCAACGTGCTGCTATCCTTGCACTTCGCCATTAGTCGCTTCGTTGATGGCGCGGTACTCGGCACTCAGCTCGCGCGCCAACTCTTCCTTGCTTGGAAGATACGGCAGGTATTTGGCGGCAAACACTTGGTCGTTGTCTTCGGGCAGCGTGTACTCGACGATCGAATCGCTTTTGTCCGCGCAGAGCACGATGCCTATGGGCGGATTGTCGCCTTCGTTCATGAGCTCACGCGTGTAGTAGTTCACATACATTTGCATCTGGCCCAGGTCCTGATGCGTAAGGTCATCGGTCTTAAGGTCGATGAGCACGAAGCAGCGCATCAGATAGTTGTAAAAAACAAGGTCAATATAGAAATGGCGCCCATCAAAGGTGATGCGCTTTTGGCGCGCCTCGAAAGCGAAACCACGGCCAAGCTCCAGCAGGAACTTCTGAAGATGCGTGATGAGCGCCTGCTCTAGATCGCTCTCGCGAAACGCAGTATCGTCCGAGAAACCTAAAAACTCCAGTACATATGGGTCGCGGATGATATCCTCGGGGCGACGAGCCGGGGCGCTCTTTTGGATTTCCTGGGTGACGGCCTTCTTGTCCTTGCTGGCAAGCAGGCGCTCGCGGAACATGGTGTTGATCTGGCGCTCGAGCTGACGCGTGCTCCAACGAGAATCGGCGCATTCGTTCATGTACCAGGCGCGAGCATCAGGGTCGGGAATGCGCATCAACCTGCGGTAATGAGTCCAGCTCAATTCGCTACGCAGTGCGTCGCGAATTGGAAACGCAAGAAAGAACTGACGCATATTGCGAAGGTTTGCGATGCCAAAGCCTCTTCCGAAATCCGCGGTAAGCCTTCTGGAGAGGCCCGCAATCAATGCCTCTCCATATGCTGCGCGCTCCTCTCCGCCCTGTTCATCAACTATGCTCTTGCCGATCTCCCAATACGCCTCAACCATCGCAAAGTTAACGGCGGTATAGGCCTTGTTGCGAGCGGCGTTGAGAATCGAGGAAACCTGCTTGTAAAAACCTTCGGGCACGATTGCCGATTCTCCACGGTTTACCAGTTCACCCATCACTGTCGCCTTACTTTCCTCTTGTGGAATGCATCTTTATCGCATTTAGTTTAAAGCCTCGCGCGGACACGAATTGCTGTGCTGTCTGACATCTTCGCATGGGGCCTTGCGGTGACTAAAATGTGGCAATAGAGACAGTTTTAGCGAACCCCACGGGAGTGACGCGTATGGACAACAACACCTTGCTGTTTCAGGACAAGGGTTCGGGTAGGTTTAAAGACGTCAAGATCTACCCTAACCGTATTGAGGTGCTCAAGAAGGGCACTTTCGGCGGCAAGCACACCGAGATTGTCTACCTTAAGGACATCACGGGGGTCAACAGGATCAAGGGTCGCGACGTTTTCCTGCGTAACAGGCTGTTGACCGCTTGCGTCTTTAGCCTGAGTAGCCGTGCGAAGGCCCAGGAATTTGTGAAAGCGCTGAACATGGTGATGTAGCCGATAGCGGCGTTCGGGCCAAGGTAAAAATCGGGGCGCAGAACGGTATTCTGCGCCCCGATTGAGTTAATGCGCCCAAAAGACTGGCTTGCCTATTCGTTAACGTCCTCGGTATTGTCGCGGTCACTGGCAAGCATTGCTGCACCTGCGACCGTTGTCGCCACGGCGGCGGCAGCGAGCCCGGCGGCAACGCCAGAGCCGTCGCCCGTGTTGGCGAGCTTTCCGCCCGAGCTCTTGCCCTGGTCTCTCTTGTTGCTCTTGCCGTTCTTGTCGGCGCCGCCTGCGTTGGAACCCGTGCCGCTGCCGGTGCCGCCCGCACTGCCCGAGGCCGCTACGGTAAAGCTTGCGGCTCCGTCGCTGGCGAGCGTGTAGTTCTGCGCCGCGTCGCCCAAGAGACCGTTCACGCGCACCCAGTACGTTCCTGCGGCAAATGTTTCGCCCTCGGCCATTGCCGTGCCCGGAGCGCCGTCCGCGTCGTGCACAAACTCGAGCTGGGCCGTGCAGGCATCGGTTTCGAGCTTGCCCTCGAGTGATGCCGCAATCTTGGCGCGCACGTCTTCGCCGGCCTTAAGGCCTTCGAGTCCCTCAAAATGGGGCGTCAGCGCGCGTGGATCGATATCGATGGGCACAGAGCCCTGCAGCCCCGTAACGGTCTCGTTGCCCAAGGCGTCGACATCCACGTATTCGATGGTAAACGCATGGCCCGAAGCCGCCACGTTGAGTACGTTGCTGCTGTCGACAAGGCGGAAATGGCCCTCGCCAACGGTCTTGCCATCCTGGAGCGAGGCATCGCTCAGCGAGTCGCCGTACGTCATGCGCATGCGGGTCGGGAGGCAGCACGAAGCCGACTGCGTGTGCTTCGTATCGTAATTGTAATTGCGCTGATAGATGCTCCGGGCCAGCGCCGCATCAACAAAGTCGGATGCGATGATGCCAATGTGCTTGAGGTAATCTGACTTTGTATCCTCGGTGCCGCTGGGATTGATGTACGGGCTCTTGTACAGATGCTCGTTGACTACTCGTGCCGAGGTAAAAGGATTGCCTCCGTGCGACAAGCCCGTGCAGCTGGTGTAGTTGATAGACCAGCAACGCTCCTGGACTTGCACCTCGGCCCCGGCATCGTCCACGACGTCCACCTTGTTGCACGTGCGCCCGGTCGTTTCCTTCAGCGCATTATCGACCCAGCTGAGCTTGTCGGTTCCCGTGAGTTTGTACTTGTCCTGGGCATATACCTTGGTGCAATAGGGCTCTTCATTGCCCGTTTCCCCTATGGCTTCAAATCCCCGCGCGTCTTGGACGAGACACATCGACTGCCCGGAATGCGCCTTGATCTTGTCATCCCATTGGGTGAGGTCGAGGCCCCACGTGTGGCCGCTTACGCTGTTGCCGGCAAGCCCAAATCGACGCAGCAGGACGATCTTTCCGCGCACCTCGCCCAGCGTGGGGACGTGGCTCGACGTGTAGAACAGGTTGGGGTTATCGGCCATAACCTTGGCGAAGGCCGTCGTTATGCTTTCGTCGGTAGCCTCATCGTTGCCGCGCGATGCGAGCATGATGAGCGCTTCTGACGGGTTTTCGTTCAAAAACGTTTTGAAGTACCCGATGACATCGGAGAGATGCAGATAGTTCCCGTCTTTTTTGAGTAGGTAGAAAATCCCGTGGTCGATGCCGGGGTCATCGCCCTTTCCGAGCCGGATATCAAAATAGCGAATGCCTTCGAGCAACTGCGTGGGAATGTAATCCTGCTGGCATTTTACTTGCGAGGATTGGGGCTCAGTGTCGTTGTCCACGCTGCAGGTGCCCGAATCGTGCGTACCCGGGATGCTCAGCTCGTCGAGGAACTTGTTGTCGTCGACGTATTTCATCCAATATGGTCCGTCGACGTAGCTGCTGTACGTGATCCAGTCGAGGCTGCTAACCGTGGCATCGTTCTTTTTCATGTCGTAACCGATAAGTTCGAGCTCCCACGGAATGCTCTTACTCTTATGGCAGATCTTATTGTTGTCCTGGTCTTTGCCGTTCGATTCTATTGCCAGGTACTTAATGTCTTTTTTCTCGGTTTCTTTCTCGACCGTGCGGTCTCGGATGATGTAGGTTCCGTTTGATTGACGCTCGAACGCAAAAGCGCGGCTGGGCTTGTTGTCATACTCGCCGCCCCATACGTGGATGACCTTTCCATCTTTGTCCGAGTCGTCGTCGACCGACCAAATGCTGTAGCCTGTCTTTTTATGCTCTTCGAAATTGAGCAAGGTGCGGATGGCGTACCAGTTTGTATCGTCATTCTTGGTCGTTACGTTCTCAAGGATGAGCTTGCTGGACGTGCCGTCGTTAAACAGGTGACAGACGTTGCCGCGAACGTTGCCGTCTTGGTTGACGCTCGCGGTGCGAAAATAGCCCGCGGGGCGAAGGCGAATGACGAAATTGTGGAGGCTGTCCGACGGTGCGGGTGTGTTGTCTGCAAATGCCGCTCGCAGGGGAATGCCCGGCGCTGCGGTTTCGGGCAGGCTTGCAAGTGGTGACAACGCCGCAAGCCCTAGGCCCAGCGTAAACGCTCGGCGGCTGATGGCATGGTGTTCGGTCATAACTTCTCCATTCGCAGAGTGCGGTTATGCGATAGTTTTGGTCACTATACTGCCCAGATGTTTAAAGATGCTGGTTTAATTGTCTGCGCGGCGCAATAAATCGGTGGGCGGACGTGTTGGGGTGTTTGTCGTTTTCGTACTGTTGCCACATTTGGGGCGGTTCCGGCGTCCGGCATCCTCGCGTTCGTCGGCTACAGGCATAAGAAAGGGAGGGTCGGTTTACCGGCCCTCCCTGGGTACGAAGCGCTGGGGTACCGTCGCTTGTTTGCACTGCGACCGTGTTTCCCGTTGCGCTCGCCAGTCGCTTAGCGCTTGATCTCGATATCGTCGAGCTTGACGTCCATGGCCTCGGTCTTGGCCTCGGCGATGTCGTCGGCAAATTCCAGAGACTTCATCATGGTCTCGACGGCGTCCTTGTGCTCCTCGACGTTGTCGATACGCACATACACACTGCCGCCGTCAACGTCGGTGAAGTATTCGGTCGTTACGCCGCCCGAGTGTGTATAGGAAGCGTTGCGCCAAGTCTTGCCGTTGTACTTGACGGGGTCATTCTCGGTCCACTCAAAGCTGGCATTCCACTTTGCCTCGTAGTCGAACAGCTCGTCGGCGTTCTTGTCAGGATCGAAGACGGGGATGAAGCGATCGCTGGCGTGCTCGCTCTCGGTGAACTTAAACTGGGCCCTGTCGGCAGTGTCGCCTGCGACGTCGGTGATCTCGACGCCCTCGGGGACCTCGACCTTAAACCAAATGAAGTCGGTCCTCATATCCACGGCTGGCTTTTCTGCGCCGCCGCCACCGCCACTGCCGGTAGCGCCGCCGCTTCCGCCGCAACCCACCAGGGCAACCGCGGCAAAAAGACTCATGCAGAGGGTGAGAATCGCAAAGGCCTTCTTTTTCATGGTCGTGTCCTCCTCGATCTGTAACCGCCCATGGATTACCTGTCTTTACTGTACGCGTGAGCAGCTCATTCGGGTGGGCCATGTGTCCCATTCTGGGGGCAGGATTTGCGCCGACAAGTGGCAATATGTTCGGGCGCAAAAGAGGGGAGGGCCGATGCTGTCGGCCCTCCCCGGGTTGGGCGCCCGTTGTTTTAATGGGCGCGCCTACGCGGGTTCGCGTAGGCGCGTACGGGTGCCCCGTTACTTGATCTCGATGCTCGAAATCTCGACTTCACGTGCCTCGTCAACTGCTTTCTTCATGTCGTCGGGGAACTCGATGGAGTTGAGAAGCGCCTCGGCTTCTTTCTTGTGCAGGTCGAAGTTCGCGATGAGAACGCAGACGCTTCCCGGCTCAACGTCGGTAAAAAGCATGGTTGAGATGCCGCTGTTGTCCTCGTATGTTCCGACGAGCCACGTCCTGCCGTTATACTCGACGGACCCGCCATCCTTCCACTGGAACGTATCCCCCTTCTTTTCCGCCTGGTCGGCGTGGGATTCCTCTGCCGTCAGCGCTTTTTTCCAAACGGGGATAAAGCGATCGGCCGAACCGTTCTTGTCTTCGGGGAAGGTGAGCTGGACCCTGTCGGCATTCTTGCCAGCGGAGTCGCTTACGCCAACGCCCTCGGGCATCTCGACCTTAAACCAAATGAAGTCAGTCTTCTTGGCAACGGGGGCCTTTTCTTTGCTTTCGCTCTTAGCGGCGCTGCCGCCCCCGCCCGATGCGCTCCCGCCGCAGCCGACAAGGGCAAATGCGGCAAAGAGGGCGATGCAAAGGGAAAGGATCGATAGGGTCTTTTTCTTCATGGTGGCGTCCTCCTTGTCTGCTGATGACATCACGGCGCCGCATGCTGTTGGGGTACTGATTGCGCTGGCGGGGGATGTCTCTGTGTACTGTGCGACTTATGCCTCCGTTCATCGCTTGTGGCCGTTGCGCGGCCGTTCCCCAACGGGTTCCTTACTTATAGATATGCCCCAGCTTGTGCTGCTCGGGAGTCTCGAAAGGTGGGCCATGTGTCCCATGTTTGCGTTGTCGACGCCTATCGCGTGCCATAGAAATCTGCGATGGCCAGGTGCGCTGACGCTCATGTACTTATGGGCTAGACTTAGCACCATTACGTGATCGATGCGGTTGGTCGGCGATTCCGCCCGACCGATGTATATGACTTGAAGGTGCATGCGTATGAGCCAAGAGATGATGGACAAGACCTGCCGCGGGTTTGCCGAGGCGCTGGCCGCGCGCGAGCCGGTTCCCGGCGGCGGCAGCGCGAGCGCCTTTGTGGGCGCGCTGGGTGCCTCGCTGTGCGGAATGGTTGCCCGCTACGGTGCGACTAATCCCGCGCTTGCTGATCGTGCGGATGACCTGACGCGCGCGTTTGCCCAGGCTGATGAGCTGGCCCAGGAGCTTGTCGAGTTGGTTTCCGAGGACGTTCGTGCCTACAGGCGGGTGTCCGCGGCGTACGGTATTCCGCGTGACGATCCGGCTCGAGCGACCGCGATTCAGGATGCGCTGCATGTGGCCGCTATGCCGCCGTATCGCATTATGGATGCCTGCGGGCGTGCGCTGGCGCTGCTCGAGGACATGGCCGACAAGGGTTCGCGTCAGCTGCTGTCCGATGTGGCGTGCGGCGCCGTGTTCTGCCGTGCCGCTATGCAGGGCGCGAGCTTGACGCTCTTTGCGAACACCACGTCTATGAAAGATCGCGTTCGTGCCGAGGAGCTCGAGACGGCGTGTGATGAGCTGCTCGACACATGGTTGCCGCGCGCCGATGCGCTGGCGCGCCGCGCCGCCGACGCTGCAAGGAAGAGAGGATAGCCATGGCTGAGCTACTGAAGGGTGCTCCTGTTGCTCGCGCGCTGACCGAGGAACTTGCTGTTCGCTGTGCCGCTTTGCGTGAGCGCGGCGTTGTGCCGACGCTCGCCATCGTTCGCGTGGGCGAGCGCGAGGACGACCTATCCTACGAGCGCGGTGCGCTCAAGCGCTGTGAAAAAGTGGGGATTGAGGTTCGTCGCGTTTTGCTTCCCGCCGATGTTTCGCAGGACGAGCTGTTGACGGCCATCGAGGACATCAATACCGATTCGGCTGTCCATGGCTGTCTGATGTTCCGCCCGCTGCCCGCCGGCCTTGACGAGAACGCCGTCGCCGCAGCGCTCGATCCCGCCAAGGACGTTGACTCCATGACGCCGGCTTCGCTGCTCACCACGCTTTCGGGGCGCGGTGAGGGTTTTGCCCCCTGCACAGCCGAAGCCGTGCTTGCTTTGCTGGATCATTATGGCGTTGAGCTGGATGGAGCTAAGGTTGCTGTGGTCGGGCGCTCGCTGGTGATCGGGCGTCCTGTTGCTGCCATGCTTACGGCGCGCAATGCGACCGTGACGACGTGCCATACGCATACGCGCGACCTTGCTGCCGAGTGCCGTGCGGCTGATATTGTGGTTGCCGCCGTTGGACGCGCGCGCACGATTGGCGTGGATGCCGTTCGCGAGGACCAGACGATCATTGATGTGGGCATTAACTGGGATGAGGACGCTGGCAAGCTGGTGGGTGACGTCGATTTTGTTGCCGCGGAGCCGGTTGTTGGTGCCATCACCCCCGTGCCGGGCGGCGTGGGCGCCGTGACAACGGCGATTCTCGCCAAACACGTGATCGAAGCGGCCGAGCGCGCATCGAAATAGGCGTTTTGAAGCTGTTTGAGGGGTTAGTTCTATACCCCG
>JAUMPM010000066.1 GCA_031294825.1 Collinsella sp. | reverse complement strand
GGCAGCGTCAGATGTGTATAAGAGACAGCCTGAGAAACCTAGAGCTAAGGCGCCTGAACGCGCCGCTACCTTTGATGTTCAGATTGGAAGAGAGCCATGATAGGGATCGGGATCGATATCGGGTCTACGGCGGCTAAGGCTGCTGTGGTCGACGGGGAGGGTTCGGTGGCGTGGACGTGCGTGCAGCCAACCGGGTTCTCCTCGGTCGATGCGGCCGAGCGGCTGCGCGAGGCACTGGCAGCGGCCGGCTATGACGTGGCTGCCGACGACGTGCGCGTGGTCGCGACCGGCTACGGCCGTGTCGCGGTGCCCTATGCGCACAAGGTCGTGACCGAGATTACCTGCCACGGCACCGGTGCCGTGCGCCTGTTTGGCGATCACGGCACGGTGATTGACGTGGGCGGCCAGGACACCAAGGTCATCCAGCTTAAAGGCGGCCGCGTGGCCAAATTTGCCATGAACGACAAGTGCGCTGCCGGCACGGGGCGCTTTTTGGAGATCATGGCCGACCGCCTGGGCATTTCCCAGCAGCAGATGGCAGACCTCGCCCGCACCGGCGAGCCTACCAAGATTTCCAGCATGTGCACCGTGTTTGCCGAAAGCGAGGTTATCAGCCTGATCGGTCGCGGCGAGCCGCGCGAGAACATTGCGCGTGGCGTGATCGACAGCGTGGTCTCGCGCGTGGCGACCATGGCCGGGCAGGCCGCGGGCGCCCCGTACTACCTGACCGGTGGCCTGTGCGAGAACGCCTTCGTTGTGGAGCGGTTGGGCGAGCTACTGGGGTCGCCGGTGACCACCTCGCCCCAGGCCCGCTTTGCCGGAGCGATCGGCGCAGCGATTCGCGCACAGGCACTAGGGTGATGTATCGGCCGTGGAAGCGCGTTCATGCGTATACTGGGAAGCATTGTTTGTGTTTGAGGGGAGGTATCGATGACAGGTGATCAGATGAGGCTTACGTCTATGACGGCTGCGAGTGGTTGAGCCGCTAAGTTGGCTCCTGGAGCCCTCGCCCAGGTCCTGGGCGACTTACCTAATGTGCATAACGACAACCTGCTCGTGGGGTTCGATACCTCCGACGATGCGAGTGTCTTTCGTGTTGGCAAAAACCTGGGCCTCGTGCAGTCCGTCGACTTCTTCCCGCCGATGGTCGACGATCCCTATCTGTTCGGCCAGATCGCCGCAGCCAACTCGCTGTCGGATATCTACGCCATGGGCGGGCGGCCGAGCCATGCCATGAACTTGCTGTGCATCCCGAGCTGTCTGGGCGTTGAGGTTGCCGGTCAGATTCTGGCGGGCGGCGCCGACAAGTGCGTCGAGGCGGGTTGCTCCATCGCGGGCGGCCACACCATCAACGATGACGAGCCCAAGTACGGCCTGTCCGTGAGCGGTTTTGTGCCACTCGACCGTATGCTCGCCAACAGCGGCGCGCACGTGGGCGATGTTCTGCTGCTGACCAAGGCGATCGGCTCGGGCATCATCACCACGGCCATTAAGGGCGAGCTTATCGAGCAGGACGAGGCCGCAGCCATGTTTGACTCGATGCGCGCCCTCAACGAAGCCCCGATCCGTTTGGCCGAGGGACTCGGGCTTCACGGCTGCACCGACATTACGGGCTTTGGCCTGATCGGGCATGCGTGCGAGATGGCCGAGGGTTCGGGCGTGCAGATTGAGTTTGCGTCGGGGGCGGTGCCGCTTTTTGATCAGGTGCTCGACATGGCGCGTCTGGGCATTATCCCCGCGGGCTCCTATCGCAACCAGGACTTCTTTGGCCCGCGCGTGGCGGCCGACGATGACCTGGAACCGGGTATGTTGGATGCGCTGTACGATCCGCAGACCTCGGGTGGTTTGCTTATTGCGGCGCCTGCTGCCGATGTGGATGAGCTTGCGCGTCGTTTACATGCCGAGGGGCGCATCGCTGCCGTTGTTGGGCGCGTGTGCGAGGCAGAGCCGGGCGGCCCTGCCGTCCGCGTTGTGCATTAAGGAAAACTGTTTATGCGACCGCCTACTGTTCTGGGCGGCCCCTTTCGAAAGGAATTTGCTATGTCTACCAAGATTGAAGTCAATGCCATGGGCGATGTCTGCCCGCTGCCCGTCGTCAAGACGCTTAAGGCACTCAAACAGCTTGATGGCGAGGGCGCCGTGGTGACCTCTGTCGACAGCGAGACCGCCGTCAAGAACATTTCCAAGATGGCACAGGAGAAGGGCTGCACGGCCTCGGTCGAGAAGGTTTCTGACGCCGAGTGGCACGTGACCGTGGCGGCCTCTGGCACCGTTGCCGTGGCCGATCCCGAGCAAGATGGCGCTGCCTTCTGTGATGCCAGCGCCGGCAAGGGCAAGCTCGTCATTTCCGTCTACACCGACTGCATGGGCCGTGGCGACGACGAGCTGGGCCACAAGCTCATGAAGGCCTTCATCTTTGCCGTGACGCAGCAGGAGGAGCTGCCCGCGACCATGCTGTTCTACAACGGCGGCGCCAAGCTCACCGTAGAGGGCTCTCCGGTACTCGACGACCTGAAGGGTCTGGCCGAGCAGGGCGTCGAGATCCTTACCTGTGGCACCTGCCTCGACCACTATGGCATTAAGGACCAGCTTGCAGTAGGCGAGGTCACCAATATGTACGTGATCGTGGAGAAGATGGAGCAGGCCGTGCGCGTCGTGCGCCCGTAGCGTTTGGGCGGGATTGCCATGAGAGAAAAGCGCCCGGCGCTTGTCATCACGTTTCCTACCACGGCGGCCGCCATGGGGTGCGAGACCCTATGCGTCGAGCGCGGCCTTCCCGGGCGCACGATTCCCGTGCCCGGGGAGGTCGCTGCCGGCTGCGGCTTGGCGTGGAAGGCGCTGCCTTCGGATGAGGACCTGCTGCGCGGCGAGCTTGCCGCGGCGGGCGTCCCCACCGAGGGCTTTACGGTAATCGACATGTGGGAGGTCGTGCGATGATCTACCTGGATAACGCGGCGACGACCATGCATAAGCCGCAGACGGTGATCGATGCCGTGACGCAGGCGATGTGTTCGCTCGGTAATGCCGGGCGCGGGGCCACGTCGGGTGCCCTCGATGCCGCTCGTACGATTCATGCTTGCCGTGCCAAGCTTGCGCGCTTGCTGGGCTGCCCGAGGGCGGACCATGTTTGTTTTACGCCCAACTCTACGGCGGCGCTCAACACGGCGATTAACGGCGTGGTGCGTCCCGGCGACCGCGTGGTCACAACGGTGCTTGAGCACAACTCCGTGCTGCGCCCGCTCAACCGCCTGACGGCAGAGCGGGGTGTGACCGTTGAGCGTGCGGGCTGCGACGCGAACGGCGTGCTCGACTACGACGAGCTCGAGCAGCTGGTCACGCCGGGCACGCGTGCCGTGGTGGTAACGCATGCCTCCAATGTGACCGGCAACTCCGTTGATGTTGCACGTGTGGCGGCTGTGGCTCATGCGGCCGGCGCGCTGGTTATCGTCGACGCCTCTCAGTCTGCCGGTACGGAGCATATCGATATGCAGGCCATGGGGCTCGACGTGGTGTGCTTTACCGGCCACAAGGGACTGATGGGCCCGCAGGGCACCGGCGGTCTGGCCGTGGCGGAGGGCGTCGACGTGGCGCCCTGGGCCATGGGCGGCACCGGTGTGCACAGCTTCGATGCACTGCAGCCGCTTGAGTGGCCCACGCGCCTTGAGGCGGGCACGCTCAACGGTCACGGCATCGCGGGCCTTTCCGCTGGTCTCGACTTTATCGAGGCCCAAGGCGGGGTCGAGGCGATTGCTGCCCACGAGCGTGCGCTCGCTGATCGCTTCCTTGCCGGCGTGCGCGAGATTCCGGGGATTAAGCTCTACGGTGCCTTTGACCAGCCGACGCGCTCGGCGATCGTGTCGCTCAACGTGGGCGATATCGATTCGGCTGAGATCTCGGATGCGCTCATGCAGGGGTGGGGGATTGCGACGCGCCCCGGCGCCCATTGCGCCCCGCTCATGCACCGTGCGCTGGGGACCGAGCGCCAGGGCGTCGTCCGTTTCTCGTTTGGATATTTCAACACGACCGAAGAAGTCGACACGGCTATCGATGCTCTGTGCGATTTAGCCTGCTAAAGCTTCTAGACCGTTTATACTTGCGGGACGGGTGTTTTTGCCCGTCCCGTTTTTGTTTCAACCCGAAAGGTGGACCCATGGCTTCATCCGCCCCGCGCGGTCTGCGCTCCGACCATGTCGTCACCGTCGGCATCGCCCTATTCTCGATGCTCTTTGGCGCCGGCAACCTCATTATTCCGCCACTGCTGGCGCTGCAGGCAGGTTCTGCCACGCCGGTCGCCATGCTCGGCTTTCTCATCGCCGCCATCGGCCTGCCCGTCATGGGCTTTATCGCCGTGGCGCTTGCCGGAACGGCGCGCGAGCTTGCCGGCCGCGTGCACCCCAAGTTCGGTGAGTTCTTTGTCGCGGCGGTCTATTTAGCGATCGGCCCGTGCCTGGCCATTCCGCGTACGAGCTCCACGGCCTTCGAGATGCTGGTGCCACTGCTGCCCGAGGGCGTCTCGCTTGGCACGGCTCGCCTGGTGTTTGCCGTCGGTTTCTTTGTCGTCGCGTTTGCACTCACGCTGCGCCCGGGCGTTATCACACGCGTGCTCGGTCGTATTACGGGCCCCGCGCTCATCGCGCTCATCGTGCTGGTCGTGGGCGCTGCCGTGATCTCGCCGCTGGGTCCCGCTGCCGCGCCGCAGGCTCCTTACAATGCCGGTGCTGCCGTGCAGGGCTTTTTGACCGGCTACCAGACCATGGACTTGCTCGCGTCGCTCGCCTTTGGCATTATCATCGCCGAGACCATCCATGAGCTGGGCGTTACCGACGATAAGCGCGTGGCCTTTGAGATCTCGCGCTCCGGTGTGATCGCCGGCGTGCTCATGGCCATCATCTACTGTGGCCTGGCGCTTGCCGGCATGCAGCTCGGCACGGTTATGCCCGATGCCACCAATGGCGCCGCCATCCTTGCCCGCTCTGCCTCCATGCACTTTGGCCTTGTCGGCACGGTCGTGGTCTTTGCGATCTTTTTCCTCGCCTGCATGAACGTGTGCATCGGTCTTATTAGCTGCTGCTCGCGGTACTTCTGCGAGACGTATGTGGTTGAAGGGGGAGCGGAGGCTTCCGAGGAGGCCATGCGCCGCCCCTTTGCGATGCTTGCCTTTGTGTTCGCGGCGTTTTCGTGCGTGCTCTCCAACGTGGGCCTCGACGTGATCCTTATGTTCTCGGTGCCTATGCTCAATGCCCTGTATCCCGTTGCCATTGTGCTGGTGCTTATGGGCCTGATGCACGGCTTTTGCGACGCGCATCCGCAGGTTTGGGTTTGGGTCGGCGGCGTGGTCGCGGTGCAGAGCGTGATCACCTCGGTCCGCGACGCGTTCTTTACTGGCGCGTGGCTGCCGTTCGATGCGTTGCCGCTGGCAGATATCGGTGCTGCGTGGGCACCGGTTGCTGTGGCGGCGTTTGTGATCGGTCTGGTTCATAGCCAGTTTGTCACACATTCGAGGAGCTAGGGTATCGTCGCTTGCACAGGCGGGAAGTCTCCCCTATAATTTCCTTCGCTTTGGGACACGCAAGGTTTAGACCTTAGCTGCTCAACACCTTCGGGACGTGGCGCAGTTTGGTAGCGCGCCTGCTTTGGGAGCAGGATGTCGCAGGTTCAAATCCTGTCGTCCCGACCATATCTTGCGGGCGTAGTTCAATGGTAGAACCCCAGCCTTCCAAGCTGATGACGCGGGTTCGATTCCCGTCGCCCGCTCCATAGGATAGTTTTAACGGCTTTGGCTCCATTTGGTGCCAGAGCCGTTTTCATATATATGCCGGGGACCCCACATCCCCTCCTAAGTTGCGGTGAAATAGTTCCTGGATTAAGGCTTATGCGAGCTTTTGGGGGTGCGGACAGAAAGTTGGACCGCGGGGCGGTCCGGACTGGAGGTTCGCATGTAC
>JAUMPM010000009.1 GCA_031294825.1 Collinsella sp. | reverse complement strand
CATAAGGGAATCAATTGACGATGGCACGATGAGCGGCCCGCTGTTTTCTCGGCTTGTGGGGCTAGATGAGATTGGCTCGAAACGACTGCTTGCGGGCGAAAAAGTGGAACTCACTTATCGGTCGATGATTTCAATCCTGCGTCTAGCCGATGTTCTTCGCAAATAAACAGCTTCCCTATTCAAAAACAGAAAACCCCGCCAAACGTGATTCCCCTAGGGAAACACGTTTGGCGGGGTCCTAGCGTGATATCCCTAGGGGAATCACGCCATCAGACGAACAGCTCAGCCGAGCAGCGCGCTACTCTTCCCAGTAAGCGTCTGCAAGCAGCTTAAAGCAGATCTTCTTGACCGGCTGTGCGCCATCGCCCGGGAACTCGAGCGTGGGCATGTGAGGCTCGCCGGCAACGAACAGCGCAAACTTATCGTCAGCAAGATCGCCGGCGATCGAAGCGTCGGAATCGACCAGATCGTAGTCGTCCTTCTCGTCAAACTCCTGGACCAGCGTCAGGCTGCCCGTGGCAACCTTAAAGGCCTCGCGACCCTCGACGTCGATCTGCAGGTCGTGATAGCGCTGATGCGTCTCATAGTGAGCCTCGGCCTCGGGACGCGTCGTGGGAGCCATGACGTTCGCATAGACCTTGTCGCCCAGAATCGGATGGCTGCCGACCTCGAGCTGCGCCGGATCGTTCTCCTCGAGCCAGTCGATCAGCACGTCGAGGCCCTTGAGCATTCCGCGATACTCCTCGATATCGCCCAATGCACCGTAAATCATCTAAATCCCCTCTCGGATCGCTTCCTTGGCGGCTACTCGGCAAACGCGTTACCGACGCTGTTGCCACCCACACACGTCTCGACCAGGGTAAGGTCGGGACTGAACACGACAAAGCCGGCGTCGCGCCCCAGCATAATGCTACCGCACTTGTCGTCGACATGAGCTAGCAAGCAATGCCGGGGCCGACGCCCAGGCTTTTACAGCTCGGTCACGACAACGCCGTTGTAGACCTCGTCCCAACGGTCCATGACCAGATGGCCGGTCATGGGATCCATGGCATTGAGCTTGCCGCAGGTGTTGGCAGTACGCAGCACCGTCTCGTCGTCCGCGCCAGCAGCAATGGCATGCGCGAAGCCAGCGATAGTGGAGTCACCAGAGCCCGTGGCGTTAACGGCGGGGATATCGGGCGTCTTCGCGCGGAACGCACGGCCATTGTGGAAGCCCACGGAGCCGGCAGCGCCCATGGATACGACGACCCAGGGGATATCGGAGAAACGGGCGTCAGAGGCGAGCGCGGCACGGAGCTCTTCCACATCGTCGGTGGTAAAGCTCGTGCCCAAAAGGCCGTTAATCTCGGTCAGGTTAGGCTTAACCAGCTCGGGCTTGACCTCGGACTTGAGCGCTGCCTCGAGCGAAGCACCCGAGGTATCGAGCAGCACCTTGGCGCCGGCGTTCTCGGCAATGCCCGTGATCTTGGCATAGTAGTCTGCCTCGACGCCGCGGGGCAGCGAACCCGAGATGGTAACGACGTCGGCCTTACCCGCAAGCTCGGTAAACTTGGCGGTAAAGGCATCGAGCTCCTCGGGGGCAATCGTCGGGCCGCTCTCGAGCAGCTCGGTCTGGTTACCGGCATGAAGGATGTTAAGGCAGATGCGGGTCTCGCCCTTGATGGGCACAAAATCATTCTTAATGCCATTGGCATCCATGAGCTCGGCCATATAGGCGCCCATATGACCACCAAGCAGGCCGGTTGCCACAACGTCGTCGCCCAGCTGACCAAGGACGCGGGCTACGTTAAGGCCCTTGCCGCCGGCGGTCTTTTCGGGCGTCACACGGTTTACGTCGTCAATGACGAGCTCATCGAGCTGATAGCGCGTATCGACGGACGGGTTCATCGTAACGGTGAGGATCATTTCTAGCTCCTTATCTCGCAGGCTCCTTATGCCTTGCAAAACGAATTGGCTACATGCGACTACAGAATCTCGATCGTGAACGAGCGCACGATGGTTTCTTTGGGCTTGGCGATAAGACAGCCGCGCTTGTGCTCAAGCACGTCGTCCTCATCGGAGCAGGTCGAAAGGCCGCCCCAGGGTTCAACTGCCACAAAATCGCCCTCGGGCTTGCTCCACACAATGAGATACGGGAAGCCCTCAAAGCTCAGGTGGACGCCCTTGTCCTCCCCCTTCTTAGAAAGCGTGACCTGACGGCTCTCGAGCACGTCAAAGATGGTCTCCGCAAAATCGAAGAGCTCATGCGACAGAGGCAGCGTCTTTCCCACCATGGGGTTCTTGGAGCGGTTTGCCACGTCAATCAATCCAGTCGAGGGAACGGCGGTGCAGAGCTCCGCAGCCTCGTCCTTCTCAAAGCGCAGCTCGTAGTCCGTATAGGCCTCGCCCTCATCGAGCGGACACCTAAAGCCGGGGTGTCCACCGATAAAGAACGGCATGTCCTCGGTGCCCTCGTTGGTAACCTCATAGGAAACGCGCACGGCGGCGTCCTCGAGCGTATAGCGGGCGACAAGTTTAAACGGATACGGATAATCGCTCAGCAATGCAGCGTTATCCTCGGATGCCAGGCACATAGCCAGCTCGTTTGCGCTTTGACTCAACAGCTTCCACTCCTGCTTGCGCGCAAAGCCGTGGCGGGCGAGCTTCACATGATGCCCGGCAAACGTCATAGCGTTACCATCGCGCAGGCCTCCGCAAATCGGAAAGCAGACCGGCGCCTGGCCGGACCACACCGCGGGATCACCCTGCCACAGATACTCGCGTCCGTCAGCCTCAATCGAGGTAAACGAGCCGCCAGCCGTGGAAACCTTGATAGAAATCGAATCGTTGGAAAGAGCGTATTCCATTATCCATCCTTTCGGACAACTGCTTTTTTCATGCAAGCGCCCGTCTCAATCCTAGTCAGAGGACAAACCCGCGCGCTCGTCGATGTGTCCGGTATCCCGACCATACAACGGGGTACCATACAAACATTGACGTCATTACAGCTGAAAGGCCTTCTTATGCGAACCATCATCCTTTATGCCTCACGCCACCACGGCAATACGAAAAAGCTCGTGGACGCCATCGTCGAGGCGCACCCCGAAATCGATACCCTCGACGTGAAGTCACTCGGGAAAAACGAGTACCCCGACCTGCACGAATATCATCTGATCGGCGTCGCCACGGGCATCTATTACTCCGAGATCGACAAAGATATGGCACGCGTGCTCACTAACGTGCTGCAGCCGCAGGACAAGGTGTTTGGCCTTATGACCTATGGCGGCAAAAACAAGTGGTACGGCAAGGATATCGATGGCATCTGCCGCATGAGGCAGGCCATCTTTATGGGTGTCTACGGTTGCCCCGGCTTTGATACGTGGGGGCCGTTCAAACTCACCGGCGGTGTCCAAAAGGGGCACCCGACCGCTGAAGAAATTAAGGGCGCCGTCGACTTCTTCGACAAGATCGAAGACGAGTACGGCGACATCATCGTCGAAGAGTATGCCAAGCGCGAGAAGCGCCTAGCCTATGAGAAGGAGCATCCTGCAGGAGGCCTGGTGGCCGGCGTCAAGCGCACGGCAAAGAAGATCGCTAACAAGCTGTAACTGTAAAGGTGCTTTTGAGCGTTTAACCCATACGGCGGGTCCGAGCAGATTCGGGCCCGCCGTCTTTTTCTATCGTTACTCGGTAAAGGCGTTGCCGACGCTCTGGCCGCCAACATACGTCTCGACGAGGGTGAGCTCATGGTCGAACACGACAAAGTCGGCGTCGCGACCCGGCATGATGCTGCCGCACTTATCCTCGATGTGTGCAGAGCGAGCCGGCACCTCGGTTGCCATGCGGATGGCGATATCGGCACTGGCGATGCCCCAGTCGACGATGTTCTTGACGCCCTGGGCAAGCGTGAGCACCGAGCCGGCAATGCTCTTGCCGTCGGCGAGCCAGCATAGGTTGTCCTTCATGATGACGTCCATGCCGCCGCTGGTGTAGCTGCCCTCGGGCATGCCGCCGCAGCCAAGGCAGTCGGTGATGAGCACCGTGTGCTGCCAGCCCTTTGCCTGCAGCAGCGCCTTGATGGCGGCAGGGTTCACGTGCTTGCCGTCACAGATGATCTCGGCATAGGTCTCGGGCGTGGACATGGCGGCACCCACGACACCGGGCTCACGGTGATGCAGCCCGCGCTGACCGTTATAGGTATGCGTAAAGCAGCTGGCACCGGCGTTGATGGCGGCGATGCACTCATCGTAGGTGGCGTCGGAGTGACCGATGCTGGTCACGACGCCCTTCGCGTTGAGAGCGGCAGCATAGGCGGCAGCACCATCGCGCTCAGCGGCCATGGCACTCTTGACGATACGTCCGCCCGCAGCCTCCTGCCACTGGTCGAAAACCTCCTCGGAGGGGTCAATCAGGTAAGCGGGGTTCTGCGCGCCCACGTGCTTCATGGTAAAGAAGGGGCCCTCCAGGTAGATGCCCTGAATGCGGGCACCGCAGAAGTCGGGGACGCGGCCCTCGTCCGCCTTGGCGATAGCAGCGCAGGCGTCCTTGATCTGTTCGACGCCATCGGTGAACGTCGTGGGCAGCCAGCTGGTGGTACCGCGACGGGCGAGCTCGGTTGAGCTGATATCGATGCCCTCGGGATCGTTATCGGTAGTTGAGTGGTTGTAGAAGCCATGGATGTGAGTATCGACCATACCCGGTGCGATCCACGATCCCGTGTAGTCCTTAATCTCGCAAGAGGGCTCGTCGGCCTGCCAGGCGCCAAAAACGCCATCCTCGACCATAAGATAGCCGCCCAGTTGCGGGCCTGCCGGCAAGAAGAACTTGTCAGCCTTAATTGCGTACGTGCTCATATGCACTCCTCGCTTCTAAAGCAGTTGACTGTGGTAATGCTTATACCCAGCTCACGTAAAACAAAAAGCGCCCGCCCGCCGTTATGAGCGGACGGGCGCCCTTACAGGGGGACGCGATTAAGCGGTGAAGGGGTGAATCGTCACGCCCTTAACCACGCGGTTGACCGTGCCGGTGGGGCTCGGCGTATCGGGCGTGTTGCCCACGCGGACGGAGTTGAGCAGGCTGATAGCCTGGGCAAACATCACGAACGGCAGAGCAAGGTAGCCCTCGGGAAGTGCCTCGTAACCCTTAAAGGTGAAGGACTCACCCTCATAGACGGTGGCACCTTCCTGCTGAACGGCGATGGTGTGCTGAGCGATCTCGTCGCCACCGATCTCGTTGAGGATGTCGATGTCGTACTGACGGGTGTAGGCGTCGTTGTTGACGAACACGAAGACGAGCGTCTTATCGTCGACGAAGGACTTAGGTCCGTGACGATAGCCCATGGAGGTGTCGTAGGAAGTAGCGACCAGACCGTGAGCGAGCTCGAGGATCTTGAGCTGGCTCTCCTGGGCAAGGCCACCGAAGGAGCCAGAACCCAAGTAGGTCACGCGGTTGAAGTCGCCAGCGAGGTAATCGGCGACCTCGGACTCGCGAGCGATAACCTCCTCGCCCATCTTGGCGATGGTCTCGACCCACTCGGCCTTCTGCTCGTCAGAGGCAGTGTCGAAAATAAGGGTGGAGAGCAGGGTCATGCAGGAATAAGAACCGGTCATGGCGAAGCCCTTGTCGTTGGCGCGCGGAATGAGCAGCGTCAGCGCATTGGGATCATCGGCAGACTCGACGGCGAGCTTGCCCTCGGGAGCGCAGGTGATGTTGAGGAACTTGACGTTGTGGACGAGCTCCTTGGCAACGGCAACGGCGGCAAGGCTCTCGGGGCTGTTGCCAGAGCGGGCAAAGGAAACCACGAGCGTGGGATCCTCGGCGCGCAGGAAGTCGCGCGGAGCGCTCACGATGTCGGTCGTGGCGATGGGCTTAAAGTCGTAGAGATCAGTGTTGCCAGCGTGACGCAGGTACGGGGCGCAGGTATCGCCAACGTAGTCGGACGTACCGGCACCGGTGAAGACAACGGACAGACGACCCTCGCCCATAGCGCGAGCCTCGGCCAGGAAGGCCTCGATGGCCTCCTTGTTCTCGCGATAGATGTTGAGCGTATCACGCCAAAGCTCGGGCTGCTGAGCAATCTCGGCCGTGGTGATCTGGGCGCCGAGCTCGGTGAGCTCCTCGACACTCTTCTCGAACATTTCTAATACCTCTCTCTAGAAGTAATCCTCTGACGTGCAATTATACACTTCGGTTGGTTATCTGGTAGTAACCAGTTAAATGCAAAGAATCATCATATGGAAACGATGCGGACACTACTCGCTACGCTGGTGGTAAACCTTGTATTTAAACTGATCGGCACGAGCAACCGAGAGTGTGTACTCCACAACCTCGTTTGACTCGTTATACGTAGTCCTGACCAAATCGAGCACAGGCGAGCCCTCGACAATTCCCAAAAGGTGGGCGTCGGTGGGACGGGCTATGCTCGCATAGAACTCCTCTTCGGCCACGCGTATCTTTTGCTGAAAGTCTTGCTCAATCACATCGTAAAGCGGCTTACGCTCCAGCAGCGGTCGCTTTAGGGACAGAAATTGACGAACTGGTAGATAGCTGCGTTCGACCATCATGGGCATGTTGTCGGCAGAACGAAGGCGCTTAAGCTTAAAAATGCGATCACCGATACGCAATCCCATATGCTCGGCCAGATTTTTATCGGCCTCCATCTCGCAAAACTCGAGAATCGTGGTCTCGGGGTCGCGACCCATCGCGCGCATCTGCTCGGTAAAGCTGTAGGACTGCATGAGATTGGTTGCTTTTGCCGAACGGTCGGTCACAAAGGTACCGCGACCGTGCTGCCGAACCACCAGTCCTAAACGCTCCAGTTCCTGCAAAGCCAGGCGCACCGTGGTGCGCGAGAGACCATAGCGCTCCGAAAGTTCGCGCTCGGAAGGAATCATGTCACCGGCGCGATATTCATGGTCGATCTTTTCGGTCAGAATATCGACCAGCTGATCGTACAGCGGTTGCTTACGCGCTCCGATCGCCATCCTATCCTCCCTTTTGCTCGAATTCGGCTAACTACCTAGGGTGTTTAGCATTATCTGTCTGCCACACCCGAATCATCAAGAAAACAAAAGCCGCGCGCTCTTTCGAGCACGCAGCTTTTAACATACACATGGCTTAAGGGGTCGGGGTGTGAGCCGCGTAGGGACACACCCCTCAAGCTAGAGCCTTACCAGATGCTCGGCCAGAGACCAAGCGGGCCAGCGCCCAGGATGCCAAGGACGAAGAGCAGGAGAATGCCCTTGGTCGGGGTCCAGCTGTGCTTAGCGAACATGTAGTAAAGCAGCAGCGTAAGCATAAGCGGGACGAGCTTCGGGACGATGGTGTTGAGGGTGTCGGCAACAGAGAAGTTGACCGGATCCTCGGTAACGGTAGCGTAGGTCACGGACTCCATGCCGTTGCCCAGATCGGCGACGCCGCACTTGACCTCGTTGCCGTCGGCATCGGTGGCGGTGAGGGCGTTGCCGTCCTCATCGGTCATGGCGATGGTACCGGCCTCAGCGGTCTCGGTATCGATGCCCTCCATACCGGTGAAGTTCTCGGCCTCCTTCTCGGAGACGATCACGGTAGTAGGGGCAAGGCCACGGGTGGTGCCGTTGGGGATCTGGAGGTTGATCTGGGTGCCACCCATGGTGACGACCAGGCAACCGACGACGAAGACGCCCATGATGGAAGCGGCACGCGTGAAGGCCTGCATGTTGGCGGTCAGAGCGTCAATAGCGCTGGTGCCAAGCTTGTAGGACCAGTTCATGAGCCAGAAGCGCAGAGCGAACTGGACGGCGTTGAAGATCACCAGGAAGATGATCGGCGCAGCGGCGTTGCCGTTGATGGCCATGTTGGAGGTGATGCCGGCCGTGATAGGCACGAGCGTCAGCCAGAACAGGGCGTCACCGATACCACCGAGCGGGCCCATTGCGGCGACGCGGACGGCGCGGATCGTGGGGATGTCAACCTTGTTCTGCTCGAGCGAAAGCACGATGCCCATAACAAAGGTGACGAGGAACGGGTGGGTGTTGAAGAACTCCAGGTTGTGGCTCATGGAAGCCGCGAGGTCGTTCTTGTTGGTGTGGATCTTCTCCAGACCGGGGATGATGGAGTAGAGCCAGCCAGCGGCCTGCATACGCTCGTAGTTGAACGAGGCCTGCAGGAAGCAGGAGCGCCAAGCCATCTTGTTGAGGGTCTTCTGGTCGAGCTGCGGAGCAGGAGTGAGATCCTCGTAGTGCTCCGGGATCACATACTCATTAGATGCCATCTTCGAAGTCACCTCCGTCAGAAACAGCTGCACCCTTCAGCTCGGTCTGCTGCTGGAAGTCCCAGAAAGCGATGCCGAAGCCGATGAGAGCGAGGATGAGCAGAGCAGGGGTTGCCAGCGAATCGTTGGCAACGGTGATGAGCGCGAGGCCAAAGCCCATGAGGAAGAAGCCCCACATATCGCGGTTCATCATAACCTTGAGCAGGACGGCGAAGCCGACGAAGCGCATCATGCCGCCTGCAGCGGAGAGACCGGTCTGCAGCCAAGTCGGGATGGCGGAAGCGATGGTCTGACCGATGGTAGCGCCAGCGATGAAGAACAGGGTGACGACGACAGCGAAGATCAGGCCGAGCAGAGCCATGGCGAAGTAGTTCAGACGCTCGATACCCTTGGTGTCAGCGTTGTGAGCCATGTTGTCCGCGGAGGACATGAGCGGCGACATAAGCGTGAAGACCAGGGTAACGCCGAGCTGACCAAGCAGAGCGAACGGAATGGCAAGGCCGACTGCCGCGTTGGGCTCGAGGCCCGTAGCGATAGCGAGAATGGCTGCCATGATGCCGCCGATGACGGCGTTAGGCGGCTGAGCACCTCCGATCGGCATGTTGCCGATCGTCATGAGCTGATAAGTACCACCCACGAGAAGACCGGTGTTGAGGTCGCCAAGGATAAGACCGATGACGGCGCCGGTGACGATGGGCTGATAGAGAGACTCGAGGAAGTTAAACTGGTCGATTGCCGCGACGAACGTGACGATGAAGACCAGAGCGACCTGGAAGATCGTGTATTCCATCTTGCTCCTCCTTTCAAAATGTATGTACGCACTTTGGATTTCACGTACAGAATGTCAGGGTTTCACTCCTGACAACGTGGATCACGAAGACTACGAGAAGAGCTTGCTCGTGTCCTCAACAGGCGTGCTCGGAACGCGCCTGATCTCCAACTCCACCCCCAATTCCTGCAGCTCTTTAAACGCAGCGACATCCTCGTCGTTAACTGCGACGGAGGTGGCGACTTGGCGCTTTCCTTCCGACATGTGCATGTTGCCGATGTTTACCTTCTTTATAGGCACACCGCCCTTGACGAGCGTAAGCACGTCTTCCGGTGTTTCGGCCACGATGAAGATCTTCTGGCGCGGGCTCGCCTTGCCGATGACGTCGATGGTCTTCTGCAGGGAGAAGAAACGCGTAGCGACGCCGGCGGGAGCGGCCATCTTCATGAGGTTCTGGCGCATGGTGTTGGTCGCCACGTCGTCGTTGGCGACGAGGATGAGGTTGGAGCCCAGAGTGGAGTTCCACTGGGTGGCAACCTGACCATGAACCAGTCGGTTATCGATGCGGGTAAGAAGAATGTTGGGTTCTGCCATGTTGATCAGCTTCCTTTCGTTATTTGCTGACGACAGTTACTTGATCTCCTGAATCGCGTAACGCGAAACGTCTACGACGGCTCCGGATCGGACTTTGATCTGGACCTTTTCGCCTTCGATGCCTTTTACGGTTCCGTAGATACCGCCGGCGAAAAGAACCTCCTGACCCGGCTTGAGCTCAGTGTGCAGCTCCTTGAAGTACCTCTGCTTCTTCTTCATGTTGATTTGCGACCAGATGGTGTAAATCAAGCCCATGATGACAAGCAGGCCTAAAAGGGCGACCGAGGAGCTCAAGACGCTGGCTCCGAAATCGGCCATTAGATGCCGTCCTCGTCGCCGAAGATATCCTCTTCCTCGGCACCAGCAACAGAAGCGACCGTCTGGGCGGTGATGCCCGTCTGGCCAACGGTCACTGCCTGCTCGCCAAGCTCGGCGAGCGTGGCATTGCCGCGGAGGAACAGAAGCTCAATAACCATGGGAAGGTTGGTGCCAGTCAGAACCTCGACGTTGTCGACATCCTGGGCAATCATCATCGACTGGTTGAACGGGGTGCCACCAAGCAGGTCGGTAAAGACGAGCACGCCATCGCACTCCTCGCGCATGGCGGTAATAGCGGCGCGGAGATCCTCACCGTAGGATGCAGCCTGGTCGCCCTCAAAAGGAACGACGGTAAAAGCAGGCTGGTCGCCGGCAACCATAGCGATAGCGCTTGCAAGGCCGGGTGCGAACTGTCCATGACCGGTAAGAATAAAGCCAACCATTCAAATTTCCCTTCCGAAGGTGTGTACAATCTGAGTCCGATGATTTTCGGAAGCCAGCGGGCGCTCGCCCTTAAAGCTTCTTGGAAAGCGTTCTTTGAAGACCAGTGGTTTCTAAACTGGTAGTAACCACGTGACGTGTTGTTGTCACTATATCACCCCAGAAGAGGTCGCTTTCGTTGATTCATACGGTAAAACGTTTTTGCACCGCTCACGGTGATAAATCGACCGTTTACCGCTCGTTAACACTTCTACCTGCGGTTTTGAAACCGTTTCGAAACGCTTTGGCAAAAGTTCGGGACTTTTCCTGTGCCTAAACAACGCAGGGCGGCTAAAAATAGCGTAAAGAAAAATTGCAGGTCATTGTGAAGATTTGTGAATTGGTCTTTTTGACTTAATACCAGTTAGAACCCAGTTTTGAGATTATCGGTGAACGGTAGTTTTCGACCGTTCACCGGAGAATTGCAATCGTTTGCAGCTGTTTTCCCATATGAATTAGGGAAACGCGATGGAGCGCTTGTGCGGGCGCGAGGCCCACCCCAGTGGTTTCGGTAACAAAAAAAGCCCGCTAGAACGTTGTCCGTTCTAGCGGGCTCAATCAGGTAGATCGGTTAGCGCGCAGTAGTGCAGGCAAACCTTACGCAAACAGGCCGTAGATGCTGATGTTGGCCTTGGCGTAGAGGCCGTTAGCATACTCGGTCCACTTGGAGCTGGCGCTCGAAGCCTGCGAAGAGTACTGCTGGTAGGCGGTGTAATAGGCGGTCATGGCCTGCTTGTAGGTAGCGCTATCGGCCGTAAAGGCATCGTCAGCGAAGGCCTTAGCGTAGGTGCTATCGGCGTCCTTCCAGGTACCCTTTTCGCTATCCCACTCGTCGCCGGCAAGGTTGATGATGTAGTCGGCGTAGTCCTTGCTCGCGGTCTCCTCGTTGCCGTCAGCAGGCTCGGTCGGAGCGGTCGGCATGCTTGCGGAGCTGTCGCCGACCTTCTTCTTGTAGAGCTTCTGCAGCGTCGCGGACTGGCGGACGATCTGCTTGGCCTGGTCCTTGGACACGCCGTACTGCGTGGCCATGGTCTTGTAGTCGGAGGTGCCGATGGAATCCTCGGCGTACTTCTTCATTTCCTTGGAAGAAACGGTAATGCCCTCGTCCTCGGCAGCATCGAGCAGAATCTTGTTGCGCACGTAGGACAGGATGACGTCGGCAGAGGGAGCGGTGTAGTTGCCATCGCCATCCTTGACGGTGTCGAGGCTGTACTGGCTCTCAATGGCCTCGCGCGCGGTGATGTCGCTCTTCTTGCCGTTGTAGCTGTAGCTTGCCACGGTCGAATCGAGCTGGTCCTCGGTGAGGGTCGCCGAGCCGACGCCCTTGCCGCCAAAACCACCGTTGCCGATAAAGAAGCCAATCACGGCAGCAATCACGATAGCGACCACAAAGGCGACAATCATCGTCTTCTTGTGCTTGGATGCATGGTCGTCCGCGTCGGAGTCGTCGTCCTCGTCCTGCTCCTCGGGCATGAGGTTCTCGTCGGCGGCGTCCGCGGCGATCTTTGCCTCCAGGCGAGCGTCCTCCTCCTCGGCCGTCGTACCGGCAGCAATGTGCTCGGCAGACGTACCGGCGACCAGATCGATCTTCTCCTCCTCATCACCGTCGGGGCCTTCGCCGCGCTCGATAATCTGGATGCCGTCGATCTCGTCCTTCTCGTCCTTCTTTTGAATCAGATCCATATCGGTTACTCCTTGTTAGGAAACATAGTCCTCAATAGAATACGCCCGACAGAGCGCCGGGCGTATTGATTCTTAGGTTATACGCAAACACTTAAGTACTATTTAGGCGTTTGCAGCGTGCATACCTTAGGCCAGGTGCGCGATAACGGCATCGGCGAAGGCCTGCGTGCCCACCGCGCCCTCAACGGAGCCGGTCTGGGCACGACGCACGTCACCGGTAACCTGCTCGCCCTCGTCGAGCGTGGCAGAGACGGCGGCGCGAATGCGATTGGCCGCGTCGTTCTCGCCCAGGTGATCGAGCATCATCGCAGCAGAGAGGATCTCGGCCGTGGGGTTGGCGATATCCTGGCCAGCGATATCGGGCGCGGAGCCGTGCGTCGCCTCGAAGATGGCGCAGTCGGCACCGATGTTGGAGCCAGGGGCCATACCCAGACCACCCACTAGGCCGGCGCACAGGTCGCTCACGATGTCGCCGTACAGGTTGGGCAGCACCAGGACATCGAAGTCGTTGGGGTTCTGGACCAGACCCATGCAGGTGGCGTCGACGATCTTGTCGTTGAACTCGATATCGGGATAGTTGGCAGCCACCTCGCGCGCCACGCGCAGGAACAGGCCGTCGGTCGCCTTCATGATGTTGGCCTTGTGCACGGCCGTCACCTTTTTGCGGCCGCAGCGGCGGGCGTACTCAAAGGCGTACTCCACAATGCGGCGGCTCTTGGCGATGGAAATCGGCTTAATTGAGATGGCGGAATCCGCAGCGAAGGTCTTCTGGCCCGAGCGCTCGACGAGCTGCGAGAGCTCCTCGACCTCGGCAGCGCCCTCATCGAACTCGATCCCGGCGTAGAGGTCCTCGGTGTTCTCGCGCACGATGACCAGGTCGACGTCGCGGAAGCGCGAGCCGTCGCCCGGCTGCGACAGGCAGGGGCGCACGCAGGCATACAGGTCGAAGTGCTTGCGCAGGGCCACGTTGACGCTGCGGAAACCCGTGCCGACCGGCGTGGTGATGGGGCCCTTAATGGCAACCTTGGTCTCGGCGACCGCATCGAGCACATGTTGGGGCAGCGGCGTGCCAAACTCGTCCATGACGCCAGCACCAGCCTCCTGGACGTTCCAGTTGATCTGGACACCGGTGGCCTCGACCACGCGGCGCATGGCCTGCGTAATCTCGGGACCGATACCGTCACCGGGGATCAGGACTACATCGTGCGCCATAATCTGTTACTCCTCGTCTTCGGCGTCGTCAGATTTTTTAACGCTAGCACGCTTCTTCTTTTTGGAGAGATCCAGGCCAAAACGTTTAACAAGCATTTCGCAAATCTCGCTCGAACGGGCCTTGAGATAGCTGCCCTTACCGTTCTCGGCATCGAACTTAAGGCGCAGCGCAAGCTTCTCGGCGACCTCGGCGTCAATCTCGCCCTGGCCAAACTCGTACAGGCAACCGAGCATGTCGCGATACTCAAGGTCGCCGTGGTAGCACTGGATGGCCTCGTCCAGGATGGGCCAAGCCTCGCGCGAACGCTCGACGCTCGTGGCACCCCACACGCACAGCAGGCGGAAGGCGGCATAGCGCAGCGTGGAGGAAATCTCGTCGAACAGCGCGGCCTCGGCGCCCTCAAAGGCATCGCCCAGCTGCTCGGGGCAGGTGGTGGCGAGCGCCGCAAGGGCATCGAGGGCCTCCCAGCGGGTCTGAGCCTCGGAGCGGTCAAGTGCCTCGATCAGCGCGGGTACGCAGGGCACGACGAGCTGCGGATCGCGCTCGGCCAGCAGGTGCAGCACGCGGGCGGCAAACTGACGGATGCGGCGCGTGGGGCAGCCGAGCTCCTTGACCAGACGGTCGACGGCGTTCTCGTTCTCCTCTGCCAGCTGAAGCTGTGCCAGCTCCTCATCGGTGAGCTGTTCGTCTTTGTTTTCTGCCATAGTTACCTCTTTTTACTATTTCTTAGCGTGCTTGCCAGCACCCTTGCTGTCATCGGTGACCGAGATGAGCTGTCGGTCGGCCGCACCATTGTGACGCGCACGGCGACGCTCCTCGGCGTCGCCCGCGTCGGCGGCGGCCCGGTGTGCTTTGTTGACGTTAAAGACCTCGTCGTGCTTGCGCCATGGACCAACGGACTCGCCAAAGCTCATCTTAAGGCCGGCGATAAAGCCGCCGAGCCAGCCGATCGGCGCAAACTGCACCAGCGGGAACAGTGAGAACACCCAGGTCAGCAGGACGACTGCCGCCGCTCCCGCAAAGTTGGCAATCCAGTAGTCGCGCTTGGTGATGACACTCTTTTCGCACGCCCACTGGCCGCACAAAAAGCCAATGTAGATCGCAAAGAGAAAGAGCACCAGCGCAAGCACCACGAACGTCCAGCTCATGGGCGCTACTCCCCGTGATGGTGGCCGCAGCAGCACTCGTGGCCGTCATCATGGCCGTGGCCGCCGCAGCACTCGTGGCCCTCGTCGTGGTGGTGGCCACAACCGCACTCGTGATCGTCGCCATGCTCGCCGCAACCGCAGCCTTCCTCGTGAGCGCCATGCTCCTCGGGACGATACTGCGACCAGTCCAGACCGGCGGCGATGGCGTCGGCCTCCTCCTTATAGAGGACCGTGACGGCCTGGGTACCCAGCTTGGCACCACCGATGGCGTCGAGCATGTCGTAGAGCGTAAAGGCCACGTCGGCACCGGGCAGCGCAAGCTCGCGGTCGTCGGCATAGGCGAGCGCCAAGCGCAGGTCCTTGATAAAGTGCTCGACCATAAAGCCGGGCTTGTAGTCGCCGTCGAGCGCCTTGGGAGCCAGGCTCTCCATGGCGCCGGACTTGCCGGTGCCGCCCAGGATCATCTGGCGGGTCTTCTCCAGGTCAAGGCCGCTCAACTCGGCAAATGCCATGGCGTCTGCCATGCCGACCATGCAGGCGCCCAGCGACACCTGGTTGGCGAGCTTGGCAGCCTGGCCCTTGCCGGCGCCGTCGAAGCAGCAGATGTTGGCCGCAAAGGTGGCAAGGATGTCGCGGACCGGCGCGATGTCGTTCTCGGTAGCGCCCACGATAGCCGTGAGCGTACCGGCGATAGCGCCCGACTCGCCGCCGGTGACGGGGCAGTCAAACGCCATGCGACCAGAAACCTGGGCGGCCTCGGCAATGTCACGGGCGAGCTCGGGCGAGCTCGTGGTGAGGTCGATCAAGACCGCGCCCGGCTTGGTGCACGCGAGCAGGCCGTCGCCCGCCAGGTAGAGCTCCTCAACCTCAGAGGGATAGCCCACCATGGTAAAGACGACGTCGGCGTTCGCCGCGGCATCGGCCGGCGTATCGGCCCAGGCGGCACCGCGCTCGATAAGCGCGGCGGCCTTGGACTTGGTGCGGTTGTTGACCGTGACGGGGTAGCCGGCGTCCAGGATGTGGCCGGCGATGGGGGCACCCATGATTCCGGTGCCGATAAATGCGACGGAGAGCTTGTTTGCCATGAAACCTTTCCTTTTGGGTTGGGTGTTGTTACCAGGTTAAACACTCGGTGCCAGCGTTTGGGCAGTGAGCTGGGATCGATTACGGCCGCGTTACTTGCCTACTGACCGCGCACGCGACGGGCGATGCGGTCGGAAAGCGACGCCTTGTCGGCGCGGTTCTTACCCCAAAACGCGCAGGCCACCATGCCGGGGCCCACGTGCGAGCCAATGGTGGGACCCACGGAGCTGCGAATGATCGTGACGTCGGCGCAGCCTTCCTCCTTGCGGATGGCGGCCTCGAGCCAATCACCGTCCTTCTCGGCATCGGCCGTCATAATGGCGATGGGCATGGTGCGATCGGGCACGTAGTTCTCGCGGAACGACTTGAGGATGGACTTGAGCGCCTTCTTGCGGCCGCGGTTGACGCCGATCAGCGACAGCGAGCCGGCCAGGTCGTAGGACAGCTCGGGTTTGACGTCGAGCTTTGCCGTGAGCTGTGCCGCCGCGGGCGGAATGCGGCCGCCGGCAGCCAGCGCGTCGAAGCTCTCGAGCGTAAAGTAGCCGTGTACGTAGGTCTTGGCCTCGTTTGCCCAATCGACCAGCTGCTTGGCGGTCAGTCCCGCCGAACGCTGGCGTACGGCCTCGAGCGCCAAGAGCGCGCCGGTCGCGCAGGGCAGAGCGTTGTCGACCACGTAGAGCTCAAAGTTGGGATACTCGGCGCGCACGGCATCCGCCGCCTGGCACGCGGAGTTGTAGCTCGACGACAGCGCCGAGGTAAAGCACAGGTAGACCGTGGGCGTGCCCTCTTTGGCGCACTCGGTAAAGAACTCGATATAGCGACCGAGCGACACGGCGGAGGTAGACACGCGAGCGCCGGCGCGCATGCGGTCGTAGAACTCCTTGGGTGTGATGCTCGACCAGATGTCATCCGTGCGCTCCTCGCCATCGATAATGAAGGGGAAGCCCAAGATATCGACATCGAGGTTCGCGGCGACCTCGGGGCTAAAGTCGCAGCAGGTATCGACGACGATGCGGCAACGGTCCGAATGGCCGGTAGATGCAGCCTTGTCCATCAAAGCGACTCCTTACGTAAAAAGGCGGCCATCCGCATGGGATGGCCGCCAACCGTTAACTCATGCAAGTTAACGTATTTTACTCGTCAAGTGTTTCGATACGGGGCTTGATGATGCCATATCCACCATTCTTACGGTGATACACCACATTGATGAGGCCAGTCGTCGCGTTCTCGAACACGTAGAAGTCGTGGCCCAGCAGATCGGTCTGCACCAGCGCCTGCTCCTCAGTCATCGGGGTGACATCGATGACCTTCTCGCGGACGAGCAGGTCGTCCTCCTCCTCGGGCAGCAGCAGGTCGGCCAGATCCTCGACGCGCTCGACCGGCGCGACATCCGCTGCGCTGGCACCGCCCTGGCGGTTGTCCACGACCTTGGTCTTGAACTTGCGCAGCTGGCGGGTGACCTTATCGGCGGAGAGGTCGATGGCGGCGTACATATCCGCACCGTGCTCGGCAACGCGAATCACCGAACCGCGGGCACGAACCGTAACCTCGACGATTGCCGGGTTGGGGTTCGAGGGGTTCTTCTCATAGCGAAGTACAACGTCGACCGTCATGGGCTCGATATCGAAAACCTTGAGCGCCTCGCCGATCTTCTCATCCACATGCGCACGCAGAGCATCGGTTACCGTCGTCTTGCGTCCAGAAACCTTGATATCCATACGTGGCTCCAATCTGCCTCGGGGACTTACTGTACTGGCTATGTACCCATTGCCGTGCATTTAATCACGCGGATTCCTAAAGACCCGAATAACGATTGCTTGATACCGCATACCGAAGTCTCGCACTTTTCTGTGGCAAAGTGCGCTATAAGAGGGGGCCGGCCGCTTTGTATTTGGTCCCGAAAATTGGCTTTGACCTGCTGGTTTTATTGGGATGAAAAAGCCGGGCTCCCCCATCGGGGAAGCCCGGCAGTGCGTGTTGAAACCGTGAAGAGGTGTCCTTTCCAACGTATAGGAGACACCACCCCTAGCAATAACTAGCTATTGAGTTTGTTAATGTCGTCGTCGGTGATGGCGCCTTCCTGGCTGGACGAGTTGTCCTCGGAGGATGCAGTCTCATTGTTGGAATCGGAGGACTCGCTGCCGGAGGACGTGGTCTCACTGGACTCAGAGTCGCCCGGCTGCACGTTAGCGCCCGAAACCGTCTTAGTGGTGAGGTCGTAGGGCATCCTGCCATACCAGACGCAGTGGACTGCCTCGAGTGTACCGTCGACCGTGATGTCGTCGAGGGCATCGCTCACGGCACGGCACAGTTCGTCATTGGACGAGAGGCCCGCAACACCAAGCGTCGAGGGCGCCTCGAGCGCACCGACATAGGAGACCTCGCTCATCAGGCGTGCAAGGTAGCCGCCGGCCGTGGAGTCGCAGATCACATAGTCGACCTCGCCGGACTCGAGCGCCTCAAAGCACTCGTTGATGTTGGAGTAGGTCTTTTGGTTGGCGGTAATGCTCTGCTTGGCAAGCGCCTCCTGCGAGGCCGAGGACATCTGAATACCCAGAGTAGACGTGTTAAGGGTATCGGTGGAAACGCTTAGCGACCCACCATCGCTGGTTTTACCGAACACGGAAGCGGCATCGTACAGGCAGGTGCCGAGCGAGCTAACGTCCCCGTCCGTGGAGTTGATCTCGCCGATAAAGATATCGGCCTTTTTGTCGCCGAGCGCGGAACCTGCCGAGGACGCATCGACAAAGGCGACCTTAAGGCCCATGCGGCTTGCGAGGGCGCGGGCGGCGTCGACCGCATATCCCGTGAGCTCGCCGTCGGCGCCCTGCATGGCCTGCGGCGCATCGGAAGTATCGAGGGCGACCGTCAGGGTTCCGGGAGTGACCAGGGCATCGTCCGACACCGCCGGCGTGACGGTCTCGTACTCGATCTGGTCGATCGTGGGAGTCGTGAACGTAGACAGCGGGTTGAACGCGCATCCGCTCAGGCCCAAAACGGCGATGACCGCTGCGGCCCCAGCACCTAACCAAGCCGCGTGCATCAAGCTGCCCCTCACCATGTCCACTACCCTGCCTTCTGTGTCGTATACGATCCGTGCGTTGCGCGAAATATCAGGTTGTTCCCACCAGCTGACCTGGTATTTGACCCCACACTTGCGCACCGGGGTGTTTGCTCGGGAGGCCGCAGCCACCTTCACGACTGGCCCGCTCGCCCGCGAGGCGGTATTGCCCCAAAGAAAGTAGAACGGACGGTGCGGCTTACATCTAGGACGCGCCATGATCGCGCCGCGCGCACGCGGTCGCTTACGTGGATCCCTTTGACCGCGTCTGTCTTGGACTAGAACGGGCATTTCGTCCGTCCGCAACCACAGCCTGGTAGGAACGTAGCGCATTATAGCTAAGTTCAAGCTAAAGTTTAAGGTTAGGGGCGTCATTCGCATCGCGAGTACAGATTTCGCAGGTCAGGACGGACCGCACACGCTCTGATTGAGCCCGTCACTCCCCTATGGAAAGCCTCAACACACCCGTCTTAGGGCGCCGTGGCCAAAAAATAGCAAATATGAGTACCGTTACCAATTTAGTAGCAGGAGTTTTTGGCTCTGCAAGCTGTTTTCACGCTCTATAACGTCAGATTGATGCCAGGATATTCCACATTTGTTTAATAACTTTCTAATTTACGCCATCTTCCAGTCCCAAAATCCCTGATTTTGCTGTTACTGAATTTGTAGCAGTACTCATATTTGCTATATTTTGGCCAGAGCATATATCCAACCCCCTGTTTCAGAGCATTGTTAGGCGGGTTTAAGCCCAAAACACGCCCGCAGCGTGTTAAATAGCGCCTCTTGTTTCTTTCTGCGAGCGTCAACACGGTTGCGATATCGCTTACTCATGCGCTGGTGGATGCGCCATGCGAGTGCTTCCATCGCTTCCATGTCACAGAGCATTTCGTTGTTGACCGTCGCGACCTCGATTCCCATAGTAATCAAGCCCGTGTTGCGCTTTTCATCATGGATACGTCCCCTCCGGGAGGAATGACCCAGCTCACCGTTGTATTCCAGGTCAAACCGGGCTGCTTCCTGATACGCATCGCAAACTGCATGCGGCATCCCCGAGATTGCCTGCGCGCGGTCATCGAACTCAATCTTGTAGTCGGTCTTAAAGGGACCGCAGGCAAATCCGCCATAGGAAAACGGAAGCGAAAACAGAGCGAGCATGATGCACTCCATGGGCGAGCGCAAGTTTTCTGACAAGTAGGGACACAGACGCTGCAGTTTTTTGGCCGCATTCCCCTTGCATACCGCGAGGTAATCTGCCAGACGATCGGGCGTCAGCACCGGCTCAACCTCAAAGTAGCCCACGTCTGCTGGCTGGTCCTTGTCCTTTGCAAGCTTATTCGTAACGGGCGAGGTGTAGGGAGGCAGATACTTCCCGCGGTCACTCAGCGAAATCTTAGAGCACAGCTCCTGGGCCAGGGCAAATGCCTGGATACAGCCGACCTCGCGGGCGACGACAACACAAAGGGCCTCGGGAGATAGACTGTACACCCCCGGTTCCACCTCTAGAATCGAGCCGGCGGGCAACTCGGAGCATACGGACCAGCTCACGCCAAGAATACGGCGGCGCTGCGCTGCAGACCCTACCAACAAGCACAAATCCTCTTGCACCTCGCCGCTTGCGGCCCCAATCCGCACCAAATCGGGAAGATAGATGTCCTCGGTCGAGGGCGACGACGTGCGCAGCACACGGCGCTCTTCATCGGGATCGAGGTCCCTCCAGCTGATGTAACCCATTTGTCGGCGCTCGGCGCGCATCATGCGCAGCGCCGAGGCGCCGGCCAGGATTACGGAGGCCGCCAGTTGCTCGCTTGTCGGCTCGATGCGTCGCGCCATCTTCACTGCCACAAAACCACCCCTACCAAACGCGTGCGATAGCGAGGCCATCAACGGCCGCGGCACCGGCGCGCTTGAGTTCCGCCGAAGCCGCTGCCATCGTCGCACCCGTGGTGATAACGTCGTCGATAAGCAGCAGGCGGCGGCCGTGCACATCCTCAACCGTCTCGTACATACCTCGGGCACGCTCGCGGCGCTCCTCACGACCGAGTTCGCGCTGGTCGCCATGCCCGTACTTGACGAGAGCATCGAGCAAGGGAACACCCGACAGCTCGCAAAATGGGCGCGCGATGGCCTCCATATGATCAAAACCACGCCGCCGAAACGCTGCCGCCGTCGCAGGCACAAACACCACCGCATCCGCACCGGACAGCACACCTCCGTAGCGATCGGGCGCTACGACCTGGGCATGCAGGGCGGTGTCGTAGAGCAGCTCCGCCAGATACGGAGCCAGACGTCGCTCGCCCGCGTCCTTGTACGCTTTAATGATGCGCGGCAGCGGATGCGCATAGACGGCGCACGCCAGGCAGCGGTCGAGCGCCTCCGCCATTGCCGAGGACGTGCCCTCGACCAAACACTCAGTGCACAGCAAATCCCCAAACGGGGCGCCGCATCGGGTACAGCTATGACGTGGGTCGATGAGCGTGAGCGCGGCCAGGCAGTCTTGGCAAATAAGCGCACCGGCGCGCTCGCAGCCGGCACATCGTGTTGGCGACAATGCCTCGAGCGCCTCGCGTGCCACCCGCTCGGCAAACGGTAGCAATTCGTCCGCAAACGGTAGGGCACCGGCACCCTGCAGACAGCTCAATATGTTCAGATGGCTCTTCAAGACACAACCCTCCCTACGCTCGGTCGCAGGGAGGGTTGTTGATTCAGCGCTATGATACCCCAATGCGCTCGGGGCAAGGCGAGCTAAATCCGCTCGCGGGCGTTATTCGCCGGCGGGCGGTTGCGGTGCGGACGAGTTTTGGGTCGAACCCTCGCCGCCATCCTGGCGCGGCTTGCGGGAACGGCGACGGCGACGGCGCTTTTGACCCTGGTCGGCCGAGCCCTCGCCACCGCGATCCTCGCGCGGCTCGCGCTCGTCGCGAGCGGCGCCACGCGAAGCCTTGGCAGCCGCTCCCCCGCCATCTCCGGGACGACGGCGCGTGACCTTGACCTCGCCATCCGAGACCTGATCGGCCACGGAGGGCACTGAGGGCTTCTGTTGCGCGCCCGAGGAATGGCGACGGCGCGGACGCGGCGCGCGCTCCTCCTCGCCACGTGACTTGCCGCCCTTGTCGGCAGGCGCATCGGAGGCCGAGGGGCCCTTGGAAGCGGCACCAGCCTCGCGAGCAGCTGCGGCGCGGAAGGCGTCCTCGCGCTCCTCGCTCGACAGATGACGGCGGCGACGACGTGTGGGGTTCATGCCACCGCCGCGATTCTGCTGCTGGGGCTGCTGAACCTCGCGCTCGCGAGAGGCGTTCTTGCCCGCGGCTGCAGCCTCGCCGGCATCGCCCGAGCCCGCGCGCTTGCGGCGGCGACGGCCACCGGCGGCCTCCTCGGCCTCGGGCGCCTCGGCCTTGCCGCGGCCCTTTCCGCGGCCACGGCCCTCGCCCTGACCCTGACCGGCGCGAGCATCGGATTCGACATCGCGACGACGGCGCTTGGGCATCGACGTGCCGGCCAGACGGTCGGCACTCGACAGGCCATCGCCCACGTCGACGCCGTTCTCGCGATCGAGCTCCATGAGCGCCAGGCGCATCTCGGGCGACTCGATGCGCTCGAGCACGTCGCGTGTCACGCAGTCGGGGCGGCAGTTGCAGCCCTGCTCGGCGGCCTTCTTTTTGCAACCCTCCGAGCACGTCATATCGGCTAGGTTGACCTTAAAGACTTTGCCGTTCTCCAGGCGCAGCACCAGCTGCTCACGCGGCGTGTCATACTCCTGGATACGCGCCTTGCCAAGCGGCGTATCGATGAGCGTCTTCTTTTTGGGCGCACGGCTCTTAAAGTCCTTGTAGGCCTCGAACTCGTAGCGCAGGCAGCACATCAGGCGACCGCACACGCCGCTGATCTTGGAGGAATTGAGCGGCAGGTCTTGTTCTTTTGCCATGCGAATCGAGACGGGCTCAAACTGTCCGCCAAAGCGCGTGCAGCAGAGTTCCTGTCCGCACTGGGCATAGCCGCCCACCAGGCGGGTCTCGTCGCGC
Source organism: Collinsella sp. (assembly GCA_031294825.1). GTDB lineage: Bacteria > Actinomycetota > Coriobacteriia > Coriobacteriales > Coriobacteriaceae > Collinsella. The sequence goes on along the minus strand of JAUMPM010000009.1, from coordinate 15,277 downwards.
ACGCCGATCTGGCGCATGTCGACGCGAATGTGCAGCGTCGAGGACAGATCCTTGACGAGCTGGCGAAAATCGACGCGCTCCTCGGCCGCAAAGTAGAACACGGCCTTCTCGCCGCCAAACAGGTACTCGACGCCCACCGGCTTCATCTCGAGGTCGAGCTCCTTGACCAGGCGGCGGAAGTCGACCATGGCCTCGTCGCCCTGGATGGCCAGGTCGTCGGCAAGCTGCAGGTCGATGTCGCTCGCCACGCGCAGCACGGGCTTGAGCGGCTGACCGATCTCGTCTTGCGGCACCTCAAAGGGATCGGCCGTGACCAGGCCGATCTCGGTTCCGCGCTCGGTGGAGCAAATGGCATAATCGGCCTCGAGGATATCCAAATCCTGCGGATCGAACCACAGGTCGCGCGAGGCGTAGGTAAACTTAACGGGTACGACTAACGGCATTTCAGTGCCTTCCTGATATCGAACAGCATGACCTCGATGGCCAGCTGGGGAGTAACGTTTCTGGCGATGTTGCGTTCGGCGGTTGCGACTGCCTCGAGCGCCCGCGTGGCGCCCGCAACATTCGTCGCGGCGGCAAGCCGACCGATCGTGTCGCGCACGTCTTCGTTCACCACGTCGGCCGCCTCGTCCTGAAGCGTCAGCAGCACGTCGCGCATGAGCGTCCGCGCGCTCGCCAGCGCTTCCATGATACCCGAACGCTCGCGCGCGTTGAGTTCGCGCTTGTTGCGGTCCTCAAGCTGCTTCAATGCTCCACGCGACAGGTAGTCGGCGTTTTGCTCGAGCACCTTTTCCTGCGTGGACTTGACCTCGGCTAACGGCGCCTTAACGGCGACGATGAGTGACTTGGCACGGCTGAGCACGTCGGCCTCGTCGGCGGCAATGAGCGAATCGATGGCACGAACCATCTGACGGCGGGCGTCCTGGCGCTCGGCGCTCTTGAGGAACTCGATGCCACGCGTGGGGCTTCCCGCTACGGCGACGGCCATGCGGCAACGCGCAGGGTCCTGACCGGTGGCGCGGCTCACGGCCTGAGCGGCGACGGCGGGCGACACCAGCCGAAACGGCACGCACTGGCAGCGGCTCACGATGGTGGGCAACATCACGTCTGCCGAGGTGCCCAGCAAGATAAACATAACGCCCTCGGGCGGCTCCTCGAGTGTTTTGAGCAGTGCGTTGGCGGTGTTGGCGCGCAGCTGCTCGGCACGGTCAATGATGTAGACCTTGGCCTTGGCGCGGATGGGCGCCAGGGGTACGTCGTCGAGTAGCTCGCGCGTCTGGGCGATGAGGTAGCCCGTGGCGCTCTCGGGCGTGTAATAGTGCACGTCGGGGTGCGTATGGCGGGCGACGCGCACGCAGCTATCGCATGAGCCGCAGCCATCCTGCTCGCACAGGAAGGCTTGGGCGAGCGCCCACGCGGCGTCGAGCTTGCCCGCGCCGGGCGCGCCCAAAAACAGGTAGGCGTGCGATGCGCGACCGCTGGCGACGGCATTGGTCAAAAAGTCGCGCACGCGCTCTTGGGTGTCAAGCTTGGCCAGCAGGCTTGTCTGAGCGGGGGCCATGTTACTCGGCCTCCTTGGCAAGCGCGGCGGCGACGACATCTTGCGGAATGTCGAGGCCGTAGACGCGAACCTGCTCGACCGTCTGCGCGAAGACGTCCTCGATGGACGCGGTCGCGTCGATGAGCTTTACGCGGTTTGGTTCCTCGGCGGCAATGGCGCAAAATCCCTGGTAGACGCGCTCTTGGAAGGCCATGCCCTTGGCCTCCATGCGGTCGGCCGCACCACGGGCGGCCATGCGCAGCGCCGCCTGCTCGGGCGTGATGCGATAGACGAGTGTGAGAGCCGGGTGCGTACCCGCGACGGCCAGGTTGTTGGCGTCGCGCACCATCTGGCGATCGAGGCCGTCGGCAAACGCCTGGTAGCAGGTCGTGGAATCGTAGAAGCGGTCGCACAGGACCACCTTGCCGGCCGCGAGGGCGGGAGCTATGACCTCGTGCACCAGCTGGGCGCGTGCGGCCTCGTAGAGCAGCAGCTCGCAGGTATCTCCCATGGCCGTGTTGGCGGGATCGAGCAGCAGGGCGCGGATCTTTTCGCTGATGGCGGTGCCGCCCGGCTCGCGCAGGCTCACAACCTGGTAGCCAGCGAGTTCGAGCGCGCGGGCAAGCAAGCGCGCCTGCGTGGACTTGCCGGCGCCATCAACGCCCTCGAGCGTGATAAAGCTATGTTGAGCGGGCTCAAAAGCCATGGGCGCAGCCCCTTCCTACAAGGCGCGTAAATGCGAGTTATAGCAACCAAGCCATGATACCCCAGTGCTCGGCGCGTCCCAAATCCCACCTAGCCAATGGCTACTCAGGCGGCAGTTAGGGACGTTCCTAAACTGCCGGCCGAAAAGGAACGTCCCAACTGCCGGCTTTTTGGGGTGCTGGGTATAATCGTCGTATTGCATTGAAATGTGGCGAAAGGAGTGGCAATGTCTCGGTATTGCGCCTCGTGCGGCAAGCTTCTTGCAGATAATGCCAAGTTCTGCACCTCGTGCGGTGCATCCGTTGAACAAACAACCGCGAGCGATAGCCAGCCCGCTTTTGAGCAGACCGGTTCCCTCGATACGCCGCAAGCCAAGGCGGACGACCCCCTCGCCTATCGCCCCGACCTCGCCGCAGGCCCCGCGGCCGTCGAGACCACGCAGCGCATACCCGTCGCGAGCGGCTCGCCCCAACAGCAGCCGGCTCCCGCATACGCGCCCGCTTCGCCACAGACCCCCGCTCCCAAAAAGAGCGGCACCGGGCCGCTTATCGCCGTTATCGTTGTGCTGGTGGCGATCATCATCGCCCTGGTCGTTTTCTTTGTGATCAAGCCTTTCGACAACGCCGCCACGCAGACGACTGCCGAGGTAGCTAAGCTGCACCATGACGTCGACGACGATGACCTAAAGCCTCTCGGCGATCCCAACAGCCTGTACGACGATGATGACGATGACGACGAGGATGGCGGCGAAGCAACGCTCTCCGAGCAGAACCTCTACCGCCGACTGAGCGAATACTACGACTTGCTCGAAGACCTCGACAACTACGTCCGTGGCTGCGCGCAGAACTTCAACGGCAGCTATCTGGAAGAAGATCGCACCACCCGTCAAAATCTCGCCGACGTCGCCGAGCGCACAGAGGACACCATCGAGCAGTATTACGACATCGTCGAGGACCTGGACGTCCCGACGAGCTCCAAGAACTACAGTTCCTGGAAGGACATCATCGCCCTGTACGACGACCTGGATCACCGCATTGACGCAATCTGTGATGCCTGGGAGATCAGCCTGAAATACGCCAAGCCTGCGGACCACAAGAATGAGATCGTGGCGCCGCTGTCGCGCGACAACGTGGCGGGCACCAATGACAATAAGTATCGCCTAGACTTTGAGGAGCGCTATCCCGGCGCCAAACCCGTCGAAGTGAACTAGCGCTTTGTCGTTCCCGAGCCGGCAGTTAGGGACGTTCCTAAACTGCCGGCAGAAAAGGAACGTCCCTAACTGCCGGTCAAAAAAAACGAGCGAGGATCGTGGGGTCCTCGCTCGTTTTTTAGGCAATGTTTCGACCGCGCCGTTACTTGTCGGAGGCTACTTTCTTGGCAGTCGACTTCTTCGCGGTCGTCTTCTTGGCGGCAGTGGCTTTCTTAGCCGTCGTCTTCTTGGCCGCCGTCGTCTTCTTTGCCGTGCTCGCCTTGGTCGTGGTCTTGCGGCCGCGGGCGGGCTTCTTCTCCTTGGTCGGGCAGTCCATGTTGACGCAGATACGCCACGGGCCGCGCGCCGTGTTGACCACCACGATGGGGGCGCCGCACTCGGGGCAGGTCTCACCCGTCGCCTCGAGCTTACCGCGCGCCGGTAGAGGATAGCTCACGCCGCAATCGTCATAGTTGGTGCAGCGGATAAAACGCTTGCCGCTCTTTTCGCTCTTGTGTGCGATCAGGTCGCCATGGCGTCCTGCCTCGGCGCACACCTTGCACTCACCCACCTTAAGGTCGGGCTCGTAGTTGGTGGGGCACATGGGGTTCACGCAAATCTCGAAGGCCTTCTGGCGGAACGGCTGGCACTTAATGCGCGGCGCGCCGCACTCGGGGCATACGGCCGCCTCGCCCTCGAGCGGGCTGACCTTGACGCCGCTCGGCACCGGATAGGTCACGTCGCAGTCGGGCCAGCCCATGCAGCCGATAAAGCTGCCGCGGGTCTTGGCGCTCGTCTTCATAACCAGGTCCTTGCCGCACTTGGGGCAGGCGCCCACGCGCGCATCGGCCGTGACGGCGTCGCTAATGGCGTCGCCCAGCTCCTGTGTGTGCTTGAGCAGCTCGTCGAGCACGCCGGCCAGCAGCGCGCGCGAGTGCGTCACGACATGCTCTTCGGTATCCTCGCCGCGCTCCACACGGGTCATATCGCCATCGAGCTCGCTGGTCATATCGGGGCTCGTGATGCGCGGGGCAAACTGCGTCAGCGCGTCGATGATGGCGATGCCTAGCTGGCTCGGCTCAACGGGATCATTTTTGAGATAGCGCACGGCGTACAGACGCTCGATGATGCTCGCGCGCGTGGACTTGGTACCCAGGCCGCGCTTTTCCATCTCCTGAACGAGCTTGCCCTGGCTATAGCGCGCGGGCGGCTCGGTCTGCTTGGCCTCGAGCTTAATGTCGAACACGTCGACCGTATCGCCCTGCTCCAGCGGCGGCATCTGCTCGTCGCGCTTAAGGCCGTACGGATAGGCCTCGCGGAAGCCAGGGGTCACGAGCACGTCGCCCGAGGCCACGAACGGCTCGCCGTTGACGTCGAGCTCGAGCTTGGTGTTCTCGATGGTCGCGGGACCCATAAGCGTTGCCAGGAAGCGACGGGCGATGAGGTCGTAGAGCTTGCGCTGGCCGCCGTCGAGCGTGGATGGGTCGCCCTCGCCCGTGGGATAGATAGGCGGGTGGTCGGTGGTCTCGACCTTGCCGCGCGTGGGCTTCATAGGACCGGCAAGCACCTTTTTGCACACGGGCGCCAGCGCCGGGTTGATCTTTGCCAGGTCGCTCACCACGGCGCCCAGATCGAGCGTCGCGGGGTACACGGTATTGTCGACACGCGGGTAGCTGATGAGACCGGCCATGTAGAGGGACTCAGCGATGCGCATGGTACGCGCAGGCGAGATGCCCTCGGCCGCGGCGGCAGCCTGCAGCGAGGTGGTCGCAAACGGCGTGGGCGGCTGCTGCTTGCGCGAGCGCTTGGTCACCGCGGCGACGGTTGCCGTCTTGGCACCGTCAACGTGACCGTACGCCGTCTCAGCAGCATCCTTGTCGGTAAAGCGCGCCGTCTTGTGCGCGATCTTAAAGCGATCGTCCTCGGCAGCGCCTTGCGCGGCGCCCATGCCACGAATCTGCCAATAGTCCTCGGGCACAAACGCCATGCGCTCGCGTTCGCGCTCGACCACCAGGGCAAGCGTCGGCGTCTGCACGCGGCCGGCGGAACGCACGTTGCCAAAGCCGCCAAACTTGGCGAGCGTCAGGTAGCGCGTGAGCACCGCACCCCAAATGAGGTCGATGTGCTGACGGCTCTCGCCGGCGTCGGCCAGGTTCTGGTCGAGCGAGACGAGATTATCGAAGGCCTGCGTGATCTCGGCCTTGGTAAACGAAGAATACTGGGCGCGGGCAACCGGCAAGTCCGGCGCAACCTCGCGCACCTTGTTGAGGGCGTCCGAACCGATCAGTTCGCCCTCGCGATCGAAGTCCGTAGCGATGATGACGCTGTCGGACTTTTTGGCGAGGTTCTTAAGCGAGCGGATGAGTTCCTTCTCGGCCGGCAGCTTAATGACGGGTGCCCAGGTGAGATACGGCAGACTCTCGAGCTTCCAGCCCTTGATGGAGATGCCGTCGGCAAGAAACGGCTTGCGCTTGGTGTCGTAGGGCGGGCGTGCCAGGCCATCGGGCATGTCGGCCGGTAGCATCTCGCCGTCCTCGGTAACCGAATACCAGCCCAGCTTTTTATCAAACAGCACGCTGTCGCAAAAATCGGGCGCAAGGATGTGACCGGCCAGGCCGATGGTCACGCACTCCTCGCCCTTCCACTCAAAACGGTAGATTGCGGTGTTGTACACCTTGTCCTTTTTGGGCTTACCCGTGGACAGCCGCTCGGCAATCTGACGCGCGGCGTCATTTTTCTCGGCGATGATGAGCTTCAAAAGAGGCTCCTATCTCGTGTCTCTGCGGCTACGCCCGCCCGTATGGCGGCCGATTTACGCCCTTGCTTGCTCGATCTGCCCGATGAGCCAATCGCACCAGGCATCCATGCCCTCGCCCTTGCGCGCGCTCACGGCAAACCGCGGCGCCTGCGGATTGAGGTCATCGAGTGTCTTAGTATACCTATCCATGTCAAAATCGAAAGCCGGGGCCACGTCGACCTTATTGAGCAGCTGCGCGCCAACGTGCTGGAAGATGCCCGGGTACTTGATGGGCTTGTCGTCGCCCTCGGGCACCGAGAGAATCATGATGGACAGGTTCTCACCCAGGTCAAAGTCGACCGGGCAGACCAAGTTGCCCACGTTTTCGATAAAGATGACGTCGATGTTTTCCAGACCCACAGCCTGGTCAAACGCGTCAACGGCCTCCATGATCATGTTGCCCTCGAGGTGGCACAGGCCGCCCGTGTTGATCTGGATGGCGGGCATGCCGGCTTCCTTCATGGTGATGGCGTCGACATCCGAGGCGATATCGCCCTCGATGACGGCACAGCGCAGGCCGGCCTTGTCACGCAGGCGCTCGTTGGTGCCCAGGATCGTGGTGGTCTTGCCCGAGCCAGGGCTCGACAAGACGTTGATCACATAGGTGCCTGCCTCATTAAATCGCTGACGCAGCTGATCTGCCAGGCGCTCATTGCGCGACAGAATCGGCGACGCGATATCAATCGTTTTCTCAGCCATACTCAGCGCTCCTTACTTTTGCCCCTTTATACCCCGTCCCCAGGTGGCTGATGGGCTAATCGTCGGGGGTTTCGATTTCGATACTTGCGATGTCGAGTTCGCGGCCGTGCAGCAGGCGCACGTTGGCACCACCACACTGGGGACAGCGGCAATGGAAACGGTCGTGTTCAAAGACCTCACCGCAGTCCAGGCATTCACTTTGTGGGTGAATCTCCTCAACCGCGAGCTCGCAGCCCCGCGTGAGCGGGTCCTCATCGCGAAATGTCTCCCACGCAAAGTCGAGCGCCTCGCGCACGACCTCGGTCATATCCCCGATACGCAGCGTTACCAAAACGGCGCGCGAGGCCCCCGCCCCACGCGCCGCGCGAATCACTGTATCGAGTATGCCGTTGACAATGCCAACCTCGTGCATACCGATTTACTCCTCGTCGTCCTCTTCGTCGTCCGAAAACAGGTCCAGACGGCTCACAAACAAGCCCTCCTTGCCCTCGCGCGCGGTAATGACCACGCGAGCGATGGCGAGCGAAATCTCGTAGAGCGAGAGCAGGGCGCCATACATGAGACCCAGCGTAACGGGCGAGCCGTCGGGCGTAATCACAGCCGAGCCCACAAGCAGGCCAACGTATACATAACGCCAGGCGCCGCGGAAAGCAGCGTAGGACACGATGTGGAAGACGGACAGGTAGAAGATGATGAGCGGCAGCTCAAACGCCACACCAAAGCCGAACATAAAGAGCAGCTCCATGTTGACGTAGTTCTCCAGATCGGGCCACGCCGTGGCGACAGCCGAGGTTTCGCCGATGAGCCACTCAAAGCCTGCCGGGATAATGATGAAGTAGCAAAAGATGGCGCCCAGGAAGAACAGCACCGTCGAGGCGAGCACCGTGGGCACGACCCACTTGCGCTCGTTGGGGCGAAGCGCCGGCAGGAAAAATGCCAGGATCTGCCAGATGATCATGGGCGTGCACATGACCACGGCCATCTTGATGGCCAGCGAGAAGCGCAAGCCAAAACCGCCGAGCGTGGTGGTGATGTAGAACTTACCGTCCGGCACAAAGGAGCGGATGGGATCTTTCAGGATGTCGAGCACCACGGGTGTGGCGAAATACAGCACGATAGCGGCGGCAAACACCGAGACGACCACGATGGTCAGGCGGCGACGGAGCTCTCCCAGGTGATCGAAGAGCGGCATACGCGCAGGTCCGATAGGCATTACTCATCGCCTCCCTTCGGGGCAGCGGCGTCGTCCTCGGCCTCGAGCTCGCGAGCGAGCTGGTCGACGACGGCCTTGCGCTTGCGGGGACGACGGGCGTAGAGATCGGCCGTCGTGGGCTCTGCCGGCTCGGGCTCCGGCTCTGCAGCAGGCTCAGGCTCGACGACAGGCTCGGCGGCAGCGACAGGCTCGGCGCCCTTGGCCTCGGACTCCTCAGCAGCACCTTCGCCCTCAGCAGCACCCTCGCTCGCGGCCTTCTCGGCGGCAAGACGGGCACGGCGCTCGGCAAAGGTCTCCTTCTTGGCGGGCGCTGCCGTCTCGGCGGCATCCTCGTCCGCATCGGAATCGTCGTCGGTCGCAGCAGCCTTCTTGGGCTTGACCGGGGCCGACGCGGCCTCGCTTACCGGGTCGATGATCTCAGACTGAACAACGGCCGTCATCTTTTCCTGCGTCTCGCGGAACTGACGGATGGCACGGCCGATCGTGCGGCCCATCTGCGGGAGCTTATCCGGGCCAAACAGCAAAAAGCCGAAGACCACGATGATCGCGAGCTCACCCTCTCCAATACCAAACACACATACCTCCAAGGCTCGATGTGAGTCGAGCCCGCACCGCGCCATTCGGCCGGAACTCGTCTATTCATTCGGTCAAGTATAGCGCCCGGACGCCAAAACGTCCGGGCGCATCACAAACATATGCCAAACGGCACGCCCTTTTGGGAGCAAAGACTATGCAGCGGTGATCGAAATCTCCTGGTCGACACCCAACAGCTGAACCACGCGCATCACCGGGGGCTGCACATTGGTGCAGCTAAAGCGCTTGCCGTGGTCGACCGCGTGGTGCGCGGCGCCCACGAGCACGCCAATGCCCGTCGAATCAATGTAGCTCACCTGGGCAAAATCGAGCTCAACGGCCTCGGTGGGCTGCTCGAGCGCCAGGTCGATGGCATTGCGCAGGCTATCGGCGTTAGAGATATCGATCTCGCCGGTTACCTTAATGGTGTAAAGCTCTGACGTGGGGTTGGTGGAAATACCCAAATCCATGTATACGCTCCTTTACGTATCGAAAGTGCGGATAGTACGGGAAGCCGCGCGTTAGGCGCGCTCGGCACGCGCAAGCTCGGCAGCGACAAGCTTAACGGCCAGCACCAGCACATCGAGCGCGGCCTCCAGGTCCTCGACCGTGGGATAGCTCGGCGCGATGCGGATGTTGGTATCGCGCGGGTCCTTGCCATAGGGCCAGGTAGCACCGGCCGGCGTGAGCTTGACGCCCAAATCGGCGCAAAGCGCGGCGACCTTTTGGGCCGAGCCCTCGGGACCATCGAAGCTTACAAAGTAGCCGCCGCGGGGGTGCGTCCAGGTGGCGCAGCCCGTGTCGCCCAAGCCCTCGGTGAGCTTGCGCTCGACGGCCTCAAAGCGCGGACGCAGGAACTCGGCGTGCTTTTTCATGTGCTCCTTGACCGCCTCGATGGTGGGAAGGAAGCGCACGTGACGCAGCTGGTTGAGCTTGTCGGCGCTGATGAGGCCGGCCTTCAGGCACTTGGAGAACTCGGCGATGACCGCGGGGCTCGCACCGATAAAGCCGATGCCGGCGCCCGGGAAGGTGATCTTGGATGTCGAGGCAAAGGCCACCACGCGGTCCTCGGTGCCCGCCACGCGAGCGAGGTCAAAGATGTTTGCGAGCTCGTCGGTCTCGTCGTACAGGTCATGCACGCAGTAAGCGTTGTCCCAGAAGATGCGAAAATCGGGCGCGGCCGTGGGCATCTCGACCAGGCGACGCACGGTGTCCTCGCTAAAGGTGATGCCCGTGGGGTTGGAATACTTGGGCACGCACCAGATGCCCTTAATGGAGTCGTCGGCGGCAACGAGGTGCTCGATCTCGTCCATGTCGGGGCCGTTGTCGGTCATCGCGACGGGGACGTTCTCGATGCCCAAGTCGGCGGTGATACCAAAGTGGCGATCGTAGCCGGGAACGGGGCACAGGAACTTGACCTTCTTGCCGTCGTGCGCGGCCTCGTAGGCGTCCCAAGGCTCGCTGCCGCACGAGCCGCAGCGCCAGAACATACCGGCGATGTCGTGCTCGATCAGCAGGCTCGACGAACCCAGCACGAGCGTCTGCTCGGCGGGGCAGCCCAGGAACTCCCCTGCCAACTTACGTGCTGAGGGAATGCCCTCAAAACAGCCGTAATTGGAGCAGTCGACGTTGCCGTCGTGCAAATCGGCGTCGGCATTGAGGATATCGAGCATGGGGCGCGAGATGTCCACCTGGGAGGGCGACGGCTTGCCGCGCGCCATGTCGAGCGCCAGGCCCTTGGCCTTGACCTCGGCGACCTCGGCTTTGAGCGCCTCGATGGCGGCATCGAGTTCGGTGGTTTCCATCTTCTGGTAGATCGTCTGCATGGGGTGCGACCTTTCGCGAAGCGGTACGTTGCAGTTCGTCTAAGTATAGACCGCCACCGCCGCAACGTTATGAAGCCGTGATAGATTAAGTCCATCGCAATAAATTACGAATCGCCGCACATACCGGCGTGGGGGCCCAAGGAGGCACTATGGAGTATGGATCGTTCCAGGCCGAGGAATTCGGCGACCTGCAGCGCCTGGTCGACGGACTATTTTACGACCGCCACGCCATCGACCGCCTGGATCTGATCGTACAGGCCGAAATCTTGGACCTGGCGCCCGATCTCATGGAGATCGTCAACCTGCTACCGCCCGGCTATTACGACCGCCAGTCACTTTGCGACCAGCTCAATTCCGCCTTAGCCGCCCACGGCTGGGGCGCCGTCTACGGCACCGTGGAATAAACCTCGAGGCCGACGATTTGGCCCGTTTCCCGACCCTGGCGAGGCTTGTTTTAGGGCTTGTGGCCAAAAAAGGGCAAATATGAGTACTGTTACCTTTTTAGTAGCAGCGATACTTGGTCGAAATCGGCAAAACTGGACTTGAAACTCCCTAATCACCGTCAGTTAGCGCCGAATTGGAAGTCGATGGTCACTCATTAACGTACAGCTCTTATAACTTTGTTCATTATTTTCCACACCTAAAATGAAACGCCGTTTGTGACAGTACTCACAAACGGCGTTTTTTGACCACGGGGGTATCTGGCAGGGGGCCAGTAGCACCCTGATCCGAGTTTCGAACGCATCCAAACCGGTTCTGGTGTCTGTTTTCGAGCTTTTACTCGCCCTTGGGCGCGGGGTGTTTGCAGACCACACTCATGTAGATCATGCCGAGCACGGCAGCGGTGACCGAACCGGCAAGGATGGCGGCCTTGGCAGCCAGAACCTCAAACTGGGCCGTCGGGAAGGCGAGGCCGCTGATGAGAATCGACATGGTAAAGCCGATACCGCCCAGAATGCCCACACCAGCAATCATGTGCCAGTTAACGTTGTGCGGCAGCTCGCAGGCCTTGAGCTTGACCAAGGCGAACGTCATGCCAAAGATGCCGATCGGCTTGCCCAGCAGCATGCCAAAGTACACGCCGAGCGTCACCGGGTCGGTGAGCAGCGTGCTCATGTCCACGCCCACCAGGCGAACCTGTGCGTTGACGAACGCGAAGATCGGCAGGATCACAAAGTTGACCGGCGTGGAGATCAGACGCTCCATGCGGATGAGCGGCGGGGTCACGCGGTGCATGACGCGCTCGACCTTGGTGGTCGAGACGGTAAAGTCATGCTGGCCCAGGATGTGTGCCTCGTCGTCGTAGCGGTCGTCGAGCAGCGGCAGGCACTCGCCCAGCCAATCGGTGAGGCTATCGAGCTTAACGCCGCACTTGGCCGGAATGGTGAAGGCCAGGATGACGCCGGCGAGCGTGGCATGTACGCCACTCTTGAACATGCAGAACCACAACAGCAGACCCAGTACCGAATACGGGGCAAGGCGGTAATGCTGCGTCTTGTTGAGCCACACGAGCGCGCAGGTCACAAGCGCGGCGGCGCCCAACCAAAACGGATTGGGGCTCTGACCGTAGAAAATGGCGATGGCGGCGATGGAGATGAGGTCGTCGGCGATGGCGAGCGTCGAGAAGAACACGCGCACGCCGTTGGGCACACGGTTGCCCAAAAGCGACAGCACGCCCAGTGCAAAGGCAATATCGGTTGCCATGGGGATGGCCCAGCCGTTGTGCGCGCCGGCATGGTTAAAGATCAGGTAGATGCAGGCGGGAACGACGACGCCGCCCACGGCCGCCAGCATGGGGAGCATGGCCTGGCGCGGGTTCTTGAGCTCGCCAACTGTCATCTCGTACTTAAGCTCAATGCCCACGAGTAAAAAGAAGATCGCCATGAGGAAGTCGTTGACGAAAAGCTCGACGGTGAGACCGGCCGTCAGGTTGCCCAGACCCACATACAGCGGGGTCTCCAAAAAATGATGGATAGCCTCGTAGGCATCGGTGTTGGCGCAAATGACGGCGGCGATGGCGGCGAAGACCATGACGGCGGCGGAAATCGTGCCGTTCTCGGCGATGCGCTCCCAGATGTCGTGACGTTCAAAGCGCTTGCGCTCACGAACGTTGAACAGCTGCTCAGTTGCTGCCATGGGCGGCTCCTTTCACGGGATGGCTCCCGTCTTAAAAAAGCACGGCCCGCCCAAGTGGCGGCGCCGCGCTCTAACGTATTACGCTTGCATCTAGCCTACCCTGCACGACAAGCATGCAGGCGTGGCCGAAAAGCGGAACCACAGGTTGAACATTATTTGCTCAACGGCGCGGGCACGCCTGTCCAAGAGACGACGCGGCGCCGCGCACAAAAAACGACCGGAGCGCGGGGCGTCCGCGATCCGGTCGTCGGTGTTAGGTCAAAAGAGCCTAGCAGGCGGCCATGATGGGAGCAGCGACCTGCTTCTTACGGGAGAGGACGCCCGGCATCCAGACGCCGTCGTGCTCGTCGGCAATGCCCAGGCCCTTCTGAGCAGCCTCGGTCTCGCCCTCGAGCAGGACCTGCGAGCCCTCCTCCATGATGTCGGTGATGCACAGGACAATGCCGTCAGCACCCTTCTCGGCGGCGTAGGCGCGCATGGCCTCGCGAATCTCGTCGATCATGCCGAGCGCGCGGCTCTTGTCGACGGTCTCGTACTGGCCGATGAGCAGCTTCTTGCCGGCGGGCTCGAACATCTTGATGTCGTTGCCGACCATCTCGGCAGCGGTGAAGGAGCCGGACGGACGGGTAAGGAAGACCTCCATGCCAAACTTGACCGGGTCGACGCCCACTTGCTCGCCGAGCTTGGCGGCAACGGCGCGGTCGACATCGGTGGTGGTGGGGCTCTTGAGCATGAGCGTATCGGTCATCATGGCCGAGAGCAGCAGCTTGGCCTGGACGTCGGAAAGCTCAACGCCGAGCACGTCGGCGAGCTTGGTGACGATGGTGCAGCTGGAGCCCCAGGGCAGGCAGATGTAGTGCAGCGGGCCGGCGGTCTCGAAGTCGCCGATGCGGTGATGATCGACGACGCCAAAGACCGTGGCGTCCTTAAGGCCGGCGACGGACTGGGCGGACTCGTTGTGGTCGGTGAGGACGACGAGCTGACCGGCCTCGACGGACTCGATCGCGCGAGGCTCGGCGATGCCGGCGTCGGCGAGCAGCTTGGCGGACTCTGCCGGAAGCTGACCAAGGGCGCAGGCCTCGTAGGTGTTGCCGGCATACTCAACCTGGTTGAGCAGCTGGGACAGGACGACGGCGCTCATGATGGCGTCGTTATCGGGGTTCTGGTGACCAAAGACAAGAACGTTTGCCATGGATATCCTCCACTTGATATGTGTACTTGGACGTAGCTATGGTAGCACGCTGGCGCCGAGCCTTCTGAGACGGAAGGGCCGCGGCGCAATTTGGGGCAAGTGTCGGGGCGAAGTCTGCCCCCTTTGCACCATGTTGGTGCAAACTAACCTGTCCCCTTTGCACCAGCTATTTGCCGGCGGCGCGCAGGGCTACGTAAGCGGCACCGATGATGCCGGCGTCGTTTCCGAGCGAAGCGACCTTAATGGGCGTCTCGCGCGAGGCAGAGAGCGCGTATTGCTTAAAGTGCTCGCGAACCTTGTCGAGGTAAACATCGGCCGAGGCGGAGGCGCCGCCGCCGACGAGGAACATCTCGGGATCGACCACGTTGGCAATAAGCGCCAGTGCGCGACCGAGATAGTCGGCCATGGTATCGGCCGCGGCCAGCGCAAGCTTGTCGCCCTCGCGGCAAGCTTGGAACACGTCCTTGGAATCGGAGGGGCCGGTGAGCACGATGGGCTCGACACCCGCCTTCTTGCACTCGGCAAGGTAGTTGCTCACCACGCCGGTGGCGCTGGAATACTGCTCCAGGTGGCCATGGCCGCCGCAGCCGCAGGTGCGCTCCTCAGCCGGGTTCAGGCACATGTGGCCAATCTCGCCGCCGGCACCCACAACGCCCGATACCACGTCGCCGTTAACGATAACGCCGCCGCCTACGCCGGTGCCGATGGTGACCATCACCACGTTCTGCACGCCCTTGGCAGAGCCGAGCCAGGCCTCGCCCATGGCAGCGGCGTTAGCATCGTTCTCGTACTTAACGACCGCGTCGGGGCAGTGCTTCTGAATGGCGATCCTCAGCTTGGGCAGGTTGATGGCGATGTTCGCCTTGACCTTGGCATCGCCCGATGCCGGGATGGGGCACGGAACGGCCAGGCCAATGCCCGACACAAAGGCACGCGGAATCTGGGCCTTGGCGACCACCTGGTCGATAGCCTCGGTCACCGCGGCAAAGCCCGCAGCGTCAACGATGGGAGGCGTGGGCACGCTGGCCTTGGCAAGCAGGTTTCCGTCCTCGTCGAACAGACCCTCCTTGACCGAGGTGCCGCCGACGTCGATGCCGATGTAATACTGCTTAGGTTCCATGGGAGCCCGCCTTTCTCGTTTAAACATTGCCTGTATGGTACCGCTCCCAAGGCAAAAACCTACCAAAAAGGACAGGTTTGTTTTGGCAGGTTTTATCTGGGGAAGCGCAGAGTACGAGATTCGGTTCGCTGGGTGTTATATCGGTTCGGCCCCGTCCTCGGACCGATCATTTCTCAACACGACACTACTCAGATGTTTATCATTTAAAACGCTCTAATTATACAAGCGGGGCGACTTTTTATTTTATCTTTCTCGAACTTTTCAATAACTCAATAGAGATACTTAGG
>JAUMPM010000051.1 GCA_031294825.1 Collinsella sp. | reverse complement strand
AGCCTGCGGCGCACGTTAAGGAGCCCGCTGTTGAGGAGCCCAAGGCCGAGGAGAAGCCGGCTGTCGAGGCCGAGGTAAAGCCCGCAGCGAAGCCTGCCGCCAAGAAGACGACGGCCCGCAAGGCAACGGCTAAGAAGGCTACGGCCACGAAGGCCGCTGCGAGCAAGACCACCGCTGCCAAGACAACTACCGCCAAGGCAACGACCACGCGCAAGCGCACGACCGCCGCTGCCAAGAAGGTCGCCGAGGCCGAGGTCGCTCCCGAGGTAAAGGCCGAAACCGCCACCGCCGAGGCTAAGCCTGCGGCAAAGGCTCCGGCCAAGACCGCTGCCAAGAAGACGGCCGCGACCACCAAGAAGGCAACGGCAGCCAAGAAGACCACCGCAACGAAGTCGACGACCACGAAGGCTACTACGACGAAGGCCGCCGCGAAGACGACCCCGAAGGCAGTCGCAAAGCCGGCCGGCAAAGTCGAGGAGACGCCCTCCGAGTCCAAGGCCGAGGCAGCTGTCGAGGCAAAGCCGGCTGCCAAGACCACCACGCGCAAGCGCACTACCACGACGGCCAAAAAGGCCACGACCAAGGCTGCTGCTCCCAAGGCAGAGGCTAAGGCCGAGGACAAGCCCGCAGTAAAGGCCGAGCCGGCACCGAAGGCTGCTGAGGTCAAGACCGCTCCGAAGGCTACGGCAAAGACCGAGCCCGCCAAGGAGGCCCCGGTCTCCCCCGCCGCTAAGACTGAGGAAAAGGCTCCGACCAAGAAGACCTCCGTCCGTAAGGCAACGGCCACCCGCAAGCGCCACTAATCCGGACGATTCAAACTTAATCCTCAACGCAAAAGAGGGCGCCCCAACCAGGCGCCCTCTTCTTGGTTGAACTTCTCTAGTAAAAAGAAGCCCGGTTTACTACGACAAAATGGCTCCAGCTGACCACGACAAGTAATCTACGAAATTGGCAACGCCTCTACCTGCGGTTTTAATATCATCAAAATGACCGTGGTTGAGATCATCCAATTCATCGTAGTAAACCGAAGTACTTTTGGTTGGCTACAAATAGTATTGGTATAGACGTTTTTAAATATCGCGATAATTTGTGTGGTAAAACGATTTTCTAGGACAACCGTTCGCCGATGGTAAACGGATGTTGTTTATACAGCCTGTGTACAACAGATATACTTACATCTTGTGCGTAAAGCCCATGGCCAGCAGGCCATGATTCTATTGAACTGGACCGTACTATGAGATTGATACACAACAGCCGTCTGCCGCAGTTTCGCACTCCGTTTGGCGCTGTGACCACAGGAACAACCCTTTCGCTCTCCGTGATTCTGGAGGATGCCGATCCCGCGCAGGCAACGCTTACGCTGCGCACCTGGGTCGATGATATCGGTGAGTCTCGATATCCCATGACGCACGAGGGCGACGGCATATTTAGCGTAGAGCTTGAGTGCACCAAGCCCTGTCTTATCTGGTACAGCTTTATCTGCAATATCGAGGGCCAGCCCGAGGTTCGCCTGGGCGCACCGCAGGGCCGCACCGGCGGCGAAGGCGTAACCTACGACTACGCCGAGGTGCCGTCATTCCAGGTCACTGTCTACAAACACCGTGAGGTTCGTCCCGAGTGGTACGAGCGCGGTATGGTCTACCAGATCTTCCCCGATCGCTATGCCCGCGACGAGCACTGGCGCGAGCGCACGCTGGCCGAGGTCGAAAAACCGCGTAAGGGCATTCAGCGCCGCATGGTCGAGGACTGGAACGAGCCGCCTGTGTACGAGCGCGCCGAGGACGGCTCCATAAAGACTTGGGACTTTTACGGCGGATCGCTCAAGGGCATTCAGGAAGACCTGCCTCGCATCGCCGAGCTGGGCTTTACAGCCATCTACCTCAACCCCATTTTTGAAGCCGCGAGCAACCACCGCTACGACACCGCCGATTACACCAAGATCGATCCGATTCTGGGCACCGAGCAGGACTTTACCGAGTTGTGCGAGGCGGCCGAGAAGCTCGGCATTTCCATCATCCTGGACGGTGTCTTCAACCATACGGGCGACGACTCGATCTATTTTAACCGCTACGGCAACTACCCCGGCGTGGGCGCGTGGCAGAGCGAGGATTCGCCGTGGCGCGATGCGTTTTATTTCCACGAGGACGGCTCGTACGACTGTTGGTGGGGCGTGGGCAATATGCCCGCCATCAATGAGAGTTCCGAACTGGTACGCGAGCGGCTCCTGGGCAAGGACGGCGTCATTCGTAAATGGCTGCGCGCCGGCGCTCACGGCTGGCGCCTGGATGTGGCCGACGAGCTTTCCGATGATTTCCTAGCCGAGATCAAAAAGGCCGTGCTCGCCGAGAAGCCCGACGCGCTGCTGCTCGGCGAAGTCTGGGAAGACGCCTCCAACAAGATCAGCTACGGCCATCTGCGTCGCTATCTGCAAGGCTTCGAGCTCGACTCGGCCATGGATTACCCCTTCCGCGACATGGTCATCGGCTTTTTGATGGGCTACAAAAACGCCTACCAAGCTGCCGAGGATATTGAGACCCTACGCGAGAATTATCCGCGCGAGGCCCTATCCTGCGCGCTCAACCTGCTGTCGAGCCACGACCGCCCACGTATCATCTCGGTGCTCGGCGGCGGCCCCGACGAGTCGCAACTACCTGAGAGCGAGCGCAGCAAGTGGCGCCTGGACGAGAACTCCATGGGCCTGGCCAAGAGCCGCTTTTGGCTGGCGACGCTCATGCAGATGACGTTCCCGGGCGTTCCCTCAATCTATTACGGTGACGAGTACGGCTTGGAAGGTCTCACCGATCCGGGCAATCGCCGCACCATGCCGACCAAGGAAAACCTGCACGACTTCGATACGTTCGCGATCGTCAAGAACGCATCTGCTGTGCGCCGCGCGCTACCGTTTATGATCGACGGTGAAATCAAGGCCTTCGCGCTCAATGACGAAGTACTCGCCTATACGCGCGCCGGTAAAGACGGCGAGTCCGCGACGGTTATCATCAACCGTAGCCTGCGCAATTCACACCGCGTGACGATTCCAGCGCTCGGCGAATGTGCGAGCGATGTGATCAGCGGTCACGAGTGCGAGATCCACAGCGGTACGGTCACGCTCGATCTGTATCCGCTGGGCTCGTCGATCATCTATCACCATGCCGAGCAGCGCCTGCAGGAGCCGCTCGATCACGGTGCGGGTGTTGTGTGCCATATCACATCGGTGCCGACCGACGACGGCAAGCCCGGTACGATCGGCGCGCCCACGCGTCGTTTTATCGACCATCTGGCCGCCATGGGCATGCGCTACTGGCAGGTTCTCCCCGTCAACCCCACGGACTTCTTCCGCTCCCCTTACGCCGGCCCTTCGGCCTTTGCAGGCAATATCGACCTGCTACCCGAGAGTCACGAGGAGCTGGCCGCCGACTTTGAGACTTGGAAGGCCCGCGGCGGCGAAGATGCCGATCCGTTGTACACAGCGTTTAAACATCGCAATGCCGATTGGCTCGAGAAATACTGCGTCTATATGGCCGTCAAAAAGTACTTTGAAGGCGAGTCGCGCCACGATTGGCCGGCAGATGTCGCGCGCTACAACGAGCATCTGATCGACGACAAGCGCTTCCATAACGAGGCCGAGCTGCAGGCGTACATGCAGTACCGCTTTGACCTGGCTTGGTGCGAGCTCATGAACTATGCGCACAAGAAGGGCATCGAGGTCATCGGCGATATCCCGATGTATGTTTCGGACGATTCGGCAGACGCGTGGAGCGAACCCGAGAACTTCTGGCTGTCCGATACCGGCAAGGCGATTGAGATTTCCGGTGCACCGCCCGACAACTTTGCACCCGAGGGCCAGGTATGGGGCAACCCGACGTTCCGCTGGGACCACATGAAGCAGAACGGCTATAGCTGGTGGATGGATCGCCTACGTCGTGCCTTTTCGCTCTACGACCGCGTGCGCCTGGATCACTTCCTGGGCTTCCACAGCTACTTTAGTATCCCTGCGGGCAAGGCTTGCGCCGACGGCCGTTGGCTGGCGGGCCCGGGTAAGGACCTGTTCCAGACCGCTTATGACGAGCTGGGTCCGCTCAACTTTATCGCCGAGGACCTGGGCTATTTGACGCCCGGTGTTCGCGCCATGGCTTCGACCTGCGGCTTCCCCGGCATGGACGTGCTGGAGTTTAGCGACTACGACGTTCGCTGCGGTGTGCATCCCACGCCCGGCAAGATTCTGTACACGTCGACGCACGACACCTCGACGCTCGCCGGCTGGTGTACGCGTTCCTTTGCCGGCGGCGACGAGCCGAGCGGTGTTGAGTTTGCGGCCAAGCTGATGAGCGACGCGCTGGCAAGCGACGCTCCCCTGGTGATGATGCCGCTGCAGGATATCCTGGGGCTTGGCGACGGCGCCCGCATGAACGTTCCGGGCGTGGCCACGGGCAACTGGACCTGGCAGGCTGACGAGGCGGACATTGCAGCCGCCGAGAACAAAACCGCACAGCTCCTGCGCAACAACCATAGATTCTGGGGCGAAGCGTGATAAAACCCCCGATATAGGGTACAGTTACAAACGTTTGAATTTTTGCGGGCAGAGTAATCTGCCCGCTTTGTGCTGAAAAGGAAGTATTATGGCGCGCTACGATTACAAGTGCTCGAGCTGCGGCAACGTGTTTGAGGTTGAGCATCCCATGTCCGAGACTCCCGAAGTCGTATGTCCCAGCTGCGGTGCCCCGGCGGCTAAGACGTTCTCGGCCAGCGGCATTAAGTTCGACGGCAGCGGTTTCTACAACACCGACCAGCGCAGTGGCGGCTCCAGCACCAGCGCCACCAGCGGTTGTTGCGCCAACTGCCCGCATAACCACTAGGAACCAAACAGCCCCGCGACCGACACCGATCGCGGGGCTGCTTCTTTAGCTACCCAAGTTTCCTAATGAGTTGCGGTGAAATAAGGACTGTTTGGCGGGCAGAAGCCGCTATTCAATCCCTATTTCACCGCAACTTAGTCGTTACTTGCGGACCAGCCTGGAGCAGAAGTGGCCGTCGTAGGAGTCGGCGTTTACCGGCACGCTTTGGAAAAGTCCTCGGTCGTTCTGGCGTACGGAAACGAGCTTCTTGGCCTGATCGAACTCGGGGAGTTGCAGAATCTGCGCCTCGGAGAGCGGTGCGACGCTAAAGTCGACGCCCTCGGGAGAGGCCAGGAAGGCATCCACGACCTGCGTGTTCTCTTCATCAAAAACCGAGCAGGTGGCATAGATGAGCTCACCGCCGGCAGCCACGCGCGCAGCAGCCTCCTTGAGCATCGTCAGCTGCAGCTTGGGCAGCTCAACCGTCACATCCTTTACGGTCAGGCGCCACGGAATCTCGGGATGACGACGCATGGTTCCGGTGCCAGAGCACGGCGCATCGATAAAGACCGTGTCGAACTTAACCGGCTCGCCAAGCATGGCATCAAACGATGTGAGCACCTCATCAAGCTCGCAGGCATCACCCGAAACCGTACGAACGCCCTGAATACCGGCCTTGTGAAGGCGCGCGAGATTCAGGTCGCACTTACGGTCATGAAGATCAAGTGCCGTATGCTGACGCTCATAGCCGGCACGCTTGGCCTGGCACATCATCACATAGGTCTTGGTGCCACGACCGGCACCAATCTCAAGGCAGCTACCAGGGCGCGTGGCAGCCGTGGCGATAAGCTGCGCGTTAAGGTCCGAGGCCACCGCGGCAGCACGTTCAAACACACCCGAAGCAACGGTAACCTGGGCATCAACCGGGGCATGGCAGCCCGGGAAGACAGGTGCGACGAGCTGCGAGATATACGGATCGGGTTTGGTCGCAAAGGCGTTCTCATGCAAGGCCAGCGGTGCGGGGGCCAGATTGCCGGCAAAGTTAAGCGCACCCTCTGTCGTGTCGAACGATGCCATAATGCGAGCACACAGCCAACGCGGCAGTCCCATCAGGCGCGACAGACGAACCAAGCGTCGCTCAGACTCATCCACATCGGACGCAGTAGCAAAGTCCTCAACATTGTCCGCAACCTTATGCAGCACAGCATTGGCCAAACCTGCGGCAGACTTAGCTCCGCTGCGAACTAGCTCAACGCCCTGACTCACCGCAACGCGACCAGGGGTATGTAGGTAAAGCATCTCGAAGGCCGAGATACGAAGCGCCATACGAACACGCGGCGCAACCTTTTTAGGCTTATCGAGAAACTGATCGAGAAGCTCGTCCAAAATACCCTGCGTGGCGGCGACACCCAGCGCCAAGCGAGCGGCAAAAGCGGAATCGCGTTGGTCAATAGCCTTGGCCGATGCGCGAGAGGACAGCACGTCGCGCGCATACATGCCGCGGCGATCGGCCTCCATTAGCACATCGAGCGCAAGCTTACGCGCGGGAGACAGCTTGCTCATGACAGAACACCCCACGAAAGATCGGCGCCTTGCAGCCCAGCAGCCCAAGCAGAAGCGGCCATAGCACGCTTGCCATCAGGCTTAACCTCGAGCAACTCAACCGAACCATCGGAAAGACCCAGGTAAACACGCTTGGCCTTAACGAGAACCTGATCCTCGCCAAGCGACACATCAGCCGGCGCAGCATCGAGCACGCGCACGGTCTTGCCGGCAATCACGCAACGAGCAGGCGCGGTATCGGACGAAGCAAGCACATGACGCACGCAATCGAGCGCCGCCATCTGCGGATCCAGACGCATCTCCTGCTTAGAAATCTTGGCAGCATGGGTAACGAGCGACTCATCCTGCTCGGTCCAAATAGCGGTGCCGTCAGCAAGCGAAGGAAGCGTATCGGCAAGCAATTTGCCGCCAAGCTCACCAAGCTCCATGGTCAGCGCCTCAGCATGCTTACCGGCAACCGAGGTCGAGGCCTGTGCGCAATAAGCACCGGTATCCACGCCATGCCCAATACGCATAATGGAAACACCAGCAACATCATCACCAGCGAGAATCGCACGCTGAATAGGAGCAGCCCCACGCCAACGAGGCAGCAAGGACGCATGAACATTCACAATACCAAGCGGCGCCATATGCAACACGTCATCAGGCAAAATGCAGCCATACGCAGCCACGCAGAAAATATCAGCCTGCGCAGCCTGAAGCGCCTCAACAACCTCAGGCGTCATACGATTGGCCTCAACGACCGGCAACCCCAGCTCAAGCGCCTTAGCCTTAACAGGAGACGGCTCCAGCTTCTTACCACGCCCACGAACAGCATCAGGACGAGTAACAACAAGCGCAATCTCATTCCCAGCCTCAACAAGCGAAACCAGCGAAGGCACAGCAAAATCAGGCGTACCCATAAACACAATACGCATAAAGGACGTCTCCCCTCAACCAAAGCCGAGACGGCTACAAAGAACAGCGGAAAGCCAAGTACCCGGCCCATCCGCAAGAACAATTCAACAAAAACAAATATACCCAAAACCAAAGAAAGAGCCGCAATAAAAGCAGCTCTTCCAACAAAGCAATTATCAGCGAAGACGCCCTTCCCTGGCCCGACGGCACCCGGGCGAACCGAGCCAGAACAACGCAGTCCCCGGTGCTGAGCGCCCGCATATCGTCCCGCGCGCAGTTTCGCAGCAAAGCGAGAATGTTTGAGCACGGGATGATATGCGGGCGCTCAGCACCGGGGACGGTGAGACCTACTCCGTCTCGCCCGGTCGAGCGCCGCGGGCCAGGGCGTCCTGGTACTCCTTGACGGCCTTGAGCCTCTGCATGGGCTTAAGGCGCTCGAACATGGTGTTACCGTGCAGATGATCGATCTCGTGCTGCAGGCACACGCAGAACAAATCGCCCGTGGCCTCATAGCGAATCAGGTTGGCGTCCAAGTCGTACGCCTCGACCACGACATGGTCGGGACGCTCGATCTCGCAGCTAATGCCGGGGATGGACAGGCAGCCCTCGCTAAACGGCACCAGATGGTCGCTCTGCTCAACAATGACGGGATTGATGAGCACGTACGGGTCGTAGTCGTTCTTGTCGCTGTAGTCGCAGTCGATGGTGACGAGCTGAATAAGCTCGCCGATCTGCGGAGCAGCCAGGCCGCAGCCGCCGTTCTCGAACATCATCTTCTTCATCTTCTCGGCAAGCGCCTCGATCGCCGGGGTGATCTCCTCGATGACGGCGCACTCCTGGCGCAGACGAGGGTCGGGGGACAGTACGATTCCGTTGGCTTCCATGGCCATCCTTTCGGTTTGTTACATCAAATCATAGGCATCGACGTCAACGCTCAGGCTCACGCCGCGCACGGAGCCCGCTTCTTTGAGACAGGCGTCGATATCATCAGAGACATGGTACCCTACCGGCGACTTCACAAGCAGATGGAAGCGGTAACGGTCCTTGGCTCTCTCGATTACACACGAAGCCGGGCCCAGCACCTGCGGCACGGCGCTCCCCGCCCGCAAAAAGTCGAGCGCGGCGGCATGCCAGCGGCGCTTAAGGAGCTTTGCAATGCGCCCAATGTAGTCCTGCGCGTCGTCTCGGTTCGCCGACCACACCAAAATGTTGATCAGACGCACGAACGGTGGATACAGGGCGTCGCGGCGCTGGTCCAGGTCGTAGTCGGTAAAGATCGAACGGTCGTGCTTAGCGACGGCGCGAATGACCGGATCCTCGGGCAGGTAGGTCTGGATGATGACCTCGCCGGGACGATCGCCGCGACCGGCACGGCCCGCGACCTGCTCCAGCAGATCGTAGGCGCGCTCCCCTGCGCGGAAGTCCGGCAGCTTGAGGGCGAAGTCGGCATTGACCACGCCCACGAGCGTGACTTCGGGAAAATCGAGACCTTTAGCGATCATCTGGGTACCCAGCAACACGGCGCAATCCGCCGCATCGAACTGCTCGAGCAGCTTTTTGTGCGCATCCTTGCCGCGCGTGGAATCGGCATCCATGCGAATAATGGCGACGTCCTCGGGAAGCATCTGGCGCAGTGCGTCCTCGATCTGCTGCGTGCCCAGCCCCATTTTTGCCAGGTAGCGACTGCCACATTTGGGGCAACGACTCGTGGGCGCGGGATACGGCTGCACGCGCCAGGAGGATCCGCACGTGTGACATTGCAGCGTGTGCGTGCGCTCGTGATACGTAAGCGCTGTGGAGCAGTGGTTGCAGGTGGGAACGCAGCCGCACTCGCGGCACATCAGGAATGGCGCAAAGCCACGACGGTTATGCAGCAACACGGCCTTCTCGCGGCGCTCGACCACACGCTCCAATCCCTCCATCAAGGGTTTTGAGAACATGGAGCGGCTGCCGTGCGAGAACTCGCGACGCAGGTCGGCAATGCGGACCGTAGGAAGGACTGCGTGTCCCGGTCGCTCGGGCATCTCGACGCGCGTCCAGGTGGCACCGTTATACGTGCCACGGCGGCAGCGGTCGAGAGCCTCGGCAGAAGGCGTGGCGGAGCCCAACACGAGCGGGCAGCGGTAGCGCCGCGCCATCTCGGCCGCCACCTCGCGCGCGTGATAACGCGGACTGGACCCCTGCTTGTAGCTGGTCTCGTGCTCCTCATCGATGATGATGAGGCCCAGGTCGTCAAGCGGGCAGAAGAGCGCCGAGCGGGCGCCGACGACCACGCGGGCGGCACCGCTGGCGACCATATCCCACTGGTCCAAGCGCTCGCCGGCCGAAAGCCGCGAGTGGAACACGGCGACTGTCTCGCCAAAGCGCGAGCGGAAGCGGCCAACGGTCTGGGCCGTCAGCGAAATCTCGGGCACGAGCACGCAAGCCGATCGGCCGGCCGCCAGCACGCGCTCAATCGCCGAAAGGTAAACCTCGGTTTTGCCGGAGCCGGTGACGCCGTCGACAAGGACCACGTCTCCGTGGGCGTCAAGACGGGCGCGCTCAATCTGCGCGAGCGCCTGCTGCTGGCCGTTGGTAAGGAAGACCGGCGCCTTGCCACTTGCCGAGGACAGCGAGGTCTGCTCGCTGCAGCCACGCCAAGCACGGCGCCCCTCCACCACCACGACGCCGCGTTTTTCGAGCGCCTTGATGGTCGCCGACATGCTGTTATAGAGAAGGTTGAGGTCGCGCGTCGTGACCGGGCCGCACTGGAGCGCCTCAATGAGCTGACGCTGACGAACTGCAGTCTTGGGCGGCGTATAGTCGAAACCCTCGGGCGTGAGCATGACCCAGCGGTTTTGGATAGGCTTGACGGCGGGGCGCTCAACGGCCCACACGCCATCACCGCCCTTGACCACGCGCGGGCTTCCACCCGGGGGCAAGAACAAACGCAGGCACTCGGAAAGCGTTGCGACGTACTCGCGGCTCATCCAGCGTGCGATACGGGCAGCCTCGGCGGTAAAGAGCGGTTTGCTGAGGATGGCTTCGACGGGCTTAATACGCGAAAGGTCGAGGGCGTTGTTGCCCTGCAGGTCTCCCAGCTCAGGCGCAATGTCGACGATATAGCCCGCGGCAGCACGGTTACCAAAGTGGACCAGGACCGTGGATCCGATCTGCGCCTCGTTGGCAAGGGACCGGGGGATACCGTAGGCGAATGGCTCGGACAGCGCACGGGTCGGGATGTCGAGGACCACGCTCGCGTAGGCGGCAACGGGCTCGGGCGCGGACTCGGGCTTGGCCTGCTCGGCCGAGCGGTCGGGCTTTTCGAGGGCCTGTTTTGGTTCCGGCGAACCAAACAGCGAAAGTTGCTCGGCCATGGCCCCAGCACCTCCTATCCCATACGTCTACAGAAACAAGAGCCCCGCTCTGAGTGAACGGGGCTCGGATACATACATTTGCGCAGCGATTACAGCGCCATCGTGCGGGCGCGGTCGATGCGCGCCAGGCAGTCGTCGCGGCCGACGAGCGCCATGGTCTCGCCCAGCGGAGGGCTCACCATGTTGCCGCAGACGGCGACGCGCACGGCCTGGAACACCACGCGCTTCTTAAGGTCCATCTGCTCGGGCAGCGGCTCAAGCGCGGCGTCGATGGCCTCGGCAGTCCACTTGTCCACACCCTCGAGCGCGGCCTTGGCGGCATCCAGAATGACGCCCGTGCCTTCCTTAGCCAGGCCCTTGTTAACGGATTTCTCGTCATACTCGAGCGTCTCGGCCGTAGCGAAGATGGGAGCGGCGACGGTCACGGCGTCGGCCGGCATCTTGGTGCGCGGCTTGACGATTGCGGCAAGCGCGTCGATCCAGTCCTCGCCGTACTCGACGTTGCCCTCGATGAGACCCGCCTCGTGCAGCTCGGGGACCATGATCTCGTCGGCAAACTGGGCATCGGACATGCCGTTGATGTACTCGGCGTTGACCCAGTCGAGTTTCTTTGGGTCGAAGGTCGCCGGGTTCTTGGAGATGCGGTCGAGCGAGAACTTGCTGGCCAGGACATCGCGCGGGATGATTGTGGTCTCGCCGTCGAGCGACCAGCCGAGCAGCGCCAGGTAGTTGACGAAGGCGTCGGAAAGGTAGCCGGCGTCGCGGTACTCCTCCACCGAGGTGGCGCCATGGCGCTTGGAGAGCTTCTTGCCGTCGGCGCCCAGGATCATGGAGATGTGGGCGAACGTGGGCACGGGCGCGCCGAGGGCCTCGTAGACCATGACCTGACGCGGGGTGTTGGACAGGTGGTCGTCGCCGCGGATGACATGGGTGATCTTCATCATGGCGTCGTCGACGACGGTCGCAAAGTTGTACGTGGGCGTGCCATCGGAGCGGAAGATCACAAAGTCGTCGAGCTCCTTGGCGTCGAAGGTCACCTCGCCGTGGACGGCATCGTGGATGACGACGTCGCCGCGGTCCTCGGGCACCTTGATGCGTAGGACGTAGGACTCGCCGGCCTCGATGCGACGGCGGGCCTCCTCGGGATCAAGATCGCGGCAACGGCGCTGATAGCCCTGGAAGGGGTCCTTGCGCTCCTGCGCGGCCTTGCGATCGGCGTCGAGCTGCTCCTTGGTGCAGAAGCAGGGATAGGCCTTACCCTCGTCCCAAAGCTTCTGGGCGGCCTGCTTGTACAGGTCCAGGCGCTCGGTCTGGGCGTAGGGGCCAAAATCGCCGCCCACCTCGGGACCCTCGTCCCAGTCCAGGCCCAGCCAACGCATGGCGCGCAGGATAATCTGCGTGTTCTCGTCGGTAGAGCGGGTGGGGTCGGTGTCGTCGATACGCAGGATGAACGTGCCGCCGTTTGCACGGGCGAAAGCCCAGTTATAGATAGCGGTGCGGGCGCCGCCGATGTGCAGCTTGCCCGTCGGTGAGGGTGCAAAGCGGACGCGAACGTCTGATGCCATGGAAATCTCCTCGATTGCAGGATGGATGTCTAACCGCATCAGTATAAAGCATCAAAGCAACCTCCGCACAAAGGGCACCGACCCAGTCATTGGGGACAGACTTAAATGATCAGTCTTTGGGCAACCTGTCGGCACTTAGGTAAGGCTGGCCATTTAAGTCTGTCCCCAATGAGTAGGTGCGGAAAGGGTGTGAATGTTTGATTTACGCGCTATGATGTGCCCTTGCATAGAGAGCCCGGCGGAATGGTAACGGTCGCCGGGACACGTTTTTGAAAGGACAATCATGTCAGAAGAACTTCGTTCCATCCCGCCCCAACACGGGTCCTTTGTTTTTACGTCGGAGTCGGTGACCGAAGGTCATCCCGATAAGATCGCTGACCAGATCAGCGACGCCGTCCTCGACGCAATCCTCGCCAAAGAAATAGAGCTCCAGGAGCAGGGCTACATCGCCCCCAACGGCGTGCCTGCCAACGTGGAGAACGTCCGCTGCGCCTGCGAGACCCTCGTGACCACCGGCACCGTCATCGTCGCCGGCGAGATTCGCACCCAGGCCTACGTCGACGTACAGGAAATCGCCCGCGGCGTCATCCGCCGCATTGGCTACAACCGCGCCAAGTTCGGTTTTGACTGCGACACCTGCGGCGTTATGAGCCTCATCCACGAGCAGTCGCCCGATATCGCCCAGGGCGTCGACGAGTCCTTCGAGACCCAGACCGGCGCTACCACCGACCCGATCGACCTGATCGGCGCCGGCGACCAGGGCATGATGTTCGGTTATGCCTCCAACGAGACCAAGACCCTCATGCCCATGCCGCACTACCTGGCAAGCCGCCTGGCCGAGCGCCTGGCCGCCGTGCGTCACGACGGCACCCTCGCCTATCTGCGTCCCGACGGCAAGACCCAGGTCACCGTGCGCTACGAGGAAGGCAAGCCCGTCGAGGTCACGACCATCGTCATCTCCACGCAGCACGCCGCCGAGATCGAGGACATGGGCAAGATCAAGGCCGACCTCATCGAGCACGTCATCACCCCGGTCATGGCCGCCGAGAACATGCCGTGGGACAACGCGGACATCTACGTGAACCCCACCGGTCGCTTTGTCGTGGGCGGCCCCATGGGCGACACGGGCCTCACCGGCCGCAAGATCATCGTCGACACCTACGGCGGCTACGGCCGTCACGGCGGCGGCGCCTTTAGCGGCAAGGACTGCACCAAGGTCGACCGTTCCGCCGCGTATGCCGCGCGCTGGGTCGCTAAGAACGTGGTCGCCGCCGGTCTGGCCGACCGCTGTGAAGTCGAGCTCGCCTACGCCATCGGCGTTTCCAAGCCCCTCTCAATCATGGTCGACACCTTCGGTACCGCGCATGTTGCCGAGGACAAGATCGTCGAGGCCGTAGAGAAGACCTTCGACCTGCGCCCGGGCGCAATCATCCGCGACCTAGACCTGCGTCGACCGATCTACGAGAAGACGGCAGCCTACGGCCACTTCGGCCGAGAAGACGCCGACTTCACCTGGGAAAACACCGACCGAGTCGAAGAACTCAAAGCAGCCTGTGGCCTGTAGGCTTACGAGAAAAGCCACAGCCAAATAGAAACGCATCAAAAGAGGTACCGAAACAACCGGTACCTCTTTTTTATTTAAAGGTGGTGAAGATGAGCCGACCTGGGACATGGAATAGGTCACAGGCCGATAAATTTTGCAGCACACGCGCCTCTACCATGTATCCTTAGTTCCGAGGGCTTTGGTATTTGGTCGATCGCGAGTTCCGCACGAGCCGGAGAGCACTTAATGTGCTCTCCGTGCGAGCCAGGACTGTCCGAGCAGGCGACCACATACCAACGCCCTCGGACCGGCGGGACAGAGTATGCCCCGCCCCCCGGGACGACGGGATAGATAAGGAGCAGC
>JAUMPM010000022.1 GCA_031294825.1 Collinsella sp. | reverse complement strand
TCGACTTCCTGTTCAGCGTCTACTCCGCCTCGCCGTCGCGCGAGGACGGAGGGCCGGAGTGGGGCGACAGGGCCGTGTGGGAGGACCTCCACCACAGGGACCCGTACCCGTTCTGGCTGGATTAATGGATGGAAACGGATGTTCCATCGGGACACACATTTTGTCCTATAAGCCTTTTTTCATGCGAATTGGACGGGGTCGCCTGAGATCTCGGTAAACAAAAAACCGATTGGAACGGGAATTCCAACCGGTTATACATTCAAGCAAATAGTGAATCGACTACGACCGTGCGCCCTCGAGGAAGAAGCGGCGGCTAAAGTAGTTGTACCAGGTGACGAGGAACGTTGCGATGGCCTTCATGGCCTGGTAGCCGATGCTCAAAAACGTGACGCCCACAAACATGTACAGGTCGTTGAGGCCCAGACCAATCACCGACAGGATGGTGAAGATCGTGAACTCGCGCTTGCGGCTCATGCCCTCGCGATGGTCGAACACGTACTTCATGCTGAGCCAATAGTTAACCACGACGGACGTGGTAAACGAGACCGTCGTGCTCATCAAAAAGTCGAGGTGGAACAGCTCGACGAGCGCAATAAGCATGCCCCAGTCGATGCCAAAGGAGATAAGACCCACGACAGCGAACTTGAGGAACTGCTTGGTATGAGGTTGTGCCAGTGCCTTGCGCACGTAATCACATCCAATGCGTTGATGAATCGAGCAGAGGATACTTTAGAGCTTTTGCAAGGGAAACGTAAGGTCTTTGCCAAGAACTATACGAACTCGCCAAATTTTCAAGAGCTAATCCGCAGACGTTGAAAATTTGCCCGTAAACGAACGATGTCCACGGGCGATACTGTGCTGAGCGCGCATTGTCCGTGGGCATCGTAAGGCTGTAAGGTTGCGAGTTACTTGGTCTCGTCGCCCTCCAGGAAGATCTTTCGGGTCACAAAGTTGTAGACCATGACAAGCGCGGTGGCGCAGATCTTGGCGATATTGGCCTCGAGTCCCAGGCCGGCGTTGAGTGTCAGCACGATACCGTCGTTGAGTGCCAAGCCGATTACGGACAGCACGACAAAGATGATGAACTCGCGGCGGCGGCTCATGCCTTCCTTGTGCGCAAACACGTACTTCATGCTTGCGAGGTAGTTAAAGATGAGTGAGATGATAAAGCCGCTGGTGTTGGCGATTAGGATGTTGAGGCCCAGACCGTAGTGGAGCAGATTCATAATGCCAAAGTCGATAACCGTGGCAATGACACCGACGACACCAAATTTCATGATCTGCGCAAGGAGCTTTTGCATGGTACCTGCCTTAAGCTGGCGCCGAAGCGCCGCGGGGATGACAAACTTGGCACAGTTTAGCCAATCCCCGCGGGTGGTGCTAGGCGCGCTCCTCGATAGCACCGTTTCTATATGCATCGAGCAGTTGACGCAGGTCCTGGATTTGGCTGCGGATCTTGGCGCCAGTATCGGTGTCGCTCACCATGCGGCGACGGTCTGCTTGGTCAAAACGATTGGTCTCGCTTTCGATGTCCACGTTGCGCGTGAGTGCCTCGGCAACCGTCGTAAAGGCCCGGTGCGACTTGAGGCGGCAGCCGCGCGAGCTCGAGATGAGCGTATAGCCGGCGATACCCGTCTTGGGATGGTAAGCGCGGCAGAAGCCACCATCGATGACCAGCAGCTTGCCCTCGGCTCGGATAGGCTGCTCGCCTTTGGTCGTCTTGACGGGCGTATGGCCGTTGATGATGTGACCGGTCGGTGAACATGCCATGGGCGCGACGCCAAACTCGCGCATGATGTCATCGCAGACCGAGGGCGACTTGGTAAGCGTAAAGTACGGATCCATCGGCTCGACCCAGGTGCTCTTATCGGCGATATAGGCGCGCTCAAAGGTACGCACCAGGCGTCCACTGGCGGGCGAGTTAAAGCCAATCCACAGGTACCACATCCAGTCGAGGGCGTCGCGGTCGCCCACGCGCCAGGCGCGGCGGGCGATGTGGTCGCAAAAATCGAGATAATCGCGGCCAGCGTGCCAGGTGCCCAAGCAGTTCATGCTGCTAAAGGTGCCGTCTTCGTTGAGCGGCACGCAGCCATGGAACAGCAGGTTGCCGTTGGTGACCTTGTACATCGAGCCGTGGGAATAGAGGAAATCGATATGGCGATGCAGGTGATCGGCGGTGACAAACTCGGACACGAGCTTGTCGATGATGTGCTGCTCCTGGGGCGTGAGCGTATAGGGGTCCGCCGGGTCGACGGTGAGGAAGTCGTTGGTCGTGAGCGGCCACACGCTGCCGTCGGCGAGCGTGACCGTGCCGGTGTCGTGATCGATCTTGTCGAGTAACAGGCGGTCGGTCATATCGAACTCGGGGTGGCGCTGGATAATCTGGCCCTCGAGCTTAAAGAGCAGGACGTTGATGGCCTTGATCAGCGGGGTGATGGACTCACCGGCGGTGTAGGTGGCATCGGCAAAGGCGACAAGCTCACGCAGCGAGATGCCGTAGTCGTTCTCCAGGATCTCGTAGTTGTCGTAGCGTAGGTTGTTGCGCAGCACCGTGGCGATGCAGGCGGGCTCACCGGCCGCAGCGCCCATCCACAGCAGGTCGTGGTTGCCCCACTGGATGTCGAGTGAATGGTAGGTGAGCAGACGGTCCATAATCTTGGCCGCGCCGCCGCCGCGGTCGAAGATGTCGCCCACCAGGTGCAGGTGGTCGACGGCCAGGCGCTTGATGAGCGAGGCGAGCGACTCGATAAAGTCGTCGGCGCTGGCGGTCTCCAGAATGGACTCCACGATGCGCTCGTGATAACGCACGCGATAGTTGTTCTCGTCCGGATGCGTGTGCAGCAGCTCGTCGATGATGTAGGCGTAATCGCGTGGGATGGCCTTACGCACCTTGGAGCGCGTATAGCGGCTCGAAAGCGAGCGGGCGACCATGATGAGCTGGTCAAGCATCGTCTTGTACCAGGTGGGCGAGTCCTCGCGCCGGCTGCGGACTAGCTCGATCTTCTCGCGCGGGTAGTAGATGAGCGTGCACAGCTCGCCCTTCTCGTCAAAGGAGAGCGTGTCGCCAAAGATCTCGTCGACATGTTCGCGCACGACGCCCGAGCAGTTGTTGAG
Organism: Collinsella sp.; assembly: GCA_031294825.1. Taxonomy (GTDB): domain Bacteria; phylum Actinomycetota; class Coriobacteriia; order Coriobacteriales; family Coriobacteriaceae; genus Collinsella. Next base: position 9,469 of record JAUMPM010000022.1, on the reverse strand, counting down.
GATGTGCATAAAGGCTTCGTACTCGCCATGCACGTCGCTCATAAAATGCTCGGTGCCTTTGGGCAGGTTGAGGATGGCCGAGAGATTGATAATCTCGGTAAACGCGGATTGTTCGGTGGGGAACTGTCTCGAAAGCAGGCGCAGATACTTGAAGTCTTGCGGGTTGCGATCGAATGCGACCATGAAACACCTTCCGATGGGGCTGGTAAAACTGATAAACAGCGTCAAACGTTTATCAGTATGCGCCGCTTTTGTTTCGATTTTGCGCCAGCGGCTGAATTGTCGGCTGAACGGTTTGGTAAATCGATTTAGTGAAGGTAGATATGTCGGTTGGGTGGAGACGATAGAGGGTGTTTTCTCAGATATTTATGCGTGGGGTCGGTGGAAACGATGGTGGTAAAGATGTTCGCTATTTTTGGTTCGATTTGGTAAATAGTGGACATATGTACCGTATGTAGGCTCACTGTGCGATAATTTGCGCAGCAATGAGTAAGGAGCCTCATATGAGTGATTTTGTCCTGACCTGTGAATCCGCCGCCGATCGAACTCGGGAGTTCTTTGAATCGCGCAATATCCCTGTCGTGTGTTTTCATTACGAGATCGACGATGTTGTCTATACGGACGATCTGTATCAGTCGATTACGCCGGACGAGTTTTTTGCCCAGATTGCCGCAGGCGCCATGCCCAAGACGTCTCAGGTGAGCGTGGGTGAGTACGAGGAGTTTTGGGAGCCGCTTGTTGCCGAGGGTAAAGACGTGCTGCACCTGGCGTTGTCGTCGGGTATTTCGGGCACGTATGGATCGGCCTGCGTTGCGGCACAGATGCTTGCGGATCGCTATCCCCAGGGCGGCAAGGTGCGCGTCATCGATTCGCTGGCGGCGTCTTCGGGCTTTGGCCTGCTGGCGGAATGTGCCGCCGACGTGCGCGATAGCGGGGCTTCACTCGACGAGACGGCTGCCTGGATCGAGGAGCACAAGCTCAACCTGCACCACTGGTTCTTCTCGACCGATCTGTCGAGCTACCTGCGCGGCGGTCGCATTTCGGCTGCGAGCGCGATCATCGGCACGGCGCTTAAGATTTGCCCGCTTATGACGGTCGATTGCGAAGGTGGGCTGTCGCCACATGAGAAGATTCGCACTAAGAAGCGCGCGATTTCCGAGATGGCTAAGACCATGATGGCACACGTGCAGGACGGTGCGGATTATTCGGGTAAGTGCGTCATGTCGCACTCGGCGTGCCGCGAGGATGCCGAGGCAGTTGCGGCGCTGATCGAGGAACAGATTCCGCAGCTTAAAGGCAAGATTGAGATCAATAACATCGGTACTCTGATTGGCTCGCATACCGGACCTGGTACGGTGGCGCTCTTCTTTATGGGCGACAAGCGCGTGGATTAGTTTGCCCCATCACATCGCTGCATGATTGCTCAAACGAAAACGGCCCGCCTCACGTTTGTGGGGCGGGCCTTGCTGTTGGGGTTAGCGTTTCTTTCCGCGGAAGAAGAAGCCGTGCAGTGACGGCTTGAGGCCGCGGTTGGCGCGATGCTCCTCGACGCGCTCGTGGATCGAAGCGACGCGCTCGATGACTTCGTCGGGAATCGGCACGTCGGGATTCATGTTCTCGACCTGGCTGACCTCGGCGGCGGAGACCTGGTCGATAATGGGCACATCGTCGTGCGAGATGACAGGTGTGGCGTCTTCCTTCATCTTGCGATAACGCTGCATCATGTCGGTCTGTAGCTGCTGGGCCGAAGGCGGCGTCCAGATGATGGCGTTGGCGCCGGCGGCGATGGTTTCACGGATGCTCTCGGGCGTCTTGCCGCCCGGCGCGATGAGCGGCAGGTTGGGATAGTGCTTGCGCAGCTCGCGTAGGACCTGGGGCGTGTTCTTGCCGGCGGCGATGTTGAGAATCTTGGCTCCAGCGCGCACCTTGGCGTGGGCATCGTCGTCGCAGCGAACGACCGTAGCGATGACGGGGATGTCGGCGATGTTGGTGATGTGCTCGACCATCTCGGCGGTGGCGGGGGAGTTGACCACACAGCCCGCCGCGCCCTGCATCTCGGAGACGGCTGCCATCTGAACGGAGCGCTTGCCGGTGGTGGTGCCACCGCCCACGCCTACGAAGACCGGGCACTCGGCGACGGTCAGCAGCGCCTGCGTAATGGCGGGCTGCGGCGTGAAGGGGTAAACGGCAAAGACGGCATCGGCGTTGGAGTTGCGGATGACCGCGACGTCGGTGGTGTAGATGAGCGATTTGATACGACGGCCGAAGAGCGTGAAGCCGCTGGCCTCCTCAATCTCGTCAGGCATGCGAAGAGCCGCCTTGCGCAGGCGCCCGTCGATGGGCAGCGGCTCCATGGGAAGCAGTCCGTTGGGGGTCACGGCTACCTGGGGCTCGGTGAACTCGTCTGCGAGCTCGACCTCGGAGAAATCGACCGAGGCGACGATGTCCTCGTGAACCTCGGCGGGCACATCGATGGGGGCTTGGTCGTTTGCCGCGGCAGGCGTGTCGAAGGAGCTGGTGCCGACGAAGGCGTCGACGCGCTCATTTAGATCGTTGAGGGTATCCATGGAAGCTCGATTCTATGTGATGACGGCCGGCGCGATGCAGCCGGAATTGCGAATGCTAAATCGTTTGACGAGTTGATTTTTCCCCGCCGCGCCATCCGTTAGACCGAAGGGCCGGCGAACGTGAAGGAGCTGTGGTGGCGGGTATTGAGGTGCTATCTTGAATGTCCCGTTTAAAAGAGAGGTGACGCGGTATGGAATTGACAGCAATGTTTAGCTCGATTGGCCTGTGCGTGGGCGCAATCGTTGCCGCCGCGGTCATCTACTTTGTGGTCACGGCCATTAAGGGCAAAAGGGCCGAACGCAAGGAGCGCGCGATGCTCAAACAGTATCGCGACCAGCAGGGCAAACGCGCACGGAGATAGCTTGTTGAGTTTTGGATCCGTGCGCTAGCTGCGTTTTCGGATCAGGGCAATGTAGAAGCCCTCAAAGTCGCGGCTGGGCGGAATGGTGAGTGTGCCGGACAGGCCGTTGGCGATGGCCGATACCTGACCCGCGGCAATGGCCTCGGTTAGGGCGTTGGACTCGATGCGCGGCTCCTCGCCAGCTTCCTGGGCGCGGCGTGCCTCACTTTCGCTTGGCGTGCCGTCGAGGGGGATGAGCTCGCAGTCCATATGCTTGTCGAGGGCCTCTTGCAGGGCGTCCTCGTTTTCCTGCGGCAAGATCGAACAAGTGGAATAGACGAGCGTGCCGCCCGGTTTGAGGGCTCCCATGGCGCGGTCCAGAAGCGCGCGCTGCGAGCGGGCGCACTTGCCAAGCAGCTGCTCGGTCAGGCCGCGCAGGCTTTTCTCGTTGCCGCTGATGACGGTGCCTGTGCCGGTGCAAGGAGCGTCGAGCAGGATGCGGTCAAAGCGGAAGAACTCGTCGAGCTCGCGTGCGTCGATGCGCATGACGGGCACGTTTTTGGCACCCTGGCGATGGAGGTTTGACTCGAGCTTTTCGGCGCGGGGAATGCTCATCTCGCAGGCTGTGAGATGCGCCTGGCCCTGGGTGAGGGCGGTGATCTGCGTCGTCTTGCCGCCAGGGGCTGCGCACATGTCCAGGATGTCCTCGCCTGCCTGGGCGCCCAACACCAAAGGCGGCATCATGGACGACAGGCTCTGTAGGTAGATCTTGCCGTCGCGGTAGATGTCGAGATCCCACAGATCGGAAACCTGGGCCTCGGGCAGGATAAAGGCGTCTGGGTACCAGGCGACGGGGTAGTGGGCGATGCCGGCGGCATCGAGCGCCGCAGCGATGTCCTCGGCGGTTGCCTTGAGCGTGTTGGCGCGCAGCGTGACCGGGCGTGTGACCGCGGCGCCAAAGCCCTCGATCATGAGCTCGGCATCGGCGGGGGCATAGGCGCCGGCGACCGTGTCGACCATAAAGCGCGGCAGGTCGGCGGCGCAGGGAAGGGCGGCAAGCTGGTCGGAAAGTTCGGTAGCAGCAAACTGCCTGAGCTTGAGCTCGGCCTTGACCTGCTTTTTCTGCTTACGACGACGCGGCTTGGACATCCGTCTTTCCTTCCCATTCCATTACATGTCGAGTGTTTTAGTACTGGCTCTCGTGCTTGCTGAAGAAGTCGAAGCGCGGGGGCAGCGGTTTCACGCGGTGCTCACCGGGCTTCTCGCCCAAGCTCTCCACAAACTCGTCCGTGGAGGCAAAGATGTTATCCCAGCTAAAGAAGGTGACCGGATCGACGTCGAAGTACTCGCAGATGAGCTCGCAGCCGGTCGGCACAATACCGTGCATCAGGACGGTTGCCACGCGCAGCTCGGTAAAGGCGTCGACGAGGGCCTGCGTCATCGCGGCATTGGCCGGCTCGCCCTCGAGCTTGTTGGCGGCCTTGGAGGCATCGCTCCAGCGCTTGTTGGCGGCGCGCAGGTAGTCGTCGCACACGGCAAGCGCGCGGTGCGTCTCGAACTTGTACATGGCCTGCTCAAAGGCGAGGGCTGCCTGCTGGGCGGCTTCGACCACGGTGTCAGAAGCGGTGCCGGCGGGGATGCAGCCGTTGCGGTAGGGGCTCTCGTCGCCTTCCTTGACGGCGACGCCGTAGAAGCAGCTGCGGGCCAGGCGGTTGAACACGCCGGTCAGCAGCGCGCTCTCCTTAAGGGCCGGGTCGATAACGCGCTTGTCGTCGCAGGCGCGCACCTCGTTGCCGTCCTTGTCCTTGCCAGTCACACGCGTGTCGTATGCCTTAGGGCTAAAGCTCACCGGCTTCTCGGACAGGCCGAGCGACAGCCAGTGCGCGCGCATCTGCTCGCAGGTGTAGTGGTTGAGCAGGTCGTCTGCCGGCGGGGGAGGCGTCTGCGAGGACGAGCTGGCCTTTTTGCCCATGTAGAGCAGGTGATAGCAGGCGCTGACGGTGCTCTGCGTAAGGTCCCAGCCCAGGGCCTCCCACATGGCGGTCTGCGCGATGCAGTAGAAATAGATGTTGTCCTGACCGATGAACTGGTAAATCTGAGCGTCGTCAGAGCACCACCAGTCGCGCCAGTCGAGCGAGCTGTGCTGGTAGGTGGGCGCGGGGACCTGCGTGGAATCGGCGGCGGGTTCGCCCATGAGGGCGGCATCCTGGGCGGCGACGCCCTCGGTCACGCCGGCGGCCTTGGCATCGCGCGCGAGTACGGTACGCGTATAGCTGATGGGCGCCCACAGGCTCTCGGGCCAGCACCAGCAGGTGACGTCGGAGACGCCATCGACCTCGGGCACCGGAACGCCCCAGTCGATGTTGCCGGTGATGCGGAAGGGCACGAGCGCCTTGCCGCTGCGGAAGCGCACGCCACCGTTGGCGAGCACTGCGTGGGCATCGTCGCGCTCCTTCCAGCTGGGGAAGGTGACGGTAAAGCTGCTCTTGTTGCCCTCGGGCTCCAGCACGGTGTGCTCAGGAAGCTGATCCTCGACGGCATCGAAGGCCTCGCGGAACTTGTTCTGGATGTAGAGCTGGGCCGGCAGCAGCCACTCCTCCATAGTCTTGGAGACCACGGAGCGAACCTGCGGGTTCTGGGCGAGCTTAGCGGTATAGGTCTTCATAAAGTCGAGGTAGGCCGGCAGGTCAAAGTAGAGATTGTCGACCGGGCGCAGCTCGGGCACCTCGCCGGTGAGCTGGCTCTTGGGCGCGATGAGCTCCTCGGGCTCAAACTGGTGGCCCAGATCGCACTCGTCGGCATAGGCCTTCTCGGACTTGCAGCCCTGGATGGGGCAGCGGCCGATCACCTGGCGGCCGTTGAGGAACGTGCCGGCCTTGGCGTCGTAGAACTGCAGCGTGGAGCGCTTGGAGATGGTGCCCTGCTCGTGCAGGCGCTTGATAATCTCGGCGGTCACCTCGTTGTGAATCTGCGCAGCCGGCTCAAGGCCCGAGCCGCCGTAGATATCGCAGCTGATGTTGTAGTTGTTGAGGGTCGCGGCCTGGCGGGAGTGATTGGACTCGACATACTCGCCGATGGACTTGTCGTAGCCTTCGTTCTCCTTGAGCTTGCGGTAGCTCTCCATGATGGGCGAGCCGTAGCAGTCGGTGCCCGAGGTGAAGATGACGTTCTCGCGGCCCAGACGGTCGCGCAGAAAGCGGGCGAAGAAGTCGGCAGGGACAAAGACGCCGCCAACGTGGCCAAAGTGAAGGCCCTTGTTGCCATAAGGTTCGCCGGCGGTAACGATGGCGCGGCGAGGCCAGCTGGGACGGTCGTTCATGGAGTATTTGGATGCCATGGGACTCCTTCGCATATGGTGAGAGCGCAGTCGGGCGCGGGGCTCGGCGGCGCGGTGGTCAATTCGTGCATATCGTTCGACATTATCGCACATGCGGACGGGTACGTGGCAGGGGCGCTATCCTAAGATGCTATGAATGAGATTTCCAACATACATGCGTTTGAGGACGAGGATTTCCTGCACGCCTGCTTTGTGTGGGGGATGGCCGTGCTTGGCGCATTTGCCGTGTGCCTGGTGCCGTTGTTTATGCTGCTGGGTGGGCCCGCGGACTTGGATGCGGCCGACGCGGGCGGCTGGACGGCGGTCTTGGGCTGGATAGTCGGTTTGGTTGCGGTTTCGGCGGCGTCATTTGCCGTGCACGAGTTGGTGCACGCGGTGTTCTTTAAGCTGCTGGCGCCTGCGGGCGCGAAGGTGACCTTTGGGGCGAATCGCGAGACGGCGATGATCTATGCCTGCGCCGAGGGAGTTGTGTATTCGCGCCGGCGGTACGTGGCGGTTTGCCTGGCGCCGACGGTTGTTGTGACGACAGCGTTTGCCCTGGGGTTTGCGTTTTCGGGCTATCCGCTGCTGTGCTATCTGGCGGCCGGCTTGCATTTGTCGGGCTGTGTAGGTGACTGGTATTACGTGCGGACCATTTTGCGCGACCGCCGCATTGTCGCCTGCGAGGATACGTCCTTTGGCGTGCGCTTTTTTGGGTGAGGAGATGTCGATGAAGTCGTTGTTGCTGCATGCGTGCTGTGCACCATGCTCGCTTGAGCCGGTTCGCCTGCTGCGCGAGGAGGGGTTTGAGCCCACGATTTGCTGGACCAACCCCAATATTCAACCGCGCGATGAATGGCAGCGCCGCTTGGACGAGCTGCGCCGGTGGTGTGCCGATGGCGACATCGAGCTCATCGAGGCAGGGGAGGACCGCGATCGCTGGGAGACCGGCGTGGCACCGCTGGGTGCCGATCGGCCTCGCCGCTGTCGCGCGTGCTATGCCCTGCGCTTGGCCGAGGCGTGCCGCGTGGCCCAGGAGCGCGGGTTTGAGTTTGTGGGCACGACGCTCGCCGTCTCGCCGTACCAGCTGTTCGATACCTGCAATGACGTGCTTGAGCGCTTGGCGGCGGCACATGGGCTCACCCCGGTGATTCGCGATTTTCGCCCGTATTACCCCGAGGCGACACGTCGTTCGCGCGAGCTTGGCATGTATCGGCAGAACTACTGCGGCTGCCGCTTCTCGGCTGTCGAGGCGGCCATGGACCGCGCCCGCATCCGCGACGAGCGCAAAGCCGCCAAAAAGTAGTTCATTTGGGCTGGGACTTTGAGCTGTCTGTGCGGTACGGTCGTTTTTGGGAAAGTCGATTTAATTAAGCGTGTGATCGTGGCTCGCTTGATACCAAACGACGACTCCTATGATTCTAATCCTCCGTTTGTTAAACATCAGATCCGGACTTGCTGTTGCATATGAATGGGACGACAGCACAATCATGTCGTTTCCTTCTGCAAATCGCCTAATTACCGGTGTTTTACCGTCTGCGAGCGCCAATACAGCACAGCCGTTCCAAGGCTTTGCGGTGGTATCGACAAGTAGTAAGCTGCCGGGAGGGTAAATGCGGGACATTTCGTCGCCTTTGATTTTAACGAAAACGCTATGTGGGTGACGTTTGGCTACGTCTACAGGTGCGCAAGCATTTTGTTGGCCGTGCGTGATGCGGCGCTTTTGCGATTCGATATCGATGACGGGAAATGCGCCCTCCATTTCGTGGATAGCAGGGTCTTCGTCGGTGACGATTCTTTTATTTGCGAGCTTTACGGCCAAACCGTTTTCCTCGCCAACAAGTTCATCGCGGGTGCAACCGAAGAGCGCTTGTAACTTTTCAATATAGCGCTCACGGGGGGCATACCGACTTTTTTCCCAACGACAAACGGTCTCTTTAGATACCCCCAACATCTCTGCAAGTTGCGCCTGACCAAGATGCTCCATGGTGCGGAGTTTACGAATATTTGCCCCGAAGCCCATGGCTATAGATCCTCTCGCCACAGAGGGAGGCATAGACAGTTTGTGCCACCATAGCCTTTGGTGAGCTCGTCAATGGATAGCGGGAATAATTCCATTCCTGCTTTCTCAAGCGCTTCGTTGGTCCAAACGTTTTCTTCATATACGCATAGTTTTCCTGGCGAGAGCGCAAGGATAGACGTTGCGTTGTTCCGGCGTTCTCTTTCGTAGGCGGTTTGATTCCCGCCTCCGCAGTCAATTACTTTTATTGGTTCGCAACAGGCTGCAGAGAGTATTTCCGGAATCGTGCGATCGATAGGAGTGATCGTAAGGCCCCTTCCGGATCGTTTTAGTTGAATGCTGTATGCATCAACGGCATTGCATATCTCACGATCGATGAGGAACGCGTCGTGATCAATTCTACTTATGAACGTATCGAGGTGGATACGCAGCCCGTCAGAGGGGACTCGAATCGCAATTAGCTCGGTGGTCTGGAATTTATTTGAGGTCAGGAGCTCTTTGGCAAGTGACTCGACGGCGGCGGGTTCAGTTCGGTCAGAGATTCCAACTAATATTGTCTTAGCACTGATAACAATAATGTCTCCGCCTTCGATATGGTAGCTACTCCTGTTCAAATCACATACTGGAGTTTCTCCCATGATCTTGTGGTGGGTGAATATCTGCCGGTATAAGGCGACCTCACGATCACGCTCAGGCCAATACATATGATTTAGGATGATGCCGTCTCCGACTACCACAGCGGGATCACGAGTGAAAAAAAGCGTGTTGAGGGGATTGACCAAGAGCGAGGCGGGATCAAATTGCTCGTGCACGAGCGCCTGTAGTGTTTCCGACTGGTTTGAACATAGCTCAGTGTCTCCAAAGCGAATGCCGTTAAGTACTATATTCACCAATTCCTGGGTGTTCTTAGCGTTCTCAAACAACTGGGTTATTGTCTCGAGGAACTCTCTGCCTGTTGCCCCGCTGCAACGGAGGTAGTCATCAATAAAATATTTAAGTGATTGGGGCTCAGTTTCAAGTGAGTCTTCGAGAAGGTCCCTAATTTCAATGGTTTCTACGCCATGCTTCTCAAGCAATTGAACCATGGAATCGTGCTCATACATTGCTTTGTCGAGGTCAAAACGACCGCTCCATTTTCGCAGGGAGAAAACTTGACTGAAGTCGGCATCAGGGTAGTTTTGTGTTTCAGCTCCTGGTCGATGGACAAGTACGGCTTTTAAATGAC
>JAUMPM010000011.1 GCA_031294825.1 Collinsella sp. | reverse complement strand
GGTCTAACCTCCCAATCCTTCCCGCAGGACGGAAGGACCCCGCCGGGCGAGGCGCACGGCGGGATCCTGACATGTCCGAGGACGATTTGGGAGGTAAGCCCTGGGGCCTCCGATGAGAGCAGTTTCGGCCGAGGCTATTCGTCGCCGAAGCTGATGCCCAGCGCCTTGGCCTCGCGTACCAGATCGCTCTGGGGATCGACATACTTGAGCTTGCCGGCGACCTCCTCGAGCGGCATGTGGCACATCTTGCCGTCACGCAGGGCAATCATGTAGCCAAACTCGCCGCGCAGGCATCCCAGTGCCGCCTCGACGCCACACTGGGTCGCAAAGATACGGTCCTGGGCATCGGGCTGGCCGCCGCGCTGCGTGTGGCCGGGGATGGCGACGCGGGTCTCGCGACCGGTCTTGGCCTCAATCTCCTTGGCGATGTCGTACACGATTGACGGGCTCGTGCGCTCGGCGAGCTTTTTCTTGTACTCCTTCTTGGACAGCGCCGCGTCCTCCTTGGAGATAGCGCCCTCGGCGACGGCTACAATCGTAAAGCGGCTGCCGGTTTCCATGCGATGCTCGATGGTCTTGATGACGTTATCCATGTCGTAGGGGATCTCGGGAATCAAGATGACATCCGCGCCGCCCGCGACGCCGGCATACAGCGGGATCCAGCCAACCTTGTGGCCCATGATCTCGATAACGAACACGCGGCCGTGGCTCGAAGCGGTGGTGTGGATGTCGTCGATGCACTTGGTGGCGACGTCGATGGCGCTCGTAAAGCCAAACGTCAGCTCGGTGCCCCATGTGTCGTTATCGATGGTCTTGGGCAGGGCGATAACGTTGAGGCCCTCTTCGCGCAGGCGGTTGGCGGTCTTGGTGGAGCCGTTACCGCCCAGCATAAACAGGCAGTCGAGCTGCAGCTTATGATAGGTGTGGACCATCGCCGGCACCTTCTCGACACCATCGGCTTCGGGGGTATCCAGGCGCTTGAACGGCGTGCGGCTCGTGCCCAGAATAGTGCCGCCGCGGGTGAGGATACCGCTAAAATCGGCGGGCGTCATGACGCGGAACCTGCTGTAGATAAGGCCCTGGTAGCCGTCCTCAAAACCATAGATCTCGATAGGTTCTTCGCTATTGGTCATAAGCGTTTTGACGATGCCGCGCATGGTGGCGTTGAGCGCTTGGCAGTCGCCGCCACTGGTAAGAAGACCGATCCTGAGCATGATGAATCCTTCCGGGCAAGTTATAACATGCGCATAAGTTTACCCCCGCACACTGTTGATACGGGGGTAAAACGTGTTAGCTCAAGCGTATGGAAATGTAAGCAACGTCAGGGAACGTAAGGTCGACGGGCCTGGCTCCTTACAGCGCAAAGGCGTCGACGTCGCCCCAGTGGCGGCGCAGAGTGATGGCGGCAGCGGGCTCGGTATTGTCAAAGATGACCGACCATTGCGTATTGCTGGTGATGTCTTCCGGATTGGGCTCTTGGGCTGCGGCGCGAAGGGCCTTCCAAGCGACTGCCTCGTCCTGGGCACCGGCGTGGGCGTCAAGGACATCGGCGATTGCGACGGCGCGCTCTTTACCATGGCCCAGCTCGTCATTCTTTTGGTTGGGCAGCACTTCGTCGCCATAGCAAGCGTAGAAGTTCGTAACCTGGCGTACAGGAGTCGCTTTGAAAGCACGGTTCGGATCGCGCGGATCCCACTCTACTACGCGCGCGTCACCGGCGGCGTCGTTGATAAAGAAGTGGTAATCGCGTCCTGCCATGGCGTGCATGTCGTAGGCGGAAAGCAGGTCGACAGCTTCTTGCGTGGTGGCGGCACGGTCGAGCACCAGACGGATGGCGAGCGAGGTATTGATGACGGGGCGTTGCGTGTCCTGGTCACAGGGCTTGGAATCCAGAGTGAGTACGGCAATGGACACGCCGCATTCGTTAACACCGTCGAGCTGGGCAAACGGGCCCATGAGTGCGGCGGCGCGTCCGCCGACGGAGTCAAGCGGAGTGTTATCACCCAGGTTGTTAAGGGCAGCAAACCCGATGGAGGCATAGCCGTCGCGTGGGTGATTGCGCACCAGCAGCGCCGAGGTGTCGTCCTTAAAGTCGTAATTGCGACCGGTGCGCACGCGGCCTTCGGCATCTACGGCGACAAAAGCGCTGCAGGCAAACTGGGGCGCCCGGACATGTACCGGCACACCGGGCAGCACCTGCGCCACCACGGCATCGATGTAGGCCTGGTCGTCGCGCACGCCAGCGGCGATGATGCGATCAAGATCGTAGTCGTAGGCGATGTCGATTGCGTACAGGTCATAGCCATCCGCGTAGCTGGTCAAGCGTTTGAGCGACGCGGCGGACTTGATTTGCTTGCGGTAAACGATGCCGGCGGCAGCGGCAAGGCCGACGGCGACTCCCGCGACACCGCAGGCGATGGCAATGTTACGTGGCTTCATGACGGCTCCTCTCGTCCTGTTAGCGTAATTGTCGCAAAAGGAGCGCGGGTATGATGGCTCAACTTGGTGAGCGGCGCGGGATTAAACATGGAATGAAAGGCGCGGCGCTGGCGTGGCGGGGTATGCTGGAGGGGACCATCAACCCAGCGAAAGGGGAGAGCATGACGGATCAGGAAACGCCCGAGCGCGTGCACGTGACGGCCGACGATATCGAGGCCGCCAACGACCTTATCGACTTTATCGAGGCATGCCCCAGCATGTTCCATACGGCGGCGACCATTATGGCCGAGCTCGACGAGGCGGGCTTTACCTACCTGCCCGAGAATGCGGCGTGGGACATCGAGCCGGGCGGGCGTTATTACACGCAGCGCAACACCTCGAGCGTTGTTGCCTTTAAGGTGGGCGAGGACCTGGCCGCGACGTGGGGCGAGGACGGCGTTGCCGGCGACTACCATTTTCAGCTGACGGCGTCGCACAGCGACTCGCCGACGTTTAAGGTTAAGGCCGTGCCCGAGCTCGACGGCGCGGGCGAGACGCTGCGCCTGAACACCGAGGCCTACGGCGGCATGATCGACTACACCTGGTTCGACCGTCCGCTGGCACTCGCGGGCCGCGTGCTGGTACGCGAGGGCGACCGTATCGAGAGTCGTTTGCTCGCTACCGAGCGCGAAGTCGCCATCATCCCGAGCCTTGCCATCCACATGAACCGTGGCGTTAACGAGAGCTTTGCGCCCAACCGCGCCGTCGACCTGTGCCCGCTCATCAGCGCCGGTGACCTTAAGCAGGGAGATTTTGACGCCCTGATTGCCGACGAGCTGGATGTTGAGCCCGAGCAAATTCTGGGCCGCGATCTGTTCCTGGTCAACCGCCAGGATGCGCGCATTTGGGGCTGGGCCGACGAGTTTATCTCGACGCCCAAGCTCGACGACCTGGCCTGCGCCTACACCTCGCTGCAGGCATTTTTGGGTGCTGAGAACGCGCACGATGTTTCGGTCTTTTGCTGCTTTGATAACGAGGAGGTTGGCTCCGAGACCAAACAGGGCGCCATGTCGACGTTCTTGGCCGACGCGCTGCGCCGCATTAACGGATCGTTGGGCTTTGACGACGAGTCGTACCATCGCGCCCTTGCCGCCTCGATGCTCGTAAGCTGCGACAATGCACATGCCGTGCACCCCAACCACGCCGAGAAGTGCGATGCCCGCAATCAGGTGGTGCTTAACGGCGGCATCGTCATCAAGGAAGCCGCCAACCAGCACTACTGCACCGATGCCTTTAGCCGCGCGGTGTTCCAGGCCATCTGCGATGACGCCGACGTGCCCACGCAGGCCTTCGCCAACAAGAGCGATATGGCCGGCGGCTCCACGCTCGGCAATCTGTCTAATATGCAGGCGAGCATGCACGCCGTGGACGTGGGCCTGCCGCAGCTGGCCATGCACTCGAGCTACGAGACCGGCGGCGTGCGCGACGTGATGTACGCCATCCGCGCCCTCACCGCCTTCTACGAGCGAAACCTAACCATCAACGGCGCCGAAAGCGTGGAGCTGTAAATGCGAGCCGAAGAAATGAAGGCCGAGCATGGGGCTCAGCTTATTGATCGGGGTTTACAGCTGTTCGTCGCCGCTTGCCATGAGTCAGGGGTCGACGTGTCCAAGGCGCGACCAACGAGTGCTGAAGAACTCAAGCGTAACGCCTATTCGGACCGCTATGACGAGGAGACGGATTGGCTCTAATAAGCGAAGTGTCGAAAACGCTAGATGTATGTTTGATATCACTTTGGCGAGAGTGTCGCAGACAGAACTACCGGTATGGCGCAAGCCAACCTGACCCCATTGCACCAAACCTACCAAAAAGGAACAGGTTCATTTTGGCAGGCTTTATCTGGGCAAATGCCGCAATGCCAACAGCTGGACGGAATTGTTAAGACACCGCGGGTTGAGCAAACGTCAGCGAGCGACGTCCAGAACGAACAAGTTGGCATGAAAAAGGCGAGGCATTGACCTTCTGGTCATGCCTCGCCTTTTGAATGACAAATTGTCGCTCTGGGCGGCGCGCAGCGTCGACCGGTCCGCCGTTCGTTAGAACGGCGGAACCCTAATGTTCGATCCAGCAACGCAGGGTCTCGCCGGCTTGCAGGTGACGCAGATTCTCCGCGGCGATGTCGACGACGTTGTTGAGCGTTGCTGCCAGGTGGAACCAACCGGAGACGTGCGGCGTAATGAGCATGTTAGGCGCATCCCACAGGGGGCTTGTCTCAGGCAGCGGCTCGGGGTCGGTGACGTCGACCGCGGCACCGGCGAGATGTCCCGACTCCAGAGCGGCAACCAAGTCGTCAGCGACCACAAGGTCGCCACGGCCGCCGTTGGCAAAGAGGGCGCCCGGCTTCATCGCGGCGAAGAACTCGGCGTTCGCCAGACCGCGGGTCTCGGGTGTGCTGGGCATAAAGGATGCGACGATGTCGGCCTCGGCCAGGCGCTCGGGCAGGGCGTCCATGCCGTCCATGTCCTCAAACACAATGGGGTAGACGAGCGGATGGCGCTTGATGCCGCGGACGTGCGCGCCCATGCTGCGGCAGAGCGTGGCAAAATGGCCGCCGATATCGCCTGCGCCCAGCACCAGCACGTTGGCGTTTTTGAGCGAGGTAACCGGCCCCAAATCCTCCCAGCGATGCTCGCGCTGCAGGTCCTGGTAGCCGGGCAGGCGCTTCATCATAGACAGCACCATGGCAAACATGTGCTCGCTTACTGCCTGGCCATAGGCGCCCACCGAGCAAGACAGTTTGGCATCGGCCGGCACGGTGCCGGCGGCCAAGTAATCGTCATAGCCAGCGGTCTGCAATTGCAACAGCTGGAGATGTTCGCATGCCGTGAGCATGTCAGGGTCGATGTTGCCCAAGATCACGTCGGCATCGGCGACCTGCTCGCGCGTGGCGGCGTCGGAGCTCGTGTAGATAAAGTCCTCGCCCGGAGCGCTCGACTCAAGAATTGTGCGATGACGGTCGTTGACGGGCAACAAAACCAGGATGTTCACAAGCAGTCCTCTCCGCTCGACCTGCCAAAAAGGGACAGGTTTATTTTGGCAGGTTTTATCAGGCAAAACGCTCAAACAAAAACGCCGGATGCAAGACGAGCGTGCCCGTCAGCATCCGGCGCATCCACGGCTACCAGCTCAGCAGCTCGTAGCCGTCCTCGGTCACCACGAGCTGTACCTCGCACTGGGCCGAATCGCTGCCGTCCTTGGTGCGCACACACCAACCGTCACCCTTGCTAATCTTGATGTCGGGCGCTCCGGCATTGACCATGGGCTCAATGGTAAAGACCATGCCCGGAGCCATGATGGTGTCCACATCGGGTGCCTCGGTGGTAAAGCCCACAAACGGGTCCTCGTGGAACTCCTTACCGATGCCGTGTCCGCCGTACTCGCGCACCACGCTAAAACCGGCGTCCTCGACCGTCTTTTGCACGGCCTCGGCCATGACGGACAGCGGCAGCCACGGCTTGACGGCCGCCAGACCCGCCTCCACGCTGGCGCGGGTGACGTCGACCAGGCGCTGGCGCTCGGCCGAGACCTCGCCGATGCAGAACATGCGGCTCGAGTCGCTAAAGTAGCCGTCCAAAATCGTGGAGCAGTCCACGTTGATGATGTCGCCCTCGTGCAGCACGTCCGTATCGCAGGGGATACCGTGGCAGACCACATCGTTGATCGAGGTGCACACGCTTTTGGGGTAGCCCTCGTAGTGGAGGTCGGCCGGCGTGCCACCGTGCTCGACGGTGTAGTCGTAGATCATCTGGTCGATCTGGTTGGTGGTCATGCCCGCGGCGATGTGCTCGCCTACGTAGTCGAGCACGCCCACGTTGATGGCGGCGGAGCGCTTGATGCCCTCGATGTCGGCGGGCGTCTTGTAGAGCGTACGGGGCAGAACCTCCCAGCCCTCCTCCCACAGGCGCTCGAGGCGCTCATCGAAGGCGCTATGGCATTTCTTGTATTTTTTGCCGCTGCCGCACCAGCAAGCGTCGTTGCGGCCGGGCACGGGTCCTTTGTCATACATGGCTAACTTCCTTTCATCCGCAGCTAGTATAGCCCACCCACGCGTCCATAAAAGTTGCGGTGATATAGTTCCGATTTAAGCGGTTTAACAGCACAAATAGGAACTATATCACCGCAACTGATGGGGCGGGATGGCGGGCACTAGCTCCTGCGTGGTTTTGCTAGTAGCTCACCTGGCAGGGAATGCCGAGGGCGCGCACACGCGCGGCAATGGCGTCGAGGACGTCGGGCGCTGCTTTGGCAAGGCCGGCGACCGGTGTCTCGCGCGCCACCGTGTAGATGGTCGCCTCCTGCGGACGAATGCGCTCGAGTGCCGCGAGCCAAGGGCCAACGTACTCCTCGCCGGTATTGTCGAGAGGATTGCCCTGGTGTTCGCCGGTCAAAAACATCGTCTGGATAATGACGTGGCCGTTAAAGCTCGCGAACGTCTCGATCTGGTGCTCCACATCGTAGGGGCCAACGGGTTGATCGAGCAGCTGGATAAATGCCGGGTCGACCGTATCGAGCTTGAGGATGTTGTCGTCGACCATCATGAGCGCGTCGTGCACCTCGGGGCGGTCGGCGCGCGTGCCGTTGGAGAGCACGGCGATCTTGGAGTTTGGGGCAAGCTCGTCGCGCAGCGCGACGGCGCCGGCGATGGCCTGCGGAAACTCCGGTGCGGCGGTGGGCTCGCCGTTGCCTGCGAAGGTGATCACATCGGGGAACTCGCCCTCGGCTGTCATCTCGCGCAGCTTTGCCTCGAGCGCGTCGAGTACCACGGCAGCTGTGTTATACGGCTCGTGGCAGGGGCGCTCGGCGTTGAGGCCGTTTTCGCAGTAAATGCAGTCGAACGTGCAGTTTTTGCCGCTGGCCGGCATCATATTGACGCCGAGCGAGAGACCAAGGCGACGGCTGCGAACGGGCCCAAAGATGGGGCTGGCATTCAAAAACGTAGACATAGGCATATGCTCCTCAAGACAATTAACCTTAAGCATAGCATCGGCTCCAACGTATGGTCCGGGCTTGTGCTTTGCAGGTTTCGTTTTTTAACTCTGCCTTCGATGCCGCGTCATGAAAGGTATCGGGTCGGGTACAGTTAATCTGTTAACAAGGCGTAAGGCAATGCGGGTCCATCTAGCCGTACTGACGTGCAACTGGATGGGCGTTGACGATGGGAACACAGTATGGATTTTACGGTCGAGAATGCGGGCACCACGATCGCCTGCCGCGAGTATGCCGGCCCGGATGTATCGCCTGATGCACCCGCCTTGGTGTGCGTGCACGGCGCCTGCGTCGACGGTGTCTTTTTTGACGGTATCGCCCGCGAGCTCGCCTGTGACTATCGCGTCATCGCCTACGACCGCCGCGGTTGCGGTGAGAGTGGCGACGCTGCAGACGGACGCTACGACCTCGCCGCCCAAGCCGCCGACCTGCAGGCCGTTATCGAGCATATTGGCGCTCCGGCAAACGTGCTCGCGCACAGTGCCGGTACGTTGGTGGCCCTGGAGCTTCTCCGTGTAAACCCCGACATAATCTCGCGTGCGATTCTGCATGAACCCGCCGTGACGGATGAGGGCGCCGGCCTGGGTGCGGCCCCGGTTTTGCTCGAGATGATCGCCGCGGGAAAGGTCTCCAGGGCATTACGGGCCTTCCTGGGCGCCATCGGCGATTCGGACCCTGAGGCCCCCAAGTTAACCGAGGCAGAAGCCAAGCATGCCCTGCGCAACGGCCGCAGTTTCATGGCGAACGAATACGGGATTACTATGACCTGCGTTCCCGATTGGGATAGCGTTCGCGCGTCGAAAACGGTGGCCGCCGTGCTTTTGGGCGAGCTCTCGATTGGTACGCCCCGCGAGGCGGGAACGAGGATAGCGGCTGAGCTTTTGGACTGTCCACTCGTAATGGTTCCCGGCGCGCACAACGGCCTGCGCGATCGCCCGGCAGCGGCTGCTCAGACTGTCCGTGGTATCCTGGGGCTCTAACACCCGCAATAGCCAAAACAGGCTTCACCCGCAAACGTTTCGGCTGTGTTAACAAATGTGCTCAAAACCTTACGCTTGCGGCTCCAATTGCGCCGTCTGCCAACTCATAAAAATGTAACGGCATTCACGTGCTTACCTGCATCGGCAAGGTGTTACCCTTGTAACATTTGGAACCCACCGCTACTATGCGAAGCTATCGAAAGGGCCCCATATGCTCAATAATCACGAGGCCAATCTAACCGACGAGGAGGCTGCCGCCGAGGTCGCCCGCGTCGCGAAGACCTACCCCGTGGTACGTTTGCTGTCGGCCGATCAGATTAAGAGCGAGCCTAACTGCTTGCTCGCCGGCGATCGCTGCCCTTGTCTGCGTCAGTCGAGTCTTGAGGCCTTGGCAGATTCGGGTGAGGTGTCGGAGCAACTGCTCAACGATGGTGTTGAGTACCGCGCCCGTCTGCGCCCTCTAAAGGTCGAGGGCGAGCCTCACGTCCTGCTGATGGTGCGTCCGATCGATGAGCAAGAGGCCACAGAAGAGGACCTTGTCTACACCGACGTGCTGACGGGCGTGCGCAATCGCCGATATTACGAGGAAAAGCTCCGTAGCGCCCGCATGAAGGCCGGCGTGGCGGTGATCGACCTTGATGATTTTAGGGTCTTCAACGATATGTGTGGCCATCATGCCGGCGATCTTGCACTCGGTGCTGTGGCGACAGCCATACGCAGCGGAATTCGTTCGACTGACGAACTTGTGCGCTATGGCTGCGACAAGTTTGTGGCTGTCATGTCCAATATCTCCTCCGATGACTTCGCCCGTCGCCTGCGTCAGGTATCCGATGCCGTTCATTCCACGATTGTTCCGGGCTATGAGTACGCGAGCCTGACGGCGTGCGTTGGTGGCGCTCGCATTCATGGCGAGACGGTTGATGAGGGCGTTGGCCGCGCCGTCCAGTTACTGAGCCGCGCTAAGGCAAAAGCTGGTACGGTCGTGACCGATGCCGATTCCATCGAGGCCTTCCAAAGCGAAAAGCCTTTGGTGCTTATTGTCGATGACTCCGAGATGAACCGAGCCATTCTCAGCGAGATGCTCAAGGACGAGTATTGCATCCTCGAGGCCGACCACGGTCGTGCGGCGCTCGACATGGTCGACCGCTATGGCGATGAGTTGTCGCTCGTGCTGCTGGATATTGTCATGCCGGGCGTAAGCGGCTTTGAGGTGCTGGCCGATCTGTCGCGCCGATCGGTTAGTGACAATCTACCCGTCATCATGATTTCGAGCGAAGATTCCGATGATATGGTTCTGCGCGCGTACGAGCTGGGCGCCTCGGACTATATCAACCGCCCGTTTGACTCCCGTGTCGTGCGCCGCCGTGTAAGCAACACCATCCGCCTATACGCCAAGCAGCGCCGCCTGACGAACCTGCTGTCCCAGCAGTACAACGAGCGCGTCAAGAACAGTCGCATGCTCATCGACATCATGGCCGGCGTCATGGAGCTTCGTAACGGCGAGAGCGGCAGGCACGTTACGAACATCGAGAAGCTGACCGAGCTGCTGCTTGGCTGTCTGGTCCAGCGTAGCGGCACGATCTCCCTCGACAATGAGGAACGCTCCACGATCGCCCTGGCTTCGGCGCTGCACGATATCGGCAAGATGTCGATTGACGATGCGATTCTCAACAAGCCCGGACGCCTTACGCCCGAGGAGTTCGAGATTATGAAGACGCATACCACGATCGGCGCCGACATGCTGCGTGAGCTGGGTAGCCATCACGCCGGCAATGCGCTTATGGAATATGCGTACCAGATTGCGCGTTGGCACCACGAGCGCTGGGACGGCAAGGGTTATCCCGATGGCCTTAAGGGCGACGAAATTCCCATTGCCGCACAGGTGGTTTCGGTGGCCGACGTGTACGATGCCCTGACGAGCGTGCGCGTGTACAAGGACGCTATCCCGCACGAGGAGGCGATCAAGATGATCCTGGACGGTAAGTGCGGCACCTTTAACCCGCTGTTGCTCGACTGCCTGCTCGAGGTGCAAGACCAAATTGCCGAGACGTTGGCACGCCCCGCCGACGTTGTCGCGTTTCCCACGATTTAGTTTGACAAAAGGAGTTTTAATCCATGATTTCCATGCGTGAGGCGTATGAGAAGATCGGCGCTAATTATGAAGACGCGTGCGCTCGGCTGATGGGCGAGGAGATGCTTAGCCGCTTTGCCCTCAAGTTTTTGGATGACGAGAGCATGGACAAGCTGGAGGCCGCCATGGCGGCGGGAGACGCCGAAGGTGCGTTTATGGCAGCGCATACGCTCAAGGGCGTGAGCCAGAACCTGGGATTCGATAATCTGTACGAGCCGGCGGTCGTGGTGACCGAGGCGCTGCGCGGCGCCGATGCCGTTGACGGCGCTCGCGAGGGAATGCATGCGTTGCAGCAGCAATATGCGGCTACGATGTCGGCCCTGCGCGAGGCGGCTGAATAAGAGCTTGCGGGCCTTGGGCTGTGTGCCCCGGCCACATATAGGTAAAAGGGCGCCCCGCCGGGCCATGTGGTCGGCGGGGCGCCCTTATCTGTTGTGCTGTCCGTGAATTAACGGGCCTGCTTAACCTTTGCCGCTGCCTCGACAAACGACTTCCACAGGTTAAAGTCGGTCTCGAGCGTCTGCCAGGTGTACTCGGGATGCCATTGCACGCCCAGGCAGAAAGGCTGGCCTTCGACTTCGATGCACTCGGGAACGCCGTCGGTTGCCTTGGCGACCAAGCGTGTGCTCTTACCCAGACGGTTGACGCAGCAGTGATGTGCCGAGTTGGTCTGGATCAGTCTGTGCCCGCCAAGTGCGCGCTCCAGCAGCGAGCCCGGCATGACCTCGACAGGATGCACGGGATCGTTGAGCACGTGGGTGTGGCGCCACTGCGTGCGGCCCTCGCGCGCACCCAGGCTCGGCACGTCCATGCACAGGGTGCCGCCAGTAGCGACGTTGAGCAGCTGCGTGCCGCGGCAGGTGGTAAAGAGCGGCTTCTTGGCGCGGAGCACCTCGCCGACCAGCTTAAACTCAAAGCTATCGCGGATCTCGCAGCAGAGGGTGGGGTCGTAGGGTCGATCATCGCCCCAGCGCTTGGGGTTGACGTCCGGGCCGCCGGGAATAGCGATACCGTCGGCGATATCGACGTAATGGCGAATGACCTCAATGTCCTCGGTGATGGACATCTGCAGCGGCAGGCCGCCGGCGGCAAGGATGGCATCGACAAAGACGCTTGCGATTTCCTCGTTGGGGGAGAGCGTCTCGCTTAAAAACGGCTTTGCCTCTTCCCAACGCGGCGCCACCAGGATGAGCGGACGGTCGGCGGGGGCAACGTCGACGTGCGGGGTGTAGGACGATGAGGTACGGGTTCCGATCATGGGTGTGGCTTTCGAATCCGGGTGGACATGGCACAGGGGTGGCGCGGGACAAACGTTACTGATGAATTCGCCCGCGTGGCAATTGGGTTAGTGGCCCTTGATGGAGTTAAGGAAGTCCTGGGCACGCTTGGTCTGGGGATGGTCGAAGAACTCGTCGGGCGTGCCGGTTTCTACGATCTGGCCGTCGGCCATAAACACGACGCGGTCGGCCACGCGGCGGGCAAAGTTCATCTCGTGCGTGATGACGATCATCGTCATGCCCTGCTGGGCCAGACGGACCATGACCTCGAGCACCTCGTTGATCATTTCGGGATCGAGGGCGCTCGTGGGCTCGTCAAAGAGCATGGCCTTGGGTTGCATGGCAAGCGAGCGGGCGATGGCCACGCGCTGCTGCTGGCCGCCCGAGAGCTGTGCGGGCACCTTATCGGCCTGCTCGGCCACGCCCACGCGGCTCAGCAGGTCCATGGCGCGCTCACGGGCCTCTTCCTTGGACACGCCCAGCACGTCGACCGGCCCCAGCATGACGTTCTGCAGTACGGTCATATGTGCAAACAGGTTGAACTGTTGGAACACCATGCCCAGCTCGGCACGCATGCGGGCAAGATCCTTGCCTTCTTGCGGCAGGGGCTCGCCCTCGATGAGAATCTCGCCCGAGTCGATGGTTTCCAGGCGGTTGATGGTGCGGCACATGGTCGACTTGCCTGAGCCCGAGGGGCCAATCACCACGACGACCTCGCCGCGGTCGACCGACAGATTGATGTCGTTGAGAACGTGCAGCTCGCCATAGTGCTTATCGACGTGCCTGAGCTCGATCAGCGGCTGATTGCCGGTGGAAGAGGTGCTCTGTGCCATGGTACTCGGCTCCTTATGACTAGAAATAGTAAAGCGTTAGCGGATGATGGTCGCGCCGGTCTTGTGCGAAACGTAGACAGCGGCCTTGTTAATCGCGACGTTGATGAGGATGTAGATAACCGCGATTACCAGGTAGACCGACACGAGGGCGTCGTAGTTGGTAATGAGCACGCGGGCATTTTGCATGAGGTCAGGGTAGCTCACCACGTAGGCGACGGTGGTGTCTTTGACTACGACCACAAGCTGCGAAATCAACGACGGAATGATAAACCGAATAGCCTGCGGCAACACGATTTTAAAGGTGATTTTGGCCTTGGAGAGACCGAGTGCCTGGGCGGCTTCGACCTGGCCGCGCGGCACGGCGTTGACGCCGGCACGGAAAATCTCGGCGAGTACGCCGGCGGCAGCGAGCGCGACGGGAAGCGTGAGCATCCAAAACGACGGCAGCGCAATCTTGTACTGGGGCAGCACCAAAAAGAAGAAGTAGATGAACAGCAGGCTCGGTACGCCGCGGAAGAAATCGGTGAGTACGCGGCAGACCAGCTGCAGCGGCTTAATGTCGCTCGTGCGGCCGAGCATGAGAGCTAAGCCCAGCACCAGCGCGATGGCGCCAGCGGTGAGTGCGACTTTAACGGTACCCTCAAAGCCGGCAAGCAGGAACTTCCAGGTGGAGAGGTGCGTAAAGAAATACCAATAGTGGACCGAAAGCTGACCGGTCACATAAAAGCGCTGCAGTACCAAGGCGATGAGCGCCGCCACGGCAACCAATGAGATGGCGGTGCCGATGCGAATCTTGGCGCGCATCTTGGCGCCGGGAGCCTCGTAGAGCGCATCACGCATGGTAAGCGCAGGGGAGGAATGCTTGCTCATCGGAGGATCCTCACCTTCTTATCGATATAGTTGCCAATGTGGCTCACCACAAAGGCCGTGCCCAGGTAGCCGAGTGCCGAGATAAAGAACGCGGCGACGCCGCCGAGCGAGCGCGTGTTGATATAGCTCACCACGCCGGTGAGCTCCTGCGGTTGCAACGGCACCTGACTGCCGAGCGCGGTGGTGAGCATGACGGCGATAAAGAGGTTGGTCATGGGTAGCACGCTCGAGCGCAGCGCCTGCGGAATCACGATCTTGGCGAGGATACGGCTAAAGTTCATGCCCAGCGAGCGGGCGGCTTCCACCTGGCCGACGCCGACGGTGTTGATGCCGCTCATAAAGTTCTCGGAGCCAAAGGCCGAGCCCAAAAGGACCGTGGCGACGATAACGCAGGTGCGGTAGGGCAGGACGACCTTGAGCGGCGGCAGCGCATAGACGACGATGATGAGCAGTGCGATGCCTGGGATGTTACGGAAGACCTGGACATACAGGTCGCCAAAGACGCGCAGCGGCTTGAGCGGCGACACGCGCATCACGGTGACGGCGACGGCCAGTGCCATGGCGATGGCAAACGACTCAAGCGTCATGCCCCAGGTTGCTAGCAGCGCGTCGATATAGTTCTGGCCATAGAGCGACCAGAGCTCGGAGAGACTCATGCGGACCTCCCGCCGATAAGGAAAGGGGCTTCCGTGTGTACGGAAGCCCCGACAACTCTGTGAGGAAACAGTTTACCGCAATAAAGCGCATCGTGCGTTTCCATATGGTTTCGTTGCGGCCGTTACTAGGCTCGTTGCCTAGGCGCCGATCTCGGGCAGCTCGGGAACATTGGTGTCGCCCGTACGGTCGCCGATGCAGATCTGCCACAGCTCGGTCCAGGTACCATCGTCCTCGATCTTCTTAAGGAAGTCGTTGACAAAGGCGACGCCGTCGGAATCGAGCGGCAGGCCGATGCCATAGGGCTCCTTGCTGCCGAAGGGCTTGCCGGCGATTTTGTACTTACCGGGCTCGCGGACCAGGGCGCTCTGCTGCATGTTGTTATCGATGACGTAGGCGTCAACGCGGCCCTGCTGGAGTGCCTGGCGGGCCTCCTCGTCGGTCTTGAACTCCTGCTGGCTGGCCTTGGGAGCGAACTCCTCCAGGATGGCGGGGCCGTTGGAGCCGGACTGGACGGCGACGTTCTTGTCGGCCAGGTCGTCGACGCTCTTGATGTCGTCGTTATCGGCAAGCACCAGGATGGCCTGCTGCGTGTAGTAATAGGGACCGGCAAAGGAGACAAGCTTCTTGCGCTCGTCAGTGATGGTGTAGGTGGCAAAGACGGCGTCGACCTGGCCGTTCTGCAAGACGGACTCGCGCGTGTCCGAGGTCACCTGGGTGATCTCGACCTTGTTCTCGCCCAGGATGTAGTTGGACAGGAGCTGCGCGATACCGGCATCGAAGCCACGGGTCTGACCGTCCTTCTCGTTGAGGAGGGAGAAGAGCGTGGAAGTCTGAACGCCACCGATCTTAAAGACGCCGGCGTCCTTGACGGCCGTGGCCCAGGTGCTGGCGGCGACGGCATCGTCATCGGCCTTGGGGCCGTTGTCGACGAGCTTGTCGAATGCCTTGGCGTCGAGCATGGTGGAAGCCTCGGTATCCTCGGAGCTCTTGGAGGAACCGGCGGCGGAACCCTTGTCGGCCTCGGCGCTGGTGTCGGAGCAGCCGGCAAGACCAAGGCCGGCGACGGTTGCGAAGGTGGCGGCAACGAAGCCGCGGCGGTCGAGAACGACCTGCTGGGAGAGGTTCTTGCTCATGGTAGAACACCTTTCTCAATAAAATCCCTAGCGGTTGAGTAGAGTTATACCCTATCGCGCTCAAATGGGTCAACACGAAATAACTCAGAAACATACTTACCTTATGGGTAATTCTACCTACCAAAAAGGGACAGGTTTATTTTGGCAGGTTTTATCTGGGAAAACGCCGAATATTGCAGCTGAGAATGCGCTTTGAAGACGGCATGATCGCTCACAGCGGTCGCTATAATGGCGACAACGAAAACCACCACAAAGGGGACAGGCACCTTTGTGGTGGTTCTGGCCGATGCGGCGGCATGCCTTAGTGTTCTGTCTCAATCTGTAACATCTGGAGGGCCAAAAGGTCTCTATCTGTTACAGATTGAGACAAAGGTCTGGGACTAAGACGTCTTATCTAGATCTGTAACAGTTAGACGGGAATTCGGGTCCTAGATATTACAGATTGAGATAATCGCGCCGCGAAAACAAAAACCTCCGCAGGGGTGCTTCCCTTGCGGAGGTTTTTTACTCGTTGAGTAGTCTCACGGCTTCGGCGGCCATATTCTCGACCGTCATGCCGTTTTGAGCGAGCAGTTCGTTGGGGTCGTAGCGGTCGGGGAAGCCCTTGGCGATGCCGAAGGTGCGCGTACGCAACGGCGTGCATGCCAGATAACATGCTACGCGCTCGCCCCAGCCGCCGTCCAAGATGCCGTCCTCGAGGGTGACGACAACGCGATGCTCGGCGGCAAGGCTGTCGAGGAACTCGCGGTCGAGCTCGGTTGCGAAGCGCGGGTTGACGAGCGTGGCCTCGATGCCGTACTCGGCAGTCAGACGGTTTGCCACGCGCTCGCCCAGCTCAAAGAAATCGCCGAGCGCGAGCACGGCAACGTCGCGGCCCTGACGCACCACGTTGTAGCGAACGGCGCTGTAGTCGGTGTCTTCGGCGGGCGCAAGGTCGGGACGGCTCACCAGGCCGATGCCCGGTACGCGGATTGCCACGGGATGCTCGCGGTGGTCGAGCGACCAGCTCAGCATGGACAGGTATTCCTCCATGCAGGCCGGCGCCAAGTAGCGCATGTTGGGAAGAGCGCCCAGCATGGAAATATCAAAGAACGAGAGGTGCGTCTCGGATGTGGTGCCAAAGATCGACGCGCCAAACACCAAGATGGTTGCGGGGGCATCGTTGAGGCACAGGTCGTGCCACAGCTCGTCGTAGGCGCGCTGCAAAAACGTGCCGTACACACCAAAGACTGGCTTGGCGCCCGAGCGTGCAAGCGCGGTGGCAAAGGTCACAGCGTGCTCCTCGGCAATGCCCACGTCGACAAACTGCTTGCCGGCCGCAGCGCGAAGCTCGGGTGCAAAGCCCATGATGTAGGGCGTGGCGGCCGTGATGCCCACGACCTGCGA
Organism: Collinsella sp.; assembly: GCA_031294825.1. Taxonomy (GTDB): domain Bacteria; phylum Actinomycetota; class Coriobacteriia; order Coriobacteriales; family Coriobacteriaceae; genus Collinsella. The sequence goes on along the minus strand of JAUMPM010000011.1, from coordinate 34,976 downwards.
ATCGCGCTCGATGGCGGTGCTGAGCGCCTCGCCCGTAATATCGGCATAGGTGCGCGGTGCGGGCTCGCTCGGATGGCCCGGGCAGAGCTTGCGCCCAGTCGCCATGTCAAACGGACCCACGTGGTGCCAGCGTTCCGGGTCGCTCTGGGCTGGCTCAAAGCCCTTGCCCTTGGCGGTGGAGACGTGCAGCACGATGGGGTGATCGATATTGCGCAGTTCCTGCAACGCGTCGACGAGGGCCAACACATCGTTACCGGCGTCCAGATAGCGGTAGTCGAGCCCCATCGCGCGGAAGACGTTGCGCTCACAGGCACCGTTGCTGGCGCGCAGCTCGGCCAGATTGCGATACAGGCCGCCATGGTTCTCGGCAATGGACTGGTCGTTATCGTTGACGATGATGATCAGGTTGCTATCGAGTTCGGCGGCATTGTTAAAGCCCTCAAACGCCAGGCCGCCCGAAAGCGAGCCGTCGCCAATGATGGTGATGACGTTATACGTGTCGCCCGCCAGGTCACGCGCGTGGGCAAGGCCGCAGCCCAGGCTCACCGACGTGGAGGTATGGCCCATGGCGAACAGGTCGTGCTCGGACTCGTTGGGATTGGCAAAGCCAGAAGCCTCACCATAACGTTCCGGATCGATATAGGTGTACGCGCGCCCGGTCAGCGCCTTGTGGGCGTAGGTCTGGTGCGACACGTCAAAGACAATTTTGTCGGTGGGGGAGTTAAACACGCGATGGAGCGCGACCGTGAGCTCAACGACGCCCAAGTTGGGGGCAACGTGCCCGCCGACGGCGGCGGAGCTTTCGAGGATGGCGTGGCGAATCTCGCCGCAGAGCAGCGGAAGCTCGGCGCGGTCGAGAGCCTTGACGTCCTCGGGCGTTGTCGTTTGCGTAAGCAGCATCGTTGTGGGTTACTCCATGCGAATCGTGCGCCGGCACTCCCTCGGCCGGCACAATTGCACAAGACAGTCTCGCACATTTTGGCGTTTGATATGTGACGGCGGCGCGGTAATTCGACAACTGGTGGGGCAAAACGTTTTGTCCGATGCCATACTGATAGGTTCCATGATGATTTTATTCAATGCGTGCAGGCCGTGGCTTGTCGCCGTGAGCCGCTGGAAGGAGGCAGCATGTCCGATGTCGTTCGTGCCGAGAAAATCGCGTGCGAAGTGGACCATGCTGCCCGTCAACTGGCACAGGCGGGCCGTCTGGACCTGACGCGCGAGTTTATCCAGCATGGCGATGTGACGGTGTATACGCATGTGACCTCGGTAGCGCAGGCGAGTCTGTCCTTTGCCGAGCGCTTGGGCCGCGTCGGTGTCTCGGTTGACCGCGCCTCGTTGCTGCGCGGAGCCTTGTTACACGATTACTTTCTCTATGACTGGCACGATCCCGACCCAAGCCATCGGCTGCATGGCTTTCGCCACCCGTTTTTTGCCCTGGCACGTGCGGAGGAAGATTTTGAGCTGACGCCGCGCGAACGGAATATTATCGTGCGGCATATGTTTCCGCTGGTGCCAGTGCCGCCGACGTGTCGTGAAGCTTGGATTGTATGCCTGGCAGATAAATGGTGCGCTCTGCGCGAGACGGTTGCCGGCCGCCTGCCGCGCAAGGACGAGGCGGACGATGGCATGAGTGGCGAATCGAGCGAGAAGAGGAGAGGGTAGACGGTGGGGACCGCGATCGACATGGCATTTGACGGCGCGACGCTTGCCGCCTGTCCGCTCTCGGCGCTGGTACTCTCGTTTGCCTTCTACGGTTTTTGCGGTTGGGCATGGGAATCGACAGTCTGCGCCATGCTCAATCACGGACGATTTGCCAACAGTGGCTTTTTGCTGGGGCCGTGTTGTCCTATCTATGGTGTGGGCGGCATTGCCTGCTGGCTGCTGTTGCGTGGGATTCCGGATGCCTCGAGCCAGTTTGTCGCTGCAGCGCTCGTATGCAGCGTGATTGAGTACAGCGTAGGCGTGCTGTTGGAAAAAACAACGGGCGCTCGCTTTTGGGATTACTCGCACCTGCCGTTTAACTTGCACGGACGTATCTGCCTGTACTGGGCATGCGCGTTTGGCTTGGGTGCGTTGTGTATTTGCCGTTTAGTGGAGCCGGCATTGCTGGGGCTGCTTGGCCATCTGCCGGTGCTGATTGTGCGGCTGTCCGCCTTTATCGTCGCGGTCGCGATGATGGTCGACGCGGTGTGCTCGTTGGCGAGCTGGCGGCGTCTGTCTGATCAGCTGGAGCGGGTCCGGGCCGACCTTGCCGACCGCATCAATGAGTCGCTTGCCGATGCCTCGGACTCAGTGCTCGAACGTATTCCCGATTCTACGATTGACTCGGTAGCACAGACGCACATCCGTAGCCGTGCCGTTAACGCGTGGCTGGCCGAGCTGGGTGACGCCGCGCTCGATGCCCTGCGCGAGAAGGCTTCGATGCCGACGTTTATCGCGGATGGTGCTCGCGGCCTGGCGCTTGCCGCCCGCCGCGTGGCCGATGCCGCGCCGAGCATGCCGCGTCCGTCGCTCAGTCGTCGCCTTGCCGGCAAGCGCATGAGCCGCCCGGTGCCGAGCGTGTCACTCAGCCGCCGCGACCTACGCTTCTTTAACGCCTTCCCGCGTCTGCGCATCAATCGCTACGAAGGTGTCATTCGGGCTACCGACCTCCGCGACCGAGCCCGCGAGCTGTTCCGCCGCTAGCCGGGACGGGCGCGCTCACGGCTTCCTTGCTCGCGTATTTCCCGTTCGTTTCGCGCCCGTTGCCGCGCCGTTTCCAAGATTGCGGCAGCATTTCCATTCGACAACGCTGCGTTTAACAACGCCGTATCTGGTCTACACCAGTTGCCCCTCGGCCGCATTATGGGCGCCGACAACGTTCATGCGACCAAGGGAGAGCGAATGTACGATACGGGATCGACAACGTTTATGCTCGTCTGCACCATGCTCGTGTTTTTAATGACACCGGGCTTGGCGTTTTTCTACGGCGGCCTGTCCAGGCGCAAAAATGTCATCAACACCATGCTCATGTGCTTTGGCGCCATTGGCCTGGTCGGTGTGCTGTGGATTGTTGCCGGCTGGTCGCTGGCCTACGGCGGCGACGGTTCCAGCCCATTTATTGGAGGCCTTGACCAGCTGCTGTGCCTGCCGGTGCTCAACCAGGTGCTGCAGGCGGCCGAGGGCAATGCTGCGGACGGTGTCGTCTACCCTCAGATCATCAACATCGCCTTCCAGATGGCATTTGCCATGATCACGGCTGCTATCGTCACGGGCAGCCTGGCCGGCCGCGTTAAGTTCGGTGCCACGACGGCCTTCCTGGGCATTTGGCTGCTCGTGGTCTATGCGCCGCTCGCTCACATGCTTTGGGGCGGCGATGGCTCCTTTATCGGTGACATTATCGGCGCACTCGACTTTGCCGGCGGCGACGTGGTGCACATTTCGTCCGGTCTTACCGGCCTGATCCTCTGCTTAATGCTTGGCCGTCGTCGTGGCTTTGGCATGGTGAGCTACCGTCCACATAACGTGCCGTTTGTGGCGCTGGGCGCCGGCCTGCTTTGGTTTGGCTGGTTTGGCTTTAACGGCGGCAGCGAGTTTAAGGCCGACGCCGTGGCGGCACTTGCCATCCTCAACACCGTGACGGCCAGCGCGGCGGGCATGGTTTCGTGGCTTGCCGTCGAGCGCGTGCATACCGGCCGCCCCACGCTGGTGGGCGCCAGCACCGGTCTGGTTGCGGGCCTTGTGGTGGTCACGCCGGGTGCGGGCTTTGTCGAGCCGTGGGCAGCGCTGGTCATGGGTCTGATCGTATCGCCCGTCTGCTATCTGGCTATCAGCCATCTTAAGACCAAGTTTGGCTACGACGATGCACTCGATGCGTTTGGTTGCCACGGTATCGGCGGAATTTTGGGCGGCGTGCTCACGGGCCTGTTCTGCGTGCCGGAGCTCTCGTGGACCGGTAAGGGCGGCCTGTTCTACACGGGCGACGCGTCGCTGCTCATCTCGCAGATCTTGGGCATTGTGGTGACGGTCGCTATTGTGCTGGTGCTCGATTTGGTGATCGCCGCGGTGGTCAAGGTGCTGTTCCACGGCAGCCTGCGTGTGGACGAGGCCGACGAGGCGCTGGGCCTGGATGCGAGTCAGCACGGCGAGAGCGCATACCCCTCTTTCTCCGGACTCGATTAACAGCTTCCCCAAGCACCGCACCTTGCCGTTCAATCGTCGCTCACGTACTTAAGTACGCTTCGCTCCTCTTTCACGGCAATCTGCGGCACCTGGGAAACCCGCGTCTCATGTAAAGGGATACGTTGATTATTGAGAGGAATTCATTATGAAAAAGATCACGGCTATCGTGCGCCAGGAGAAGCTTGAGGTTCTTAAAGACGCGCTGTTTGCTGCCGATGTTCGTGGTATGACTATCAACCAGGTGCAGGGCTGCGGTGCGCAACATGGCTGGAAGGAATACGTGCGCGGCAACGAGTTGCTTGTTAACACGATCCCTAAGGTGCAGTTCACGCTCATTTGTGCCGATGAGCATGTCGACGACATTGTCGAGATTATCTGCAACGCTGCTCGCACCGGAGCCGTCGGCGACGGCAAAATCTGGGTCGAGCCGGTCGAAGAAGTTATCCGTATCCGCACCGGCGAATACGGCCCCGCCGCGGTGTAGGATCGAACGCCTGCCATCCGCAACGTTAAAATACTGCAATAAGGCACAAGACTTGCGTTGCGGATGGACGGATTATGGGTCGTAATAAATATCCCGAGGAGACGGTCGCGAAGATTCTCGACGCGGCGCTGGAGTTATTCTGCGCACAGGGTTATGAGGGGACGAGCATTCAAGACATCGTCGACCGCCTCGATGGCATGACCAAGGGTGCTGTCTATCATCACTTTAAGAGCAAAGAGGAGATTTTCAACGCCGCATTTGATCGGGCAATGGCTCCGATTGTTGAGCACCGCCGCGCGACACTTGGTGCTGGCAATATGACGGGGGCCCAAAAGCTCAAGCGGCTGTACGCGCCCGAGTCCGTCGTTCCACAAATTGAGCTATGGGCACGCATGCATCCTGCGGCGGATCCGGTAAAAAGCTCGCGGCTGCTGGCGATGCAGTACCAAGGTTCGTTTGACGAGTCGGCCGATGGCTATCTCTTGCCAGTGATCGAGGAGGGCGTCGCCGACGGCTCCATTGCGTGCGAATGCCCGCGCGAAGCGGCGGAGGCCGTATCGTTGTTGGCGAATCTTTGGCTGCTGCCGCTGTTCCGTCCACTCGAGACCAAGGATCGAATGCTCGCTCGCGCTCAATGTTTGGCGCAGATGGCTGCTGCGGTGGGACTCGATTTGGGGGAAGAAGTGCTTCAGACAACGGCGCTGATTTGGGACGTATGGGACCGTTCCGGGTGGTAATATAGATACCAACGGTATGTAATTGATTTGCGAGGGTAGCCACGGCTGCCCTTTTCAAGTCATTAAATACATACTATCGGTATGTATTTGGGGCCAGGCTTATGGCTGGGATGCGAAGAATTAGCGTCTCGTTGGCGCAAAAAACAGTGCGATCTATCAGGCTTTTCGGTCTTCTTGTTGCACAGCTGTGCGCGTATTCGATGCTGTCGGCACTGTGCTTTGCGTGCCCGCTTTACTTGTTCGATTGCAGCGGCTCATCAACGTTATATGGTGCCGTCGCGGCGATAGCGTTCGTGCCGGGCGTGCTTGCGACTCCGGCTGGCGGAATATTGGCGGATCGGGGGAGACATCGCGGGGTTCTTGTGGTGCTCGGCATTGTTCTGATGGCTGCATCGCTGTTGTTTATCCCCATGAAGCGGTCGCTGCCTCTTGCGGTTGTCGTGGCAGCAATGCTTTGCGTCCAATATGGCATCCAATCGCTGCTGAAGCCAATGCTCCAAATTGAGACGGTGCGCATGACGGGCCCAGAAAAGGTTGAGCGTGCCACTGCGTTGGTCTCGCAGATAACCATGACGAGCAATATCTTGGGGCCTGTAGTCGGGACGGCAGTCTATGGGTGCTTTGGTATCGATGCTCTATGCGAAACCGCGGCGTTGACGTTTGCGATGTCAGCCCTACTGTTCGGGGGCGCACTCAAGCAAAATGCCTCATCTGGAATGACAGGGGACAGTACGACTTGCTCGACATGCCGAAGCGATTTTCGGGAGTCGATTCGGTACCTGTTTCAAAACGCATCATTGCTCGTTGTGTTTTTGCTTGCGGCTATTTTGAACCTTGCGTTAGTTGGGTTAACGATTGGTGCTCCCGTTATTGTTGCAAAGCATCTCGGAATGCAATCATCCTTTGTTGGGATTATTGAGGTGGCTATGGGCTTAGGTGGTCTTGTCGGCAGTGGTTTGGTCGGTATTTGGCCGCATCGTTTTTCCTTCAAGGGCATATGTCGATATGTTGCGATGATTTGTTTTGGAGTCGTACCGATTATTGTCACGCTACTGAGCGGTCCTGATGAATTAGCGTTTGCCGCGCTTGCGGCCGGCTCGGCATGGGTCATGGCGTGGGCAAGCATTGCATCGGTCGAAATCGTTTCATTTGTTCAGCGGTCAGCGCCAAAGGAACTCTGCGGAAAAGTGCTGGCACTCGTTTATATGATGCTTTCCTGTGCAACGCCTATTGGCCAATTGGTTTACGGACTCGCATATGATCGATGGACACCGGCGATTGTATTCGCAGGCATGTTGGCGGTGCTGACGTTGACGACGGCGCTGTTTTATCGGCTGAAAAGTCGCTTGTGGCGATTGTCTTAACGCGCTGGGGCACCGTGAATTTGTGAAGGCAGTGGCACGTCGCGTCGTGACGGCATTGTTTGGGCGTGCCTCTCCTTCGTCTACAATATCGTGCAGACGAAGGAGAGGCACGCCCATGATCAAGATGTTTGCGAGTGACTTAGACGGAACGCTGCTGAACGCCCTGCATGAGGCGGATGGGACCATCCGCCGTGCCATTCGCGAGCTGACCGAAGCTGGCCTGCATGTGGTTCCCGCGACCGGACGCTCGACGTTGCCAATCGGCGAGCATGGCTTTACAGGTCTGGCACTCGACGCCTGCTGCTCCAACGGATCCATCGTGCGTAACAGCCATGGCGAGGTGCTCAAGACCTGGACCATCGACCCGCAGGTTACCGAGGAGCTGCTCAAGGCGTTCCCGGACATTTGCTTCGACTGCTCCACGCCCGACGGCATGTTCTCGAGCGGTTCGTTCGAGATGCACCAGGCGGGCTTTAAAAAGGACAGTCCTATCAAGCGCATCGTGATGCGCGGCATGCGTGCACGTGGGGGGTATCACGAGGAGCAATATTTCGACCAGTCGATCGGTGACATCCTGCGCCATGACGTGTGCAAGATTAACTGTCGCGTGATCTCGCCCGAGCTGGAGCGCGACCTTAAGGCGTATTTGGCCGAGCGTTCGGACCGTGTGGTCAACGCGCCGTTTGATCCGGTGATGTTCGAGATCACGGACGTGGCATGTAACAAGGGCGAGAGTGTGGCCTGGCTGGCGGGCTACTACGGTATTGCCGAGGATGAGGTCGCGGTCTACGGCGACGGCGGCAACGACATCGCCATGCTCAAGCGTTTCCGTCACAGCTACGCGACCAAAAACGCAAGCGAGGCAGCCAAGGACGCCGCGAGCGCAACTATCGGCAGTTGCATGGTCCACGCCGTTCCCAAACACATGCTTGCCACCATGCACAAGCAGAATTCCTGCACCGTAATCGAATAATGTGACAAAGGGACAGCCCCTTTGTCACAGGCGACGCTGGTCTCTTGAAATACGAACAAACATTCGCATATCTAACTGCGCTTTGATAGAATTGATACTGTTGGCGGCAGTTCCATGTGCCGGGCAACGCCCTCCATCTGATGGGAGGTGATGCCCATGACCGATCTGATTGATTTCGTGAGACTTCTGACCGCTTTGGTCTCGTTCTCCACGGCGCTCGTCGGGCTTTCCGAGGCACTCAAGCAACGTTCGAAGCAACGTAAAAGGGGTCGCCGCCGCTAAGGCGTTGACCCCTTAATCCAAGCAACGGCGCTGCCCAGCTTTCCAGAACTTGGGCTGCCGTCGACACTATTCTACCCACGAATGACATTTTGGACAATCGGTAATGCCGCTCCAAAAGCCAGGTGGGTTGTGACAAAGGGACTGTCCCTTTGTCACATCCAAAATATTGCCTTTACGTGTTGATGCACACGGTGTGCAATAATACTCGCACTGTGCAATAGCGCACAGGTTGAGTAACAAGGAGGACGCTTGTCCCAGCTCGAGAAATGCGATCGCCGGTCCCTTCGCTCGCAGCGTGCCCTTCGCCAGGCACTTGCCAGCGAGCTTGCCGAAAGCGGCGACCTTTCGCGCATTAATGTCGCGTCGCTCACCGAGCGCGCTGGCCTTACGCGCCGCACGTTCTATTCGCACTACCGCGATATTCCCGACTTTATCAATCAAATCGAGGACGGCTTGCTGGCCGAGATCCATGAGCGCATTGAGCTCATCACTGCAGCTCAGCTGCCTGATCTCTATCACAATATCGATGAGCTCGAGCCGGCGCCCGGTTCGGTTGAGCTGCTGCGTTATCTTGCGGCCAACCGCGACTTAATCGGTGCGCTGTTGGGTCCGGGCGGCGACCAGGCCTTCATTAAAAGGATCATCGACACCGCTCGTGAGGCTGTGGTGCCGCGTGCGCAGACGGGCATTTTGGGCCTGGCGCTGGGCACGTTCTTTGACTACTACGTCACCTACGTCGTGAGTGCCGAGGTCGGCATGATTCAGCGCTGGTTTGAGCGTGGGCTCACCGAATCGCCCGAGGCCATGGCGCGCATTATGACGGTGCTCGCTTTTGTGCGCCCTGGTGACCTGTATGGCCAACCCATCGATATCAACGTGCCGGAATACGGCATGAAGCTATTGAACTTGCAGCTCGAGGATGCGGCTGACACCGCCGCAACCGTCGGGTCCAACAACTAAGAGGAGAGACAGATGAGCAAACTCGTCGAGGGCATCAAGGACCGCATGGTCGCTGCTGCACGCGAGGCCGCGCCCGCCGTGGTGGACGCCGCGCAGAAGGCCGCGACCGCGGCCGCCGAGAAAGTTGCCGAGGCAGTTGCCGATGCCAAGAACGCGGCAGGGGAGACGTCCGTCGCTAGCGAGCCCGCCACCGCCGCCGAGCCCGTAGCCGCCACCGCCGCCCACGCCCCCGAAGGCGCGATCTTCAACCCCGAGAACGCTCGTGGCAACCTGCATCTGGGCATCGACGTGGGCTCCACTACCGTTAAGCTCGCCGTGCTCAACGACGACAACCAGATCGTCTACGCCAAGTACCAGCGCCACCACACCGACGTCCGCGCTTGCGCCCGCGATTTGTTCGAAGGTGCTGCGACCGTGCTGCCGACGGCCCAGATGACCTGCGCCATTACCGGCTCGGGCGGCCTGCTGCTGTCCCAGTGGCTCGACCTGGAGTTTGTCCAGGAGGTCATTGCCAGCAAACGCGCCGTCGAGACCCTTATCCCGGCCACCGATGTCGCCATCGAGCTGGGCGGCGAGGACGCCAAGATCATCTACTTCGACAACGGCATCGAGCAGCGCATGAACGGCACCTGCGCCGGTGGTACGGGCGCGTTCATCGACCAGATGGCAACCCTGCTGCACACTGACGCCAGCGGCCTTAACGAACTCGCGGCCAACGCCACCACCATCTATCCCATTGCCAGCCGCTGCGGCGTTTTTGCCAAGACCGACGTCCAGCCGCTGCTCAACGAGGGTGCCCGCCCCGAGGACGTGGCTGCCTCCATCTTCCAGGCTGTCGTGACCCAGACCATCTCGGGCCTGGCGTGCGGCCGTCCCATCCGCGGCAACGTCGCCTTCCTGGGCGGCCCGCTGCAGTATCTCTCCGAGCTGCGCCACCGCTTCTACCTCACGCTCAACCTGGACGAGGAACACCGTATCGTGCCCCAAAACGCCCACCTGTTTGTGGCGAGCGGCGCTGCCATGGCGCACGAGTCCAACAAGCTCAGCACGTTCCCGCAGCTTATCGAGGCCATCGATGCCCTGGGTGACACACAAGGTGCCGAGGTCGAGCGTCTGGATCCGCTCTTTGCCAACGACGAGGACTTTGCCGAGTTCAAGACCCGCCACGACCAGGAAGTCGTCCCCAAGGGAAAGCTCGACGGCTACACCGGCCGCGTGTTCATCGGCATCGACGCCGGCTCCACCACCATGAAGGCCGCACTGGTGGGCGAGGACGGTCAGCTGCTGCACACCTGGTACGGCAACAACAACGGCGACATCCTGGGCACGGCCAAGGTCATCATGGCCGATTTCTACAACCACATCCCCGCCGGCTGCACCATCGGCCACGTGACTACCACGGGCTACGGCGAGGCACTGCTCATCGAGGCCCTCAAGGCCGATTCCGGCGAGATCGAGACCGTCGCGCACCTGCGCGGCGCCAAGGCATTCCTGCCCGGCGTCGAGTTTATCCTGGACATCGGCGGCCAGGACATGAAGTGCCTGCGCGTCAAGGACGGCGTTATCGAGCACATCATGCTCAACGAGGCCTGCTCGTCGGGTTGCGGTAGCTTTATCGAGAGCTTCGCCGTCTCTATGAACATGGACGTGCGCGCGTTCGCCGACGCCGCCATCCATGCTAAGGCCCCCGTCGACCTGGGCAGCCGCTGCACGGTCTTTATGAACTCGCGCGTCAAGCAGGCGCAAAAGGAAGGCGCCACGGTGGGCGACATCGCGGCCGGCCTGTCCTATTCCGTCATCAAGAACGCCCTGTTCAAGGTCATTAAGCTGCGCGATCCCAAGGAGATCGGCAGCCAGGTAATCGTTCAGGGCGGTACCTTTATGTCCGATGCTACGCTGCGCGCGTTTGAGCAGCTCACCGGCGTTCATGCCGTGCGTCCCGACATCGCCGGCTGCATGGGCGCCTACGGTGCGGCCTTGCTCGCCCGCGATCGCGCCGGCGCCGACGGCATCTCGACCATCCTTTCGGCCGAGGACATCGCGCACCTCACCGTGACGCAAAAGCATGTCCGCTGCGGTCGCTGCTCCAACAACTGCCAGCTTACCGTCAACGACTTTGGCGGCGGTAGGCGCTTCATTACCGGCAACCGCTGCGAGAAGGGCGCCGGCCACAAAAAGCAGAAGACTGAGGCCCCCAACCTTTTCAAAAAGAAAAACGAGCTGCTCTTTAACCGCGAGATCCTGAGTCCCGACGAGGCCCCGCGCGGCACCGTGGGTATCCCGCGCGCACTCAACATGTACGAGAACTACCCCTTCTGGCACGCGTTCTTTACGCGCCTGGGCTTTAGCGTGCAGCTGTCCGACCAGTCGAGCAAAAAGACCTACCAGGCGGGCATCGAGTCCATGCCGTCCGAGAGCGTGTGCTACCCGGCAAAGATGAGCCACGGCCATGTGATGAACCTCATCGACCGTGACGTCGACTTTATTTGGATGCCGTGCGTGCGCTGGGAGCGCAAAGAGGACCCGACTGCCGGTAACTGCTATAACTGCCCCATCGTTATGAGCTACCCCACGGCGCTTGCGCTCAATATCGACGAGATCCGCGAGCAGAAAATCGAGTTCCTGTACCCGTTTGTGCCCTATCACGACAAGACCGTGCTCAAGCGCCGTTTGTACCAGGTGCTCGCCGTCGACCGCGTGGCCGATGCGCAAGCCGGTCGCGGTCGCGTGCGCGGTCCCAAGATCACACGCTCCGAGGTCGATGCCGCCGTCAACGCTGCTTTTGAGGCCGATGCGCGTTTCCACGAGGACATCCAGACCATGGGCGAGGAGGCCCTTAAGTGGGTCGAGGACCACGGCGGCCACGGCATTGTGCTCGCCGGCCGTCCTTACCACAATGACCCCGAGATCAACCACGCCCTGCCTGAGCTTATCTCGAGCTTTGGCTTTGCGGTCTTTACCGAGGATTCGCTCGCGCATCTGGTAAAGCCCGAGCGTCCGATTCGCGTCGTCGACCAGTGGATGTACCACAGCCGCCTGTACGCCGTCGCCCGTTTTGTGACGATGCGCAACGACCTGGACCTGATCCAGCTCAACTCTTTCGGCTGCGGCCTGGACGCTCTGACCACCGACCAGGTGCAGGAGATTCTGGAGGCCAGCGGCAAGATCTACACCGTGCTCAAGATCGACGAGGTGTCCAACCTGGGCGCCGCGCGCATCCGCATCCGCTCGCTCATGGCGGCGCTCAAGGACCAGGAGGCCGAGCGCTTGGCCGAGGCTACGGCCGCGGGCGAGGCCTACGAGCAGGGCGATGCCGCGCCGGTGGCGCCTTCCACGGATGCCCCCGCGTTCGCGAGCCGCAAGTACACGTTCGAGGCTCAGCGCGAGAGTGCTTCGACCGCGTGGCCCAAGGTGCCCTTTACCGAGCAGATGCGCGACGAGGGCTACACCATCCTGTGCCCGCAGATGGCGCCGATTCACTTTGACCTGGTCAAAGAGGTGTTCCGTGGTGCTGGCTACAACTTGGAGCTGCTGCCCTCGACTGACCACGATGCCGTCGAGGCCGGCCTGCGCTACGTGAACAACGACATCTGCTATCCGTCGATCCTGGTGACGGGCCAGATTATGGAGGCCATCGAGAGCGGTCGGTACGACCTGTCCAAGACGGCCGTGGTCATCAGCCAGACCGGCGGTGGCTGCCGTGCCACCAACTACATCGCGCTCATCCGCAAGGCCCTGCGCGAGAGCGGCCACCCCGAGATTCCGGTGATCTCGCTTTCGGCCGTGGCGCTCGGCGAGGACAACCCCGGCTTTAAAATTACGCCGGCGCTGCTTAAGCAGGCCGTGTACGCGGTGCTCTTTGGTGACGTCATGATGCAGATGCTCTATCGTTGCCGCCCGTACGAGGCCACGCCCGGTGCCGCCAACGCACTTTACGAGGAGTACATGGCGCGCGCCCGCAAGCTGGCGCCTAAGTTCAACAGGCACAACTACACCAAGTTGTGCCGCGAGGCCATCCGCGCGTTCGACACCATGCCGCTTGTGGGCGAGGGTACCAAGCCGCGCGTGGGCGTGGTTGGCGAGATCCTGGTCAAGTTCCATCCCACGGCCAACAACCACGTGGTCGATGTCATTGAGCGCGAGGGCTGCGAGGCCGTGGTACCGGGCCTGCTCGACTTCTTCCTGTACTCCATGAGCAACGCCGAGCTTCAAAAAGACGAGCTGGGAAGCTCTGCCACGGCGCGCGCTAGCATGCAGGCGCTCATTAAGCTGGTGGACTGGATGCGCACGCCGGTGGAGGAGATGCTCGAAAAGTCCCGCCGCTTCGAGGCGCCCGAGCGCATTGGCACCATGGCGGACAAGGCCCGCACGGTGCTTTCGGTGTGCAACAACATGGGCGAAGGCTGGCTGCTCACGGCCGAGATGCTCGACCTTATCGACCACGGTGCGCCCAACATCATCTGCACGCAGCCCTTCGCGTGCCTGCCCAACCACGTAGTGGGTAAGGCCGTGATCAAGGAGCTGCGCCGCCAGCATCCCGAGAGCAACATCGTCGCGGTGGACTACGACCCCGGCGCGTCCGAGGTCAACCAGCTCAACCGCATTAAGCTCATGATCAGCGTGGCCAAGGAAAACATGCGCGCCGGCAAGGGCTTTAAGCTCGAGAAGGTGGCGCCGCTCGCGATGGACGAGGTCACCGGCCAGATGCGTGCCCACGATGGCTGCGTGAGCTGCGGCTCGGTCGACGAGAGTGCCGTGGCGTCGGTCGCTGAGCGCCTGGGACGCGGCATTAAGAAGTAACTGGCCTGCTTTGGGCTAGATATGAGACAAACGGGTGGTAGCCGTACCGGCTACCACCCGTTTTTGCTGGACATATGTTGCGTAAATCGTTTTGTCGCAGCCTTCTGTGCACTCGAATTTCGGAAGTGCGGGAAAAAACGCGAACCTCCTGAGCACACCGCCTTTTTAGACTCTCACGACCTGCGGTTTTGTTGTAAAAAAAGCCGGTCTGGTCGGCGAATCCCGATTTTTCCCCGCACTTCCGAAAACAGCGGTTCAGCAGCGTCAAAAAATGCCCTCAAAATCGAGAGTTAATGAACAGATGTAGCCGTTCGCCGCAAATTACCGTCCGTTTATAGAACCCACCCCCAGCGTGCAGTCCCCTTACGGTTGAATAAATACACATCTATGGAATTACGTAAGAGAGGACTGTTCCTATGAGCTACAAGACCGTTTGTGTTGCCGGCGGCGGCGTGTTAGGAAGCCAGATTGCCTTTCAGGCTGCTTACTGCGGCTTTGATGTAACGATTTGGCTGCGCAGCGAGGGCAGCATCGGCCGCACCCAGCCCAAGATCGATCATGTGCGCGAGGAGTACATCGCGGCAATCGAGGGCATGGCGGACGGCACGGGCGAGTGGTGCGCCGGTATCGCCGATAGCGACCAGCCTTTCGACAAGGAGGCGGCGCTCGCCGCCGTTGAGCGTGCCTACTCCACACTCAAGCTGGAGCTCGACCTCGCCAAAGCCGTGGCCGACGCCGACTTGGTCATCGAGTCCATGGCCGAGGACGCCCAGGCAAAGATCGACTTCTACAAGAAGCTCGCCCCGGTCCTCCCGCAAAAGACCGTCGTCGTAACGAACTCCTCTACGCTGCTGCCGAGCACCTTTGCCAAGTACACCGGCCGCCCCGAGAAGTACCTGTCGCTGCACTTTGCCAACTCCATCTGGAAGAACAACATGACCGAGGTCATGGCCCAGAGCCAAACTGACAAGCGCTACTTCGACGAGCTCGTCGACTTTGCCAACGATATCCGCATGCTTGCCCTGCCCGTCAACAAGGAAAAGAACGGCTACCTGCTCAATTCCATGCTGGTGCCGTGGCTGCTTTCGGGCCTTGACCTGTATGTCTCGGGCGTGAGTGACCCCAAGAGCATCGACCTCGCATGGACGCGCGGCACCGGCGCACCCAAAGGTCCGTTCCGCGTGTTCGACACGGTGGGCATCCAGACGGCCTACAACATCGTCATGCAGTATCAGAAGGTGCCTGGCTTGGTGAGCCCACTGCTCAAAAAGATGATGATGCCCTACAACTTTAAGGCCATGGCGTCCGTCCTCAAGAAAATGCTCGACGAAGGCAAGCTGGGCGAAAGCTCGGGCGAGGGCTTCTTTAAGTACTAAAAATGATTCCTCGGGAACGGAGGAAAACGAATCATTTTTGGTCGCCAGCAGTGAGAAGATGGACCCAGAAATAGAAAGGAGTGGCAATGGGCCGGCTCGGGCTTTGAGGACAAGTTGCTGCAGGCCCAGGGCGATTTTTCGCTCAACGCGGGCCAGCACAGCGTGACGTATCTGCCGAGTTCTGACACGGCAACGACCGGTCGCTATCAGGTGCTGCTATACGACAACAACTTTGGTGCGGCCGAAAGCTATCCCAAGTTCGACTGGGGCCAGCTGGGCTCCGCGGTGGTGACCGACTACAACAAGGGCACGCATTCGTTTGGGCGCATCTTTACAGTGGACGAGACGGCGCGCACCTACGAACTTGAGGACCAGATCGCCGTGCTGTTTTCGGGCTATGTGAGCAGCGCGCAGCGCGTCGGCGATTCGAATAGTATGCTCGTGGCATCGGGCCAGGCCAAGACCTTTACCGAGTACGATCGCTATGGACTGCCCATCGCTACCTTTGAGATGGAAGCCGAAAAGTACATCTATCGCGTGTACAAGTACGAGCTGTAGGGCCGCGCTTGGCAGCGTCTGTGCTCCGTGGCTGCGCGCGCTCGCGCCGGGCTCACCTCGCGTCCCGCATCACTTCACGTCAAATTCCACGCGATCGAGTTCAGGCACGTTGAGGTCGATGAGCTTGCGAGCGACGTGACGGTCGTGTGCCCCAAGCGCCTCGTCTGTCGTCACATGGGCGACAATCTCGCGCTCGACGATGCCCTCTTCCTCGCCTTCGGTAGCCGAGGTTTCGACGGCGACGGTGTAGTCCTTAAAGCCCGGTAGCACCGCCGCAAGCTCGCGCGTGGTTTCGGTGACGCCGTAGCCGTCCTGCACGCCGGACTGCGCCGAGCCAATAGACCCCGCCGTCATGACGATGCAGGGGATGGCAAAGACTACCGTGCCCACAATGATGCGGCGGCGCACCTTGCGTGATAGCTCGTCGACCTCGGCATCTTCCTCGGCAGTCACAATGCCGTCGCCGTTGAGGTCGCGCTTGAGCGGCACGCGCAATAGAAGCAGCACGGCTTCGGCAGCCAGCGCGATAAAGACCACGTTGATGCCAAATTCATAAAGCGCCGAGAGAAACAATGACCCGCTTGCGATGGCGATGCCATAGCCCGCCGCGCACAGGGGCGGCATGAGTGCGGTCGCCACAGCCACCCCGGCGATGAGCGTGGCGGGTTCCTGGTCGCGCGAGTTGCCCAGGCCGCCCGCAAAGCCGCCCGCGAGCGCGACGGCAAGGTCCCACACGGTCGGTGTCGAATTGTCGATGATGGCGGCCGTGGTGGTGCCAAGGGGCGAGAGCTTAAAGTACAACGTGGACGTGACCAGGCAAAAGACCATCTGCAGCGCGAGGCCGGCGACGGCCTCAAGGGTGATCTCGCGGTCGAGCGTGGCGATGCCGTATGCCATGGCAAGGACCGAGCCCATGAGCGGGCAGATGAGCATGGCGCCTACAATGGCGATATCCGAGTCGATATCGAGGCCGATGCTCGCGATCAACATGGCAATGATCAAGATGCATAAGTGTGAGCCAGTCAGGCGCGCCCCGTTTACAAAGCGCTTGCGAATCACGTGATAGGGTGCGCGTCCCTCGCGAATGTTGAATGCCTGCTTTAGAAAGCGGCTTGCGTTCTCCATGGCCTCGCTGTGAGCGGGGCGGATGCCATGGCGCCGATGATGGCGCTCACGCAGTCGCTTGAGCTGTTGTTTGTCGAGTTCCATGTCCACCTCGTATTGCCGCAGGAACGCGGGTGCGTTCGCAGCATGTACTCTACACCGTGACGGGCGGGGCGGTCATCTTGACATGGAACTTAGGCGAGCAGGCAAAGGAAGACAGGCCACATGCGAGTGCTGCTGAGGGTTTCGGCAGATACAAAAAAGCGCGGGGCCGGATAGCCACCAACCCCGCGCTCTGTACGGGTACGTTGTTGTTGGGTTTATCCCAGCAGGCTTAAGCCCACGGAGACAAACGCCAGGATAACGCCGACGATGGACTCGCCGCCGAGCAGGCCGCTGGCGACAACTAGGCCCTGTTCCTGGAAGGCGGCGTCCTTGGCAGCCCTCTCCTCGTCAGAAAGACCAGCGGTGGCGTCGCGGTGGGCGAACCACTTGTCGTAGGCGAGTTTGACGCAGGAGCCCAGGAATGCCGTGAGTGACATGTAGAACGGCAGGTACACGCCCAGGCCGATCATCATGGCCGGAATGCCGAGCCAGTACATGACGATGCCGGCGATAAAGCCGCCTGCGAACCACGGCACGCTCGGGATACCCGAGACCATGGTGGCGACCACGCTTGCCTGCGCGGCCACAAAGCTCTTGTCGGGGCCGAAGGCGTCCGGACCATAGGCGGTGACGAGCGCGACCATGACAGCGGCAGCGACCAGGGCGCCCACGATGCCGCCAATGGCCTGGCCGACCCACTGTGCGCGCGGGTTGGTACCCAGTACGGCTCCGGCCTTAAAGTCGTTCATGACGTCGCCAGCAAGGCCGCACGCTACGGCCACGATGCCGGCGATAAAGAACAGCTTGACCTGCGCGAGCTGCGCGAAAGCTGCCACGATGAGCATGACGATGAGGCCAAAGATCTCCATGGGATCGATACCCGTCTGGCCGCAGCTCTGAGCGCTCATAATGGTGGTGACAAAGGTGAACAGCGTGACGATGACGGCCGGAACGGGGCCGAGGTCGAGCGCGATGGCAACGATCACGGCAATGGCTGCGGTGCCCAGGCCGATGATGCCGGCGTCGAGCTTAAGCGAGCCCGAGATGAGCGACTGCTCGTCGGTGTCGGTGGAGCTGTCGGCTGCAAGACCGCGGACGATACCGGCGACCTGCGGCAGGATGTCCTTAAGGACGACGGCGACTCCAAAGCCCATCATAAGGCCCATACCGAGGGACTTGACGATACCCTGCGCGGTCACAATATCGAACAGGCCGGCAGCGGTGCCGCCAACGATGATGCCAAAGTTACCCAGCAGCGCGCCGGCAAACCAGAAGGCGACGGGGGCAAAGCCTACCAAAAAGCCGATGGACAGCAGCATGGGCGAGTTGTAGATGGCAAAGGTCACGCCGGGGATATTGAGCGTGCAAAGCATGCTGGGCACCACGCCCAGAGCGTCGCGAAGCACGCTGTAGATGCCTGCGATGGCCATGGAGCCAAAGAGCTGCTTGCCGGTCTTGCCGCTGGCCTCGGTGGCGCGCAGGGTCTGAGCTGCGGCGTTGCCGGTGGGGAACTCCAGCGCGGCGTCCACGATAAAGTGACGGTGGATGAGCGCTGTCGCCAGAAGGCCCAAGATGGTGCCGGCGAGCGCCACGATAAACATGTCGAGCCAGCTGATCTGGTCGGCATAGCCCAGCATCCAGGCGCCCGGGATGGTAAACGCCAGGCCGCCGGCGACCATGGCGCCCGCGGACATGATGGTGTGGGTGACGTTGGCCTCGTTGAGGCTGGCGTTGCCCATGAGCTTCAGGAAGAACAGTGAAATGACGGCAGCGAAAATGATCGGCCAGGGGAGTGCGCCCATCTTGAGGGCCGTGTAGGCCGAGCTTGCCGTGATGATCACGCAGCCAAGGACGCCGATGACGACGCCGCGCAGCGTGAGTTGCCCGCGCATCGAAGCGCGGTTCGAGGGATTGCTCATATAGAACTCCTTTGCGTATATCCGCTTCCCCCGGGAGCGCCGCTACGGATACGGCGCGGGAAGTCGGGTTACCAAGGGCCGCCGCGTGAGCTCGCGCACGACCGCGCACCAGTATAGCCGCAAGCTAGTCATTTTGGGATGACTGGTTTAGGTAGGCGATATACTGCTGGGCAGACGAAAGGAGCGCCGACGATGCTTAATGGGTGCGCATATATATTGACGGTCGACGTGGGCAACACGTTCATTCGCTTTGGCCTGTTTGCAGAGGATTCGGCCGCGGCGCAGGAATGTCCGCTTGCGACGTGCGAGATCACCACGCCGTCGAGCATCACAGCAGACGAGGCGCGCATGCGTCTCGTGCAGGTCATGGCCGCACTGGCGGCCGATGCGGGCATGCCCGGCACGCTCGTGCCCACGGCGGCCGTGCTGAGCTGCGTGGTGCCGGCGCTCGAGCGCCCCTGGAAGGCGGCGCTTTCCCGTACCTGTACGGGACGCGTGCTCACCGTGGGGCCGGGCCTCAAGACCGGCATGCCCGTGCACTACGACGACCCGGCCGAGATCGGTCCCGACCGCATCGCCGATGCCGTGGCGGCTCTTGCCGTCTACGGCTCTCCCTGTATCGTGATCGACTTGGGTACGACGACCAATATCGAGGTCATCGACGCGCACGGTACCTTTGTGGGCGGCGTCATCGCGCCGGGTCTGGCGCTTGGCGCCCGATCGCTTTCGGCTGCTGCGGCGCGCCTGCCGCAGGTTGAGCCTTCGGCACCCACGCATGTGATCGGCCGCAACACGCGCGAGGCCATGCGCTCGGGCGTGGTCTTGGGCGAGGTGGCCCGCATCGACGGCATGCTCGACATGGTGCTCGCCGAGATGCGCGCGACCAAGGCCGCGGGGGAGGGCGACGTGCCCATCGTCATTACCGGCGACGACGCTGAGGCACTCGCGTCGCTGGTCGGTCACAGCCTGACGGTCGACGACGCGCTGACGTTGCGAGGACTCGCCGAGCTCTACCGCATCAACCAAAAGCCCCGCCGCGTGTAAAAGTGGGGGCGTCGGTGGGACAAACGCCCCCACCTTTCACCTGCTACAATGGGTCAAACTATTGCGATTACGGAGGTGTCTGCCATGTCGGACGATCTTCATCAAACTTCGTCAGGCAAGCGCCTGGACGTCATTAGCTGGGACGAGTTCTTTATGAGCGTGGCCATCGCCGCGCAGCGCCGCAGCAAGGACCCCAACACGCAGGTGGGTGCGTGCATCGCCAGCACCAACCACCGCATCCTTTCGGTGGGCTACAACGGTACACCCTCGGCGCTCAACGACGACTTTTTCCCGTGGGGTACGAGCGACGACCCGCTGCAGGACAAGCACAACTACGTGGTCCATGCCGAGGCGAACGCCGTGCTCAACTACCGTGGTTCGCTCAAGGACCTCGAGGGTTCCACGGTCTACGTCACGCTGTTCCCGTGCCACGACTGCGCCAAGATTTTGGCTCAGGTGGGCGTGGGCGAGGTCGTCTACCTGGACAACAAGTACGCCGACACCGATGACGGCCGTATCAGCCGCCGCATTCTCGACTCCTGTGGCATCAGCTACCGCCAGGTTATCGTCGATGTCCAGATTGGTACCGGGGGACAGGCTCGACAGTAATTATGCGTTGTCGCTATCTGACGACGAACGCAGCTCAAAGAGCCCCGTCCCAAATTGACTACTCGTGAAAGTCGCGTCTGCGCGCATGGACGGCTCGTGAGCGGGTACATGGCTGTAGTAACATAGCTTCTGTCCGCGGGCGTGCCCGCGTTATTGTGAGAAAGGAGCCCCTGTGGCTGTTAACGAAGAGCTGCTTAAGAAGGTTCTTGAAGAGATTCGCCCCAACCTGCAGGCCGACGGCGGCGATATGGAGTATGTGGGCGTCGACGACGAGGGTGTCGTCAAACTGGAGCTGCAGGGCGCTTGCGCCGGCTGCCCCATGAGCTCGCTGACCCTGTCCATGGGCATTGAGCGTATCCTGAAGGAGCATGTGCCCGGCGTTACCCGCGTTGAGCAGGTCAATGCCTCCGGCGAGGCCGAGGACCTGTACGACGAGTACGCGCCGTTTTAAGATGCGAAAGCTGCGGACGGCATACTCCGCATAGACGTTACGCCAAAATATGCGGCTGCGAGCGCAAGGCCCGCGGCCGCATTTGTATGTAGGGAGCAGGAGGGTCGACATGCTCAACGACTTCTACCATATGCTTGATCCTGTCGCGATCTCGGCGGGCCCCATCACCATCTACTGGTACGGCCTGGCCTACGTGGTCGGCGCCCTGTTCACGGCGGTCGTCATGTACCGCACGCAGCGTCGCTGGGGTTTTGACATTACGGTCGACGACCTGACGAGTGTCGTGGTCGGCGTGGTCTTTGGCCTTATCATTGGCGCCCGCCTGTTCTACGTCATCTTTTACGGCGACGGCTACTACTGGGCGCATCCGCTCGAGATCTTTGCCACCAACGAGGGCGGCATGAGCTTCCATGGCGGCCTGGTGGGCGGCATCATCGGCGGCGTGCTCGTGTGCCGCATGTACAAGCTCGACGCCTGGACCATCGCCGACCTTGCCGTTATCGGTGCTCCGCTGGCCTTGTGCCTGGGACGCTGCGCCAACTTTGTCAACGGCGAGCTGTGGGGCAAGCCGACCGATCTGCCCTGGGGCGTGGTCTTCGGTGGCACCGCGGGCGATATGTCGCGTCACCCCTCCCAGCTCTACGAGGCATTTCTTGAGGGCATCGTGCTCTTTTGCATTCTGCAGGTGCTCAGCCGCAAAAAGCCGCTACTGCCCCAAGGCACGTTTATGGGCGTGTTTGTGATGGGTTACGGCATCGTCCGCTTCCTCATTGAGTTTGTGCGCGTGCCCGATGCACAGCTGGGCTATCTGCTGGGTGGCGTTATCACCATGGGCCAGTTGCTGAGCCTGCCGCTCGTAATCGCGGGCCTGGCGCTCATCATCTTTGCTCGTCGCCGCAACCAACCCCAGCGCGTCTACCTGGACGCCTAGCCACCAAAACCACCACAAAGGGGACAGGCACCTTTGTGGTGGTTCGCTGGGCAACGATGACAGAACCGTAACGTTTCCCCAGATAAAACCTGCCAAAATAAACCTGTCCCTTTTTGGCAGGTTTCTAGAAAGGCTTTCGGACTGTGAAGGATTCCGACCTCTCCACAACGGCTGCGCGCGACGCTGCCCGCATCGTCTGGTTTAAGCGCTACCCCGCCAAGCAGACGCTCATCGCATTTTTGCTCGCGCTGTTGGCGACCACGGCGTTTTCCATCGATCCCTCCCCGGTGTCGAGCAACGCAGTCTTGGCGATTGACCCCAACGCCTCGGGCATGCTGTACGTGTGCTACGAGGTGCTCCTCTCGTTTGCCGGCCATACCGACGCGGTCATGCTGCTTGCGCTTGCCTGCCTGCTCACGCTGCCGTTTCGCTACGTGTTCTTTGGCCGTGGCGACACCTGGCGTCCATCGATCATTCTGCCGTCGCTGTTCTTCGCCATCTGTATGGTGTTCGGCCGCAGCTACGACCTCACCGACTCGGCCGAGATTGTCCTTGGCGACAAAGCTCGCATCATCTGCGCCTGGATTGGCGGCGCGGGCTGGATGCTCTTAGCGATCGTGGCCTTCTATTTGGCTTTTGAGTGCCTGGATTGGCTGAGCTCTCGGCGCATTCCGTTTTCCGAAGCGCACTTTGGCCGCGTATGGCGTGTGACTCACGCCGTGCTCTCGGTCCATCCCTTTGCCGGGCCCTTCCTGGTGCTTATGATCGCCTGGGCGCCCACGCTCATCGCTTCGCTGCCTGGCCTTTTTATGGGAGATACGGGCGCGCAGATTCGCCAGTGGTTCAACTATCCCAACGGCACGAGCGACTACCTGCGCCTACTCAACCCCAACGTGCTGCTCAACGGGCATCATCCCGTAGTGCACACGGCCATTATCGGCTCGTGCGTTCAGCTGGGGCTTTCGCTGTTCAACAGCGCTAACGCGGGTCTTGCCATCTACACCTGTGCTCAGTTCGTCATCACGGCCGCCTGCATGGCCTATTCCATTTCGTCGCTGCGTAAACTGGGCGTGAGCCTGCCGGTTCGCGGTGCGATCCTGCTGTTCTTTGCGTTTATGCCGATGTTCTCTAACTACGCGGCGTTGCTCACCAAAGACGTGCTCTTTGCCGACGCGTTCTTGGTGCTGTTGGTACAGACCGTCAAGCTCGTGGCATGTGGCTTGCCTCGTCGTGATGCCAATGTCGAGCGAGCGGGCGAGAAAGCCCCCGTGCTCTTTGCGCGCCACGACTGGCTGCTGCTCGCTCTGGGCGCCATGGGTTCCACGTTTCTGCGCAACGGCGGCCTGGTGTTTCCCCTGGCGGCATGCGTAATCGCGGCGGCGTTTTGCGTATGGGACGTGCATGTGGCTCGTCGTGCAGCCAAGCAGACTGGTGCTGCGCCTTCGGGCACCATCCCGCGTTTCCGCTGGGTTGGCGTTCTCGCGGTGCTCGCGCTCTGCCTTGCCTCTAATATGTACTTCACCAAGGTCTTTATGCCGGCGCACGACATTACGCCTGGTTCCAAGCGCGAAATCCTCTCGATTCCGTTCCAGCAGACGGCTCGTTTCGTCCAAAAGCACGACGGCCTCAACTCGGGCGTCAACCCCACGGTTAAGGAGGACGGCACCATCGTGGAGGCTCCTTGCGACGGCTTGGTGACCGACGAAGAGCGTGCCGTGATCGACCGTGTGCTCAAGTACGAGAATCTGGGCCGCCGCTACAACCCGGATAAGTCGGATGCCGTCAAAAATTGCTTCAACGAGTACGCCTCGCAGGAGGACATCAAGGCCTATTTTGAGGTGTGGGCCCAGATGTTTAAGAAGGATCCCGAGTGCTATATCTCGGCGCTCATCAATAACTACTACGGCTACTTTTATCCGAGTGCCCGCGATGCGTGGGTCTACAGCACGGCGCGCAGTGCCGAGATCATGGCGAAGCCCGATAACCTCAAGTACTTTGACTTCCATCCGGTCGATAGCAAGGTTGTGCGCTGGTGCGATCACCTGATCAACCTGTATCGCGTGGCAGTACAACGCATACCGTTTATCTCGCTCACCATGAGCTCGGCCACCTATGTGTGGATCATGATCGCCGTGGTGGTCTACCTGCTGCGTCCTCATTCATGGCGTGCGCTGGCGATCTGGGTGCCGCTGTTGGGCGTACTCGCCGTGTGCCTGATTGGCCCGTGCAACGGCTCGACCTACATGCGCTACCTGTATCCGGTCATCGCCTGCATGCCCTTCGCCATCGGCGCCACCGTCACCCGCAGCGACTTCCTCTGGTCCTAACTTGGTGCATTGGGGTCAGGTTTCTTTGTACCAAAGGGGGCATCATCACGACGCCTCCATTTTGGGGTTTATCTCGCAGGCCAGTAGGTATATCATAACGACGTTTGTTTATATTGCCCGAGCATCTGCGCTGGGCTTTAGGTCGAAACCGATAGGAGATACGTATGTCCGGACACTCTAAGTGGGCCACAACCAAGCATCGTAAGGGCGCGCAGGACGCCAAGCGTTCCGCCCTCTTCTCCAAGCTCAGCCGCAACATCACCGTTGCTGCCCGTCTCGGCGGTGACCCGCTGCCCGAGAACAACGCCAGCCTCGCCGCTGCCGTTGCCAAGGCCAAGGCTCAGTCCATGCCTAAGGACAAGATCAAGTCCGCTATCGACAAGGCTTTTGGTTCGGGTGCTGACGCTGCCGTCTACGAGAACATCGTGTACGAGGGCTACGGTCCCGCCGGTGTCGCCGTCTACGTCGACTGCCTGACCGACAACCGCAACCGTACCGCCGCTGATGTCCGTTCCGCCTTCTCCCACGCTGGTGGCAACCTGGGCACCTCCGGCTCCGTCGCCTTCCAGTTTGAGCGCAAGGGCCAGATCGTCGTCGCCAAGGAGATCCTGGACGAGAACGCCAAGAAGGAGACCATGATCGCCAACGGTGCTGCCGGTGACGAGGATGAGTTCATGATGGCCATCGCCGAGGCCGGCGGCGAGGACTACGAGGACGCCGGCGAGGAGTGGATCGTCTGGACTGCTGCCAACGACGTTATGGCTGTCTCCAAGGCGCTCGAGGAGCAGGGCGTCCAGGTCAAGGGCTCCGAGACCACCATGGTCCCGACCACCCCGACCGAGGTTTCTGGCGCCGACGCCAAGAAGGTTCAGCGCCTCATCGACCGTCTTGAGGAGCTCGACGACGTCCAGGATGTTTACAGCACCATGGACATGACCGACGAGGTCATCGCTGCCCTCGAGGAGGAGTAGCGCCTGCACGGATTGAGCCGTGCATATCTGGGCATAATGAAGCGAGCATGCAAGCCTCGTGGAATAGATGAGTCGGATCCGCGTGCGTAGAGCACCGGACCCGGCTCTTTTATAATGATGCGAACCGTTTTGCATTTCGAGAGCCGAGATTTGAAGGGAGCGCCGCGTGCGCGTACTCAAACGAGCCCTAGCGATCGTGTATCTTGCCGCCGCCATCGTGGCGCTGGGTACGCTTGTCTGCCAGTTTTGGGGGCCGTATACGTATCGCTTTATGCTGCTGATGCGCGACCCCATGCCGCGCATTGTTGTGACGGCATGCGGCGGAGTTGTGGCGATTGGCGTGCTGGTAAGCTTCTTCCGCCTGATGTTTGCTCGTCGCGAGCCGTCCTGTGTGCATCCGGCGGGGGAGCGCAATATCGAGGTCACCCTTGCGGCGCTTTCTTCGTGTGCTAGGGCTGCTGCCGAGCGCGACGACCGCGTGATGGTCGAGCATGTCGAGGCCCGCGTCCAAGGCCCCGACGATTCGCACGTCCGATTTAAGGTTGAGGCTATCGCGCTTGACGATAAGGACGTGGCATCTCTGGCTACCGCGATGCAGCAGCGCATCGAGGAAGCTTGCGACGCCATGCTCGGCACGCCGGGTACGACCACGCGCGTCCGTTTTTTGCCGTCCAAGACTACCGTCCAGACCGTGGAGGTTTCCGGTGAGTGATACCAATCAAGATAAGACCGCTCGTACGCCGCGCCTGACGATCGACCAGAACGCTACGCTGGCAGGCGAGTCCGCCGACACCAAGCCCGAGGCCGGCGAGCAGCACGACAGCGCCGCCAACGACTTTGACGAGGCCATGGGTCTCATCAAAGGTACGGGCGCTGCTATCTGGAGCTACGCCGTGCGCCATCCCAACACTACGCTCGGCGCCGTGGCAGGCTTTATCCTTGCCGTGCTGGTACTTACGTTGGGCCTGTGGGACACGCTCGTCATCGCATTCTTTGTGCTGATCGGCGCCGTGATCGGCCAGATTCGCGACGGCGAGAACGGTATCGTCAACTTCTTCGGCCGTCTGTTTAGCGGCCGCTAATATGAATTCGACTGTCGCATCCGCGGCAGGCATAAGGAGGAACCATGGCTTTTAACACGAAGGTCGATGTAGCCGATACCGAGCTCGAGGCGAATGAGGCCGTCGCCGCCGAGGCGGAGGACGTAACGCTCGAGGACGAGGCGCTCGTCGAGGCCGAGTCCGATGCGGATGAGGACAACGAGGAGATGGACGAGGAGGCGGACGAGTCCGAGGACTCGCTGACCTATTCCAACGGCGTGATCGAGAAGATCGTCGCCATGGCCACCCGCGAGGTGCCGCACGTCCTGGGCATGAAGGGCAACCTCATGCACTTTGTGCAGGAGCAGTTTGGTGCCGAGAACCTGACCAAGGGCGTGACGGTTGAGGTCACCGATGACAACCGCGTGGTCGTCAACATCTCGGTCATCATCGAGTACGGCGCCTATGCGCCTGCGATCTTTGACGACGTTAAGGCGCGCGTCACCGAGCGTCTGGCCGCGATGACCGGCCTTGAGGTGGCGGGCGTCAACCTGCGCATCGAGGATGTCATCACCCCCGAGGAGTACGAGCATCGCACCAGCCAGCACGAGTAACCTACCAAAAAGGGATGTTTATTTTGGCAGGTTTTATCTGCGAAAACGTCAAACGGCCGGTCGCACGGATGTATGTGCGGCCGGCCGTTATTTGTATGCCCCCGATGCAGGCATACCGCTTGTCTAACTAAGGGTTGCAATCTTCGCGTTCCGCGTTACCCTAATGGGCGCATTGTTTCCAAATTGTTAACGAGGGGTTGCCGTAATGGCCGACGAACACGAGACCGAAAGCAAGGCATGGGCGATTGAAGCCGCTGCGGCAGAGGCGGCGTCGCGTGCCGCCGAGGAGATGCATCGTCCTCCGGTGGTGCCGATGGAGCGCGTTGTCGGTCGCGAGGATATCGAACGTGGCGAGCGCGCCGGCCGCAAGCGCAGCCAGGAGCCAGGCTTTCCGCGCTTTTTTGCCGAGCTCAATCTGGGCCTGGTCCTCACGGCCTTTGCCATCGTGGCCTTTAAAACCCCCAATCACTTTGCCTTCGGTGGCACCTCGGGCGTGTCGGTCATTCTTTCCACGCTGTTCCCGACCCTGCCCGTCGGCGTCTTTATGTGGATTATCAACGCGGTCCTGGTCATCCTGGGTTTTATCTTTTTGGAGCGCAAAGCAATCCTTTGGAGTGTCTTTGCCTCGTTTGCGCTTTCGGCCTACGTCTCGCTGTTTGAGCTCTTCATTCCGTCGGATGTTTCGATGACGGGCGATATGTGGCTCGACCTGTGTTTTGCCGTCATCTTGCCGGCGCTGGGCAGTGCCATTGTCTTTGACATTGGCGCCTCGACGGGCGGCACCGACATCCTTGCCATGATTCTCAAACGCCGTACGACACTTGAGATCGGCCGTGCCCTGTTGCTGGTCGATATCGGCATCGTGACCATCGCGGCTTTCCTGTATGGCCCGCGCGTCGGCCTGTACTGCGTGCTCGGTCTGTTTGCCAAGACGCTTGTGGTCGACAAGGCTATCGAGAGCATTCACCTTCGTAAGGTCTGCACGATCATTTGCTCCGAGCCCCTTAAGGTCGAGGAGTTTATCGTCAAGCATCTCAACCGCACGGCAACGATCAGCCGTGGCTACGGCGCCTTTTCGGGCAAGTGCGTCACGGTGATTATGAGCGTGCTGAGCCGTCGCGAGGCAGTGCAACTGCGCCGCTATACCCGCGAGATTGACCCTGGTGCCTTCATCACCATCGTCGATAGCTCCGAAATCGTCGGCAAGGGCTTCCGCGGCACGAACTAGCCCTGGTGCGCACTTTGAATCATTGAATAAAGCTACCCACGTTGCAAATCGGTCATCTTGGGGTATTTGTCCCCATATTGGGCGATAATGATGCCAAAGACATCGTTTGCGATCCAGGTGATTCGCTCTAGATACGAAGGGATGATTTCGATGTTCTGTTCGCAGTGTGGCGCCCCCATGGGCGATAACGACAAGTTCTGCGGCGTGTGCGGTGCCCCTAATACCGAGGTCAAGGCCGCCGGCCCCGCTCCGCAAGCTCAACCTCAGCCGCAGGGTCAGCCGTTTGCCCAGCCGCAGCCGCAGCCGTTCGTTGCGCCCCAGCCGGCTATGAACGCGCCCAAGGGTTGCATGGCTCAGGCCTTCAACGACATGCTCAAGGTTCCCGGCGCCTTGGTTCGCGTATGCCAGATCGCCTTTTTGCCGGCGCTGATCTGTGTTGTCTCGGTGCTGGTGCTGTTTATCCCCGTTATCGGCGGTATCGCAGCGGCCATTGGCTTTTTGCTTGCGTACGTGGCAAGCGTGTGCGGTGCCGGCTTTGCTATCGAGTGGGGTCGTGACCTGTCGCTCAAGGATGATAACGGCACGGAGCGTCCGCTGTTGCGCTCGACCTCGTTTGGATTGGGCATTTTCTCGTCTGTCATTACGAACGTGCTCCGGCTCATAGCCATTATTCCGGTGATCGGTGTGGTGTTCTCGGTGCTTGAGAGCGCTGCGATCGGTGCCGTTGGCTCGTACTATTACTACGGTTCGAGCGGCCTCGAGGGTGCACTCATCGGGTCGATGGGTCTGCTTGTCTTTGCCATGATCGTGTCGGTGGTACTGGGCATCTTCTTTAAGATGTTTGGCGATGCCGCTGTGATGCACTTTGCAGTCGCCGGCCGCGTGGAGAGCGCGTTTTCGCTCGAGAAGGTTTGGAAGTCCTATAAGGCCAACCTGGGCAAGTTGTTCTGCGCATCGATTCTCCCCGAGTTTTTGACGGGCATTGTTTCCAATATCATCACTTGGATTTTCACCGCCATCTTTGGTTTTGTTGCCGCGCTGGGCATTAGCAGCTATGGCTACTACGGCTACTATTCTCGTCCTTCGGGTCTCGAGGCAATCATCACGGGCGGCGGCATCACGCTCATTCTGTTCTTGATGATTGTTGCCTTTGTCACGGTGTTCCTGACTGTGTTTGGCAAGATGCTCAAGTATCGCGCCGTTGGCTATTGGGCGGCACGCCATGCCAGCGAGTGGTCCGACGAGGATACCGACGACGTCCTGACGTTTGTGCTCCCGGGTGAGAAGAAGCCTGCTCCTGCGGGATTCAATCCCACGGCCGCCACTGGTGCTGCACCTGCTCCGGCACCTGCCCCTGCACCCGCACCGACGCCCGAGGCGACGCCTGCGGAGCCCGATTGGGATGCCCTTGCCACGCCGGCGGATGAGCCGGGCGATAATCCTGCTGCCGAAAACAATCAAACCGAATAGTCGGTCGAGGCGCCCTGGGCAACTGAGCCCGGGGTGCCTTTTTCTACTGCGAAAGCAAGAAAATGCCCGGGAAAACGATTGCAGCAAAATTTCTCGGAAATTGATCAATGTTGCGCAACAACGTCGCGGCTATTGTTGAGAACATAGTCGTGTAAGGTTTGAAGGCGTGCAACGCCTTAGGAAAAGGAGAAGCTTATATTCTGTCCCACTTGTGGTTCTCCCATTTCGGATGATGCCAAATTCTGCCCTGTCTGCGGTTCTGCCGTCGGTGCCGCTTCCGCTGCTCCTGCTCCGCAGCCCGCGCCACAGCCTGCACCTCAGCCCCAGCCTGCTCCGCAGCCCACGCAGATTCAGCCCACTCCGGTTCAGGCAGTTCAGCCTCAGCCTCAGCAGCAATACGCCGGGCAGCAGCAGTACGCCGGACAGCAGCAGTATGCTCAGCAGCCTGCACCTGCCCCGATGGGCTATACTCCGATTAAAACCGACCGTGGCGTGATCGGCTGGCTCCTGCTTTCCATCGTGACCTGCGGCATCTATTCGTATTACTTCCTCTATTGCCTCGCCCGCGACATCAATGTCATGTGCCAGGACGACGGCGATTCCACGCCGGGTCTGGCAGCATTTATCCTGCTGTCGTTCGTGACCTGCGGCTTCTACGCACTCTACTGGTACTACAAGATCGGTAACCGCCTGCAGGCTAATGCTCCTCGCTATGGCCTGATGTTCCAGGAGAACGGTACCACCGTTCTTATGTGGCAGATCGTCGGCGCGCTGCTGTGCGGCCTTGGCCGCATCTTTGCCATGAACATCATCATCAAGAATACCAATGCCATGGCAACGGCTTACAGCGTCCGTCTTGGCGCTCGTGCCTAACGATAAGAGCGGCGTGAACAGCTCCCAGGGACATAAGGGCGCGGCGGAACTCATTCGCCGCGCCCTTTCTTGCATCGGCGCGCTCTTTGTCGCCTGGCTCGCACTCTACCTGCTCGATATCGGCTGCGTGTTTCGCCTGATGACGGGCATTCCCTGTCCGGGATGTGGCATGACGAGGGCCTGGCTGGCAGCACTGCGCCTCGATTTTGCGGCGGCCTTTGCCTACCATCCGCTGTTTTGGGTGGTGCCGATTGCGTTTGTGCTCGCGTTCGTGCGCGAGGAGGTGGCATCGAGCAAGCTAAAGCGCGGTATCGACATTGCGGTTATTGTTCTGTGCGTGCTGGTCGTCGCCGTATGGATCGTGCGCCTTATCAATCCGGCAGATGCCGGTCTACTCTTTGGCGGCCATGCGCCCGCCGGAGTCCCCGACGATATCATCCACCTCGAAACCCCACGCTGGCTCACCATCCTTCGCTCTTACCTGTCGTAACGGAGGACGCGCTAGAAAAGCAGTCGACACATAAGCGGGGGCGAACGTTGAGATAACGTTCGCCCCCGCTTTGCTCTAGCTAGGTTGTTACGGGTGGGTGTGACGGCTACTCGCCATGCTTCTCCTCGTGGCGAGCGGCGGCACGGGCATCGTGAATGCCCTTGATGGCGGCATGGCGGGCGGTGCGGGCGTCGTGCACGGCGTCGCGGGCCTCGGCGGCCGTTGCCTTGGCAGAGCGCAGCTTGGCTGCCAGGTCGGGATTGGTCTCGGCAACCGCGGCGATCGTGGGGCCGTCGAGCTCTTCTTGCGTGGGCTCGGCCAAAAAGTCGATGGCATACTGAGCGGCTACCATGGAGCCCTTGGCGAGCACGCTCTCGTCGATCTTATAGAAGCAGGAGTGCTGGGCATAGGTGGCGCCGATCTGGGGGTTGCGCGTGCCAACAAAGGCGAGCACGCCCGGTACGCGGCGCAGATACTCCGAGAAGTCCTCGCCCGAAAGCGTGCCGCGGTAATGGCCCTCGCCTGCGGGGCCCAGGCACTTGAGCACAGCTTGGCGGCAGCGCTCGCTCGAGGCAGCATCGTTTTCGACCTTGTAGTTGGCGATGGTGTAGTCGGTGAGTTCGGCCTCGGCGCCTAGCGCTGCTGCGGTGTGCTCCACGATGCGGCGCATAAGCTCGGGCATCTCCTCATGCGTTTTGTCGCCATAGGTGCGCACCGTGCCGGCGAGGTACGCCGTGCCGGCGATAACGTTGCGCGCGGTGCCGCCGTGCAGCTCGCCGACGGTGATGACGGCGGGTTCGTAGGGGCTAATCTCGCGCGAGACGATGGTCTGCAGGGCGTTGACGATCTCTGCCGCAACCATAACGGCGTCGTGGCCGCGCTGGGGCATGGCGCCATGGCACGAGGTGCCGCGGACGTCGATGCGGAACCAGTCGGTGTTTGCCATGCGTGGGCCGGGCTCGCAGCTTACGGTACCGGCGTCGACCTCGCTCCAGATGTGCGCGGCGTAGGCGCCATCGACGCCGTCGAGCACACCCGTGCCAATCATGAGTTTGGCGCCCTGGCCGTTTTCCTCGCTGGGCTGGAATACGATGCGAATCTCGCCGTGGATGTCATCGGTCATGTGGCGCAGAATCTGCAGCGTGCCGAGCATCATGGCGATATGGCAGTCGTGACCGCAGGCGTGCATGCAGCCCTCATTGACGCTGGCGAACTCCTCGCCGGTCTGCTCAGTGACGGGCAGGGCGTCGATATCGGCGCGCAGCAGGATGCGGCGGCGCGGCGTGCCGTCCTCGCGGTAGGCATCCGGCGCGGTGCCGCGAAGCGTCGCCACCAGGCCCGTCTTGAGCGGACGCTCGTAGGGGATATTCATGGCGTCGAGCTGGTTGGCGATGTCGGAAGTCGTGCGCTCCTCGGCAAGGCTCAACTCCGGGTGCTTATGGAAGTGCCGGCGCTGCTTGATGATGTAGGGTTCAAACTCGGCGGCGATATCCTGGATGGCCGCGGTGACGTCGTCTGCCGCGCGAACCTCGGTTGCCGCCATAATTTGCTGTGCCTTGGTCTTCGTCATGGTCGATTTGCTCCTTGCTGGGTTGATCGCAAAATCGTACAGGCTTTCTCCAGTATGCCACCTGCCGCTAGGGCTGGTAAAGTTGCCGTTTGCCGCTTAGGGTTTTGTTGCAAGGGCGGGGGAGTACACTCGGGAGTGTTGAATTTCCTGCCAGAGATGGGGATGCCCATGCAGCATATCGATCGGATTATCCGCTCCAAGAACGTTTTTACCGCCCAAGACGGCATCGATACCGCCCGCGAGCTGGCGATTGCCATTGCGGGCGATCGCATCGTCGCGGTCGGCGCATCCGATGACGTGGTTGCCGCCGCCCCTGCCGCCACGCCGGTGGTCGATTACGGCGAGCAGTTTGTCTGCCCCGGTTTCCATGACGCTCATCTGCACTTCTTCCATACCTCGGTCGGTTCCTCGCCGTACATGCTCATGGATATGGGCACGTCAGAGGCGGCACTGGTGCAGCATGCGCTCGAGTTTTCCCAGGGCCTGCCCGACGACGCCTGGGTCGTGACCCAGGGCTGGCGCGATTACCGCTGGGATCCGCCCAAGCATCCTACCAAGGCCTCCCTCGACGCCGCCTTCCCCGGTCGCCCCTGTGTTATGTATTCGGGCGATGGGCATACGCTGTGGCTCAACAGCCGCGCACTCGAAGCCCTCGGCGTGACGCGTGACAGCGAGCCTCCGGCGGGTGGCAGTTACGACAAAGACTCAAACGGTGAGCTTACGGGTATTGCCCACGAGGCAGCTGCTATGCAGCTGCTGCCGCGCTGCCTGGAATGGCTGGGCGAGGACCGCATCGCGAGCGCTTACGGCGACCAGATGAAGCGTATGGCCGAGCAAGGCATCACCTCAATCTGCGATATGTCGCTCATGCCCATGCCGGGCTGCGACTTTATTCGCGACGATGTTTACGACAAGCTGCAGGCCGCCGGCAAGCTGGGCATCCGCGCCCATCTGTTTCCCACGCTGCTGGATGACCAATCGCGCTTGGAGGAACTCCAGGCCCGCTACGCGAACAACGCGCTGCTCTCGGCGCCAGGCTTTAAACAGTTCTTCGACGGTGTGTCGAGCGAGCATACCGCATACCTCACTGAGCCCTATACTAACCCGCGCTTCCCGGGTGACCAGGGTCGCCTGACGGTTCCTGTCGAGCGCATGCGCAAGTTGGTTCTGGCGGCAGCCGAGCGTGGCCACACCGTGCGCATTCACGTTATCGGCGACGGTGCCATCCATGCTGCGCTCGATATCTTTGAGGAGGCGGCAGAGCTCTACGGTCTGCCCCCGCACGGTCATAACACGCTCGAGCATCTGGAGAATTTGCTGCCTCAGGACATCGATCGTCTGCGCAAGCTCAACGTCATTGCCTCGAGCCAGCCTTGCCACATCACGCTCGACCCGGGTGGCCCGGAGCGCGATCTGGGCTTGGAGCGCAGCCGCATCATGTGGCCGTTTGCGACCTATAAGCAGCGCGGCATCCGCCAAGCCTTTGGTACCGATAGTCCCATCACAGCCGTTACCAGCATGAACGTGCTCTACACGGCCATCACGCGCCAAGACCCCCGCAGCCACTGGCCCGAGGGCGGCTGGCTTCCCAGCGAGCGCATCGACGCGGCAACGGCCCTGCGCAACTACACGCTTGGTAGCGCGTACGCAGCGGGCGACGAGCAAAACCTCGGCAGCCTAGAGCCCGGCAAATACGCCGACCTGGTAGTCCTGGATCAAAACCCGCTCACCATCGACCCCCAAGAGCTCCAGGCTACCAAGGTTCAGGCAACCTACCTAGCAGGTAACTTAATCTACGAGCGCTGATGCTCGTACCGTATCGATAAACGCGGCT
The DNA here is from genome assembly GCA_031294825.1 of Collinsella sp. GTDB lineage: Bacteria > Actinomycetota > Coriobacteriia > Coriobacteriales > Coriobacteriaceae > Collinsella. Next base: position 698 of record JAUMPM010000011.1, on the reverse strand, counting down.
CGGGCGGTTAATTTTGGGACGGCGCTCGAGCCGCGTTTGTATATCGGTGGGTACCCGCTATGACCGTCCCTGCTCTGCTTGATTTGAGCGTGGGGTGGGGCGCCGCTGCCCCCACGCGCTCAATTTGGACATCAGTAATGCGGTTTCTTGGTGTTTTGCATACTTTCCATTACAGATTGCATAAACAGGCTGGGATGTTCTTTCTGGTCCTGATGTACCCCCGCCTGGGCCGTGCAAAAATCGGAGTATTCAACACCGCAGGTTCCGTCGGTGCCGCTGCGGTCGGGTAACGTTGTGGAGATTGACGTCATTTCGGGCTCCGGTGCGACGCGAGGCATGCCTTTTTGTCCTGACGGGGCCTGCCTGCCGACTCAAATCGCCTGTCGAAGGCGTCTTTGGGGCCAATAAGGTATGTCCGGCGCGTATGCAGCCGTTCTGCTCTGCTGAATACTCCCAAAAATGCACGGTGCTCCCTGGGGGACCCGTGCATGCGGCGAAAACCATGCCCATGTCGCTATCCGCATCGCCATTTTGCTGCACTGACTTTTCTGAATGCCGGGTCCGATAACGTTGACTCAGCTCCCGTGTGGCGCCGGAGGGGCGGGATATAAGGTTTATCGCGAGTTCCGCACGAGCCGAAGGCCACTTAATGTGGCCTTCGTGCGAGCAGGACTGCCCGAGCAGGAAACCTTATATCC
>JAUMPM010000057.1 GCA_031294825.1 Collinsella sp. | reverse complement strand
GCAATCAGCTATACGTCGGGTTGGTACCGCTCCAACTATGGACACATAACCCAGTTCAAGTGTAACTACCGTGTGTACAACTAAAGCAACCGGCCGGGACGAGGGGTGACGCAAAAGCGTCGCCCCTCGTTTTTAACCATGTCAACTGAACCTAGTTCAGTTTGGTTGATTTCCGATCTCAGCCGAACACATTGAGCGGAAAGGCCGTTCCCGCAGTCAGTCGAACGTCCCCGGGGCCCTTCTCAGGCCCCGGGGACGGCATTTTCCCAGTTGAAGGAACGGTGGAGATGTGTTTCGATGGGTCAGATTCGTGTCGTTCCGAAAAGACCGTGAACCTTTTGTGGGACACGCGGCGCCGTGGTACCATAGCCGAGTTTGTTGTCTTGGTCGGAAACCAAGACGCCTTATGCGCTGATCGGTAACCAGCGCCTGACCAATAAGGAGTCCTACCATGAAGCAGGGTATCCATCCCCAGTATGTCGAGTGCACGGTGACGTGCTCCTGCGGCAACACCTTCAAGACGCACGCTACCGTGTCCGAGATGAAGGTCGAGCTTTGCAACGAGTGCCACCCGTTCTACACCGGCCAGCAGAAGTTCGTCGACACCGGTGGACGCGTCCAGCGCTTCGCCGACAAGTTCGGTGGCGCCGCTGCCGCCCAGCTCAAGAAGGCTGAGGAGGCCAAGGCTGCCAAGGCCGCCAAGGCTGCTGAGGCCGAGGCCGCTCGCAAGGCCGCCGCTGAGGCTAAGGCTGCCGAGAAGGCTAAGCGTGCCGCTAAGTTTGCCGAGGAGGCTGCCAAGCAGGCTGCCGAGGCTCCTGCAGAGGCTCCTGCAGAGGCTCCCGTCGAGGAGGCCGCTGCCGAGGCTGAGACCACCGAGGCTGCTGAGTAAATAGCTCGCCGAGCAAACACTCGCATTCATGGCATAAGGGCCGTGCATCCGTTTGGGTGCGCGGCCCTTTTCTTTTTATTGGTGCAAACCAACCTGCCCCCATTGCACCAAATGGCAGAGAGGCAGCGTTTTCCCAGATAAAACCTGCCAAAATTAACCTGTCCCATTGTGGTAGTTTGGTCGTAGTTATTACGTGGCGGTCGAGGTCGACCGTATAGGCCGCGCCTTGTTTGGCTAAAGTACAATCATCTGTGTTTAACTCGCCCGCAGCTGCACGGCGTGGGCGATGGCCAAAAAGGAAAACCACATGGGATTCATGTCAAAGCTGCTGTCCTTTGGATCCGATAAGGACCTTAAGCGCTACTACAAGATCGTCGACCAGATCAACGGTCTTGAGCCCCAGTTTGAGAAGATGACCGAGGAGGAGCTCCGCGGCCAGACCGATAAGTTCCGCGAGCGTTACGCCAACGGCGAGTCGCTCGACGACATGCTCCCCGAGGCCTTTGCCACCGTGCGTGAGGCTTCCAAGCGCACCATGGGTATGCGCCACTTTGACGTGCAGCTCATTGGCGCCATGGCACTGCACGAGGGCCACATCGCCGAGATGAAGACCGGCGAAGGTAAGACCCTCGTCTCCACGTTGGCCGGCTATCTCAACGCTATTGCCGGCAAGGGCGTGCACGTCGTTACTGTCAATGATTACCTTGCCAAGCGCGACTCCGAGTGGATGGGCCGCATCTATAAGTACCTGGGCATGACCGTCGGTCTGCTCCAGAACAACATGCCGCTCGAGCTCAAGCGTCCGGCCTACCAGGCCGACGTTACCTACGGCACCAACTCCGAGTTCGGCTTTGATTACCTGCGCGACAACATGGTTACCCGTCCCGAGCAGCGCGTGCAGCGCGGCCACAACTACGCCATCGTCGACGAGGTTGACTCCATCCTGATCGATGAGGCCAGGACGCCGCTCATTATCTCGGGCGCTGGCACCAAGTCCGCCAGTACCTACAAGGACTTCGCGCGTGCCGTGCGTGGCCTTGAGCGCGGCGAGGACGTGTCGCATGACATGCTCACTGCCACCGAGGATGTGGAGCCCACGGGCGACTACGTCATGGACGAGGCCAAGCACACCATTGCCGCCACCGAGCGCGGCCTTAAGAAAATCGAGCGCCGCCTGGGTATCGATGACATCTATGCCGATCTCTCCGGCCAGCTGGTCAACCACCTGCAGCAAGCGCTGAAGGCCCAGTACATGTTCCACCGCGATAAGCAGTACGTGGTCACCAACGGTGAGGTCAAGATCGTCGACGAGTTCACCGGCCGCATCATGGAGGGCCGCCGCTATTCTGAGGGCCTGCACCAGGCCATCGAGGCCAAAGAGGGCGTGCTCGTACGCGAGGAGAACCAGACCCTGGCCACCATCACCCTGCAGAACTACTTCCGTCTGTATGACAAGCTTTCCGGCATGACCGGCACGGCACTTACCGAGGATGCCGAGTTCCGCGAGATCTACAAGCTGCCTGTCGAGGTCATCCCCTCCAACAAGCCAGTGCAGCGCGTGGACCACGAGGACCTGGTGTACCGCACCATTCAGGCCAAGTACAACGCCGTTGCCGACGACGTTGAGCGTCGTCATGCCAAGGGCCAACCGGTCCTGGTAGGTACCGTCTCCATCGAGAGCTCCGAGAAGCTGTCCGCCGCCCTTACCAAGCGCGGCATCGCGCACGAGGTCCTCAACGCCAAGCACCATGAACGCGAGGCCCACATCGTGGCCCAGGCCGGACGCTACGGCGCCGTGACCATCGCCACCAACATGGCCGGTCGTGGTACCGACATCCTGCTGGGCGGCAACCCCGACGAGTTGGTGCGCGAGCGCCTGGAGTACGAGGGCCTGACCATGGAGGACGTGACGCCCGAGCAGCTCGAGCAGTTTAACGCCGAGGCCAAGGAGACTTGCAAGGCCGAGCGCGAGCGCGTGCTTGCCGCCGGCGGCCTGACCGTTATCGGCACCGAGCGCCATGAGTCCCGCCGTATCGACAACCAGCTGCGCGGCCGTTCCGGCCGTCAGGGCGACCCGGGCGAGACCCAGTTCTACCTGTCGCTCGAGGACGACCTCATGCGCCTGTTCGGCGGCGACAAGATGGACCGCGTCTCCAAGATGATGGTCACGGCCGACATGGGCGACGACATGCCCATCCAGCACAAGATCATCTCCAAGGCCGTCGAGAGCGCCCAGCACAAGGTCGAGAGCATCAACTTCTCCATGCGTAAGAGCGTCCTTGAGTACGACGACGTCATGAACAAGCAGCGCCAGGTCATCTACGCCGAACGCAATAAGATTCTGGACGGCAAGGACCTGACCGACCACATCACCGAGGTCATGCACGACACCGTGTACCGCTGCGTGCAGGAGTTCTGCACCAAGGACAGCCACGATGGAGAGCGCGACCTGGAGGGTCTGCGCAAGTGGGTTGTGGAGCTCACCGGCCACATCGATACGCCGAAGTTCCCCGACGAGGATTATGAGGCCCTGGCTACCGATGTCCTGGCTTGCGTAGAGAAGTGCTACAACATGAAGGCCGAGCGCTTGGGCGAGGACCTGATGCGCGAGCTCAACACCCAGGTCATGCTGCGCGTCATCGATACCCGCTGGATGAACTACCTGCAGGAGATGGACTACCTCAAGACCGGCATCGGCCTGCGCGGCTTTGGCCAGCGCGACCCGCTGGTTGAGTACAAGACCGAGGCCTACGGCGCGTTCCAGATACTCGTCGATACCATGTACGAGGATTACCTGCGCACGGTTCTGCGCATCGAGATCAAGGCTGCCCCGCGTGCCATGGAGCACAAGGAGGAGCCCGCGCTCGAGGGCGCGCGCTTCTCCGGTCCTGCCGAGGTCGATGGTGACAACGGCGACTCGGTGCTGCGCAAGCAGGCGCAGGTGCAGGCCCGCACGGCTGTCCAAGGCGGTCCGGCTGCCGTCAACAACGGTGGCAAGGTGACGACCTACCGCAAGTCCGAGAGCGACGATCCGTACGTCAACGTGGGCCGCAACGACCCGTGCCCCTGCGGTAGCGGCAAGAAGTTTAAGTACTGCCACGGCAGGAATCGTTAATGGCTGAGGCTTTAGAGGTAACGCCCGCCGAGCTGGACGCGTTCGCGGACCGGCTCGGCGAGGTCGAGTCGTATCTCCACCTGGACGAAAAGCGCACGCGCGTGACCGAGCTCGAGGCTAAAAGCGTGGCCCCCGGCTTTTGGGATGACGCCGACGCTGCCCGTGCCACCATGGAGGAGATCGCGCGCACCAAGGAAGATATCGCTGCCGTGGACACCGCGCGCGGCGAGCTTTCCGATGCCCGCGCCGCGCTGGAGCTTGCCGAGGAGATGGGGGATGACCCCGACGCCGCCGCCCTTCGCGAGGAGGCTGCAGCCACGGCTGAGCGCCTGGCCCGTGCCATCGATGAGCTTGAGCTTTCGAGCTGGTTTACCGGTGAGTTCGATCACGGCGATGCCATTGTGACTATCAAGCCCGGACAGGGTGGCCTGGAGGCCCAGGACTGGACCTTCATGCTCTTTAAGATGTACATGAAGTACTGCCAGCGCCGCGGCTGGAAGGTCACCATTAACGACTGCCCCGCTGCCGAGGTCATCGGCATCGACCGTGCGACCTTTACCGTCGAGGGCAAGGATGCCTTTGGCATGCTGCGTGCCGAGGCCGGTGTGCACCGCCTGGTACGTATTAGCCCCACCGACGACAAGAAGCGCCGCCAGACCACGTTTGCCGGCGTCGAGGTCATCCCCGTGCTGCCTGACGATATCGACATCGAGATCAGCCCCGACGATATTCGCGTGGACGTGTATCACGCGAGCGGCCCGGGCGGCCAGGGCGTCAACACCACCGACTCCGCCGTACGCGTGACGCATTTTCCCAGCGGCATCGTTGTCACTTGCCAAAACGAGCGCAGCCAGATTCAGAACAAGGCCGCGTGCATGCAGATTCTCAAGGCCCGTCTGTACGAGATCGAGCTCGAGAAGCGCGCCGAGGCGCTCGACGAGATTCGTGGGCCCAAGACCACAATCGGTTTTGGTAACCAGATTCGCAGCTACGTGCTCTACCCGTATCAGATGGTCAAGGACCTGCGCACGGGCGTGGAGACCAGCAACGTCGAGGCCGTTCTCGACGATGGCGATCTGGATCCGTTTGTGATCGGCTACCATCGCTGGGCAACCGGCAACGCCGATGCGGAAGGCTCGGACGCCTAGGCACATGGTTGGCTCCGGGTCGATGCAAACACTTCGCAGGGGTGGTATTTGCTCGGTGAATCGGTAGAATCGAATACAGCAAGAAGTTCAAAGCGCACTCGTTTGGGTGCGCTTTTTTGAGGGAGGCAGCATGGCATATCGTCTGGACATCAAGCGCATTCTTTCGCTGAACTTCTTTCACGATCTGCCCAAGATTATGCTGGGCTGCGCTCTGGCCGCTATCGCGACGGATCTATTTTTGATTCCCAACGGTCTTGCTGCCGGCGGCGTTACGGGCCTCGCCACGATTATCCAGGCGGTTGGCGCCTCGCATGGCATATCGCTTCCCGTCGGTATTCAAACCATCGTGATGAATGCCTTGCTGCTGCTGGTCGTTATGCGCGAGGGTGGCATGTTCTACGTGGTCCAGACGGCGACGGGCTTTGTGCTGCTGGGCTTCTTCACCGACCTGTTTGCTCCGTTTGTGGCGCCGCTGGCACATGCCGACCTGATGCTGCCCGCTATGTGGGGCGGCATTATCACGGGTATCGGCTACGGCATGGTGCTGCGCGCCGGTGCCAACACTGGCGGCTCTGACACCATCGGTCAGATTATCTCGCGCAATACGTCACTACCGGTGGGCTCCACCGTCATGGCGATCGACGTTGCCGTCTGCGCGCTGTCGGCCCCGGTCTTCTCGGTCGAAAACGCGCTGTATGCGGGCCTTTCGATGGTCATTAGCGGCTACGTGATCGATGCCGTGGTCGACGGCGGCAACAGGCGCCGTATGGTACTCATCATCTCGGACAAGTTTCCCGATATTGCGGCCGACATCATGTATGGCCTGGGTCGCGGCTGCACCAAGTTTAAGGCGACCGGCATGTACTCGGGTGCCGAGAAGCCGGTGATTATGGTCATCGTGAGCCGTCGAGAGCTCAATACCCTCAAGACGATCGTGCGCGAGCGCGATCCTCACGCCATTGTGACGGTCGCTGACGTTACGGAAGCCTTCGGCGAGGGATTCAAGGACATTAGCGCGTAGGGTCGACCGCGTTCCATCCAAAAGACGTTCACATTGATAAACCGTTTCATCAGCGGTTCTGCCTGCTAAATTGTTCAAATAATGATAAAAACTCTGGTAAAGCCATCAGTTTCCAGCATAATGAATGACGTACGTGCATTGCGGCTGTGTTGGGATTACCTTCGGCGCCGTGCGCATTTTGTCTAATGAGGATGAAAGGAAGGCACAATGAGCGACGAAGAGCTCAAAAAGGTTGCCAACGAGGTAAGGAGGGGCATCGTCACCGGCGTGCACGCTGCCAAGTCCGGCCATCCGGGCGGTTCGCTCGGCGCTGCCGACATCATGACCTATCTGTACTTTGAGGAAATGAACGTCGACCCGGCCGATCCCCGCAAGGCCGACCGCGATCGTTTTGTGCTCTCCAAGGGCCATTGCGCTCCGGGCCTGTACGCCGTGCTCGCCGAGCGCGGATTCTTCCCCAAGGAGGATCTCGAGACGCTGCGCCATATCGGCAGCCACCTGCAGGGCCACCCCAACATGAATGACACCCCGGGCGTCGACATGTCCACCGGCTCGCTCGGCCAGGGCATCTCCGCCGCCGTGGGCATGGCGGTTGCCGCCAAGCACTGGGGCGATACTTACCGCACGTACGCCCTGCTGGGCGATGGCGAGAGCGAGGAGGGCCAGGTCTGGGAGGCCGCCATGTTTGCCGGCAACCAGCAGCTCGATAACCTCTGCGTGATCGTCGACCACAACGGCCTGCAGATCGACGGCCCCGTCGAGGAGGTCAACGACCCCATGCCGCTCGCCGACAAGTTCCGCGCGTTCAAGTTCCACGTGGTGGAGCTCGCCGACGGCAACGACTTCGACCAGATCCGCGCCGCCTTTGCCGAGGCTCGCGCCACCAAGGGGCAGCCGACCGCCATTATCGCCGAGACCATGAAGGGCAAGGGCGTTTCCTTTATGGAAAACCAGGTGGGTTGGCACGGCAAGGCCCCCAACGATGAACAGTTTGAGCAGGCCATGGCAGAGCTCACGGCCGCCGGAGAGGAGCTCTAGGATGGCAGACGTCAAGAAAATCGCCACGCGTGTAAGCTACGGCGAGGCCCTCGTCGAGCTCGCCAACGAGCACGATGACTTTGTGGTCCTCGACGCCGACCTGGCCGCCGCTACGCAGACCGGTAAGTTTAAGGCCGCCTGCCCCGATCGTTTCTTCGATGTGGGCATTGCCGAGAGCAACCTGATGGGCGTCGCCGCCGGTATCGCGACCACCGGCCGCGTTGCCTTCGCGAGCACCTTTGCCATGTTCGCTGCCGGTCGCGCCTTTGAGCAGGTCCGTAACTCCATCGGCTACCCGCACCTTAACGTTAAGATCGGTGCCACGCACGCCGGTATCTCGGTGGGCGAGGATGGCGCCACGCACCAGTGCTGCGAGGATATCGCCCTGATGCGCGTCATCCCCGGCATGACCGTGATTGTTCCCGCCGACGACGTGGAGGCCCGCGCCGTGACGCGCGCCGCCTACGAGTGCGACGGTCCGGTGTACATGCGCTTCGCCCGTTTGGCCTCGCCGGTTATCAACGACCCCGAGACCTACAAGTTCGAGTTGGGTAAGGGCATTGTCATGCGCGAGGGCGCCGATGTGACCATCATCGCCTGCGGCCTGATGGTCGGCGAGGCTCTCGAGGCCGCCGAGCAGCTTGCTGCCGAGGGCATCGATGCCGAGGTCATCAACATGCACACCATCAAGCCCATCGATGCCGACCTGATCGTCAAGAGCGCCACCAAGACCGGCCACGTCGTGACCGTCGAGGAGCACTCTGTGATCGGTGGCCTGGGCAGCGCCGTTGCCGACGTCCTGTGCGAGCAGTGCCCGACGCCGCTCAAGAAGATCGGTGTCAACGACACCTTCGGCGAGTCCGGCCCGGGTGCCGAGCTCCTGCACAAGTACGGCCTGGACGCCGCCAACATCGTGGCGACCACCAAGGAGTTCTTGGCATAAGGCAAGACGAGGCAAAGTATCGTCTCAACAACCACATCCAAGCCAGAACAGGGGTATCCCCAAAGAGGGCGCCCCTGTTTTTGTTGAATTTAAATTAGAGTCCTGCCAAGCAAAGGTCCCATGGGGAAACGGGCCCATCCCAACAAAGTGCAATTCAGACCCTTCCAACTTTGTATGCGCAGCATCTCAAGTTGGTGCGTCGGCCCCATAGTAGCCGCAGGCCGGGCGCAGGGTTACCTCCCAAATCTTTCCGCAGCGCATGGCCGGCGTTTGTCCGCAGCTCCGCAGGAGCAGGACAAATGCCGGCCATGCGCGAGGACGATTTGGGAGGTAACCCTGCGCCCGGTCGGTGAGACCCAAACCCCGCCATGCTTCTTATGTGCAGCAAAGCTAATGCTGCTAAAATACAAAGCGCTCATGTAGTTTAAACGCACGACGATAAGGAGCACCAGTGGGTAACCACTTCCGTACCTCCGGTGCGGGCGATGATGCCCCCAAGACGCAGGCAGGCGTCCAGGGCAGTCGTTTCGCCACTCCGGATTCAGAGGGCCAGCCTGTTGCTCAGGCCCCCACTCAGCCGGCAGATCAGGCACAGCCGGCATCCGATCCCTTTGCCTACAATCCAACCAGCGATGTCGCGCTTTCCGGCACGGCGGGTTTTGAGCCCGTTCAGGCCGTGACCGCTCGCGTGGAGCAGCCTCAGGCTGGTGCCGCCACGCCGCAGCCTACCATGGCCGGCATTCCCGACCCCATGGCCCCTGCGACGCCGGCTCCTCAGCCTGCGCAGTCCGGTCTCTTTGCTGCTATTCCCGATCCCACGCAGCCTGCTGCCCCGGTGGTCGAGAGCGATCAGGCCGCCGAGGTCGCAAGCCTCGATAACGCGCTCAACAACCCCGATTTTACGTCGGTGTTTGCGCCCATCGATCCGCAAGCCAGCCGCAAGAAGATGGCCAAGCAGGCCGGTGTCGAGCCCGTTATCCTTATGGAGCATGTCACCAAGATCTATCCGGCACAGCCCAACAAGCCTGCACTCGACGACATCAACATCGAGATCTATCCGGGCGAGTTCGTCTTCCTGGTCGGTCACTCCGGCTCGGGTAAGACCACGCTGCTGTCGACGCTCAACCGCGACGTCAAGCCGACGAGCGGCCGCATCCTGGTTGCCGGTCAGGACCTCATGAAGATCAAGAACCGCAAGGTTCCGTTCCTGCGCCGCCAGATTGGTGCCGTGTTCCAGGACTTTAAGCTTCTGCCGCAAAAGACCGCCTACGAAAACGTGGCGTTTGCCCTGCAGTGCATCGGCAAGCCCAAGGGCGTCATTCGCAGCCAGGTGCCCGAGGTGCTGCGTCTGGTCGGTCTGGCCGATCAGATGGACTCGCTGCCCGACCAGCTTTCCGGTGGCGAGCAGCAGCGCGTTGCCGTCGCCCGCGCTATGGTCAACCGCCCGCCGCTGCTGATCTGCGACGAGCCCACGGGTAACCTCGACCCGGCGATCTCGCTGGGCATCATGAAGCTGCTCGAGCGTATTAACCGCACCGGCACCACCGTGATCGTCGCCACGCACGACCGCGAGATGGTCGATAGCATGCACCGTCGCGTGATCGCCCTCGAGGGCGGCCACGTTATCCGCGACCAGGAGAGGGGAGGTTACGGCAACTATGGCACCAACTAACGTAGGCTACTCCTTCAAAGAGGCAATCAGCCACTTCTTCCGTAACTGGACTACCTCGCTCGGCGCCGTCATCACGATCTTCCTTTCGCTGTTTATCATCGGCCTGTTCATCATGGGCTCCGCGATGCTGAACTCCGTGATCGGCACCGTCGAGGATCAGGTTGTCATCAACGCGTTCATTAGTGATGACGCCGATCAGGCTGATGTTCAGGCTTTTGAGGCCGAGCTTAAGACGTGGAATAACGTCAAGTCCGTGACCTATAAGGACAAGGACGACGCGCTGGCCGAGTATACGAGCAAGATGTCGGGCAACGCCGACGCCACCATGAGCGCACTCGATGGCCAGAACCCGCTGCCGGCTTCCTTCGCTATTGAGATGGACGATCCGTCCATGGTCGAGAGCACGGCCCAGAAGCTCAAGAAGAACGCCGACTTCCAGAAGATCGCGGACGACGGCGACGTCAACGCGAGCGTTCTGTACGGCCAGGAGGAAGTGAGCCGCCTGTTCCAGGTGACGAACTACATCCGTATCGCCGCTGTGGTGCTCGTCGGCCTGCTGACCTTTATCGCATTCATCTTCATCAACAACACGATTCGCCTGTCCATTACGGCGCGTCGTCGTGAGATTGCGATTATGCGTCTGGTCGGTGCCAGCAACGGCTTCATTCGTGGCCCGTTTATCACCGAGGGCGTACTGCAGGCCATTTTGGGCTCGCTGCTTTCCATCGGCGTTCTGGAGCTGCTGCGCAATCTGATGATTCCGCGTCTGCAGGAGAGCATCGGCTGGATGTCGTTTGCCCTGCCGATGCAGTACTACCTGGTGACCTATGCTGCGCTGATTCTGGTCGGCGTGATTATCGGTCTCTTTGGTTCTGCCATCGCCATGCGCCGCTACCTGCGCGTGTAGGCATGCCTGGAATTCATCCCTTCCAACGGGTCGTCTCTTATGGGGCGGCCCGTTTTTTGTCCCCTAGGGATCATTTGGGTAGACTCTTGGGATGTAAACGGCAATCGATAGTTAGGAGGCGCCATGGGGCGCAATAACAAGCATAAGCGTGGAGCTCGCAATAAGCGCGGGCCGGTGCGCAGCGAGCGTCGCCCGAGTCTGACCGGACGCGTGCAGCTCCATGAGCATAGCGCCTACGTTGTAACCGAAAACGGCGACTACAAGGTCATGGGCCGCGGCAAGCGCGAGATTATGGACGGCGACACCGTTGCCGTGAGCATTAAGAACAGCCCGCATGGCGAGCGACGCGCCGTAATCGAGGGCGTCGTCGAGCGTGCAGCCATTAGTGTGGTGGGCACGTACCAGACCGCCGGCCCGCTCGGGGTGATCGAGCCGCTTGATTCTCGCCTTAAGGCCGATTTCTTTATTCTGCCGGAGGACACCTCGGCGGAGCGCTTGGGCGTTCATCCGGGTGATGCGGTCGTCGCACGCATTCTGACATATCCGACGCGCCTGGAATCGGGCACCGTGACGATCGAGCGCCGTATTGGCGGCGATGATGCGCCTGATTTGGGCGTTCAGTATGTGATGGCGCGCTATGGCTATACCGATACGTATCCCGAGGCCGCGCTAGCCGAGGCCGAGGCACTTTCGCTCGATGTGGCCTCGGCACTCAAGGACCCGCTCCGCCGAGACCTGCGCGACCGCTTTGTCATCACGATTGACCCAGTCGACGCGCGCGACTTTGACGATGCCATTTCGTTGGGGCGCACGCCTGAGGGTGGCTACAAGCTGGGTGTGCATATCGCCGACGTTTCACACTATGTGGCTTGGGACGGGCATATCGATCTTGAGGCTCGTCATCGTACGACATCGGTGTATCTGGCCGATCGCGTGCTTCCCATGCTGCCCGAACGCCTGTCCAATGACCTGTGCTCGCTTCGCCCTGACGAGGACCGTCTTGCGTTTACCGTCGATATCGAGCTCGATGCGCAGGGTCGCGTGCGGCATTACGATCCGTACCCCAGCGTGATTCGCTCGCGTGTGCGTATGGACTATGACGGCGCCGAGGCGCTGCTGGTGCGCGCCGGTGCGGTTGAGTATTCGGTGCTGGAGGGCGCGGCCGAGGATGTTGCGGCTGCCGAGGCCTCGCGCGAGGAAGCGCTTGAGCGCGGTCTTGCGTGCGAGGAGGTCGCCCGCGGCTACAACGTCGACCTCGGCGATTTCCTTGTCGCCGCCAACGAACTCGCCGAACTTCGCCGTCGTATTCGTCGCGCCCGCGGCTCAGTCGATTTTGACACGGCCGAGATTCGTGCTCTGTTGGATGAGGACGGAGTACCCGTGCAGATTGTGGCGCGTGAGCGTTCGTGTGCCACGTCGCTTATCGAGGAAGCCATGCTGCTCGCCAACGAGTGCGTTGCAGAGTGGCTGGCAGACCGTGATATCGAGGCCTGCTATCGCGTGCATGAGGATCCGAGCCCCGATAGCCTGCACGGTGCCGCCGTTGCGCTGGCGCAGCTAGGCATCATCGACGATCGCCGTGCTGCTGGTATTGCCCTGGGGAGTCCCGATGAGCTGCAGGCTGCAGTTGATGCTGCCGCCGGTACGGCCAACGCACCGCTCGTTAACACGCTGCTTCTGCGCAGCATGCAGCGCGCGCTGTACAAGCCGCGCAACGAGGGCCACTTTGCGCTCGCCGCGCCGTGCTACTGTCACTTTACGAGTCCCATCCGTCGCTACCCCGATTTGGTGGTGCACCGCGTGCTCAAACTGCAGTTGGCCTATGAACAGCTCGGCGGTAAGGACGCCTTGGTCCGTACGCCGCGGCTGATCGGCAAGGGGCGCGAGTCGCTGCCGCGCATTCTGCCGCAGATCTGCCGCGCATGCAGCGATGCCGAGCGCGCGGCAGATGCCGCCAGCCATGCGACGCAAAAGATCAAGATTGCCCAGTACTATGAGGACCGTCTGGGCGAGCGCTATGCCGGAACTGTCTCGTGGGTTAGCAGCATGGGCCTCTTTGTGCGCTTGGACCTAACGCAGGTCGAAGGCTTGGTTTCGATCAAGAGCCTGGGCAACGAGTGGTTCGAGTTCGACGAGGATGCGCTTACGCTGACGGGCGCCGACACGGGGATTTACTATGAACTGGGTCAGCGCGTGATTGTCGAGGTCTCGCGCGTCAATACCACGCGCGGGCACTTGGACTTTAAGCTTATCCATTAGCTAAATCCCGACTCGTGGCGAGAGAGCGGAGGGCGGTCTTTCGGGGCCGCCCTCCGCATTTGAATAGTGGCTACCTTGCCGTCTGCTCGGCCGCCCGCTTACCTGCTATTTGAGAGGTAAAACCTACCAAAATAAACCTGTCCCTTTTGGCAGGTTTACAAGAAAGCGGGGATGAGATGGCGACGGTGTACGGGTATGCGCGGGTGAGTTCGCGCGATCAGAATCTGAATCGGCAGCTGGATGCGCTGGGCGCCTATGGCGTGGGCTCAGCGAATATTTATGCCGACCATGCGAGCGGCAAGGACTTCGATCGACCGCATTATCGCGAGCTGTTGCACGTCCTGGGAGACGGGGACGTGCTGGTGGTGCTTTCTATCGACCGACTTGGTCGTAATTACTCCGAGATTCTTGAGGAATGGCGACGCATTACCAAGGAGCTCGGGGTTGCCATTGTGGTGTTGGACATGCCATTGCTTGACACGCGCGCTAGGGCCAGCGGCGCGCCGGATGTGACCAACACCCTGATTGCCGATATTGTGCTGCAACTGCTGAGCTACGTGGCGCAGGTGGAGCGCGAGAATATCCATCGGCGCCAGGCGGAGGGAATTGCAGCGGCGCGGGCGCGAGGGGTTCGTTTCGGTCGACCTCGCAAGCCGTGCCCTCCTCAGTTTGAGCTGGTGCGCGATAGCTATGAGGCAGGCGATATTACCCGCAGCCAGGCAGCAAAATGCCTGGGCGTGTGCGTGGGGACGTTCGATCGCTGGATGCGCGAGGCGGGGTAGGGGTTTGCGTCGCTTTGTCGCTTCCTGTTGCGATTCAAATTTTGATACGGTGACGATGCCATTTGGGGCTACACTCGCTGATATTCAAAAAAGGAGGTTGGCCCTTGGCGCGCGTAAAACAAATAATCGGATGGACCGCGATCGTTCTGTTCGCTGCAACGCTGGCGGGCATCTGGGTGCTGACGGAGCAAAACGCGGTGCAGACGTCGTTGCTGAGCGAGTCCACCGCGCGTGTGGTGGAGGGTCAGGCTATGGGCGTTCAGGCTGCCGATGCCACGGGTGAAGCCCAGACGGAGAACGGAATGACCGGGGGCGCCGATTCGGCTGCCTCGAATGTCCGGTCTGGCCGACTTGCTTCCATTCGCATGTGGGTGGGCACAAACGTCCGTCGCGTTGCCCATACCGTAGAGTTTTTCTTCGTCGGATTGTTCGCCTCGGTGGTCGTGGTTTGCTTTTCCAGGCGTCCGTGGAGCGTATGCTCCCGTTGCGTGCCCGTATTGCTCTTTTGCGCCGCCTGCTCCGTTGGCGATCAGGTACATAAGATCTTTGTTCCCGGCAGGCATTTTGACGTTATCGATTTAGGATTCGATGCTGCGGGCTATGTCACCGCCATGCTGTTGGTATTGCTGGCGGCGGCGTTGGTGCGCCATGCGACTCGGCCGATCGGCGCCCATGCGAGGCGCTAGCCTTAAGACGAGACATCGCGACTGCCTATGCTTCGACATCGACTACAATAACGGCTGCTATCGTGAGCGGTCGTCGATGCGCAGTTTTCCAGACACCTGTTTTCTCTAAGAAAGGAAATCCCATGGCGGTATTGTTTGTTGAATATCCCAAGTGCTCGACCTGTAAGAAGGCCAAGGCATGGCTGGACGAACATGGGGTAGAGTATATCGACCGCGATATCGTTTTGGACAATCCCACGGCTGATGAGCTTGCGACCTGGATTGCTCGTTCGGGGCTGCCGGTGCGGCGCTTCTTTAATTCGTCGGGCATGAAATATCGAGAGCTGGGCCTGAAGGCGCGTCTGGATGCGGGCATGACTGATCGGGAGTGCTACGAGCTGCTGGCGACCGACGGCATGCTGGTCAAGCGTCCGCTGCTGGTGGGCGACGACTATGCGATTCCCGGCTTTAGGGAAGCGGCTTGGGCCGAGGCGTTACTGTAGCGGCTGCGGAAAGTGCGTCCCGTTTTGTGTGCTCAGAGTGGGACGTGTTTTCCACCGGCGGGCTCGCTCGGCTCAATCCTCGAGCTGTGCCCATTCGTGCGGATCGTAGACCTTTACGTGCTTGTTGGGCTTGCCGCTCCAGTACTCCTCGTCCATAAAGGGCAGATATGCCTGAACGCCGGGGCAGATAAAGGGAATCCGCTGCTGTTGCAGTCGCTCGCGTTGGCGCTGCTCCAGGTGCGCCTCGGATATGACGGTCGGCATACCGGATAGCTCGACGAGGCTTGCCTGGATTCGCTTAAGGTCGGGGAGTCCCGCGTGCCATGACACCCGCATGATCAAAAAGGATGCACGGCGGTATTTTGCCTGCATCACCGTGATGGCGGGGCGCAGTGTGGGATGGATTTTGTCCCGTTCGGGCCAAAGGTCAGCAGCGATCTCGAGGCCCAGGGTCTCCCATAGGTAATCAAGCTCTTCGTCCATGGTGCCTCGATATCTACGTGATCATTGATACTTCGATTGTGTTGCCTGGTGCTATCGTTTTCACGGTAGAATCTGCCAACGGTTGACGGCTACCGCTCGCGGCGTTTTGCCCTTCGTGTACAGCGGTTGGCTTCACAGGTCCTTCACGGGTTGGACTAAATTAGGCCAATTTGACTGAATTTCAAAAAAGTCAAAATTGGGGCTTGCGTCACGGCGAGACTTCCCGTATATTTCTTTCTTGCGCAAAGGCACAGCCGAGCGCAGCGATGCAGTCATTGGGATGTCGTCTAATGGCAGGACAGCGGATTCTGGTTCCGTCAATGGGGGTTCGACTCCCTCCATCCCAGCCATCCTTCATATGGCCCGTTCGTCTAGCGGTTCAGGACGCCGCCCTCTCAAGGCGGAGATCACCAGTTCGAATCTGGTACGGGCTACCAAAATTGAACGCCCGGGCCTCGTAAGAGACCCGGGTTTTGTGTATTGACCGTATATACGGCGCCTGCCGTGTTTCGCTCAGATCGAGGAGTAGCCATGGACCTGCCCATCAGCTTGCAAGACATCACGTATGCCGAGAACTATCTGGCGCAGGGCGACCTGGCTACGGCGACGCCGCTGCTGGAGCGTCTGGTGGAGCTCGCCGAGGAGTATATCGACGCTGAGTGCAAGACGGAGGAGAAGCGCCAATACTTTAGCTTCGATAGCAAGTTTGAGCGCTTGGCCTATCGCCGCGTGGAGAAGGATCCGCGCGAGCTCGTGCAGGTCGAGGTGCCGTTTGACCGCCTGTACTCTGACATGGCGTTTGCCTACATTCGCCAGCAGGATTATGTGAGCGCTCGCAATGCCCTGATGCAGGCTGTGCGTTGGGACCCCATGAACTGCAACTATCGCTTGGATTTGGCCGAGCTGTTCCGCGCACTCGAAGACAAGCAGGAATGGGCATCGCTCTCGTTTTCGGTGCTGGAGCGTGCAAGCGATGGCAAGTGCGCCGCCCGCGCTTACGCCAATCTGGGTCAGTACTTCTTGGAGCCCGAGACCGAGAACATTTCGGCTGCCGTGGGCTGCGCACGTCTGGCGCTGCGCCTGGCGCCCAACGATGCGCATACGACGCGCCTGCTCAACAAGATCCATACTACCTATCCGGATGCCGCCGAGGAGAGCGACGAGCACGTGATGGGCGAGCTGGCGTTGCAGGGCGTTCCGACCTCACCTTCGGCCGAGATTGCCATCTGCCTGATTATGTGCGCGACCGATGCTGCAAGCGACGGCGACAAACAGGAGGCGACGCGCCTGACGGTGCGCGCCCGCGACCTGGTGGGCGAGGAGGCCTGCGCGGCGATTATCAAGCTGGTGCGCGAGAGCGATGCTGAGCTCAATGCCGAGCGCAAGGCAAAGCGCGAGGCTGCGGGCTCAAACGCCGATGGAGCCAAGGAGGCCGGCGATGCCCAGTAAGCGCGAACGCAAGCTCATTTCTAAGAATCGCTCGGCGCATCACGAGTACTTTATCGATGAGACATTTGAGTGTGGCATTGAGCTGAGTGGCACCGAGGTCAAGTCGATTCGCGAGCGCGCCTGCCAGATCACCGATACCTTCGCGCTGATCCGCGGCGGGGAGTGCTGGCTCGTCGGCCTGCATATCCACCCTTATAGCCATGGTGGCGTGTGGAATCGCGATCCTGACCGTCGGCGTCGTCTGCTGCTGCACCGCAAGGAGATCGACTTTCTTGACGGCAAACTTCGCAACCGTGGTTATGCGCTGGTTCCGTTGGAGCTCTACTTTAATACCGACGGCCGCGTAAAGCTGCTGCTGGGTCTGGGTCGCGGCAAGAAGCTCTACGACAAGCGCGAGGACATGGCCAAGCGTGATGTCCAACGCGAGATCGACCGCGCCCTTAAGGAACGCAACCGCTAGGCACTCTGTATAAGTTGCGGTGGAATACGGACTGTTTTCCTGTTTGAGGGGCTATTCAGTCCCTATTTCACCGCAACTGCGGGCGTCTCATCTTTCTTACTGTTCTGACACATATGTCTCAAAGGCGGCGTCCGTTATGGGTGCCGCCTTTTTTGTGGGTACATACATTCATGAGGTTCCAACCCGAGCTAGGGGAGTGATCGTTATGGACAAAACTGCGTTCTTTACCATGCCGAGCGGTCTGTACGTGGTGAGCGCTGCGGCAGACGGGCTGCGCGCCGGCTGCGTCATCAATACTGCGGTGCAGGTGACGTCCATGCCGCCGCGTATTTCGGTTGCCGTGAACAAGGACAATGTCACCTCGGGCGTCATCGCATCGGCCAAAGCGTTCGCGCTGACCGTGATCGATCAGACGGCCGACATGCTCTACATCGGTAACTTTGGGTTCCGCACCAGCAGCGATTATGACAAGTTTGCCAAATACGAGACCCGCGAGACGGCTCTGGGCATGCCCTATGTGCCCGAGCACGCGGCGGCCCTGTTTAGCTGCCGTTTGATCGACACTGTGGATGTGGGCACGCATCTGCTGTTTATTGGCGAGGTCGAGGATGCCGAGCGCCTGAGCGACGAGACGCCGCTGACGTACGACTACTATCACAAGGTGCTAAAGGGCAAGACGCCGCCCAAAGCCTCGTCGTATCAAGGCTAGAAATGTTCTAAAAATACTTGCATTATACTATTG
>JAUMPM010000044.1 GCA_031294825.1 Collinsella sp. | reverse complement strand
GCGAGAGGCTCGAGGCGGTCAGGCTGGCCGCGCACGAGGTCATAAGGGAGGTCCTTGACCGCCACGGCGTGGCGGAATAGCCTTAGGCGCAAGGGGCGCTGACGCGGCCCTCCCTCTTACACCACAAAAATTCGCGCCATCACCTCAACGAAGCCGTCGACATCGCCCTGAGCGGGCTGATGTAGGGTAGGTAAAATGGGGCTAAAAGACTGGTCTGAAACGTTTGATACCAGTCTTTTTAGCCCCGTCCCAAATGAACTGCTTCTAAGTTGCGGTGGAATAGGGATTGATTTGCGGCTGATAAGCCAAAAACAGTCCCTATTTCACCGCAAGTGGTATGGGTAGCCCTAATTGGCAGGTTGGTATCGGGGGCAGTAGCTGATGGCGATGGCGTCGATGCCTACATGGGTGGCGATGGTGCAGCCGATGGGGCCGGTGCCGGCGTCTACGTAGTCTTGGCCCGCGAGCGCTTGGTTGACGAGCTCCTGCTCCTCGGCGGCGCCGGTCGTGAGCACGCGCACGCTGGAGCCCGGGTGCTCGGCCAAAAATGCGAGGCAATCGGCCATGGTGTTGGTAACGATGCGCTTGGCACCGCGGCCCTTTTTTATGGCCTTGATCTCGCCCGATTTCCACTCCGGCGAAACGGCCAGGCGAATGTTGAGCATCTGCGTCAGCTGGCCGGCGAGCTTGGGCGCGCGGCCGTTCTTAACGAGGTTCTCGAGCGTGCGGGGAATCAGCAGCAGGTGGGCGTCGGGCAGCGTCGCGCGGATCTGCGCCTCGGTCTCGTCCAGGCTGCGGCCGTCCTCGCGCATGGCCAGCGCGTACTCCACCAGCAGGCCTTCGGCGCCCGAGCCGGTGCGCGAGTCGATGCAGCGCACGTCGAGCTCGTGCGTTTCGGCCGTCAGGCTGGCGTTGGCATAGCAGGCGGACCACTCGCTGCACAGCGAGATAAAGATGGCGCTGTCGTGGCCGTCGGCGAGCACGCGATCAAAGAGCGCCTTGAACTCACCGGCGCTCGGCTGCGAGGTGTGCGGTAGCTGCTCGGAGCCTGCCATGCGGGCGACGTACTCCTCGGCGGTGATCTGCACCTGGTCGAGCAGGTCCTCACCTTCGATAATTACATGCAGCGGAATCACGTAAATGCCGAGCTCTTGGGCGCGGGCGGGGGAGATGTCCGACGTGGAGTCGGTTATGATGGCAAAAGACATAATTGCACCTTTCGTTGGGGCGCTTGCGCGCCGCCTTCTGAGAGCAAAGTGCGACAAGTATAGTGGAGTCGTTCCACATTGCCAGCTTTATTTGTTGAATAGTCAACAGTTTGAAGTGTCGGTGTGGAAATCGCCAACTGGGGAAGAGGGATATCGATGGCGGCATTACAGCTATGCGGGCGGCCGGTCGTGTTGTTTGATTTCGATGGCACGGTGGCCGATACGGGCCGGGCGGTGATGACCTCGACGCGCAAGACGCTTGCCGCGCGCGGGTTTTCGGAAGCGCAGATGGGTGATCTGCGCCGAATGATCGGGCCGCCCCTGTGGAAGAGCTTTCACGACTTTTATGGCTTCTCGCGCGAGGAGTCGCTTGTGGTGGCCGACGAGTACCGCGCCTTTTTTGATGAGCTGGGACCGGAGGAGTACCCCGTGTTCGACGGGGTCCCCGAGTTGCTGGATGGGTTGGCCGCGCAGGGGCATCGCATGGCGGTCGCGACGTCTCGCATGGAGGCGAAGTGCATCGATATGGTACATGAGCTGGGGCTTTGCCAGTTCGAAGTCGTGGTTGGCATGAATCCGCCGCAGGGGCGCGAGACCAAGGCCGATTCGGTCCGCGATGCGCTGGCGGCTCTGGGCGCGACGGCCGACGAGGCCGTGATGATCGGCGATCGCTTTAACGATGTAGAGGGCGCGCACGCAATGGGCGTGCCGTGCATCGGCATCTATTCGGGCGCGGCGGCGCTGGGGGAGCACGAGGCCGCGGGTGCCGATGCGGTGGTGCACTCGGTGGCCGAGCTTGCTAAACTTTTCGCTATATAAGTATGTGATGTGAGGGGCGGGCACGCTCGCCCCTCATTGGTAAGGAGGTCGTCCATGAATCAGGTGGAGCAGAGCGTCGCTGAGTATGTCGACGAGGTCTGGGAAGATGTCGTCGCCGATATCGAGCAGCTGGTGAGTTATCCGTCTGTAGCCGTTGCTGCCGACGCAGAGCCCGGTGCGCCGTTTGGCCGCCCAGTCCGTGACGCGCTCGATTGCGCGCTCGGCATTGCGCAGAAGCTCGGCTACCAGACGAGCGACGACGAGGGCTATGTGGGCATTGCCGATATCCCTGGCCGCGGCGACAAGCAGCTCGCGACCATCTGCCACGTGGACGTGGTTCCCGCCGGTCCCGGTTGGAACACCGACCCGTTTGCGATGGAGCGCCGAGAGGGCTGGCTGCTCGGTCGCGGCGTAATCGACGACAAGGGCCCGGCGGTGCTGTCGCTCTACGCCGGCGCCTATCTGCTCAAGCACGGCATTACCCCGCGCTATACCTTCCGCGCGCTGCTGGGATGCGATGAGGAAGTGGGCATGTCCGACGTTCACCATTATCTGGAGAACCACGCGAACCCCGACTTTCTGTTTACGCCCGATGCCGAGTTCCCGGTTTGTAATGCCGAGAAGGGCCAGTTTGGGGCGACGTTTGTGAGCTCCAAGATCGACGGCGGGCGTATCGTATCGTGGAGCGGCGCCGAGGCGAGCAACGCTATTCCGTCGCAGTCTATCTGCGAGCTTGCGATTGCCGCCGATGAACTGCCGACGCCCGTTGAGAACGCCGACCGCCTGGAGATTACGGCGCTCGAGAACGGCCATGCCCAGATTTTTGCGCACGGTATTGGTGGCCATGCTTCGATGCCCGAGGGGACGATCAACGCCGTCGGCCTGATCGTGACGTACCTGCGCGAGGCCGAGGACGCGTTTGGTGCGCGCGACGAGCGCCTGCTGACGCCTGCCGAGCACGAGTTCGTCAAGTTCTTGGCCTTTGTGCATGCGGACGCCTATGGTCGCGGCTTGGGCATCGATGCGACGAGCGCGGCGTTTGGCCCGCTCACGTGCAACCCCGGCGTCATCCGCGTGGTGGATGGCCACATTGAGCAGGTCATCGACGTGCGTTTCCCCGACAGCACGAGCGCCGATACCATCCGCGAGCAGCTCGAGCCGCTCGTGGGCCGCTTTGGCGTGACGTATCGCGTGGGTCGTGCCAAGGTGCCGTTCTCAGTTTCGGCCGACGATCCGGCCGTGAAGGCGTTGATTGACACCTATAACGAGTTTACGGGTAAGCATGCCGAGCCCTTTGCCATGGGCGGCGGCACGTACGCGCGCAACTTTGCCCGCGCCGTGTCATTTGGCCCCGAGGAGACCGGCCTGGAGTTGCCCGCATGGGGCGGCCAGATGCATGGCCCCAACGAGTGCGCCAACGAGGAACAGCTCAAGCAAGCGCTCAAGATCTATATTGTTGCGATCTTAAGGCTCAACGAGCTCGAGCTTTAAGGTTGCGGCGTTTTGCCAATCTAAGTTGCGGTGGAATAGTTCCTAGAATCGGCTGCCTAACAGCCAAACAGGAACTATTTCACCGCAACTTCTTTTTTATCGGTGTAAAAGGCGGGCCATGCTTGTCAGCGGGATTGTTATTCGTTTGTAAAGGCTGGGCAGCGCTTGCGGTAAGGGTTTATCAAATGCCCGTAAGAAACCGCAGTTGGCGCGGGTGCTGCCCGGTCGGGGGTCGTATCTTTCCAAACAGCAAAGCGGGCAGGGTGCCCGCGATTCGCATGTACGAAAGGAAGATCATGCTCGATCAGGCTTATTCTCGTCGTCAGTTCCTCGGCCTTGCTGGTGGTCTTGCCAGCATCGTCGGTCTCGGTCTCGTTGGCTGCGGCGGCGCAGGCGCATCCGACGCCGCCGACAAGGGTAGCGCCGCTGCTGCCGAGTCCGTCTCCGGCGAGGTGACCTACGACGGTGCCTCCTCGTTCCAGGCTCTCGTCGAGGCCGCTGCCGAGAAGTTCATGGATGCCAACCCCGACGTCTCCGTCTCCGGCTCGGGCAACGGTTCGGGCAAAGGTCTGACCGCTGTTGCCGCCGGCACCGTCACCATCGGTAACTCCGACGTCTTCGCCGAGACCAAGCTCGAGGCCGACCAGGTCAAGAACCTCGTCGACCACGAGGTCGCCGTCGTGGGCATGGGTCCCGTCGTCTCTAAGAACGTGAAGGTCGACGACCTGTCCCTCGAGCAGCTCAAGGGCATCTTCTCCGGCCAGATCACCAACTGGAAGGAGGTCGGCGGCGACGACGCCAAGATCGTCGTTCTCAACCGCAAGGCCGGTTCCGGTACCCGCGCCACCTTCGAGGCTGCCGTCTTTGGCGACGAGGCAGTCGACTTTAAGGGCGACGCCGAGCTCGACAAGTCCGGCGACGTCCAGACTCAGATGGGCAGCACCGATAACGCCATCTCCTACCTCGACTTCTCGCACTTCGATGACTCCAAGTTCAACGCCATCAAGGTCGAGGGCGTCGAGCCCAAGAGCGCAAACGTCACCGACGACTCCTTCAAGATTTGGGCTACCGAGCACATGTACTGCTCCAAGGACGCCGACGAGGCCACCACGGCCTTCCTGGAGTTCATGCTTTCCGACGACGTCCAGGGCAAGCTCGTCGAGGAGCAGGGCTTTATCCCCGTCTCTGCCATGAAGGTCGTCAAGGACGCCAGCGGCAAGGTCTCTGCTAAATAAGTAATCGCCCCCGGAAAGGTTTGCAATGGCAAAACAGCTGCCAAAGCGCGACCTTGAGAACGTGGGTCTAGGCGTCACGGGCGCGTGCGTAGCGCTCGTGACGCTTGTCGTTGCCGCGCTTATCTTCATGGTCGCCCAAAAGGGCCTCTCGGCTTTTGTCAAGGACGGCGTTTCGGTCGTCGAGTTCTTCACCGGCACCAAGTGGGACCTGGCCAACACAGTCGAAAACGGCCTGCCCTATACCGGCGCCCTGCCCCTGATCGTCACCTCGTTTGCGGTCATGGTGCTCTCCACGCTCATCGCACTGCCTATCGCCATCGGCTCTGCCATCTTTGCGGTCGAGATCCAACCCAAATTTGGTTCCAAGGTCTTTCAGCCGCTTATTGAGCTTTTGACCGGCATTCCCTCGGTCGTCTTTGGACTGATTGGCTTTCACGTGGTCGTCGGACTTATGAAGTCCGTTTTCCACGTGAGCACGGGTCTGGGCATCCTGCCCGGCGCCATCGTGCTGGCTGTCATGATCCTGCCGACGATGACCACCCTTTCGGTCGATGGCCTGCGCGCCGTGCCCGACGGCTACCGTCAGGGCTCGCTCGCGCTGGGCTACACCCGCTGGCAGACCATCTGGCACGTGGTGCTCAAGTCCGCCATGCCGTCGCTCATGACTGCGGTCATCCTTGGCATGACGCGCGCCTTTGGCGAGACGCTCGCCGTACGCATGGTCATCGGCGGTATTGAGGCCATGCCGACGTCGCTGCTGTCGCCGGCCTCGACCATCACCACCACGCTCACCACGTCCATGGCGGTCTATGCCGAGGGTTCGGCCCAGGACGATGTTCTGTGGGCGCTCGGTCTGCTGCTGATGGGTATGAGCCTCATCTTCATCCTGATCATCCACATTATCGGCCGCAAGGGGGCGAAGGCTCGTGGCTAGAACGCGCATCCATATCGACGAGGCGAGACTCGGGCGCGTCCAAAAGCAGGATCGCATCGCCACGGGCGTGCTGACGGCAATCATCGCCATCGTCATGCTCATCGTCGTCTCCATGGTGGCCTATATCCTGTTCGAGGGCATCTCGACGCTGTTCCAGCCGGGTTTTCTCACGCAGCCGTCGCGCGCCAACGGAACTCAGGGCGGCGTACTCTACCAGCTGTTCGACTCGTTCTATCTGCTGCTGATCACCCTGATCATCTCGGTGCCCATCAGCCTGGGCGGCGCGGTCTTTTTGGTTGAGTACGCGCCGGACGGTCCCATCCGCGACATCGCTTCCACCGCCATCGAGACGCTGTCCTCGCTGCCTTCCATCGTTGTCGGCATGTTCGGTTTCCTGGTGTTCTCGGTGCAGCTGGGCTGGAAGTACTCCATCATCTCCGGCGCCGTCGCGCTCACCATGTTCAACATTCCCATCCTGGTGCGCGTGATCCAGCAGGCGCTCGAGGACGTGCCGCAGGCCCAGCGCGATGCGTGCCTGGCCATGGGCCTTACTCGCTGGGAAGCCACGCTGCACATCCTGATCCCCGAGGCCATGCCCGCCATCGTGACCGGCATTGTGCTTTCGGCCGGCCGCGTGTTTGGCGAGGCCGCAGCCCTGCTCTTTACCTCGGGCATGAGCTCGCCGGTTCGCCTGAATTTCTTGAGCTTTAACCTGTCGAGCCCCACCTGCGCCTGGAACGTGTTCCGCCCCGGTGAGTCGCTCGCCGTGCACATCTACAAGATTTACGGCGAGGGCAGCCCCGAGGCCCAGCAGATCGTTTGGGGCACCGCCGCACTGCTGATGATTTGCGTGCTGCTGTTTAACGTAGTCGCCCGTATTGTGGGCAAGCAACTGGCAAGGAAGATGACGGCCGAATGAGCGAGATGAATGCAACGCCCGCAACCGAGGCGGCCACGTCCGAGACCCAGGACTTTCTGTCGAGTGTGGGGGAGAGCGAAAAACGCGTTCGCGTGAGCGGCAAGGCCGTGAGCGACGAGGTCGTGCTCTCCACCAAGGACGTCAACGTGTACTATGGCGACCACCATGCGCTGCACGATACGTCGCTCGACTTTCACAAGGGCGAGATCACGGCGCTCATCGGGCCTTCGGGCTGCGGCAAGTCGACCTTCTTGCGTAGCCTCAACCTGATGAATCGCGAGATTCGCGGCTGCCGCGTGGAGGGCGAGATCAATTACCGTGGGCGCAACGTAAATACCAAGACCGAGAACACCTACGAGCTGCGTCGCTCCATTGGCATGGTGTTCCAACAGCCCAACCCGTTCCGCAAGTCCATTCGCGACAACATCACGTTTGCGCCTAAGCGCCACGGCATCACCGACCGCGACGAGCTCGACCGCATGGTCGAGGAGAGTCTGCGCGGTGCGGCGCTGTGGGACGAGGTCAAGGACAAGCTCGACAAGAGCGCCTACGCGCTTTCGGGCGGTCAGCAGCAGCGTCTGTGTATTGCACGCACGCTGGCGCTCAACCCCGATGTGATTTTGTTCGACGAGCCTTGCTCGGCGCTCGACCCCATCTCGACGCTGGCGATCGAGGACCTGATGTCGTCGATCGTGGCCGAGCGCGCCATCGTCATCGTGACGCACAACATGGAGCAGGCGTCGCGCGTGTCCAATCGCACGGCGTTCTTCTACATGGGCGATATGGTCGAGTACGACGAGACCGACGAGATTTTCCAACGGCCCAAGGATAAGCGGCTGAATGATTACCTCACCGGCATGTTCTCCTAGTCCGGGACATGCTTGAGGCCCGCGGCGGCCATGGTCGTCACGGGACTGATTGGAGAGGCGGGTCATCTCTTGCGGGAGATGGCCCGCCTTTTTGTGTTTGCGGGATTGCGGCCGTCGATTGCGCCCGCCCAAAACCACCACAAAGGGGACAGGCACCTTAGTGGTGGTTTTCGCTATCATGGACAACGTTGAATTTCTACGAAGGAGCAGGGCATATGGCGATTCTTTTGGGATGCGATTCCGTCAGCCTAGAGTTTCCCACCAAGCATATTTTCGATAGCGTAACGCTCGGCGTGGGCGAGGGCGACCGTATTGGCATCGTCGGCAAAAACGGCGACGGCAAGTCGACGCTGCTGAGCGTGCTCGCCGGCACGCTGGAGCCCGACGACGGCCGCGTGACGCATCGCCGCGGCACCACGATTGGTCTGCTCGGCCAAAAGGACCAACTTGTCGACACCGATACCGTGCATCATGCCGTCGTGGGCGACACGCCCGAGTATGAGTGGGCGTCGAGTCCGCGTACGCGCCAGATTCTGGCCGGCCTTATTAGCGATGTGCCCTGGGAGGGCACGGTTGGCGAGCTTTCGGGCGGCCAGCGCCGTCGCGTGGACCTCGCGCGCCTGCTGATCGGCGACTACGACGTGCTCATGCTCGACGAGCCCACCAACCACCTGGACATGCGCACCATCAATTGGCTCGCGCGTCACTTAAAGGCCCGCTGGCAGCGCGGCCAGGGTGCCATGCTCGTAGTCACGCACGATCGCTGGTTCTTGGACGAGGTCTGCACCAGCATGTGGGAGGTCCACGACGGCCAGGTCGATCCCTTCGAGGGCGGCTACTCGGCCTACATTCTGCAGCGCGTGGAGCGCGACCGCATGGCCGCCGTTACCGAGGAGCGCCGTCGTAACATGGCGCGCAAGGAGCTCGCGTGGCTGAGCCGCGGCGCCCAGGCTCGTTCCACCAAGCCCAAGTTTCGCGTTGAGGCTGCTCGCGAGCTGATCGCCGACGTGCCGCCCGTGCGCGACGAGCTGGAGCTCAAGCGCCTCGCCGTGAGCCGCCTAGGCAAGCAGGTCATCGACGTGATCGACGTTGATGCCGGCTATGCGGATACCGACGGCGCGCCCAAGCAGGTGCTCTCCGACGTGACCTGGCTTATCGGCGCGGGCGACCGCTATGGTCTTTTGGGCGAGAACGGCGCCGGCAAGTCCACACTGCTCGACGTGATTCAGGGCAAGATCGCGCCCCTGCGCGGCCGCGTGAAGATCGGCCAGACGGTGCGTTTTGGCGTGCTGTCGCAGCAGCTCGAGGAGCTCGAGCCTTATATGGGCGACACGATCCGCGAGGTGCTCAGCAACTATAAGAAGTACTACGTCATTGACGGCAAGGAGACTTCGCCCGAGAAGCTCTGCGAGCGTCTGGGCTTTACGACGCAGCAGCTCTGGAGCCGCATCGGCGACCTTTCGGGCGGCCAGCGCCGTCGCCTATCGCTGCTGCTGACGATCCTGGACGAGCCCAACGTGCTCATCCTGGACGAGCCGGGCAACGACCTCGATACCGACATGCTTGCGATTGTCGAGGACCTGCTTGACGGCTGGCCCGGCACGCTGATCCTGGTTACGCACGACCGCTTCCTTATGGAGCGCGTGACCGACCAGCAGTGGGCGCTGCTTGACGGTCATCTGACGCATATGCCCGGCGGTGTCGACCAATACCTGCGCCTGTGCAACGCCACGGCCGAGGGCGAGCCCGTGGGCGCGCCGAGCGCCAAGACCGGCACGTTCGACACCGGTGCCACGGCAGCTGCGGCCGAAAAGCCCAAGTCGAGCGGCCAGCCCAATGGCCTTTCTAACGCCGAGCGCCAGAAGCTCCGTCGCGAGGTGAGCTCTCTCGAGCGCAAGATGGAGACGCAGCGCGCCCGCGTGGAGGAGGCCGAGGCCGCTATGGCGCAGGTCGATCCCACCAACTACACGGCGCTGGGCGAGCAGCAGGCAAAGATCGACGAGGCCCACGCCGCCATGGACGAGCTGGAGATGGCGTGGCTCGAGGCGAGCGAAAAGCTCGAGGGCGAGGAGTAGACGAGGATGATCAAAGCCGCGTTTTTCGATATCGATGGCACGCTGCTGAGCTTTAAGACCCACCGGATTCCGGCGTCGGCGCAGCAGGTGCTCGACAGCTTTCATGAGCAGGGGATTGCGTGCGTGATCGCCACGGGTCGTCCGACCTACCAGATGCCCGATTGGCTGTTCGATCTTGGTTGGGATGCGTACATTACGCTTTCGGGCCAGCACTGCTTTGATGCCGAGGGCGTCTACCGTAGCTGCCCGATTGACCCGGACGACGTTGCGGTGATTGTGGACCAGGTGGCGCAGGGGCGCTATGACTCGCTGTGCATGCAGGGCGAGAACTCGTTTGTGAACCGCCTGTCCGAGCGCGTGGTGACGGCCGGCAGCAACGCGGGAATCGTCTACCACGAGGAGCCGTTTGAGCATGCCTTTGACGCGCCGGTTTACCAGTTCTGTGCCTTTGTGGATCCGGCCGACGAGCATATCGTGACCGATGCGGTGTCGCATTCGCTCACTACGCGCTGGTGCGATTTGTTCTGCGACATTATTCCGGCCAACGGCGGCAAGGACCTGGGCGTGGCGGCGACGCTGGAGCGCCTGGGCATCGACGCGAGCGAGGCGATCGCCTTTGGCGACGGCGAGAACGACCTGTCGATGTTCTCGGCCGTGGGCACAAGCGTGGCCATGGGCAACGCGCAGGATACGGTGAAGGCTGCAGCGACCTACGTTACGACTGCCGTGGACGACGACGGCATCTACAACGCCGCGAAGCACTTTGGATTGATGTAACTGCGGGCCGGCACCCGGCGCCTGGGGACACTCCTTGCAGGGCGTCCCCATTTTGTTTTCGTCTCGCACGTTTTGTGAAACACGGCTAACTTTTAGACAAAGTAGTAAGACATGGGCAACTTTTGCGGTAAAGTTAGCCGTGGAAAGTATCCAAAGGCTAACTAGCAATCATCGCGAAAGGCGGCCCATGGCCCTACGTGAATCCGGAGAAGACTATCTCGAATCGATCTACGTTCTGTCGGAACGTCAGGGCATCGTGCGCTCGATTGACGTTGCGGAGTACCTCGGCGTAACTAAGGCGAGCGTTTCCAAGGCCATGGCGACGTTGGAGAGCAACGGCTATGTCGAAATGGGCAAACGAGATGTTCATCTGACAAAGCGGGGGCTGGAGGTCGCTCGTCAAATGTGGGAGCGTCACTGCTTTTTCGTGGGGCTGCTAGAGGACGCGGGTGTTTCGGCTGAGGTCGCGTCGCAAGAGGGCTGCCACATGGAGCACTGCCTGAGCGAGGAGAGTTTTGAGAAGCTAAGATCGATGCTGGGACGGGATGGTGTTTCGGCGCCAACAATGACCGACTAGCACTCCCGCAGCGGCGCGCCTCCCGCGCCGGAACGGCGCGGGACAGCGACCGGGACGAGTGGCCCGACCAACAAAGTCCAACTCAGACAAGGAACCCCGCCAGCAAACGATGCCCAAGAACCGTCAGCGACGTCACCGCAGGCCGGGGCCGGGCAGCACTACAGGGTCTTGACACCCATCGCGCGCATGGCGTTCAGGATGGCGATGATCGCCACGCCTACGTCGCCGAACACGGCAAGCCACATGTTGGCGATGCCCAGTGCCGCAAGCACCAGAATCAGCAACTTAATGCCCAGCGCAAAGATGATGTTCTGCCAAACAATCGACATGGTCTTGCGCGCCACGCAGATCGCGCGGGAGATGTTGGACGGCTTGTCATCCATCAGCACGACGTCCGCCGCCTCAATTGCGGCGTCCGAGCCCATGGCGCCCATGGCGATGCCCACATCGGCACGGGTAAGCACGGGTGCGTCGTTGATGCCGTCGCCGACAAAAGCGAGCTTGCCCTTGCCGTTCTCGCTCGCAAGCAACGCCTCAACACGCTCGACCTTATCGCCCGGCAGCAGCTGCGCGTGGAACTCGTCGAGACTGAGTTGCTTGGCCACAGACGCCGCAACCTCCTCGCGGTCGCCCGTGAGCATAACGGTGTGCTTGACGCCGGCGGCGTGCAGGTCGCGGATCGTTTGTTCGGCATCGGCCTTAACGGTGTCGGCAATCACGATGTGGCCGGCGTACGTGCCGTCGACCAGCACATGCAGAATCGTTCCGACGACCTCGCAATTGGGCGCTTCGACTCCGGTCGCGGCGAGCATCTTTGCGTTGCCAACGACGATGTGCTTGCCGTCGATGGTTGCCGTCACGCCATGGCCCGCGTCGTTGGTGGAGTCGCTTACGCGCTTGGGGTCGAGTTCGCCCTGGAAGGCGGCGCGCACCGACTGCGCGATGGGATGGTCGGAGAACGACTCCGCAAGGGCTGCGACCTCGAGCAACGACTGCTCGGTATAGCCAGACTCGGGGTGCACCGACACGACCGAAAACGTGCCGTTGGTCAGCGTGCCGGTCTTGTCGAAGACGACGGTGTCCACGTCGGCGAGCGTTTCGAGGTAGTTAGAACCCTTGATGAGAACGCCCAGCTTGGATGCGCCGCCGATGCCGCCAAAGAAGCTGAGCGGCACGCTGATCACGAGCGCGCACGGGCAGCTGACGACCAGGAAGGTCAGGCCGCGCAGGATCCAGTCGGACCAGGCGCCGGTGATCAAGCCGCCGCCGAGCGCGAGTACCGCGGCCGCGCCGGTGACGGCGGGCGTGTAGACGCGGGCGAAGCGCGTGATGAAGTTCTCGGTACGTGCCTTCTTTTCGCTGGCATTCTCCACGAGCTCCAGAACACGCGCGACGGTGGACTCGCCAAACGGCTTGGTGGTGCGCACGTGGATGAGGCCCGTCATGTTGATACAGCCGCTTATGATATCGTCGCCGGACTTGGCAGGGCGGGGGACTGACTCGCCCGTGAGCGCGGCGGTGTCGAGCTGGGTTTCGCCCTCGACGATGACGCCGTCGATAGGCACGCGCTCGCCGGGCTTGACCACGATCACGGTGCCGACGGCGATGTCGTCGGGGAAGACCTGCTCGAGCGTGCCGTCGGGCTGTTCGACGTTGGCGTAGTCGGGCACGATGTCCATCATGGCACTGATCGACTTGCGGCTCTTGCCCACGGCGTATGCCTGGAACAGCTCGCCGACCTGGTAGAACAGCATGACGGCGGCGCCTTCGGCCATGTGCGGGTCGGTATCGGGGAAAAGCACCATGGCAAACGCGCCGATAGTCGCGACGGCCATGAGGAAGCTCTCGTCGAAGGCCTTGCCGCGGCGGATGTTATTGAATGCCTTTTGCAGTACGTCGTAGCCGGCAATCAAAAATGGCACGAGGAACAGCACGAAGCTGGCGTAGATGTCGCCCGGGGTGCCGAATGCGGCGGCGAGGGTGCCGAGCTCATCGAGGGCGTACACCACGGCAAAAATGCCCAGCGCTACCAGGATGCGGTTGCGCTTATGCTCGAGTGACTCTTTTTTCTTGCGCTTCTTCTTTTTCTTCTTGGGGTCGGCGGTGGCCATGACTCGTATCCTCCCATTTGAATGTATGAACACTCACTCATATAATTTCGCGTGCAAAGGCCGCGTCAAGCGCGGCCTTGCGGGTTGGCGTAAACCTGGGCTAGAGGATGATCTCGCAGTCCGGCTCGGCGTCGGCGGTGAACTCCACAACGCGGTCGAGGACCTCGTCGAACTCGGCGTCATCGGCCTCGAGCGTCAACTTCTGGGTCATAAAGTTGACCGAAACGGACTTGACGCCATCGAGCTTGGCCAGCTCGTCCTGAAGCTCGCGCGCGCAGTTGGCGCAGTCGATCTCGTCGAGTTTAAACTGCTTTTTCATGGTGGGTTCCTTTCCCGTTTTTGCGGCTTGGGTGCAGGCCGCGCTGGTACCGTGGTTGGTTGCTATTCGCAGATATGGCTCATGCCCTGGTTGAGCATGGTGTAGACGTGGTCGTCGGCGAGTGAGTAGAGGATGTTACGGCCGTCGCGGCGGAATTTGACCAAGTGCGACTGCTTGAGCGTGCGCAGCTGATGCGACACTGCAGATTGCGAGGTTTCGGTCGCCTCGGCGATGTCTGCCACGCACAGCTCGCGGCCCATGAGGGCATAGAGAATCTTGATACGCGTGGTGTCGCTGAAAACCTTGAACAGGTCAGCGAGGTCGTACAGCAGCTCCTCGTCGGGCAGGTCCTCGGGCGAGCAAGTGGTGGGGACGACGGGTTCGGTGGCTTCGCTACCGTGCGTTGTTTCGTCTGCGTGGCCGCTCATTGCAATATCCTTTCATATGAACATGCGCTCATATAACTTGCTTCCGATTATATGAGTGTATGTTCATATGTCAATGACGTTCAGGTAATTCGTTGCACAAAATGATGGGGAATAGTGGACGAGATCCCGGACTGAGCGGTTTTGATAGCCGATGCCGGGGTGGGTGCCCCTGAGCCGTGCAAAAATTGGAGTATTCTGCAACGATAGGGGGTCCGTTAATTTATTGCAGGCCATATAATGCAGTTCAAGAGTTATCTTAGGGTGTTAATCCGATGAGTTCTTCCTCAAATGCTGCCTAACGCTCTCACGCAAGAGTGATTTCGCTTCACATTTGGATCCACTCGAGGGTGATAGACACCCGGCTCTGCTGAATACTCGCAATTTTGCACGTCGCTAAGGTGCCCACCTTGTTAGCCGGTCTAGCTTCCGGCCCCGAAGATCCTGCCCTCGGGCGCAAGGCTGTTTGTTTGGGCAAATGATGGGCTGTCGGATTCGACTGTCTGCATGTCATCGATTGCTGGAACTTCATTAATTGTCGGGTCATCCAGCGTGATGCCTTCGAGCGTTGCTTTTTCGAGATCGATTCGTTGACGCTCTTCGGAATCCTGGCGAAGCTGCTTCTGAATTCGCTTTTTCTCTTCTATAAACCTTCTGAGCACAAACTGTCTCAGGTCCTCTTGCATGATTTGAAAGTCTTTTGGCAGACGCGAGGGGCGTACGCCCTCTTTCCGCTGGATCGCCTCCATGACCCTAACGAAAGCACTGGCATGCATAAAGGAATAACGACTGACGGTGATGATTCCGTATCCCATGGACGCAAGCGCATTCTTGCGCTCCTCATCGATGGCGTGGTCTTCTTCCGCGTCATGATAAAAACCGTTGTATTCAATGTCTGTGCGAGATTTCTTTAGATACGCATCCATAAAGAACTTTTTGCGTCTCGTGAGATTCTTTGCAGCAGCGGTGACCTGCACCTCGTAATCGGTCTCAATTCCCTTAATACCAAGCCCTCCTTCGCTTTTGGGCAGCGTTAGCATCATGACAAATGCCGTTTCCATGGGAGACCGGCATCCGTCGCGCACACATTGGATCGCCTTTCGGGCAAGGGCCAGACCGTCGCATCTGGTAATGGAATTAAAGAACTGCTTTAACCTCTCGGTCGAGGTGAGCGCGAAACGCTCGGTATAGGAGGTGGAAGAGTCGGTTCCAAGGGAATAAGCGCCGCATAGTTCAAAGTAGTACTCCACCAGTTCACGAAAAGAAAGATAGGTGGCGGCCTGAAGTGCGCAAAGCTCAACGCCAACAACGAAGATGCCATCTTTAAGCTCTACAAAGCGTGAGCTCGAGAATCGTTTTGAAGAAACGTGGCATTGACAGTTCATTGCATAGCGCGCATTCCTGCGATCAAACACCATCACCTCGAGGGAATCATTTGCGTCGAGGGAAACATCATGTTTGGTGAGCCATTCTGCGGCTGCGTCAAGGAGCGTTCCGGTGGGACATGATCCGTAAATCGCGGCAGGACTACAGGACTCGATGCCTTTCGCAGACACCGAATGCGCGGCCTGGTAGACCGCTTTTGCAGTGGTATGTGACAATACGATACTCATGATATATATCGTGTCAGCTAATGCCGTGTTGATGGCGCTGAGTGGAAAAGTCGTTTTAGAGGTCTAACCAAATGCTGTCCAAAAGCTTGACGCAATTATGGGTTGGCATGCCCTAAATAAAAGTTTTCGAAGCTTAGCTATAGCATATAAATACTCAATTGCTGCGCATTTGATATCGATGCATCACCATCCGACAACGAATTACGTGTCGGGAATTGGTCGAAATCGTTCAAAATGAGGGTTCAGAATTTGTGATGGCAGATCTATCTGTGGAACGTAGGGCGGTCCCGCTGCGGGGTTTCCCGCTGCGAGACCGCTCGTGATCTACGCCGGAGTTTGTCGTAGACGTTTCTACTTGGCAAACAGGTTCTTGAGGTTGAACTCGGCCTGAACCGTGCGGAGCATGAGGTCGGTGTCGTCCAAGCCCAGATGCTGCTCGTTGGCGTCGGCGGCGAGGGTTCCACGGCGGCGTGCCCAGTTCTCGAGCGCGGCGGGCGCGGACTCGCGGGGGAGCGAGCGGACGTCGGCATCCAGGCTGCGGCAGATCTGGCGCGAGTCGATGACGATAATCTTGCCGGCGCGGCGTGCCTCGGCGTAGCCGTCCAGGTGGATCTTGAACCAGCTGTCCTCGAACGCGGCGTTATGCGCCATGTACGGGTACTTCTTCATAAGCTTGAGCAGCTGCTTCTGCAGTTCCTTGTTCTCGCGGAATGGTTTTTTGCCGTCGATGTCGTCCCAGGTAATGTGATGGATGTTCGATAGCGGCACATCCTCGCCGCGGTAGATGTCGGGCAGACCGCAGTAGTGTGCCTCGGCGTCGTGCGGGACGGCGTCGCTCGTGAGGTCCATGATCTCCCAGCCCACGTTGATGATATAGCCGCGCTCGGGTGCACGGCCGGTGGTCTCGATGTCGATACCGAGCACGGTGCCCTGGATGGGCTTGCGGGCGTAGGCCACGCCGAGCGCGTCGCGGTCGCCGCGGATTTCGCGCATAACGGACGCGGCGGTGCGCTTTTGCATCTTGCCGATGGCGGCGCAGGTGTCGGCATCGGAGAGGCCGCGCGAAAGCGTCGCGGGCGTCACGTTGCGCAGGCGTGCCTCGCCAATCTGGTCGCACAGGTCGCGGTTGCGGTCAGCCAGGTCGCGCACGGTGGCAAAGTCGAAGCTGGGGTCGCCCTCGGCGGTAAAGTACTCGGTTTCGAGCACCTTAAGGGCCTCCTCGCCCTTCTGGCGCTCGGATTCCATGGCGCCGTGATCGCCATAGATAAACATGGGAATAAACGGCTGGCGCTCGTATTCGAGTGCTTGTGAAACGTTCATATAACTGCTCCTTGGACGGGCCGCACCGCGCGGCTCGGGTTCATTGAGATGTGGCGAGATGATAGTTTACCATGGGCAACTATTGGCATCGCGCCTAGGACAACTACAATACCCTAGTTGACCGCTAGGACTTTTACAATGCTGCCGAAAGACACGAAAGGTTCCATCCGTCATGGATTTGCTGATTGATATTCTGCTCGACGCCGGCAAGGACACGCTCTCGCTGGTGCCGTTTTTGTTGGTGACGTATCTTGCTCTCGAGACACTTGAGCACGTTGCGGGCGACCGCGTCAACGGCGCTATCAAGCGCGCCGGCGCTGCGGGTCCCGTGGTTGGCTCGCTGCTGGGCATTGTGCCGCAGTGCGGATTTTCGGCCATGGCAGCAACGCTGTACGCCGGCCGTGTCGTGACCTTGGGCACGTTGGTGGCGGTGTTCCTTTCGACCTCCGACGAGATGCTGCCGCTGTTGCTCGCCGAGCAGGTGCCCGTGCAGATCATGGCGATGCTTTTGGCTTCGAAGGCACTGATCGCGCTGGTCACGGGCTTTATCGTGGACGCCGCTATCCGCGGCCTTCGTCGTAATGCCCGCGCGCATGCGGCGATTCGCCGTACCGTGCTGGGGACCGCTGCCAATCCGGCTCATGTGAACTGCGCGCATGACGACCACAGCGGCGGTGACATCATCGACGAGGTGGCCGAGGCGGGCGTGAGCGCCGATCACATCCATGAGCTGTGCGAGCGCGACCATTGCGGTTGCGATGAAGACGAGGACGAGCACGAACACGGACATGGACACGATTACGGTCATGGGGGCGAGCATGAACACCATGATGGCCACGGTCACTCCCACTCTCACGAGGGCGCGCCCCTCCTGTCGATTATTCGCAGCGCCATCTCGCACACCGTGCAGGTATCGGTATTCATTTTCCTGGTGACGCTGATTCTGGTCGCCGTGCTCGAGACCTTCGGCGAGTCCGCGATCGAGCAGTTCCTGCGTGGCAACGAGACGCTCGCCGTCCTGGGTTCGGCGCTTGTCGGCCTGATCCCCAACTGCGCGGCGAGCGTGGTCATTACGCAGCTGTACCTGGAGGGCGCGCTACAGCTGGCACCGATGCTCGCCGGCACGCTTATCTCCGCCGGCGTGGGCTACCTGGTGTTGTTCCGCACCAACCGCAGTGCCCGCGAGAACGTCATGTTCCTGGTCATGATGTACGTCATCGGCGCCGGTTGGGGACTCGTTCTCTCCGCCTTTGGTCTCTAAGCCCAATAATCTACCTTGTTTAGCGTAACAGCTCGGTGAGGTTGCGTTTAAAGCGGGCGCGATCTTCGCTGGTAAATGCCGCCGGTCCGCGAGCGCGTCCGCCGGCGCGTCGCACCTTCTTTTCCTCGTGGCGAATAAACAACTGCATGTCGATGGTCGCTTTGTCGTAGACGCGCCCGCGCACACCGATGGCGGCGGCATCGCGCCCGAGCACCATGCTCGCCAAGCCAATGTCCTGCGTCACGACCACGTCGCCCGCCTGCAGGCGTTCGACAATGGCAAAGTCGGCGCTGTCGGCGCCCACGCTCACGTCGAGCGTCGTGACCCAAAAGCCGCGTCGCGCGTGCTCGGCATCGCGCGGGTCGTCGCGGCGAATGTGCCGTTCCAGGTTTTGCGTGCTGTTGCCGGCGATAACAACGGCGACGCCCGCCCGCCGCGCGCAGTCAATCGACTCGCGCGTGACCGGGCAGGCGTCTGCATCAATAAAGAGCGTTCGTGGCATCTAGTGCACCAGTTTGCCAAATTGAATAGCGCGAACAATCAGCGTTACGCCAAACACCAGCAGTGCGGCGCCGCTAAAGATGACGAGCATCTTGGCCGACCACAGCGGATAGATAAACACGAACATGCCGGCGATGATGGAGAGTGCGCCGCTCAGGATGGCGAGGGCACGGTTGGACGAAAGCTCGGACTCCAGAATGGACATGACACCTTCGACGATCCAGCCAAAGCCGGCCACGATAACCACCATCGTGGTGAGCGTCGCGGTCGAGAAGGCCTGGTTGCGCAGGATTATGACGCCGCCCAAGATAATGAGTAGGTTGGAGATGATGCTCGTCACGCGCCAGCCGGTGGGCAGCAGCGGCTCAAAAATGGCAGTGAACAGCCTGATGGCAGCAGTGATTACAAAGTAAAAACCCAGGACAGTCGTCAAAAAGACGAGGGACTTGGCGGGTGCAAAAAGCAGCGCGATACCAGCAATGAGCGCTAAGACGCCCGTGATGGCGTAGATCCAGCGTACGGCCTTGACGGCTTTGCCCGCCATGCTTTTCTCGTCAAATCCAAACTGGCTCGATTTTTGGTCATCGTTCTTAAAGATGACCATAATGTCTCCTTTCCGTGTGGTGCACGTCGCGTTCATTGCTCTCCGTGCGGCGTACGCCAAAAGTGCTGCAACAAGTATCGCCCAAGGGCGCCGATGCATGGGGCGGGAAGGACGAATTGCCGCCCCACATTCCCGAATTGTTACTTTTGTTCCCGCTCCGGTGAGGATTAATCAACAATTGTAGAATATTGCGCCGCTGTATGTAATTGTCTAGGTTTTAGGTTAGATTCTCCTAAGAACAATTGCCCGAAATTGGGGGTCCCTATGAACGAAACAGTTCCCGCGGCGCCGGTAAGCGCTGAGTCGATGGCAAAGCAGGGTTGCGAAAAGCTCGGTCTGGAAGCGTTTGATGCGCTGGTCCGTCGTGCCCGTACATGCCGCCGTTTTGACGAGTCCATGCGCGTGCCGCGCGAGTTTTTGCTCGAGCTGGCGGAACTGGCGCACCTGGCTCCCTGCGGCGCCAATGCTCAGCGCCTTCGTTTTCATGTGGTGAGCGGTGCCGAGGATTGCGCGCGCGTATTTGATGAGCTTGCATGGGCCGGCGCGCTTAAGGATTGGCCTGGTCCTGCCGAGGGCGAGCGCCCGACCGGCTACATCGCGATTCTGGCCGAGCGCGCCGTTCCGGGCAAGCCCGCCGCTCCCATTACCGAGGTCGACACGGGCATTGCCGCGCAGACGATGATGCTCGCCGCCCGCAGCGCCACGCCCGAGGTGGCAGCCTGCATGTTCAAGGCCTTTACGCCCCACGCGATCGATGCCATGGGGCTCGATAACGACAAGTATGAGCTCAAGCTGATCATGGCGTTTGGCGTTCCGGCCGAGACACAGGTGATTGATGCGATCGATTCCAACCCCGACGGCTCCATCAATTATTGGCGCGACGAGGCGCAGGTGCACCACGTACCCAAGCGTTCGCTCGCCGACGTGCTGGTGTAGTTGAGCGTCATCGCGGCGTGATCAGACGTTAAACCACCACAAAGGTGCCTGTCCCCTTTGTGGTGGTACGAGGGGAGGGTGTGTGGCAGATCTGTATTTGGTGCGGCATGGGCAGACTG
This sequence comes from Collinsella sp., assembly GCA_031294825.1. GTDB lineage: Bacteria > Actinomycetota > Coriobacteriia > Coriobacteriales > Coriobacteriaceae > Collinsella. The sequence goes on along the minus strand of JAUMPM010000044.1, from coordinate 47,244 downwards.
AGCTCAATGTGCAGAGCATTTTGCAGGGCTGGCACGATTCGCCGCTTACGGCGCGCGGGCGCGAGCAGGCGCTGGCGGCGCGTACGGCGTTTGCGGCGCGTGGCGTGGCCTTTGATCATGTGTATTCCTCGCCGTTGGGCCGGGCGCGGCATACGGCCGAGCTTATCGTTGGCGAGGGCCGTTCCATAGAGCTGGTCGATGACCTGCGTGAGTGGCATTTTGGCTCGCTGGAGGGCACATCAAATCGCGAGATGCCGCCGCAGCCCTGGGGCGATTATCCGGTGGCCTTTGGTGGCGAGTCGGAAGTGCAACTTCAGTCGCGCATGGTCGCGGCGCTGTCCCGCATCATGGCCAGGCCGCAGCACGACTGCGTGCTGGTGGTTTCCCACGGCTCAGCCTGCCAGGAGTTTCTTGAGTATGTGACTGGCGAGGGAGAGCTACCCGACAACGGTGCCGTGCTTCATTTTGGCTATTGCGACGGGGCGTTTTCGCTCTTGGGTTGGTAACGAACGAAAGGACCCCTATGAATAAAGACCTGTATCTGGTTCGTCATGGACAGACGATATTCAACCTTAAGCGCATTATTCAGGGCTGGAGTGACTCGCCGCTTACGCAGTTGGGTTGCGACCAGGCGGCGCGCGCCGGCATGTTTTTACGTGCGCGCGGCATTGAGCCCGATCATGCCTACACCTCCACGCTTCATCGCACCGAGCAGACTATCGCCAACTTGTGGCCGGGCTTGGCGTACGAGCGCCTGGACGGCCTGCGTGAGTGGTTCTTTGGCGACTTTGAGGCCGAGCGCGTGATGCTTATGCCCGAGCGCCCGTGGCGCGATTTCTATCGTCAATTTGGCGGCGAGGGCCAGATCCAGGTGCGCGAGCGCATGGTGGCGACGCTGACCGAACTCATGCAGCGTCCGGACCATACGTGTGTGCTCGCGGTAAGCCATGGCTCGGCTATCAAGGAGTTTTTGGACCACGTGCGGGGCGCGGCGGCAGACGAGCGCGAACGCGTGCCGGGCAACTGCTCAGTGCTGCATTTTGCGTTTGACGATACGGCCGATACGTTTGAACTTGTCGAAGTCTTTACGCAGGAGGACTACGCGCGCGAGCTGGGGCTTGAACCGCTCGTGGCTACTGCGGGTCCGCAGCGCGGATAACGCGAGCGTGGCGGCACGGGTCGCCGGCATAACTTCTCGACGCAAAAGGGGCGGAGATGCATGTACCTGCTGCATCTCCGCCCCCTGTTTGTTGGGCTGCCGATTTTTGTGCCGGGCGGTCTGGTCTCGCTAGAACCGCGCGATCTGGTGGGTGAGCAGGCCCATCGGGACCTGCGGCGCGCCGCCGCTGACCTGCGCGGCGGGGAAGAGCACAGCTACGGTAAAGTTGAACGGCTCTTTGCCCGTGTAGGTGCCGGCGGCACGGGCATCGTCGGCCAGGAGCTGTGATGCCCCGACCAGCGCGGCAGCGTAGGCGGGGTCGTCGGCCAGTGCCGGCTCCGGCGCCTGGTCGAGCATGGCACGGATGGCGCCGACGGCGTCCTCGCGCTTGACCTCCCACACGCGGTGCGTAATGCCGGCGGGGTCGGTGACGGCATAGAGTGAAGCGCCCTCTTTTGCGGCGCCGAGGATGATATTCATGACGGGCGAGGCTTCGTAGGCAAGTGTTACGGGACGGGGCTGCACCTTGAGCTCGGTGATCGCGCGCGCGGCGGCGAGTGCGTCGACGCTCTCGGCGGCAGCCTCGTCGCTACCCGTCAGCACGTTAACCGGGCAGATCGCCACGACACCCGTCACGCGTCCCGGCTCGCCCGAGCATTCGTACACGTAATACGCCGCACCCGGGTCCTTGAGCATCAGGCCATCGGCAAGGGCTCCGCGCAGAGCATCGTTGCCGCTCAGGATGCTGCCCATTGCAGGCAGCGCCTCGAGCACGCGGTCCTGAGCCGGGCGGATGCAGGGAAACGGAAGTGCTTTCATGGGCGGTCCTAACGCACGAGTCGGTTTGTTCGCGGCTTATTATGCCCCAACTTGGCCGCTCGCGTCCCAGAGCACGTTATCGGCGAGCGCGATTAGCACCTGCTGACAACGAACGATATCGGCGTGGGGCACATATTCGTTGGGCTTGTGCGCGAGCGCAAGCGACCCGGGACCGTAGCTCATGCAATTGCGGTTGCCCGTCTTGCCGGCAATGACGGCGGTGTCGGTGTAGCCGGTAAAGAAGCCGACGGTCGTGTCTGCGTCCGTCACGTCATCGGCGGCACGCTTGAGCGCTGCTAGAAGGGGAGAGGCCGGATCGCGCTCGATAGCGGGGCGGTCGCCTGTCACGGTATAGCTTCCATGGCAACCGGGGACCGCGGCTTCGGCGCCGGCGATGGCTTGCTCCACCATCCGGACCACGGCCGCGGTGTCGGTCGGCGGGGTCAGGCGCATGTCGACCCAGACCTTGGCATGGTCTGGCACGACATAGGGGCGATATCCGCCCTCGATTTGGCCAAACGTGATGGTCGAAGGCCCCAGCTCATCGTGCGCGGGCAGCGCCACAAACGCGCGACGGAGCGAACACACGGCCTCGGCCATGGCGGCGACGGCATCCGCGCCCTTCCAGGGCTGGCTCGCATGCGCCGTCACGCCAGCCATTTCAATCTCGAACCACGTACGCCCCTTGTGCGCCACCTGGATCTGTCCGTCGGTGGGCTCGGTGTCCAGCACCCATTCACGCGAGCCGACCCAGCCGGCATCGATCGCGGCCTCTGAGCCGCGCATAAAGTCCTCCTCGTCGACCGAGCAAATGAGTGAGAAGCCGCGGCGGGGCAGCTCGCCTTCTGCCGTCACGCGCTCGAGCGTATGGACCAATGCGGCAATGGCGCAGGCCAGGCCACCCTTCATATCGCAGGCACCGCGGCCATAGAGTTTATCGTTGCGCACGATCGCTCCGAGCGGCGGAATGTCCGCGTCCCAGCCATCGCCCAGCGTAACGGTATCCATATGGCAGATATAGACGAGCCGTGGCTCGTCGCTCAGTCCCGGCACGGTGACCATAAGGTTGCGGCGCCCGGGCAGCACCTCGAGCTCCTCAACCTGCACGGCATGGAGCACCGGATGGCTCAGCTGCGCCAACCGTTCCTCAACCAACGCTTTGATATAGCGCTCAATCTCGTCCTCATACGCACCCGGGTCTGAGCTGTCGATCCGCACGAGTCCTTGCGTAAGCCGCCAAGCAAAATCTGTATCAACCATAGGCACCTCACAGATAGTTAGGTCAACATACAGATTGTATGTCAAGAAGCGGCTCGGTGCATTTAATGGAGCGCTCACAAAAACGGGGCGCCTCTCGTGCGAAAGGCGCCCCGCGGGCATTCAATGTCAGTGACGGGCAGGCCACATGCGGAACTGCCCGTCAGATCAGCCGGCGCTATTTGATTACGCGCACGCGATACATCGACGGAATCTGCTTAAGCGCCTCGATCGTGCTGCTGTTCAGGTGCTCATCGGTGTCGAACATGGTGTAGGCGTTCTCGCCGGCGGACTCGTTGGTCATGCGCTGCACGTTGGCGTTGTCCTTGGCCAGGATGGCCGTGATCTGGCCGATCATGTTGGGCACGTTGGCATGCAGGCAGGCAATGCGGCTCGCGGCGCGCGCCTTGCCCATGCTGCAGGCGGGGTAGTTGACGCTGTGCGCGATGTTACCGTTCTCCAGGTAATCCTTGAGCTCGCTGATGGCCATGTCGGCGCAGTTGGCCTCGGCTTCGCCGGTGCCGGCGCCCGAGTGCGTGGTGATAAACGTATTGGGCATCTTGACGGTCTTGGGCGTGGCAAAGTCGCAGCTAAACCAGCTGAGCTTACCCTCGCGCAGGGCGGCGTCGACGGCGTCTTCGTCGATGATGGTCTCGCGCGCGTAGTTGATGAGCACGGCGTCGGGTGCCAGCAGGTTAATCTGCTCGGTGCTGATCATGCCGATGGTGTCGGCCTTGCTGGGCACGTGTACGGTGAGGTAGTCGCAGCCGCGGCAGAGATCCTCGAGCGTGCCCACACGCTGCACCTCGCGGCTCAGCACCCACGCGTGCTCGACGGAAATGAACGGGTCGTAGCCGTAAACGTCCATGCCCAGGTCGACGCAGGCGTTGGCGACCTTGGAGCCCACGTTGCCCAGGCCGATGACGCCGATGCGCTTGCCCTTGAGCTCGCGGCCCACAAAGGCCTTCTTGGCCTTCTCGGCATCGACCTGAATCTCGGGGTCGTCGGCGTTGTCGCGCACCCAGTTCATCGATTGCACCACGCCGCGGCTCGAGAGCACCAGCATGCCTAGGACGAGTTCCTTAACGGCGTTGCTGTTGGCGCCGGGGGAGTTAAAGACGACGACGCCCTTTTTGGCGTACTCCTCGATGGGGATGTTGTTGACGCCGGCGCCGCAGCGGGCGATGGCGCGGATGCCCTCGGGCAGCTCGTAGCCGTGCAGGTCGGTCGAGCGCATCAGGATGGCGTCGGCCTCCTCGGCGGTGCTCACAAATTCGTAGCCTTCGCCAAACTCGACTTTGCCGTCTTTAGTGATGTCATCGATGGTCTTAATCTTACGCATGGAAAAACTCCTTAGCAGGTTTTGATCTAAACAGGGTGGTCTGAGGTGGCTGGTCGGCCCGCGGGTTGCGGGCTAGTTAGATCGCGGACTCAAACTATGCTGCGCTTCGAAGTCCTTCATGTACGAGGCCAGTGCCTGCACATCTTCCATGGTTACGGCGTTGTAGACGCTGGCGCGCATGCCGCCCACCAGGCGATGACCCTTGACGTTTTGAATCTGGTGCTCGGCCGCGCCTGCGACAAAGGCCGCGTCGAGCTCGGCGTCGCCGGTACGGAAGGTGACGTTGGCGATGGAGCGGCTGTCGGCCTGCGTGGTGCCATGGAACAGCTCGCTGTGCTCGAGCAGCTCATAGAGCAGGTTGGCCTTGGCCCAGTTGCGCTCGGCCATGGCGGCAAGTCCGCCGGTCTGCTCAACCCAACGGAACACCTTGCCGCACACGTAGATGCCAAAGGTGTTGGGCGTGTTGAGCATGGAGCCCTTGGCGGCCTGGGTCCTAAGGTCCATGTACTGCGGCGTCTGCGTAAAGGCGGGTCCGCCGGCGATGAGGTCGTCACGCACGATGACCACGGTCACGCCCGCGGCGCCGGCGTTTTTCTGCGCGCCGGCGTAAATGAGCCCGTAGCGCTCAACGTCGAGCGGCTGCGACAGAAAGCAGCTCGAGACATCGGCGACCAGCGGCACGTCGCCGCAGTTGGGTAGCTCGTGGTACATGGTGCCAAAGATGGTGTTGTTCTGGCAGATGTAGACGTAGTCGAGCCCGTCGCCCGCGGCCTCGTCGGCAATGCGCGCGTTGATGTCGGCCATGTTGGGAATGCGGTCGAAGTTGGTGTCCTCGGAGCTCGCGAGCGGCACGGCCTCGCCGTACTTGGCGGCTTCTTTGTATGCCTTGTTGGCAAAGTTGCCGGTCACGACGTAGCCGGCGCGGCCGCGGCGCATGAGGTTCATGGGGATGCCCGCAAACTGCAGCGTGGCGCCGCCCTGCAAAAACAGGACGCGGTAGTTGTCGGGGATGCTCAGCAGGCGGCGCAGGGTCGCCTCAGCGTCGTCGATGATCTGCTGGTACATGCTAGATCGATGGCTCATCTCGAGCACGGACATGCCGCGACCGCGGTAGTCCATCATCTCGTCGGCGATCTCGGCGAGCACGCTTGTAGGCAGCGCGGCCGGGCCAGCTGAGAAGTTGTGCACACGTGCCATCTTCTAGTTCCCCCTCGTAGTCGTTTGAACGTTCGGGATACTTTAGCACAGTGGAGCGCCAGGCGCGACCGCATCACGGTAAAACTCGAGTGCGCCGCTATGATTTACAGGATGGTTACATGGGGGAGGGTTGACCTTACCTGATGGCTCGCATCCGATCTGCCTCAGCTTTTGCTTGTTTCCAGGGGCGCACACGACCGTTGGTGAGGTCGTCGTAACCATGAGCGATGGTACGTTGAATGTGATCTTCGCGTTCCTGAATGGTAGTTAGTGCGCGCGTCTGATCAGAAATAGGCTTTACGACAGGCATACGAAACTCCTTACATAGAAGCATATGTATAACTCTATGTTGAATATAGCGGAGGGTGGCGTTGGGCGTGTGCGTGCCTGCATTCGTAAGCGCGGTTGTCTGGCAAGTGTGATTTGGGGCGACCTCGTTAAAGTTTCTAAGCTGCGAAAATGACCGTTAACCGGATTAAATTTTGTTGCTCAACATTTGACACTCTGGGCGTGGTAACTTTTTTACCAACAGGTATGATTATTGTCATGTGCGCCGCGCCTGCCCGCCGGGTTGCGGCGCACTTGTGACAGCCTTTGACACCCTTGGAGCGTGTACTGTGGATGTAACCACAAAAAGCGTTCGGGGGGGGGTGCTCACCCGCGAGCAATTCCTCCCGCATGAGATGCGCATCGTCGCTGCCCTTCGTATGCAGGGCGCAAGCGACGAGCAGGTCATTGTACGCGTAAAGAGCGAGAACCTCTTTCAATATCCCACGGAGCGCATGGTCGCCAACCGCGCAACCGTGTGCCTTCGCCGCCTTGACGCCATGGTGCCCACGGACGCCGTATGCGCCGCGCGCGGCATCGATCCCAAAACCGCCGTCGAGGCTGCGTCATCCCTAACCAGGCTCATGGCATCCGGCACTCCCACGCAGGCGGACCAGGCCATCTTCTACAGCATGATCTGCCGCTACGATATCGTGCGCGAGCTCGTGCTCGTCGAGGTAGGGGAGCGCCTACAAAACTTCGATTATGCCTTTACGGCGGTTGACCTCAACGCCTTTATGACATGCTTTACCACGGAGTATCCGGACGCGGCCCGCTGGACTGAGGCCACGGTCAAGCGCATTAAGGGCTCGCTCCGCCAGACGCTCCGCCATGCCGGCCTTATCGGCGAGGGCCAGGGCCCGGAGTCCGAGCGCCTGTCACCACTCTTCCTCGATTCCGATGTCGAGCGAGCCTTGGTTCAGCTGGGCGAGCAGTCGCTTATCGCGGCTCTTACCGGCAGGGCGGTGATGTAGCGTGGCTCCCGTCAAAAGCGCCGTCGACCCTGTTATCACCCCGGCGACCGATCTCACCACCAATATCGGCATCCATTCCCGCAAGAGCGTCGTGGCGGCGCATGTCCGCTCCGAGCGCGCCTGTCAGGAATTTGAGCGCCGTGCGCAGCTTCTGCGCGAGTGCCTGTGCAGCGAGGACTTTTTGGCCAACAAGGGCATAGGCAATGAGATCGGCTTCCACACCTTTTGCTATGACCCCGCGCTGGAGTTTGAGGCGCGCGCATTATTTGACACCCTTTCACGCGATGCCGAGGCCGACAAGCTTCCGTGCACGCTCAAGGTCGTGAACCTTTACGACGCCGTGCTGGCAATTCTCGAAAAGCGCCGTGTCCTCAAGGCTATCCCGCACCAAGAGGAGCGCCGCGGTACCCAACGCGTGCTCGAGGACGTGGCCAAGTTCGCCTCGCCCGAGAAAGTCGCCGCGTACATCCTTGAGCAGACCGAGCCGCACGCGCCTGGAGACGTCGTTCTCCTCACCGGCGCGGGCGAGGTTTTCCCGTTCTTTCGCATACACACGCTTCTCCACTGCATGCTTGCGGATTTTGATGAGGTGCCTGTGGTCGCCGCCTATCCGGGCAGTTTCAACGGCTCTTCTTTCCAGCTCTTTAACCGTCTGCCGGCCGACAACTACTACCGCGCCATCGATATCTCGTAAGCACGGCTCCCCGCAGACAAGTCCCTGCCGCCGGTAACAACCCTTTGCCATAACGTTCCCAAACCCAAAGGAGCACTCATGGACAACACGATCATTCGCGACCTCTTTGCAAAAGACATCAACCGCTCCATCAACGGCGTGGTCAAGGTCCAGGATTCAAAAGATGGGTCCATCCGCCAGGAGCTTGACGAGTACGTGGTGACGCGCGAGTTGCAGAGGCATTTTGCCACGTTCTTCAAGGCCTACGGCGATGCCATCGATGTGCGCACCGACAAGGTCGGCGTGTGGATCAGCGGCTTCTTCGGTTCCGGTAAATCGCACTTCCTCAAGATGCTGAGCTACCTGCTCGAGAATCGCCAGATCGGCGGTAAGAACGCCATCCGCTACTTTGACGGCAAGATCGTCGACCCCATGGTCGCGGCTGCCATGGAGCGCGCCTGCTCGGTGCCCACGCAAGCTATCCTCTTTAACATCGATAGCAAGGCGGGCCAGTGGAAGCAGGGCGATACGGCCCCCACGGCGCTGCTTCGCGGCTTTGAGCGCATGTTCTACGAGGCGCGCGGCTTCTACGGCGAGGACCTCAAGCTTGCAAAGCTCGAGGACCACATCGATTCCCTGGGCAAGACCCAGGAGTTCCGCGAGGCCTTTGAGCGCGTCAACGGCGAGTCCTGGCTCCAGACCCGCGACACCTACAGCTACTTTGAGGACGACGTCGTCGAGGTGCTGCAGAGCGTGCTCGGCATGAGCGAAAAGGCCGCATGGAACTGGCTTGAGGGTTCTGAGGACGAGGTTTTGGCCCCTGATGTCTTTGCCAAAAAGGTCAAGGACTACGTGGACGCTCAGGCAGCGGCCCACGGCGGCAACTACCGTTTGCTCTTTATGGTCGACGAGGTGGGTCAGTTTATTACAAACGACCGGGATCCAAGCCTTATGTTGAGTCTTCAGACCATCGTCGAGGAGCTGGGTGCCGCCTGCGGTGGCCGCGTGTGGGTGATGGTCACGAGCCAGGAGGCCATCGACAACCTGAGCCTGCCCGTGGGCAACGACTTTTCAAAGATCCAAGGCCGCTTCAATACCCGCCTTTCGCTCTCCAGCTCCAGCGTGGACGAGGTTATCCAGCGCCGTGTGCTCGAGAAGACCGCGCCGGCGGCCGATATGCTTGCACAGGTCTACGAGCAAGACGCCGCCGTCCTCAAAAACAACTTTACCTTTGAGGGTGGCTCGCGCTCCGACCTTGCCGGCTTCGTCAACTCCAAGGATTTTGTGGCCAGCTACCCGTTTGTGGGCTACCAGTTTAAGCTTCTGCCCGACGTGATGACCGAGGTACGCAAGCACGGTGTTAAGGCCAAGCACATGTCCACGGGCGAGCGCTCCATGCTGAGCGCGTTTCAGGAGAGCGCTCAGGCCATCCAGCATGACCAGACTGGTGCACTCGTGCCGTTCTGGCGCTTCTTCGACACAATCTCCAAGGATTTGGAGCACGGCATCATTCAGGTCGTCGTCTGTGCGGAGCGCGCGGCTGAAAACGCAGAGGGTCTTGAGAGCTACGATGTCCGGGTGCTTAAGCTCCTGTACTTGATCCGCTACATCGGCTACGTCAAGGCCACGGTCGAGAACATCTCCATCCTTATGATCGATAGCCTGGACGTGGACAAGCGCGCCCTTAAGGACCGCGTCAAGGAATCTCTCGCCCGCTTGGAGCGCGAGAGCTACGTGGCACGCCAGGGCGATACCTATAGCTTCCTCACCGACGAGGAGCAGGAGATAGCGCAGGAGATCGCACGCACCCCGATCGACAACGCGAAGGTGATTGAGTACATCAAGAAGCGCCTGTTCGAAAGCATCTACACTGCGCGCAAACTCAACCGCGGGGCCAACGACTTTCCGTTTGACCGCTATGTGGACGGCTCAATCCACGGTACCAGCATGGGCGGCATGGAACTTTCCGTGGTGACCATGGCCAGCGATCTGGGTCGTTCGGACGATGCCGAGCTGGCATTGAAATCCGTGGATAAGGCCATCGTGGCCTTGAGCGACGAGGTGGATTATTGGGCCCCACTCGTCAACGCCGCTAAGATTCGCATGTACGCCCAGACGCGCAATCTGCAGGAGCTACCGCCGAGTACCCGCCAGATTGTCGAGGCCAAAATGCGCGAGAAGGACTTTAACGAGAAAGAGGCTGACGCCCTTTTGGCTGAGGCGGTGCTCCATGCACGATGCGCCGTCAACGGGCGCATGATTGAGATCCGTGCTGCCAAACCCGCTCAGGTCTTTGAGCAGGTGCTGGCGCAGCTGTGCGATGTGGTCTTTGAAAAGGCCGACTATATCGGCGCGCCGGTCACGAGCGATTCCGATATTCGCTCTACTCTGGTGGGCAACGTTCAAGTGGGGCTCGCTGGCATGGATGCAGGTAACACGCGTGCGCTCAAAGAGGTCGAGGACTACCTCAAAGTGCAGCACCAGCGCCACCTGGATACCGCTATGGGCGATATCCAGCGCCAGTACCAGCAAAGGCCCTTTGGCTGGCGCGAGGTCGACATCGCAAATGTGGTGGCGCAGCTTGTGGTGGAGCAGCGCGCGCAGGTGCTGTTTTGCGGTCAGACGGTTCAAGCCAACGACAGCCGCATGGTGGCGCTCCTGCGCAAGGATGCCGATAAGGCCCAGGTGCGCTTGCGCATGCGCATGAGCGACCGGTTGCTACGTGCCACGGGCGAACTCATGTGTGACCTGTTTGATCTCAAGACCGTGCCCTCCAACGAGGATAAGCTCGTGGTCGAGCTCAAAGAGCGCCTTGAGGGCTTGCGCGAGGCGTGCCTCGCCATGGCACGCGACTACTACACGGGCATCAAGCCGGCCTACCCGTATCCCGGTGAGGACGAGTGCGAGAAGATGCGCTCGGAGGTGGCCGACGTCCTTAAGGACCAGAACGAGGCCGAGGCGTTCTTGACCACGTTCACCAAGCATGAGGAGCGTTTGCTCGATGCCAAGGAAGACTTCGACAAGGTGGTTGAGTTCTTCGAGTCCAATCAACGAACAGCGTTTGACCACGCCAGGGATTTCTTGAACCGCACCGAGGGTATTGAGTATGCCTCCGATGACATTCCCGGTGCGGTGGAGAACGTGGCAACGGTTCGTGAGATCCTCAAAGATCCCAAGCCCTACGGCCGTATTAAAGACCTGCAGCCGCTTATGGATCCCGTCGAGGATGACATGAAAAAGCTGTTGGGCATCCGCCGCAATGAGTTTTTGTGTCGCATCGAGAGCGATCTGCAAGACCTGCGGACGCAGGCCGAGAGTCAAAAGGGCTTTGTCAATCAGGCCAAGGATGCCATAGCAGACGCCGGCACTAAATACGAGTCGTTCAAAAACCGTGCCCACAGCGCTCAAAGTCTCAACGAACTGAGCGTTGTTGCAACTAACTGGGGCGACTGGCTCAGTGCGGCGGCCAACGAGATGTACGACGCTGTGGATGAGGCCCGCGTGCGTATGGACAACGAGCGCCGCACCACGGAGGTCATGAGTACGGGCGAGGTGGTCAAGAAGGTCTCCAACAAGGGCGCCGCATCGTCTGCTCCCGTGCCCGCGCCCAAGCCCCAGCGCAAGATCAAGACTGTGCGCCGCGCCGATCTGGCCAAGCCGAGTCGTCTCTTGTCCGCAGAGGACGTGGAGCGCTACGTGGACGACCTGCGCTCCCGCCTTATGCAAGCGCTCGCTGCAAACGACGAGATCCGTATCAACTAACCCGCGGAGCCACCGGTGCCAAAGCGCGCACCGGTGGCTTATGGCGTTTAGAAAGGCTCATCAACCATGAACGATTCTGCTCTTAAGAGCTTCTGCACCTGGGCCCGTACGGAGCTCATCAAAGGCGTGGAGGCGCAGATGGTGCGATACGGCATCACCGAACCTGCACCCGCGCCCGTTGGGTCCGAGACCGTCAACGGCCTGCCTCTAAGTCCGGCTGAGATTGAGCAACGCGACGAACTGCTGCGCATGCAGGCGGAGGTGGGTCACGAGGCGCTGCGCGACCGTGCGGCCTACACCTGGTTCAACCGCATCGTGGCCATTCGCTTCATGGATGCATGCGGATGGCTTCCCAGCCGTATGCGCATGCTAAGTCGTGCGGACGGCAGCCATGGCAGCGAGGCCGTGGAGAACGCACTGGACGTGGAAATAACGACGGTCGATACCGATCGCATAGCCGAGCTCAAGATGGCAGGCTTGGATGAACCGTTGTGGCGCTACCTGTTTGTTGCTCAGTGCGAGGAGCTTGCCGATTGCCTGCCGGGCGTCTTTGAACGCGTGGGCGGAGCCATGGAGCTGCTGTTGCCCCAGGGCCTCATGATGGCTGACAGTGTGGTGGGCAAGCTCAATACCGTCCTCGCTGACGAGGACTGGCGCGAGGGCGTGACCGTTCTGGGTTGGATGTATCAGTACTACAACGCTGACGTTAAAGACGAGTTCTTCAAGTCCAAGCGCAAGGCAGCGGCGGCGGACATCGCGCCCGCCACGCAGCTCTTCACCCCGAGTGGATTGTGCGCTATATGGTCGAGAACTCACTCGGCCGTCTGTGGATGCTCAACAATCCGGGGAGTTCGCTACGCGAGCGCATGGAGTATTACATCGAGCCCGATGCTGAGCACGAGGACTTCATTCGCATTTCGAGTCCCGAGGAGATAACCCTCTGCGACCCCGCATGCGGCTCGGGCCATATCTTGGTCTATGCGTTTGAGCTGCTCTTCCATATGTACGAGGAGCGCGGCTATCGTGAGCGCGAGATTCCCGAGCTCATTCTTACTAAAAACCTTGCAGGTATGGAAATCGATTCCCGCGCGGCACAGATCGCGGAGCTGGCGCTTGCCATGTGCGCCCGCGAGCACGACCGTCGCTTCTTTAGGCGTGGCGTTCGCGCCGACGTTACCGTGCTCTCGAGCATCCCGCTAGGGGAGGACGAGCTGCCGGGTAACAAGAAGCTCGCCGAGGAGCTGAGTCATTTGGGCGAGATCGGTTCGCTGCTCAATCCCTCAGAGGACGAGATCGACGAGCTCAAGGCTGCCGCCGCGAGTTGTTCCGATGATCTTTTTGCCGCTACGGCCAAAACTAAGCTCGAAAGCGCTGCCGCCATCTGCGAGAAGCTGTCCCGTCGTTTTACCTGCACCGTTGCGAATCCTCCGTATATGGGCAGCAGCAGCTTTAATCCATTCATGAGCAAGTGGATCAAGAAGAACTACCCCGACGTGAAGAGCGACCTCTGCACGTGCTTTATCGAGCGCGGTTTTAACCTTGTCGAGGATAAGGGCTACGCCGCAATGGTTACCATGCAGAGTTGGATGTTCCTGGGCAGCTTTGAGAAGATGCGCTCTTCGATTATCGAGGGCAAGACGATTGTCTCGATGGCTCATCTCGGCCCCCGCGCATTTGACGCCATCGGCGGCGAGGTCGTCAACGTAACCGCCGATGTCATCTACAACGGCCGCGCGGCATACGAGGGCGCTTACGTGCGCCTCGTCGACATCAACGGTAGTGAGGCGAAGCGTCTCAAGCTGCTCGAGGCGATCCGAGATCCCGACTGCGGCTGGTTCTACCGCCGCGACGCCGACATCTTCAAGCAGATCCCCGGCGCCCCAATAGCCTACTGGGCTGGGGGCGGAATACTATCTGCATTTAAATCAAATCCAGCTGTTGGTACGCGCGCGTCGCTTCAAGCTGGAATCACAACGGGAAACAATGACTTATTCATTAGAGCTTGGTGGGAGGTCCAACTATCAAAGTTTGATAGGGAGTGCTCATCGATTAACGAGGTCCAAACCACAACGTGTTGGTATCCATGTAACAAAGGTGGTAGCTATCGCAAGTGGTATGGCAACCGAGATAACGTTATGAATTTCTCAGTCACTGGCCAACTGGAGATGAAAAAACAGTCAGGATTCCGCCCCGTCAGCCTTGATGATCAATTTAGGCCGTCGATCTCTTGGTCAGACGTTACGTCCGATCGCAATTCGTTTAGAGTCAACGGCGGACACAGTCTGTTTGAGCATGCTGGAAGTTGCGCATTTATTGCAGATGACAACCTACTTCCGCTAATTGCCTACCTGAATTCATCCGCAGCATCTGTGATGCTCAGAATGATTAACCCAACTCTCAATTGTAATGCGGGCGTTGTGTCAAGGCTGCCGCTTCTTGGCCTTGGTGAAGAGGGCCGTATCTCTAGCATGGCTGAACTGGCTATCGAACTGTCAAAAACCGACTGGGACTCGTTTGAAACCTCCTGGGATTTTAAACGTCACCCCTTATTGTGAGTGATCAGCATGAGGTACATTCGCCGACTATTTATTTCTTTGGCTGTTTCAATTCCATGCTTAGTGGTTTTCACGCTACTGTTTAAAGCTCTTCTTGGATTTCTATCCGGCATTTGCTCGCTTCCGTTGCTCAACTCTTTATCGTCGGGGGATTTGTTAAATGGAGTCGGGACGTTTTCGGCAGTCATTATTGCAGTGGTCTCGTATAAGCACGACATAGAAACGAAGCAAGAAGAAGAGAGGTCTCGGAGCGAAAAGGCTAAGCCTCAAGTTGAGGTGGACAGTTTCGAGGAAGATTACGGATTCATTGTTTCGATTACCAATGTAGGTCCCCGGCCAATTCCGTCAATTATTGTGGAGGAAAAGCCAGTCGTATCTAATCTTGAGCCTGGAGATACCTGTCGTTTTGATTACATCGGTTTTGAGTCGTGTGAGTCGTATGAAGGCGAGGTTGAGGGCTCCAATTACGTTGTTTCAACGAGGACCTTTCGCGATGGGGTAAGCCTTTGGCTCTTTATGTATGACATTTTGGGTAAGGCTTGGATGAGTGAATATACGCTCGAGGAAGATGGTGCCCGGTTGTTGGACGGACCCTCCTGGGTGCTGTGAGAAAAGCTTGACTACCACATAAAATGCCCCTTTGAATCATTGTTTTTAATCCCCTACTACCTGGAAGGCGTTCCATGTCAACACTGCTCGCCGATAAATACGAGGCTCGCAAAGCCGAGGTTAACGCTCGCTTTGAGCAGCTTCGCGCTAACGAGGAGGAGCTCAACCGAATCTTTGCCAAGATCTACAACATGGAGGGCGAGGTGCCCATCGAGGTCGAGGATAAGTACGTCTCGGTGGCGCGCATCTTTGACACCGCCGACGAGATTCCCGAGAGCTATAAGGGCAACAAATACGTGCGCACCAAGCGCGACGAGATCATCTCGCTCATAAGCTATGCCGTGGGCTGCATGTTTGGCCGCTATTCGCTGGACGTGGACGGACTGGTCCTGGCCGATCAGGGTGCCACGGTCTCTGACTATCTTGCCAAGATGCCCGATTCCGATCACGTGACCTTTATGCCCGATGGCGACAACGTGCTGCCCATTACCGACGACGAGTACTTTGACGACGACATCGTGCGCTATTTTATTGACTTTGTGCGCACCGTGTACGGCGAGGAGACGCTCGAGCAGAACCTGGCCTTTATTGCCGAGGCGCTCGGCGGCAAGGGCACCTCGCGCGAGGTCATCCGCACCTACTTTTTGAAGGACTTCTTTAAGGACCACTGCCAGACCTATAAGAAGCGCCCCATCTACTGGCTGTTCGACAGCGGCAAAAAGAACGGCTTCAAGTGCCTTGTTTACATGCATCGCTATCAGCCCGACCTGTTGGCTCGCATCCGCACCGACTATGTGCATGAGCAGCAGGAGCGCTATCGCTCGCAGATCGGCTATGCCAACGATGCCCTTGCCAGTGCTGAGCGTGGTGAGCGCGTGCGCTTGGATAAGCGTGTCAAAAAGCTCAATGACCAGCTTAAAGAGACCATCGGCTACGAGGAGAAGTTGCACCACTTGGCAGACCAGATGATTAAGATCGACCTGGATGACGGCGTCAAGGTCAACTACGCCAAGTTTCAGGATGTACTGGCAAAGATCAAGTAACTGCAGATACGGTAAGGATATTCATGCCCAAGATCGATGTAGAAGAACAGCTTAAGCTGCGGTTTTTGCAGCCGTTGTCCTCATGCGCGCCGCGCCGTGTTGTGGTTTGGCACGATGCGGACGGCGAGTTTGCTCCTGAGTTTGAGCGATTGGCTGCCGAGGGTTTCGACGGCGTGGGGGCCGATGCCGGCGTAATGCCTGCTCACGGTGACTTTGAGCGCCCGGTGCGCTTTGTTGAGGCCTGCGAGGGCCGCATGTTTGCCGTCAAGAAGCTCATCAACCGCGATGACCTTGCGAGCGATATCTTGCTGTATCGCCGTTGCCCGCGCGGCAGGCTTGAGGGTGATTGGCTTGCCGATGTTGAGCTGTATGCCGATCAGTTCCAGGCTGACTATCTTTCGCTTTTGGCCGATCAGCTGGGCATCGAGAATATCGACGCCGTGCGCGAGAGCCTGCGAGCACACAAGACGTTCTTTGATGCCAAGACCCGCTGCGCTAAGTTTGTCGCATGCGTTCCACATGCCGCGGGTGCATCCGATATCGAGCTCGGAATCCTTACGGTGATCTTTGGCGGCAAGGAACCGGGCGACGCACGGCCCGCGTTTGTATTGCGCGGCTGCATGGCCACGCTGCTGCACGAGGGTCCCGAGGCGCTGGCCGCGCTGGTGGATAAGTACTGTGTGCGCGATGTTCTCGCCGCCTTTATGCTGCGCTGTTATGGGTTTGATGGACCGCTGCACGAGCGTGATTCACTGCTTATGCTTGCATCCCATGTGCTTCTTACGGCGGCATCCACCGCACTTCCCGAGGGAGCGCTCAAGGGGCTCGAAAACTATATGGCTCCCGCCTACGGCCCCTATTGCCTTGAGGCGGTGCGTACGTGGGACCAGGCCGCCGATGCCCGGGCATCGAGCGAGGACCTATTTGAGATTTGTCGTTTAGTTGAGGATGCCCGCGGGCTCTTTGCACGGTTCGAGACCCTGCCGATCGATGCGCTGGCTTCGCTTGATGTGTTCCCGTGCGTCAACGAGGTTGTGCTCTCGCAGCTGTTCTGCTCGTTTGCGCAAGGTGCAGACCGTGTTGAGGATGCGCGTGCCTTTGCTGCGCGCCGTTGCGACCTAAGCTGGTACCGTCGTGTCGAGAGCTACTTTGACCTGCTTGTCGCTGTGGCCGATATGTGCGCGTTTAGGCAGACGCACGCGGGTGGGTTCCATCTGGCGCAGTCCCAGCAGGTGTGGGATGCCTATACGTCCGAATGGTATGCCATGGACGCTGCCTATCGCCATATGTGCACCGCGTATCTGCGGGCACGCTCCGTCGAGTGCGATGCGCTCGAGGAACCTGCCCGCGCCGTGGCGGACTGGGCGGAGAATCTCTACAGCAACTGGTTCTTGGCGGATGCCAATGCCTGCTGGGCGGCTGCTGCGCAAGGGGAGTGGGCCGATTGCGGCTACATCGATGGTCCCGCACGGCAGGATGAGTTTTACTGGCATGTGCTACCCGCCTTTGTGGGTTCTGCCAAAACAACGGTCGTTATCGTGAGCGATGCGCTGCGCTATGAGGTTGCCTGCGACGTTGTGGCGCTTCTCGAGCGCGAACGCGGCGGCAACGTCAAGGTCTCTAGCATGCAGGCGGTCTTTCCCTCCATTACTGAGGTGGGCATGCCCGCGCTGCTGCCACACCAAGCGCTTGAGCTTGCAGCGGATGGCTCGTTTGTGTTGGCTGACGGCATGCCCACTGCGACGACACCGCAGCGCGAGGCCGTACTTACCTACGTTGAGCCCACGGCCTGCGCTTTACGCTCGAGCGCATACCTCAACATGGCGGGAACCGAGCGTAAGGCGCTGCTCAAGGACTCAAGACTTGTCTACCTCTACCACAACAAGATCGATGCCACGGGCGAGAAGGCCGCTACGCAGGATGACGTCTTCGGTGCCTGTGCGGACACCGTGGAGGAACTTGCTGCGTTGGCGCGTCGCGTGTGCACCGACGCCCCGGGCGCGCGTGTTGTTATAACGGCGGACCACGGCTTTATCTACACGCGTCGGGAGCTCAGCGAGTGCCAGATGCTCGGCAAACCGGACCTTCCCGTCCTTGACGCTCCCGTCATGTACGGCAAGCGTCATCTGGTGGTGCCCAACGAGGCCGTGGCTAAGCTTTCGGACGAGGCGCGCGGGGTGTTTGTTAATGTTGACATGGGACGTTTGGGCGCCGGTTTTGAGGGGTTTGCCCCGCGCGAGAACGTGCACTTCAAGCGTCCCGGCGGCACTAACAACTACGTCCACGGCGGCATGAGCCTGCAGGAGCTCTGCGTGCCCGTTATCGGTTTTTGGCGTGCGCGCTCGGGTTCCAAGGACTTTGTCGACACGCGCGCGGCGACGCTGCGCGTACTAAGTGAGGGACGCCGAGTGACCAACTCGCTCTTCTCGGTCAACTTGATCCAGGAAGAACCTGCCCAAGGTAAGGTCTTGCCGTGCGAGTATGAGCTGGTGTTTACCGACGCAAGCGGCAACGAGGTGAGCGATACGGTCAAGGCGCATGCCAACAAGATTTCTGCTAACTCGCAGGAGCGCGTGGTGCATGCCAAGTTTGCGCTGCGTGCAGCGGATGGATTCTCGGCCAAGGGTCCGTACTATCTGGTCTGCCGCGAGCGCGAAACGGGCAAGATCGTTTGGCGCGAGACGTACACCATTGCTGTTTCGTTTGCCCCTGTTGCTGACTTTGGTTTTTAGGAGTGTGCCCTATGTTTGATAGCCATGATGACGATCTGTGGGAAGTTCCCTCGATTGATGTGGATGTGCCTGTGGAGGAGGCCGTGCCCGTGGAGGAAGCCGTGCCTGCGGAGGAGGCCGTGCCTGCCCCGGAGCCGTTTGGTGCTGTGCCCGTTGAGTCTGCGGCGACCACCAAGGACGAATCCTCGACCGATGGCTATGACCAGGCCGCGGCCGAGGCCCCCGAGGACGACGGCTACGACATGGATGGCCTTGACGGCAAGCTGCTTGAGCACTTTGCTGGCAAGATCGTGCGTAAGGACCTGACGGCCCTTATGAAGCGCGGCGCCAACGTGCCCACCTTTGTGCTGGAGTACCTGCTGGGCATGTACTGCTCAACCGACGACGAGGATGCCGTGGCAGAGGGTTTGGACCGCATTCGCAGGATCCTCACTGATAACTACGTGCGTCCCGACGAGTCCGAGCGCATTAAGTCCAAGATCCGCGAGTTGGGTCGTTTTACCATCATCGACAAGGTGACGGCCAAGCTCGACGAGTACAAAGATATCTACGTGGCGTCGTTTGCCAACCTGACCATCGAGCCGTTTGTGATGCCGGCCGAGTACGTGCGCGACTATTCTAAGATTCTGCAGGGTGGCATTTGGTGCATTATGAGCATCGAGTATCGTCATCCCGTGGATGAGGAAGACGAGTTTGGCATGGAGGTCTTTGGCGACGATGCGCCGCGCCGCTCCAAGGCCAAGCGCAAAAAGCGCGGACCCGAGGACTCTCCGTTTAGCGTGGCGTCGCTCACGCCCATTCAGATGCCCAATCTGGACCTGGATGCCATGATTGACGAGCGCCAGTACTTTACGCGCGACGAGTGGCTCAATATGCTGCTGCGCTCTGCCGGCTATGAGTCCAGCGAGCTTTCGGAGAAAGAGCGCCTGCACTTTATCGAGCGTATGGTGCCGCTCATCGAGCGCAACTACAACCTGTGCGAGTTGGGTCCCCGCGGCACCGGCAAGAGCCATATCTACAAAGAGGTCTCGCCATACGCCATCTTGCTTTCGGGCGGCCAGACCACCACGGCCAACCTGTTCGGCCGCATGAACTCCATGCGCGCCGATCGCGTGGGCTTGGTGGGCCATTGGGATTGCGTGACGTTCGACGAGGTCGCCGGCATGCGCTTTAAGGACACCAATGCCGTGCAGATCATGAAGGACTACATGGCGAGTGGCAGCTACGCGCGCGGCCGCGACCAGATCAACGCCGATGCCTCCATGGTCTTTGAGGGCAACATCAACGACACCGTGCAAAATGTCCTTAAGACCACGCACCTGTTTGACCCGTTCCCGCCGGAGTTCAACAACGATTCGGCCTTCTTCGACCGTATCTACTATTACCTGCCGGGCTGGGAGATTCCCAAGATGCGTTCGAGCCTGCTGACCGGGCATTATGGCCTGATCACCGACTGCCTGTCGGAGTTTTGCAAGGAGATGCGCCGCAAGGACTTTACACACCATATCGACCGCTACTTCCGCTTTAACAGCGACTTTAACAAGCGCGATGAGATCGCCGTGCGCAAGACCTTTAGCGGCCTGGCCAAGCTGCTGTTCCCCGACGAGGCCATGGACAAGGACGACGTGCGCTGGCTGTTGGATTACGCCATCGAGGGCCGTCGCCGCGTAAAGGAGCAGCTCAAGATTATGGCGGGCGTCGAGTTTATCGACGTCAACCTGGGCTATATGGATGCCGACAACCCGCAGGACGTGCACGTGGTGCGCGTGCCCGAGCAGTCCGAGGACACGCTGATTCCCGACGGGCCGCTGCTGTCCGGCCACGTGTTTGGCGTGGGCAGGTCGCAGGGCGGCGAGGTTGCCGTGTACAAGCTGGAGAATAAGGCCGTTGCCGGCGAGTGCAAGTTTAAGCACGAGGGCGTGGCCTTTAACAAGCCGGTGCGCGATACGCTGGAAGCCGCGTTCGACAACTTTGTGAACCTAGCGAACCGCGTGGCGCCGGGCATGCACATTGGCTCCAAGGATTATTTGCTGTTCTACAACGACCTGCAGAGCAAGGGCCTGTCCGAGGAAGTTTCGCTCGCCGAGTTTGTGGGCCTTTGCTCTGCGGCGTGCAACCGCCCGGTGATGCCCGCGCTGGCGATTCCGGGAATCTTGCGCATGTCGGGTTCTATGGACGAGATCCGAGGGCTCGAGGACATTATGCGCGTGGCCAAAAACGCCGGCGCCAAGCGCGTGATTTTGCCGCTGAGCGCCATCGCGGGCTTGCAGAGTGTTTCGTCCGAGATTATTTCGGGACTGAGTCCGGTGTTCTACATGGATGGTGACCCGGTTGATGCCGCGAAGAAGGCGCTGGATCTGTAGAAGTGCGGGCGAGCGGGCTTGCGTGCGCGTGGGTCCGCGGGCGTGTTGGTGCGTAGTGCGTGAGGAGGCCTTGCCATGGCGGGCGAGCGTTCTGTCGGCGAGCTGCTCGACGAGCTGTTTGGCTTTGAGTCGGTAGCCAAGCGTCAGACGGCGCTTGAGCAGTACGATCGCGGTGAACTGGTACGCAGGGCGCGCTCCCGCGAGCTGCTGGGCGTGCTTAGGGGCGTTGAGGCTGCTGAGCACGCTGCGCGCGAGTCTGCCGTGCGGGCTGTTGACGGGTATATTCGCCGTGTTGAGAGTGCTGCGCTTGCGCGCGCTCGCAAACAGGTGGGCATTGTCGGTCCGCTGCAGATGGAGCGCCGCTATGCTGCCTTTTTGCGCATGGAGGACAAGGCCGAGTTGCTGGCGCGCCTGGAGCAGACGCTTGCGTTTATCGAGGTAAAGCTGCGTGCCAATACGGCGGACAGGGCTCGCGCGGCGTACGATGCCGCGGGGGCTTTGGTGTTGCAGGACGTGGCACGTCTGAGTGACGTGCGCGTTGTGGATGCCGCGCCTTTGGATGCCGACCTGCTGTGCACGCAGCTGGAGCAACTTCGTTGTGCCGCCGACGCAACGGACCTTGCGGGCATGATCGCAGCGACGTTTGAGTCCGAGCTGAGCGCGACTGGGCCGCAGCACGCTGATGGTTTTACGGGTGATTTGGCTGGCGATGTTGCTGGTGATGTGGCGCTGGAGCGTGAGCTTACTAACGTGCGCGGCGCTGCGCAGCGAGCGCGCTTGGCGGCGCAGGCGTATCGGGCCGAGCGTGCCGCCCGCGTCGCGGGGAGCACGGTTGAGCCTTCGGGGTTACCGGAGCCTGTTTGCGTTGCGTGCAAGGCGACATGCGATGCTGGTTTGCTTGCCGAGCTGCTCGTTCAGGTTAAGAAGTCGTTTGAGACCTACCGTCGCGTTATTGCCGACGGCGGGTTGTTCTGTGCGTTTGGCACGGGCTCCCCGCACGGCATTTGTTCTGGCACGAGCTATTTGGACTACGATTCTCGGCTTGATGAGGACGTGCTGGTGGGCGAGTACGATGGTGCAACCAGGCATAATGTCCGGCGTGAGGTTCCGATTCCCGAGCTTGTTGATGAGGCTTCTGCCGAGGGCGGCGATTCGCTCGAGGTTGCCGTGGCGCGCATGCAGGAGTTTAACGGACGCCGTTACGATGGTGTGTTGGACGAGGACCCCGCGCGTCATGTGAATGCGTTTTGGTATGGACTCAAAAAGCTCAGCCAGTATTGCGAGGCCGCCGTGTGTGTGGACGAACGAGCGTGGGATTGCTTTATCGATAAGGTGCAGTTTGCCTACGATGAGCCCGTGGGGCGCCTGGCCACGCAGATGGACGACAAGCAGGTTGAGGCTTTTGTCGCTGCCGTGGATGCGCTCGGCGCTGACGAGTAAGGGCCTGGTCTGGTAGGAGGTTTCACCATGAAGATCGACGTTGATGCAGATCAGCTGCGCGAGGGCTTGCTCGACTACGCGGGGAGCGCGGCTGGCGTGGGCTTTCCCGCTGCCATGCTCGACGTGATGGATATCGAGGACGAGTCGCCCCAAGAGCTCCTAGCCCGAGCCGAACGCGAAGGCCTCGACCTCCGCGACTTTGCCGTCGACGATGAGGGCGACGGCTATGACACGGACGAGGACTGGTAGCCGCGATTGAGCTTCAACCCCATCCCCTCAATAAGTTGCGGCGAAATAGGGACCGTTTAGGCTGCTAAAAGGCCTATTCAGTCCCTATTTCTCCGCAACTTATGGGTGGGGATGGCTACGACGCCAGTGTGGCGATGACGGCTTCGTCGCCGGCATATATTAGGGTGTTGCCATCGGGGATGATCGTCTGGCCTTCGCGCTTGAGCATCACCACAATAAACGGGTGCTTGCCCTGCGGCACGTCGCGTAGGCGCTGACCGGCCAGGCGACCGTGGGGCGTCACGGTGACCTCGCGCAGCGTAACCTCGGCACGCTCTTCGAACGTTGGGGCTGCCATCACCAGCAGATCGCCTTCCTGGATCACGGTGTCGCCATTGGGCAGTACCGGATGCGCACCGTCGCGCAGCACCAGGACCACGAGCATGTCCGTCGCGCTGCCAATATCGGCGAGCGAGCGCCCGGCAAACGGATGGCCAGCGCCCACCTTGAGCTTGACGAACGACATGCCGTCCTCGTCGCGGTAATCGTTAAACGTACGGCGCACGTCGCCTTCCGCGTCGATCATGTCGAGCTTCTTTGCCACCGCCGGCAGCAGCGAGCCCTGCACCACAATGCTCGACACGGCAATCACAAACACCAGGTCAAATAGGTCGTGTCCGCCGGGAACGCCGGCCACCACGGCAAAGAGACTAAAGACGACCGAAGCTGCTCCGCGCAGGCCCGCCCAGCTTACGAGCGCGACCTGGCGGGGGTTCGTCTTAAAGGACGCCAGGAGTACGCCGACGGCGATGGGGCGGCTCACGAAGAGCATAAACGCCATGAGCGCCAGGCCCGGCAGCAGCATCTGCGGCAGGCGTGCGGGCGTTACGAGCAGGCCGAGCAAGAAGAAGATCGTCATCTCGGCCATCTCGGTGAGGGTGTCAAAGAAGTGCGCCATCTCGACCTTGCCGGTGATGTCGCTCGCGCCCAGCACAATGCCGGCCAGGTACACGGCCAAAAAGCCGTTGCCACCCAGGTAGCTCGGCAGCGCGTAGGCGATGATCGCCACGGCGAACAAAAAGATAGTCTGCGCGCCCTCGGCCGTTGCGTGTGCGCGTTCAATCAGGCGGCTGGATGTCCAACCGATGGCAAGGCCCAGCCCCACGCCTAGGATGATCTGCTTGGCCAGCAGCACGGGGATGTTAATGTCGCCGCCGGCTGCGAGTGTGGCGAGCACGGCGGTGAGCATGTAGGCGACGGGGTCGTTGGAGCCCGATTCGACCTCGAGCAGCGAGTCGGTTCCGCCCCTCAGCGACAGGCTGTGCTCGCGCAGCACGCTAAAGACGCTGGCCGCGTCGGTGGATGCCACGACTGATCCCAGCAGCAGGCCGCCGATCCAGTCGAAGCCCAGCACGAAGTGGGCGAACACGCCGGTGATGCCTGCGGTGATGACGACGCCGAGCGTGCTCAGCAGCACCGCGGGCACGGCGACGGGCTTGGCGCGGTCGATATTGGTGTTAAAGCCGCCGTAGAACATGATGAACAGCAGCGCCGTGCTGCAGACGGTTTCGGTGAGTGCGTAGTCGCTAAAGTCGATATGCGTCGGGCCGTTGACACCCAACAGCATGCCGAGCGCGATAAAGATGAGCAGGGTGGGGAAGGGGAGTTTTTTGCCGACGGGTTTGATGGTCAGGCACAAAATAATGACGAGGCCGATAAAGAGAAGGATCTGGTTCATAGATGGTGTCCGCTCCTGGGTGGTTGGCGTGGCACGGTCAGTTGTCTGCGGTTATTTGTACCCAAAGATGGTGGGTTTATGGGGTTGGATTGCGGGCGTGCGCGATATCGTCATAGACGGCTGCCGTCTTTGCCTCTGCTCGGAAACCCTTTCCAGCTTTATTGCAACGGAGTACAATGGGTAACGTTTAAGTTCAACTTGAAGTTTTAGTTGCGGCACCGGGCTTCGGCCGCAATGCAAGGAGAGGCGTACCATGGCGATCTATGTGACATCTGACGCTCACGGGCACGTGCGTGCGCTTGACGAGGCCCTGTCTAAGATCTCGTTGACGTCCGACGACACACTGTACGTGCTGGGCGACATGATCGATCGCGGGCCCGATCCGGTCGGTGTTATTAAGCTCGTGCGCTCGCTGCCCAACGCCCGCGTGCTCAAGGGCAATCACGAGCAGATCATGCTCGATGCCATCATTGGCCAGGATCCGCTCGATGCCGAGACCTGGGATATCAACGGTGGCTGGACGACGCGCGAGCAGCTCAACGACATGGAATTTGAGGCATACGAGGAGCTCGTGCGATGGATGGCCGCGCTGCCGCTCTACGCGGTGGTCGAGACTGCCGAGCGGCCGTACCTGCTGGTGCACGCCGGCATTCAGACCGAGGCGGCGCGTGCGTTTTTGCTTGAGCATGGTGTCGATTGTGCCGATGGCGTCGGAGCGGTGGGTGCTGATCGCGAGCTGCTGCAGCAGATGCTCGCAGTGCAGTCGTCCGATGACCTGCTGTGGATTCGTCACGGCTATTGGGATGTGCCGACCGGGCTGCTTTCTGCCGAGGGCAAGGGTCCGGTCGTGGTGAGCGGTCACACGCCAACGGTGTCGCTCGGGCGTTATTGCGAGGTCGGTGGTCTTGCGGGGCTCGATGAGGAGTCGGGCCGCGGGCAGATCGTGCGCCTGGGCGGCGAGGATGCCGCCGGTGTGCCCGATCGCATCGACATCGACTGCGCTGCCGCCACCGGCTCCGAGTTCGGTCGCGTGGGCATCCTGCGCCTGGACGACGGGGCGGAGTTCTACGCGAACATCAACCCGGGCGAATAATCGGTGCAAGGGGTAGCTAATTTGGGACGGGGCTTTTTTGACTACTTTTGCCCTTCTGCCCGCTAATTGATTTCTCTGGGACGGGGATTAAATAATCATTTGGCTGCCCGCTGGCTAAGTGAGTAGACTTTTTTGGAAATGCCGAGCACCCAACATATTTGCCTCAATAAAACCGCAGGTCACAGACTTGTGCTCTGTTGGTGTGGTCGGAGATTCGGTAAAAGTCTACTCACTTAGTTTTGCGTGATGAATATTGTCCGCAACGAGACCCCAGCCGGGGCGATTCCATCGCAAATTCCGGTGACCGGGGCAGCTAATTAGGCGCCGTACGGATTCCGGTCCCTCTCTATGCGTTGGCGGATGCGGCGGTACTCGATAATCAGCAGCACCAGGAGTAGGGCCATGATGGCTAGGTAGCTCACCACAGCGCCCATCAGACCCAGCAGGTTGATCAGGATCACCGGCAGCACCACGCTTACGGCGAAGCAGATCAGGTAGATCTTGGTGACGTCGCCAGCGTGGCGCAATACCGTGATGATGGCGTAGATAAAATCGATGGCCGCGGTGACGCCGCCGGCGACGACCATCAGCAGCGCCAGCGTACGGTAGCGCTCAAAGCTGAGACCGTACATAAAGCTCATGAGGGGAATACCGGGACCTGCCATAAATGCGGCGCACACGCCGGTGATGACCACGATCAGCGCCATAACGGCAACAATAATCAGGTCAAAGCGACGACGCTTGCGAGGATTAGCCCAAATGCTCGACAAGCGCAGGAGCTGCGGTTTATAGACAAATCCAATGCTCAACAGAATAGCCTGAGCTGGAAAAAACAGGGCATTAAAGTACAGCTGGTATTTGTAGGCTAGTGTTCCTTCCATCACAAACTTGGGCATGCTCTCGATAAGATTGAACAGGAATAGCGCGCCAAAGAGTGGGGCGCACTGGACAAACAGGTGGCCGACCTCGCGCAGGCTTACGCGGCGCGATTTTTCGGTCTCGAGCAGGGCGAGCGGCGCGGTGACCAGCACGAGCGAGGCGATCGCGGCGATGCCCATGGCCATGGCCGCGATGGGCATGCTACGCGTGAGGAACAGCGCCACGCTGAAGACCGCGATGACGCCGACGGAGCGTAGCGTTTGACTCATTCCAGCCAAGTAGAGCTTGTCGGCCTGCTGCAGGCGGCCTTCGTACACGTCGGCGACGCCGTCGATGACCTTATACAGGTAGACGCCCAGGCCGATCGTCGCCATCTGCGCGTCATAGCCGCGGGCGCTGCTATACATGAGGCCGCAGCCTAGGGCGAGCGCTCCGCAGATCCAACGATTGAGCTGGTAGGAGGCGAAGGACGTCTTTTCGTCGATGTCCGAGACCTGGAAATTGCGCACGCCGTAGTTGCACGCGATCATGATGAGCGTGCCGGTGACAAAGGCGATGGAGAACTTGCCGGCTTCTTCGGCGCCCACGAGCTGCGTAGACACGATGGTGAGCAACGGAAACGCCAGACCCCACACGGCGGTGCCGAGGGTGTTCCAAAGATAGTCGCGGCTGGTGGCGTGCTCTTCGTATTCAGCCTCTTGCGTGGAGAACCCGCCGCCGTAGACGGCGCCGAGCAGACGGTTCCACCAAGCGTTGACCATGCGGCGGACGGGGCCGGGCTCCCGATCGCGTTCGCGCCGGCGACGTGTGGCTTGGCTGCTATCGGGCCCGCCGGCGTTGCGCTGACTCAGCTCCTGGATGCGTGCGAGCTCTTCGGCCGTGTGGGAGGCAGGGAAGAGGCCGTTCTCGATGCGGCCGCCCTGGGCCTTCGCGGCGCCGTCTTTCGATGCAGCGGGGTTGGAGATGCCGTTACGGCGGGCGATGGCGCGGCGAATGCTATCGAGGGGCGTGATGCTCAAAGCGGGGTCCTTTCTATTGCTGCGCTCTAGTATAGACACCGCGGTGTCCGCTCGTGTTTTTGAACAGATTGTTCGATAATTTCGGCGGCGCCATTCGGTAGTCGGCACTTAGGGACGTTCCTTATGTGCCGGCACTTTGGGAACGTCCCTAAGTGCCGGCATCTGGGGACACTCCTTGAATGTTGTCTGTTCAAGAGTGTCCCCAATGACTAGTCGTTTAAAAGCGTCCCCAATGACTAGGCCGCTTGCCTGCGATTTTTGACCGTTGGGCGGGCTTGCCGCCCTTGCCGCAAAAACGTTTTTGCATATCGGGTACAACGGGCTTTACGTGAGTAAAGTGCGCGTCGCGTCAACGTGTCGCGTTTTTAAAGGAGGCCCCATGCCTGGTGTTACCCCTGCAGAAGTTCTGTCCAACTTTGGTATTACGCTCGTTGAAGATCCCGCCGAGAATCAACCCCGTCTGCTGGTGGACCTGCCGGCGGCAGAGCTTGTCGAGCACGCTATTCGTCGCAAAGAGGGCCGTATGGCTTCTAATGGCGCGCTCGTGATCGAGACGGGGGAGCGCACTGGTCGTTCGCCCAACGATCGTTTTATCGTTGACACCCCCGATGTTCACGACAAGATCGCCTGGGGTGCGGTCAACCGCCCACTGTCCGTCGAGAGCTATGAGGCCATCAAGGCCGGCATCGTCGACTATCTCAACGAGCGCGACGTGTTCGTCACGCGCGGCATGGCGGGCGCTGACCGCAACCACACGCGTCGCCTGCTTGTTGCCTGCGAGCGTGCCAGCCAGGCACTCTTCATTAAGCAAATGCTCGCCCGTCCGCTCGCCCGCGAAATCGCGCGCACCGGCGAGCCCGACTTCTGCGTGCTCGCAGCGCCCGGTTACCAGTGCGATCCTGCCATCAAGGGCCTCAACTCCAGCGCCGCCGTGGTCATCAACTTCCAGGAGCGCGTGATTTTGGTCGCGGGTACCGGCTACTCCGGCGAAATCAAAAAGTCCATCTTCAGTGTCATGAACTATCTGCTGCCCGTCGAGGACGACGTGCTGCCCATGCACTGCTCGGCCAGCATGGATCCCGTCACGCACGAGACCGCCGTGTTCTTTGGCCTGTCCGGTACCGGCAAGACTACGCTTTCTGCCAACCCCACGCGACTACTTATCGGCGACGACGAGCACGGTTGGTCCGACATGGGCATCTTCAACATCGAGGGTGGCTGCTACGCCAAATGCGAGGGCCTGGACGCCTTCCACGAGCCCGAGATCTTCAACGCTGTCCGCTTTGGCGCGATCTGCGAAAACGTGGTGCTCGACGAGAACCGCAAGCCCAACTACGACGACATCTCGATTACGCACAACACGCGCGTGGCCTATCCCGTGGAGCACATTCCTAACGCGTGGACTAAGGGCATGGGCACCACTCCGAGTGTCGTGCTGTTCCTGACTTGCGACGCTTTTGGCGTGCTGCCGCCCATCTCGCGCCTGACGGCTGACGCCGCCATGTACCACTTTGTGACGGGCTTTACGGCTAAGATTCCCGGAACCGAGGTCGGCGTCACCGAGCCCACGCCCACGTTCTCTTCGCTGTTCGGCGAGCCGTTTATGCCACTCGACCCCATGGTTTACGCCAAGATGCTCGGCGAGCGCATTGCCGACGGCCGCACGCGCGTGTACCTGGTCAACACCGGCTGGATTGGCGGCGGCTACGGCGTGGGCCATCGCATCGAGCTTGCCTACACGCGCTCGCTGGTCGCGCGCGCCCTCGACGGCACCATCGAGGACAGCGAGTTCGTGCACGACGACATCTTTAACGTCGACATTCCCACGACGTGCCACGGCGTGCCCGATGGCATCCTGGTGCCGCGCCAATACTGGCAGAGCACCGCGCGCTATGACGAGGCCGCGCACAACCTGGCGGTGATGTTCGAGGAGAACTTCGAGAAGAAGTACTCGCACCTGCCCGAGTCCGTCAAAGCCGCCGGCCCGCACGTTCAAGTACACGCCGACGCCCGTCATCGCGGCCGCGGGCTGCTGGGACTTCGCCACTAGCTTCGCCGTGAGTCCATATCCACCACAAAGGGGACAGGCACCTTTGTGGTGGTTTTGCTCGCGTGGATGACTCGGGTTACAATACGCCTGACATATCGTCCCCTTCTCCGGATGGGGACAGCGCAAGCGTTCTTGTGACGGCACCGTAGGACTTTGAAGGTGGCCGTTGTAAGGGCGCTTTTTGTTTAGGCGCCCTCACTCGGGCGCGCACAATGAAGGGAGAGCGTATGAAGAGCTTTATTGCCGAGGATTCATTCTGGGAGCTGTTTCCGCAGGCAGCGGTCGGTGTTGTGGTCGTGGAGGGCATGAAGCCCACGGCTCAGATTTCTCAAGAGGACGTGGATGCGATTGCGGCGTTGCTCGACCGCGCCAATATCGATGCGGAGCGTCATCTGACCAGCGACACTATCAGCGAGAACGCACCGGTCAAGGCATGGCGCGAGGCCTATCGTCTGTTCAAGACCAAGAAAGGCGCGCGCTGCTCGATCGAGAACTTGCTCAAACGCGTGCTCAAAGGCAAGCCGGTGGGCCACATTACGCCCGCGGTGGATATCTACAACACGGTGTCGCTGACCTACGCGCTGCCCGTGGGAGGCGAGGATCTGCATGCGATCGAGGGAGACCTTCGCCTGAAGGTGACCGACGGTGGCGATGCGTTCTTGCCGCTTGGCGAGGAGGCGGACGATCCGACGCTGCCCGGCGAGCTCGCCTACATCGACGATGCGGGCGCTGTGTGCCGCTGCTGGAACTGGCGCGACGGCGTTCGCACGGCGCTGTCCGATGATTCGGCCGATGCGTTCCTGGCGATTGAGTGCGTGGAGCCCGAGCGGATGGGGGATTGCCAGGCTGCGATCGATCGCTTAGCCGAGCTGCTTGAGCGCTATCTGGGAGCGACGGTTGTCATTAAGACGCTTGTGACCCGCGACAATCCTTGCGTGGAACTGTAGCGGCGCCTAGAACCTATTGATGCCCCAAACCACCACAAAGGTGCCTGTCCCCTTTGTGGTGGTTTTTATGTTGATGGGTTAACAAATGGGGTATTTGGGTACGGGTGTCGCCTTATGCGACTAAGATGTTTACCCGTTAGCATTATGCAAGCGAAAGGCGGTCGTCTCCCATGCAGCAGAGCGACGAGACACGTTTCGAGGACTTTGTCGGACTGATCAGCGGACTCTACAAGGAGATCCAGCGCATTAAGACGTCTGAGGGCGCAAGGCTGGGTCTCAAGGGCTCCGACGTTATGTGCCTGTACTATCTTGAGCGCAGCAAGGACGGCCTGACTGGCGCCGACCTGGCTCGCATGGCAGGCGTGACCCGCGCCGCCGTCTCGCGTACGCTGGCGCATCTGGAGGAGGGTGGCTACGTCGAGGTCGATGATTCGGGCGATGCCGCCGTTAAGTATCGTGCTCCGGTGCGCCTGACCGCTCTGGGCGGCGAGAGCATGAGCGAGGCGGACCGCATCATTCGCGAAGTGCTCGATACCACCGGTAAGGCTATGGGTGTGGAGCAGCGCGAGCAGATGTATGCGTCGCTGCGCACGATTCTTAACACCCTGCGCGAGCTGTAGGGCCACCAAGGCTTTTGCTTCCAATTAACAACTGCATAGTCCTGTTTGAGCGCGTATACCGTGCCGGGGCCTTGCTGTCAAAATTCCCTGCGCGGGACCTGCGCAAGAAAGGATTCGCTATGTCCGTCCGCATTATTACCGATTCCGCAAGCGATATGTCGCCGGCGGAGCACCCGGCACTGGCCGTTTTGCCGCTGTCCGTCACCTTTGGCACCGATGTGTACATGGATGGCATCGACATCGATCACCAGCGCTTTTACGAGATGCTCGTGGAGCGCGATGAGCTGCCCAAGACCGGCCAGGTCAACCCGTACGCGTTTTCGCAGGCCATCGCCGAGGCGCGTGAGGCCGGCGACGAGGCCGTGATTATTACCGTGGGCGCTAAGCTATCAGGCACCAATCAGAGTGCCCGTACCGCACTTGCCGAGGCGCCAGGTGGTGACGTGTTCGTGGTAGACAGCAACAACGTTACCCTAGGCGAGCGCGTCCTGGTCGAGTATGCGCTGCGCTTGGTGGACGAGGGCCGCAGTGCATCTCAGATTGCGGCGGCTGTCGAGGCCGTGCGCGACCGTGTGGTGGTTATCGGCCTGCTCGAGACGCTGGAGTACCTGGTGCGCGGCGGTCGTCTGTCTGCTGCGGCCGGCGCCGTGGGCACGCTGCTCAACGTAAAGCCCGTGGTGGCTGTCGAGGACGGTCTGATCGTGCAGCTGGGCAAGGCGCGCGGTTCCAAGAACGGCCGCAACCTGCTGAACCAAAAGGTCAAAAAGGCGGGCGGCATCGACTTTTCCATGCCGCTGGCGCTCGGCTATACGGGTCTTTCGAATGCGGTGCTCAAGAAGTATATCGAGGACAGCGCGGCACTTTGGGCTGGCCACACCGAGGGCGAGTTGCCCGTTCACACCATCGGCGCCACCATCGGTACCCACGTTGGCCCCGGCGCCGTAGCAGTAGCCTTCTTCCAGCCCGCCAACTAACCGACCTGCCATAAACCACCACAAAGGGGACAGACACCTTTGTGGTGGTTTATGCTTTTCCGGGTGGAAGGGAGCGAGCAATGGCGTCTGAGGGCTTTTTTGAACGGGTGTACGAGGTGGTCGAGCAGATCCCCGAGGGGATGGTCGCCACGTATGGTCAGGTGGCACTGCTTGCCGGTCGTCCGCGGAGTGCGCGGTACGTGGGCTACGCGCTGCACAGCAATCCGCGCCCCGGCCAGATTCCCTGCCATCGTGTGGTGTTTGCCGACGGTCGCATTTGCGAAGGCTTTGCCTTTGGCGGCCCCGATGCTCAACGTGAGCTTTTGCTAGGGGAGGGCGTGGCGTTTAAGGACGACATGCACGTCGACTTGGCCGCCTGTCGCTGGCCTGCCGGACTCTAGCGGCTCTGCCGTGGTCAAAACCACCACAAAGGTGCCTGTCCCCTTTGTGGTGGTTCTCCGTTGCAGGTTTACCTGAGCTAACTTATGGAGAAGGTATGGCGGCGCACATTGACGCTAGAAAGTAAACCACGGTGAACTATATTGGTTTCAGCAACGGAGCAGGCAATAGGCGATGAAAAAGCCTGCCCTGTTGAGTTTGATTCGCATCCCTCCCCTCTGTGCGATTCAACGGTGTACTTCGGGAACAGGCCCGCTGGCAACTATCTGCCAGCGGGCCTGTTCCTGTTTGTCGGGGGAGTGCGATGGACGGAGCCGAAGCGGTCCGGCTCCAAAAAAGGCGGACGCCGTAGCGCCCGCCCTATAGCAATCGAAAGCTCAAGCCAGCAGATCGGTCTAGTACACCATACCCATGGCGTCCTGAACCTCTGCCAGGGTCTGCTCGGCGATCTCGTTGGCGCGACGGTTGCCCTCGTGCAGCACGTCCTTCACGTAATCCAGATCGTTCTCGTAGCGCTGGCGACGCTCGCGGATAGGTGCGAAGTACTCGTTGACGGCCTCGGTCACGTACTTCTTGAGCTGGCCGGAGCCGCCCATGCCAATCTCCTCGGCAATCTCGACCTCGGATCGGCCGGTGCAGATGGCGGCTGTCGAAAGCAGGCCAGACACGCCGGGGCGGTTCTCGGGATCGAACGTGATCATGCGCTCGGAGTCAGTCTGGCTCTTCTTGATGCGCTTGGCCGTCTCCTCGGCGGTCATCGAGATGTTGATGGCGTTGCCGTAGCTCTTGCTCATCTTGCGACCGTCCAGGCCCGGCAGCAGCGGGGTCTCGGACAGCAACGCGTCGACCTCGGGGAACACCTTGCCGTAGCGATTGTTAAAGCGGCGAGCGATGGTGCGGGTAAGCTCGATGTGCGGCAGCTGGTCGCGACCGACGGGCACCACGTTGCCCTTGCAGAACAGGATGTCGCAGGCCTGATGTACCGGGTAGGTGAGCAGAAGACCGGTGAGCTCGTGGCCCGAGGCCTCCATCTCGGCCTTTACCGTGGGGTTGCGCGCCAGTTCGGCCTCGGACACCAGCGACAGGAACGGCAGCATGAGCTGGTTGGCGGCGGGCACGGCGGAGTGCGCGTAGATCATGGTCTTGTCGGGGTCAATGCCGCAGGCAAGGTAGTCCATGACCATGTTGTACACGTTGTCCTGGATGTGCTCGGTGGTGTCGCGGTCGGTGATGACCTGATAGTCGGCGATGAGCACGTTGGTCTTTGCGCCCATGTTCTGCAGCTCAACACGGACCTTGAGGGTGCCGAAGTAGTGGCCCAGGTGCAGACGGCCGGTGGGGCGGTCGCCGGTGAGCATGGTGAACTTCTCGGGCGTCTTGGCCAGGCCCTCGCGAATGGCGTTGCTCTTTTGCAGCGCGACTTCGTAGCTGTTCTCGTTTGGCATGATTGCTCCTAACGTATGTTCATGGGTCAAGATGATAACGCGTTTATTGGAGGGGTGGTGCGTAAGTAGGCGAGGGGCGGGAGAGGGACGCGCGTGGTGCGGCATGTGCGATGGGTGCGGCGCGGCTGAGCTTGGCCAGCGGCGCCTGGGCACATCCTCGGCAGCTTGCCCTAGAGCTTGTGGCGGCGCTCTTCTTTGCGCTCCTCGGCTGCCTGCTCCTCCTGCTTAAAGGCGGGGTCGTCGGGGGTGACGAGCTCGTCCTCGTGCGTGCGCTTGTTGTAATGGTGGCGCAGCACGGGCTCAAACAGATGTAGATGCTTGGCAAAGGCCGCCGAGCCAATGGCGAGCACGGTAAAGATGAGCACACGCATGGGCACCTCGACCTGGTTAATCGCGGCGGCGCCGGCCGAAAGCATGATGCACCAGGCATAGATGAGCAGCACGGCCTGTTTTTGGTTGTAGCCTTCTTGGATCAGGCGGTGGTGGATGTGGCCCTTGTCGGCCTGCCCAATGCTAATGTGGGCGCGCCTGCGGCGCACGATGGCGCTAAACGTGTCGATGATGGGCACGCCGGCAACGATGAGCGGGATGATAAGCGAGGTGAGCGCGGCGGTGCGGCTCACGTTGAGCAGCGAGATGGAGCCCAGTGCAAAGCCCAGAAGCAGTGACCCCGAGTCGCCCAAGAAGATGCTTGCGGGGTTGAAGTTGTAGCGCAAAAAGGCCAGACAGGCGCCAAAGAGCGCAATGGAGAGCGCGGCGGCGTCGATGCGGCCCGAGAGAACGGCCATCGAAAACATGGTGAACGAGGCGATGCCGCAGATGCCCGTGGCCAAGCCGTCGAGGCCGTCGATGAGGTTAATGATGTTGGTGAATGCCACCAGATAGATTACGGTGATGGGGTAGGCGAGCCACCCGAGCATGATTTCGCCGGGGGCAAACGGGTTGACGATGACGCCGATCCGCAGGCCGCCGATACAGGCGATGAGCGCGGCGAGGACCTGTCCGGCCAGCTTTTGCTTGGGCTTGAGCTGGAAGACGTCGTCGATAGCGCCGGTCGCAAAGATGACGGTAAAGGAGAGCGCCAGCATGGGATAGCTAATGTGAAGGCGCGGGTGCGGCACCAGGACGGGTGGCCAGCCTAGGTGCCAGGTGCCTAGGATTTGCACAATGCAGGCAACTACCAGGCCCAAAAACACCGCCGTTCCGCCCAAACGCGGGATGGGCTTGGTGTTGATGCGGCGCTTAGAAGGATAGTCGACGGCATCGAGTTTAATTGCCAAGCGCTTGACCAGGGGCACCGCGAGGAAGGTCGTGATAAAGGCCGCCGCTGCCACGCATAGGTACGGTATGTAGCTCGGGGATGAAGCCATGAATCTAAAAACCGCCAAGCGTCGAAGGAAAAGGTCAGAAGAACGCCATGCGCAAAGGGCATAGCCGAACCATAATACTCGACCAAGGGGGGTGCATGTAATTGCACGCAGCGATAATCACGCGCTTACCAGATATTGGGATGTTGTCGATGGCTTGTCGGGATGCCGGCGGGGATCCATATGGACTGTAATGGCGATTTTCGGCAAAAGAAAACCACCCCCCACGTTACGAAAATGAACCCACCTAAAACAGGTGGGTGCCCTCATCGACTGTTCCAGCGTCCTTAACAACGAAGGATACCTGTACTAGGCACGACTGTGTGGGCTCCCTAAATAAACGCGACGGTTCACCCAGTTGCTCCGCGGGGGGCGGAATACCTACATCATAAAGCGGCACTTTGTGGATTCCAGTCTTGACATTACAAAAATCGTGTCGGACGATTACGGCGCCTTAGGGACGGAGTCGTCTACGCGGCCTGGCCCTTTACGTTTGAGCTGCTGAATCGTTGTTTTGGAGCATGTTTTTATGCCGACGTCGTTGACCGAACTTTTTTCGCCCGCCTGCCATTTGTGTCCGCGCCGTTGCGGTGCGGCGCGCGATGAGGGCGCGCGCGGCGTATGCGGTGCTAACGACACGCTCAGGGTGGCCCGCGCGGCGCTTCATATGTGGGAGGAGCCGCCTATCTCGGGTGAGGCCGGTTCGGGCACGATCTTCTTTAGCGGCTGCTCGCTTAAATGTATTTACTGCCAGAACCACGAGATCTCGACCGGCAATTTTGGCCTTGAGATTTCGCCTGAGCGCCTGGTCGAGATTATGCTGGAACTGCAGGACCAGGGTGCCAACAACATCAATTTGGTGACGGCGACGCACTATGCGCACCTGTTGCCTGCCGCGATTGCCGCGGCACGGGCGCGCGGGCTGATCATCCCAATCGTCTACAACACGAGCGGTTATGAGCGCGCGAGTGCCGTGGCGGCGCTCGGCGACCTGGTCGATGTGTGGCTTACCGACTTTAAATATGCCGATGCCGGGCTTGCGCAGTCGCTCTCTCATATAAAGGATTACCCGCGTGTGGCCGTGTCGGGCCTGGCCCAGATGGCGCGCGAAATCGAGCGCCGCGGGGGAGAGTTGGTGGACGAGGACGGGCTTATGAAGCGCGGTATGATCGTGCGCCACCTGGTGCTTCCGGGGCATGCGGACGATTCGTGTCGCGTACTGGACCTAGTGTGGCAGACGGTGGGCGATGTGCCAATCTCGGTCATGAACCAGTACACGCCCAATGCGCTTATGCGCGAGCAGGGCGGCGATCTGGCACGCGCCGTGACGCGCGAGGAGTACGAGCAGGTGCTCGACCATGCCGACGACTTGGGCTTTACGACGATGTTCTGGCAAGAGGGCGGCGCGGTAGACGAGAGCTTCACCCCGGCCTTCGACACCACCGGTGTTCTTACCAGCGCAAAGTAGTGCGTTCGTCGATGATTTTTCTGGGACGGGGATTAAAAAATCATCGAGAGGATCGCCTGCTCGAAAAGTTGTCAAAATAGCCGCGCCCCAAAAAGACTGGTTATTGGGCGTTGACAGTTGGCGAGCCGTAGGTAAAATATCGACTTGTCTTGGGGACGTAGCTCAGTTGGGAGAGCGCTGCCGTCGCATGGCAGAGGCCGAGGGTTCGACTCCCTTCGTCTCCACCCTTGGATTTGATAAGCCGCTGACATTGTGTCGGCGGCTTTTTTAAAAGAAAGGGCTGCACCATGGCCGAGTTTGAGTCCCAACCATTGTCCGACGAGGAGCGCGCTGAGTTGGAAGAGCTCCGCGCCGAGAAGGCCCGCCGCGAGGCTCGGGAAGAGGCCCGTCGCGAGCGTGAGGAGCTGGCTGCCCTGCGTGCCGAGCGTGCGAAGGCCGAGGAGGCCGCCACGAACGCCGCATCCGCATCGGCGCCCGCGCCCGCACCCAAGCCCGCTGCTGCGAAGCCTGTACCTGCCGCGCCCAAACCTCAGCCTAAAAAGGCCGCTCGTCCCAAGTCCGTCGAGCCCAAGTCGAGCCGTGACGAGATGACCTTTGCCCAGCGCATGGTTACCTCCAAGGAGCCTACGGGCGAGAACGAGATCCCTGGCATGGCGCCGGCTCAAAAAATCATCATTGTCCTTGCCCTCATCGCGTTTGTCATCTTTATGGGCTACACGATCCTGACCAGCATGGGCCTGTTCTAACCGATTCGCATCGGGCGTCATGTCCGCATGCTCTGCTCTCGTCCAACCCTCAAATTCTGCACCACACATCCGAAAGGTCGCCCCGTGGCTTTGACCGACATCTCGCATCCCACCGACATTGCAATGCTCACCGATCTGTACGAACTCACTATGGCCCAGGGCCTGTGGGAGAGCGGCAAGGCCAATGAGCAGGGTTGTTTTACGGCGTTTTACCGCGACCATCCCTTTGGCAGCGCCTATGCCGTCATGTGCGGCACCGCCGAGCTGCCCGAGCTTGTCGAGAACCTGCGCTTTACGCCCGAGGACATCGACTATCTAGCTTCGCTCCAGGCTCCGGCCGGCGGCGCGATGTTTAAGCCTGCATTCCTCGACTACCTGCGCAACTTCCGTGCGCACGTGAACATTGACGCCGTGCCCGAGGGCGAGCTCGTGTTTCCGCGCGAGCCCATGGTGCGCGTCACCGGCCCGTCGCTGGAGTGCCAGCTTCTCGAGACCGCGCTGCTCAACATCGTCGGCTTCCAGACGCTTGTTGCCACCAAGACGGCACGCGTGGTGTTGGCGGCCGACGGTCGTCCCGTGGCCGAGTTTGGCCTGCGCCGTGCCCAGGGTCCCGATGGCGGCCTGGCCGTCGCGCGCGCGAGCTACGTTGCCGGCTGTTCCTCTACGTCTAATGTGCTCGCCGGTCGCCGCTACGGTATTCCCGTCTTTGGCACGCATGCGCACAGCTGGGTGATGAGCTTCGATTCCGAGCTCGAGGCCTTCCGCGCATTTGCCAAGTCGAGCCCCAAGAACTGTACGCTGCTCATCGACACCTACGATGTACGCGAGGGCTGCGAGCATGCCATTACGGTTGCCAAGGAGATGGAGGCGGTGGGCGAGCGCCTGTCGGCTATTCGCATCGACTCGGGCGACCTCGCCAAGCTGTCCAAGTATGTCCGCGGCCGTTTTGATGCTGAGGGCCTGCCCTATGTGGGGATTTCGGTCTCCAACGACCTGGACGAGTACACGATTCAGTCGCTGCTCGACCAGGGTGCGCCCATCGATAGCTTTGGCGTGGGCACCAAGCTCGCGACCTGCTACGATCAGCCGGCGCTGGGCGGCGTGTACAAGCTTTCGGCCCGCCGCGCGAGCGAGACGGACCCGTGGACGCCGGTGGTGAAGCTTTCCGAGCAGCCCTACAAGCGCACGATTCCCGGCGTGCAGCGCGTGCGCCGTTATTACGACGGCTTTGGCGGCCCGGTCTGCGACATGATCTATGACGAGGACCATCTGGCAGGTGAGGGCGCCGCGCGCGGCAATACCCTCGTGGCCGTAAACGATGCGGCGCTGGTGACCGACGTGTCCGAGCTTGAGTATCGTGAGCTGCTGGTGCCGATCGTGCGCGACGGCAGTGCGGTTGCTCCGCGTGAGAGCATCAAGGACGCGCGCGAGCGCTGTGCTTGGGCACTCGATCATCTGGACGCAGCTTTCAAGCGCTTCCTGTACCCGCAGACCTATGTTGTGGGCATGGAGCAGGGCCTGGCTCAGGTGCGCGACGAGCTCGTGCGCAAGAACATGGCCGCGGCGTCGGCTTTCCCCTGGGCAAAATGATCCGCATGCGACGGAGGAAAACGGACCATTTACTCGCTCGCCTGTTCGCCCGCTCGCTCATCATTCGATTGGTTTGACGTATGACGACTTCTTATAAAACGATGGTGGTAAAGATCGGTTCGTCCACGGTGGTGGGCGCCGATGGCAAGGTCAACCGCGCCTTTATCGGCGGGCTGGCCGATCAGGCCGCGGCCCTGCGCAAGCTCGGCTGGCGTCTGGTCGTGGTGAGCTCCGGCGCTATTGCCTGTGGCTATCCCGTGCTGGGCTTCGATCGCAAGCCGGTCGGTGACCTGCCGAGCCTGCAGGCCTGCGCCTCGGCCGGTCAGTGCATCATCTCGTCTGCCTACGACGAGGAGTTTCATGCACGGGATCTGCTCACCTCGCTCGTGCTGCTCACGCGTCACGACACGGCGCGTCGCACGTCCTATCTACACGCGCGCGACGCCCTGCTGCGTCTGGTGGAGCTGGGCGTGGTGCCGGTCGTCAACGAGAACGACACCGTTACCGTCGACGAGATCAAGTTCGGCGACAACGACACGCTGGCGGCGCTCGTGAGCTGCCTGGTTTCCGCCGACCTGTGCGTGACGCTGTCCGACATCGACGGCCTCTACACCGCCAATCCGCACGAGGACCCGACGGCCGAGTTTGTCCCGGTCGTGCATAAGATCGATGCCAAGATCATTGCCTCGGCGGGCGATTCTTCGACCTCGGTGGGTACGGGCGGCATGATCACCAAGATTCGCGCGAGCCGCATTTTGATGACGGCCGGCATTCAGAGCGTGATTTGCTCGGGCGAGGAGCCCGATGCGCTCGTGCGTCTGGCCCGCGGCGAGAGCGTGGGCACGCTGTTCGACCCGCCGGCGGAGCGCCTGGATATTGCGCCCCGCAAGCTGTGGATCGCGCTGGGCGACAATGCTCACGGATCGGTGACGGTCGATGACGGTGCCGCGAAAGCGCTGGTCGGCCACGGGTCGTCCCTGCTTGCGGTGGGTATTCGCGAGGTCGATGGCGAGTTTGCCGAGGGCGATGTGCTCGACGTGTGCGACCCGAGTGGCATGGTTGTTGCGCGCGGTATCGCCGAGGCCGATTCGGACGTGTTGGAACTTGCTGCCGGCCGCCGTCAGGACCAGATCGCCAGCAACCGCCTGCTTGCAAACCTGGCCGAGAAGCCCGCGATACACAGGGATAACTTGATCGTATTTGCATAACCAATTGACGCTGCAAACGCCCCTAAGCGGCAATCTGACGTTCAATCGTCGGGCATGACCAAAAGGTCAATGCCCTCCTCTTTCACGTCACCTTGCTCGCTTAGGGGCGTTTTCGCTTTCCGCTCTCTACCTGCGGCATTGTCGTTGCCGGCACTTGTTCGGCACTTGGGGACGTTCTTTTTGTGCCGGCAGGTGGGGACACTCCTTTGCTAGAAGATCTGGCGCAGGTCTCCTCGGTTGAGGGCTTCGTTGAAGAGGTGCTTGAACACCACGCTGCCGTGCAGGCCATCGTGCTCGAACTCGTTGGTCACCCAGGCGTGCGAGTTGCCCACGCGGCTGAGCGTATCGAGCTGCAGGCCCGAATCGACGTACATGTCGTCGAAATACACCGCGGCCTGGAGCGGCACCTCGTTGCAGGCCAGGCGCTGCGGGTCGTAGATCTTGTCCCAGCTGGTGTCTTCCATCAGCAGGTCCATGGCAGGCTTAAACGGCTTAAGCTCGGGCATCTGCTCGAACATCCACGGGAACATGGCCTCGCCGGTAAACATGAGCGGGCGCGCGAGGGTGTCGAACTCGGCGCGGTGAGCCTTCTCTTCAGCCGCGGCCCAGCCAATGGGCATAGTGTCACCGTCGGCGTATATGAACTCCTGCAGCGTCCAGTACAGCGGATTCGTGCGCGTGTTGGTGCGCTCGAAGGCGCGCATCAAAAAGCTGTCAGATACCGAGGCGTCGCAGGTCAGCGTGCCGTCGCCATCAACAAAAGCATGATCGATAATCCAATGCATGCGTTCAAAGCTCGGCTTCATGCCAAAGTCGCTGCCCATGAGCTGTAGGCGCTCGACTGTCATCGGCGAGCCGTCGGGTAGCACGGGCTTCTGAGCCTCGAGCGCATCGGCCAGGGCTGCCACGCGCTCGACGTCAGCGGGGTAGCGGTCATAATACTGCTGCGTCTTGGCGGCCATGCGCGGGAAGGTGTGCGCGTAGACCTCGCGTGCGCTCGCCGGCACGTGGGGGATTCCGCCGCAGGTAAAGCTCGCCGCCACGCCCTCGGGGAAGAGCGACAGGTAGCTCAGCGTCAAAAAACCGCCGTAGCTTTGGCCGAGCGTGACCCACGGCTTGCCGCCAAAGCCCACCAGTCGCAGGTATTCAAAATCGCGCACGATGGAGCTGGCGAGGTGGCGCTTGAGGAAGTCCGCCTGCGAGCGTGCTGTATCGGCGCCAGCGGCCGTTGCGCGATCACCCAGTGCCTTGATCGTGCGTCCGTCCACGCAGCTACTGCGTCCGGTGCCGCGCTGGTCGGGAAGGACCACGCGGAAGTGCTTGACGGCCTCCTCGATCCAGCCGTCGCTTGTGGGCGACAGCGGACGCGGGCTCTCGCCGCCGGGGCCGCCCTGCAAAAACAGGAGCAGCGGCAGATCGTCGTTGATGCGGTCGGGTGCGCAAACCACGCGGTAGAAGAGCTTGATGCTCTCGGGCGCGCCGGCGATGGGTGCCGGCATAGCGCCGCGGCGCATGGTGCTGCCGACGGCCAGAAGCATCGGCTCTAGGCCGCGCCAGTCAAGGGGGACGTCGATGCTGTGGTCCTCGACGTAAAGGCCGGGAACGTGGTATGAAGTGATGAGGGCCATGTGAGTCTTCCGTTCGTTGCGGTGTTTCGGGTTGACCAATTCTACCGCCGCGGGCGAGGCCATGCGCAAATCGGCTACCATGGTTGCAAACTTCTAGGAGAAAGGGCCGCCCATGTCGGTCGATATAGCCACGTATGTCCACGATCTTGCCGTTGCCGCCAAGGCAGCGTCGGCCTCGCTTACCGCGGCGAGCAACGAGCAGCGCCAGGAGGCCGTGCGCGCCATGGCCGCAGCACTGCGCAACGGTGTCGACTCCATCGTCGCTGCCAACGAGCTCGATATGTCCGCTGCGCGCGATGCGGGCACCTCGGCCGGACTGCTCGATCGCCTGCGGCTGACGCCCGAGCGCGTCGAGGGCATGGCCGCCGGCCTGGAAAAGCTCGCCGAGCTGCCCGATCCCGTCGGCCGCGTGCTCGACCACCGCGTGCTTGCAAGCGGCGTGGACCTGACCCGTGTGAGCGTGCCGCTGGGCCTGGTCGCTATGGTCTACGAGGCGCGCCCCAACGTGACGGCCGACGCCGCGGGCATCTGCATCCGCACCGGCAACGCCTGCATTCTGCGCGGCGGCTCGCTGGCCTATCACTCGTGTGCCATGATTTCTGAGCTGCTGGCCGATGCGCTCGAGGCCAAGGGCTTCCCGCGCGAGGCCGTGTCGATGATCGAGTCCACCGACCGCGAGGCCACTGGCGAGCTCATGAAGCTCCGCGGCATTGTCGACGTACTCATTCCGCGCGGCGGTGCAGGCCTGATCCAGCGCTGCGTGCGCGGGTCGCTCGTTCCGGTTATCGAGACGGGCACGGGCAACTGCCACATCTACGTGCATGAATCCGCCGACTTTGATAAGGCGCTCAACATTATCGTTAATGCCAAGACCCAGCGCGTAGGCGTGTGCAATGCCGCCGAGTCGCTGCTGGTCGACCGTGCTGTGGCCGATGCGTTTTTGCCTGCGGTCGTTGCCGTGCTGCACGACCACGGCGTGCTCATTCACGGCGACGAGGTCACGTGCGCCGCGTGCGCCGACGCCGGCTTTGTAGAGGGCGATGACTACGTCCCCGCGACTGAGGAGGACTGGGGTCGCGAGTACCTGGCGCTCGAGATGAGCGTGAAGGTCGTGGCAAACGAGGACGAGGCCATCGCACACATCAACCGCTACGGCACGATGCACTCCGAGGCCATCGTTGCCGAGGACACGGATGCTTGCGAGCGCTTCCTGGATGCGGTCGATGCCTCGGCCGTGTACGCCAACGCCAGCACGCGCTTCACCGACGGCGGCGAGTTTGGCCTGGGCGCCGAGATCGGCATCTCGACCCAAAAGCTCCACGCCCGCGGCCCCTTCGCCGCCGAGGCCCTCACCACCTACAAATACAGGCTCCGAGGCACCGGTCAGGTCCGCCCCTAACGCCCGCGCAAAGAAAAACCACCACAAAGGTGCCTGTCCCCTTTGTGGTGGTTATTTAGGTGAAGCGGCAGGTTAGGCCTGGAAGGTATCGCGATCGGGCGCGAAGGACTGCATGGCCGCGATGGTGCGGTCAAAGAGCTCGGGGAGCTCCCAGCCGAGCATCTCGGCGCCCTGCGAAATCACGTCGCGCGAGCAGCCGGCGGCAAAGCGCTTGTCCTTGAACTTCTTCTTGAGCGACTTGGTCGTAAAGTCCATAACGCTCTTGCTCGGGCGCATGATGACGGCGGCGCCGATCAGGCCGGTGAGCTCATCGCAGGCAAACAGGATCTTTTCCATCTGCAGCTCGGGTTTGGGCAGCGAGGTGTTGAAGTCCGACGTGTGCGTCTGGATGGCGCGAATGAGCTCGGGAGACGC
Organism: Collinsella sp.; assembly: GCA_031294825.1. GTDB lineage: Bacteria > Actinomycetota > Coriobacteriia > Coriobacteriales > Coriobacteriaceae > Collinsella. Next base: position 3,780 of record JAUMPM010000044.1, on the reverse strand, counting down.
ACCTTCGCCCTCAAGAATCTCGGCAGCATAGATGGTGTGGTTCATGGGGTCGTCCTCATGCTCCTCCCAATCCAGGTCGTGCAGCAGACCGACGATGCCCCAAAACTCCTCGTTCTCGGGGTCGAACTCGCGCGCAAAGTAGCGCATAGTGCCCTCGACCGTCTCGCCATGGGTGATGTGGAACGGGTCCTTGTTGTGCTCGTTGAGCAGTTCGAACGCGCGGTCGCGGGTGATTCCGGCGGTAAGCGGCTCTGCCATAAGAGACTCCTTGTGCTCGTGGGTATCGATGAGAATGAATACTACTAGAACAAGAAAACCACCACAAAGGTGCCTGTCCCCTTTGTGGTGGTTTTTGGCGCGGTTGGGTTAGTTGAGGGCGGCTTGGGCTAGGCGGGCTTCGGCGGCCTCCTCGGTGACGCCCAAGGCCACGGCGAACTCCTCGATGGAGCGGCGTTTGGCCTCCTTGAGTACGCGCATGTAGTAGGAGCTGGGCTTTTTATCAGCTTCCTCGGCCTGGCGAATGCGGTGCATCATGGTCTTTGCCACGCGGACCGTCTCGGGCGCGCCCAGCTTGAGCTGCTGCTTAAAGTGCGTCTCCTCAAGTGAACTGTTGCGCTCGGTAAAAGTGTCGCACTCCAGCTCGTCATAGTGGCTCAGCAGGTGCTCGGCATCTTGCTGCGAGATGGCGGCGTGTAAACGGTCGGCCTGCGCCACGGGGTACATGAGGATCGTCTGCGCATGTCCCTGCTTGGTCTCGAGCAGTAGCATGGGCTGCGGTGTGTCGTCCCTAAAACCGACGACGGTGCAGACTCCCTGACCCGGATGAATGACGTGTTGACCGATTGAGAACATGCTACCTCCAACTTATACGAATTTACGTATGACTAGAATAACACGCTGACGTGCGCAAACCCTTACTTTATGCAGGAAAAGCACACAACTCCGATAGGTAAGAGTATTCGATAACAGGCGCAGCTCATTCACACCTTTATGCATTTTCAACGCCTGCATAATCTGCAGGCAGACTGGCATCTTTGAGTGACTCCATACAAGCTGTAGTCAATTTTGTGCATATGCAATATCGATTGGCTTTACCCTGCGACAGTGCCCGTCGCTTGTGATAGAGTGCTACAAACTCTGGCTTTTGCCCTACGAGTGACCAAGAGCTCGGGGGCTTTAACACAAGGAGGATCTATGCCCGAGAAGATTGAAGAGCTGGTACGCGCTGCGCTTGCTGCGGCCCAGGAGGCCGGCGACCTTTCCGCATTTGAACTTGACGATTGCGCTATCGAGCGACCGGCTGACACTTCTCATGGCGAGTGGACCTCTACCATGGCCCTGAAGTCCGCCAAGCTGGCCCATTGCGCCCCGCGCAAGATCGCCGAGGCCATCGTTGCCCATATGCCCGAGGACCCCGCGATCGAGAAGGTCGAGATCGCAGGCCCCGGCTTCATCAACTTCTACCTCTCCGTTGCCGTCAAGAATGCCATCTTTGGCGAGGCTCGCGAGAAGGGCATGGACTTCGCTAAGTCCAACGTCGGTGGCGGCCTGAAGACCCAGGTCGAGTTCGTCTCTGCCAACCCCGTCGGCCCCATGCACATCGGCCATGGCCGCTGGGCCGCTCTGGGCGACTCCCTTTGCCGCGTTATGGACCACGCCGGTTACGACATCCAGCGTGAGTTCTACATCAACGACCACGGCTCTCAGATGAACACCTTCGGCAACTCCATCAGCACGCGCTATATGCAGCTTGCCGACATCATCGCCAAACAGGGCGTGGATATCGATGAGGCTCACAAGCTGCTGATCGCCGACCGCGACGCCTTCGTTGCCGACGAGAACGACGAGCATCCCGAGACCCATCCGTACCAGGATAACTTTGCCGAGACCCTTGGCAAGGACTCCTATGGCGGCGACTACATTATCGACGAGGCTGCTGAGTTCTGGCGCACCGACGGCGACAAGTGGGTCGAGGCCGATCCGCAGGAGCGCATGGAGAGCTTCCGTGAGCGCGGCTACGTGAAGATGGTCGACAACATGCGCGACCTCTGCCATGCCGTCAACTGCGACTTCGATCGTTGGTACTCCGAGCGTTCGCTGTACGTGAAGGACACCGAGGGCGAGACCGCCGGCACCTCTGCCGTCGACCGCGCTTTTGAGAAGCTCGACAAGATGGGCTACCTCTATACCAAGGACGGCGCCCTGTGGTTCCGCTCCACCGACCTGGGCGATGACAAGGACCGCGTCCTGATCAAGTCCGACGGCGAGTACACCTACTTCGCCTCCGACGTTGCCTATCACTGGGATAAGTTCCAGCGCGTCGACCACGTCATCGACATCTGGGGCGCCGACCACCACGGCTACATCGAGCGCGTCCGCTGCGTCTGCGACGCTCTGGGTTACCCCGGCAAGTTTGAGGTTCTGCTGGGCCAGCTCGTCAACCTGCTGCGCAACGGCAAGCCCGTCCGTATGTCCAAGCGTAAGGGCACCATGGTGACCCTTCAGGAGCTCGTCGACGAGGTCGGCTCCGATGCCGCTCGCTACACGCTCATCTCCAAGAGCTCCAACCAGATGGTCGACTTCGATATTGAGGCCGTTAAGAAGCGCGACAACTCCAACCCGGTCTATTACGTGCAGTATGCTCACGCCCGCGTATGCTCCATCCTGCGCCGTGCCGCTGACGTTACGCCCGAGCAGGCTGACGAGATGGGCATGAAGGCCGTTGCCGCCAAGGCCATCGGTGAGAACGTCGATTACTCGCTGCTGACCGACCCGACCGAGCTCGCCCTTTCGCGTAAGCTCAACGAGCTCACCGACCTCATCGCCAGCTGCGCTCGCGACCGCGCCCCGTTCCGTCTGACGCACTTTGCCGAGGAACTCGCCGGCGACTTCCACAGCTTCTACGCTGCCTGTCAGGTGCTGCCGAGCGAGGGCCGTCCCGTCGACCCCGAGCTTTCGCGCGCCCGTCTGGCCGCTTGCGATGCCGTCCGCGTGACGCTCGCCCTGGTGCTCACCCTCGTTGGCGTTTCCGCTCCCGAGCAGATGTAAGCTACGGATCATTTGACCGTGTAGGTTCGGCTTTGCTGAGCCCTATAAGCCCGATCTCCATGCGGAGGTCGGGCTTTTTGCGTTTGGTGAGACTATTTGGTTTGCTGGGAAATGCTACCAAATCGCAACTATACCGGTTTACGGGGCTGAATCGCCAACTGGCGACCATGGTGCCAATAGTGAAATTAAACCCGCAGGTAGATGGCTTATTGTTTCTTGATAATGCAGGGTATGGTTGGCTTGCAGCATCCTGGCCCCGTAATCCGGCGTAGTTTTGAAAATTGTCCCTTGGGGACGGAGGAAAACGGATCATTTTTGTCTCGAAGAGGGGTGGCGGGATACCGTCCGTCACGAATTGGGCTCATCTCCTACGTTTGGACGCATATCCCGAACCATGCCGAAAAGTACGATATTAAAACCGCAGGTAGCAGACTCGTTGTTTTTGAAAAAACAAGGGTATGGTCAGGGGCTCGGGGCAAACGTAGCAGATGGGCGCGATTCGTGGCGCGGCTATTCCAGGTGCCACGGCTTCACTCCTCTGGCGCGACATTTCAAGGCGCTTTTGAGGAGGAGTGTCCCTGATGACTGGGCGTTTAAGAACGTCCATTACAGTCGAAATTGTCAGCCTGGGACCATCTCGGGCTACGATTGAGGCGCGCCCAGAACGGGCCGCCGACCGGGCGCCCGCGCACGGCCGAACGTCCCTGCCCCCGAGAGGGCCTGTTGGGTGCT
>JAUMPM010000020.1 GCA_031294825.1 Collinsella sp. | reverse complement strand
GTTCCGGAGAGAAACCCCCGTCACGCCCCCGGATTCCCTACGTTTACGGCCTTGAGGTCGGCGGGCGGAGAAAGACGTGGTTGTGGGGGATACGTGTCCAGGTTGCTGTTTCGCGGCAAAGCCGCGAAAAGAGCACCACTTTGGGATGAGTGGGAGACGTGGCTGTTGCGACAACTGGTCCCCGCCATAAATTACCCTTGGCATACTTGCGCGAAAACCCGCCCGTGCTACACTTGCAATTGCTGTTTCAGGGCGGGGTGAAATTCCCCACTGGCGGTAAATCGGGCGGTGTCAAAGGGACGCCGTGGCGCAGGCGAGGTGCCTGCGCCGAGCTGATGAGTCCGCGACCCGTGTGTGCGTTGGTTCGCATGCCGGCTGAACTGGTGAAATCCCAGTACCAACGGTTAGAGTCCGGATGAAAGAGGCAGGTGATCTTATGTCTGAACAGTCGCAGCATATCCATTTTGAGAACACGAATAGGTGGAGTACCAAACAGCTCGTTACCATGGCGTTGATGTGCGCCTTGGGAGCACTATTTATGTATGTACAGCTGCCCATTCTTCCCTCGGCGCCGTTTTTGACGTATGACCCGTCGCTGGTGCCGGCGATGGTGTGTGGATTTGCGTATGGCCCTGGTGCCGGCACCGCTGTTGCCGCTATGGCGATCGTTATCCATGCGCTTACCACGGGCGACTGGGTCGGCGCGCTTATGAACTTGGTTGCCACGCTGGGCTATATTCTGCCTGCGGCTATCGTCTACCAGAGGATGCATACCTATAAGGGTGCCGTGATTGGCCTGGTGCTCGGCGTCTTTGCCGCCACGGTGCTGTCTATGGTCGCAAACCTTACTATTGGCGTATGGTTCTGGTATGGCTCGGTCGATGTGATCGCCCCGCTCATGATTCCCGCCGTGCTGCCGTTCAACCTCATCAAGACCGTGCTCAACTCGGTGTTGACGCTGGCGGTGTACAAAGCGGTCTCTAATCTCATCACGCCCAAGAAGGACCAGGTCAAAGGCCGCGCATGATTGAGTGTCGGGGCGTTTCCTTTAGCTATGACGGTGCCGCACCGGCACTCGACGGCGTCGATCTAAACATCGAGGACGGCGAGTTTTTCTGCATCCTCGGTGGCAATGGGTCGGGTAAGTCGACGTATGCCAAGCATCTGAATGCACTGTTGCAGTCCGATGCGGGCACGGTACGTATCAACGGCATGGATGCGTCCGACCCCGAGCTGGTCTATGACATTCGTTCGACCGCGGGCATGGTATTCCAGAATCCCGATGATCAACTGGTGGCAACGCTTGTCGAAGATGACGTTGCGTTTGGTCCCGAAAACCTTGGCGTGCCATCGGTACAAATTGCGCAGCGCGTACGCGAGGCGCTGAAGGGCGTGGGCCTGGTGGGCTTTGAGCGCCATGAGACCCACGCGCTTTCGGGCGGCCAAAAGCAGCGCGTGGCGCTTGCCGGCGTGCTCGCCATGGAACCGCGCGTGCTCATATTGGACGAGGCTTCCTCGATGCTCGATCCGCGTGGACGTCAGGGCCTTATGAAGGCTTGCCGCGCGTTGCACGATCGCGGCATGACCATCGTGATGATTACGCACTTTATGGAAGAGGCCGCCGAGGCCGATCGTGTCGCGGTGTTTCGGGCGGGGCGCGTTGCCATGCTCGGTACGCCCGAGGAAATCTTGACGCGGGCAGACGAACTTGCGCAGCTCAACCTGGATATGCCGGCGTCGTGCTGTCTAGGTAGGGCACTTCGTGAGAAGGGCGTGCCCGTTTGCGCGCAGGTGCGCGAGGCAGATATGGCCGCCGAGATTGCACAGGTTTATGCCGAGCGGAGCGGGGCGGACGTCGCAGTGCAGCCTTCCGCATCCGATTCTCGTATGCTTGACAATGCATCCTCTGCAGCCGACGGGATGGCCGCTTCGGAGCCCGTTATCGAGATTTCGCATCTCTCGCATAGCTATTCGCTGAGCGCCCGCGAGCGTCGCCGTTGGCACAAGCGCTCAGCCGTCGAGGGCGCATCGAACAAACAGGCTCTCTGGGGCAACGACCCCAGCAGTCCGTGGGCACTGCGTGATGTATCGCTGACGGTGCGTCGTGGCGAGTTCTTGGGTCTTGCGGGCCATACCGGTTCGGGTAAGTCGACGCTGGTTCAGCATCTCAACGGATTAATCCGCCCGCAGGAGGGGAGCGTTTGCGCGCTGGGGCTCGACCTTTCAAGCAAGAAAGATGCCGCCGCGGTTAAGGCAAAGGTCGGCGTGGTGTTTCAGTATCCAGAGCGTCAGCTGTTTGCCGAGACCGTGACACAGGACGTGGCATTTGGTCCGCGTAACCTTGGCTTGTCGCAGGCCGAGGTCGCCCGCCGCGTTGAGTCATCGCTCGCGCGCGTGGGCCTCGACCTGGCTACGGTGGGCGACAAGAACCCCTTTGAGCTCTCCGGCGGGCAGCAGCGGCGCGTGGCGTTTGCTGGCGTGCTTGCCATGGAGCCCGAGGTCCTGGTGCTCGATGAGCCCATGGCAGGGCTCGATCCGGCGGCGCGCAGTGATTTTCTGGAGCTTATCGATCGACTTCACCATGGGGGCCTGACCGTCGTCATGGTCTCGCACAGTATGGATGACCTTGCCAATTGCTGCGACCGTATTGTCGTGATGAACGAGGGCGAGGTGTTTGCCGAGGGCAGGCCCGCTCAGGTTTTTGCGCATGCCGATGAGCTTAAATCAATCGGCTTGGGTGTTCCCGCTGCCCAGCGCATGGCGCTGGCGCTTGCGAAGGCAGGCGTGCCGCTGCGCTTTGACGGCCTCTATACGGTTGAGTCGCTGACAGACGAGTTGGTGGACCTGCTAATCGGTCGCTCGGACGGTCCTTCTAACGTCGCGGACATTGCTAAATCCAAGACGGTCGCGCGAGAGGAGGGCTGCTAATGGAGGCGTTTTCGTTTGGCAGCTACTATCCCGGCGATAGTGCAATCCACCGCCTGGACCCGCGAACCAAGTTGCTCTTGGGCTTTGTGTTTCTGATCACGACGCTCACGGTCAGCAGCTTCCGCGGACTGGTCTCGGTCGCAATCTTCGTTGTCCTGATCTATACCGTGTCCCGGGTGCCGGCTCGTCTCGTCCTGTCATCGATGGCGCCGCTGCTGGCGATCGTCGCGGTGGTCGCGGTGCTCAACCTGTTTTCCGACCAGAGCGGGCGCATTCTGTGGCAGCTCGGCTTTTTGCAGATAAGCGAGGGCTCGCTGCATTCCGCCGCCTTTATGGCGTGCCGCCTGACCTTGATGATGGCCGGTATGAGCGCTATCACGCTCACCACACCGACGCTCGACCTCACCGCGGGTTTTGAGCGCCTGCTCGCGCCGTTTGCGCGTGTGGGACTTCCTGCGCACGAGCTCGGCATGATCATGGGTATCGCGCTGCGCTTTATGCCGCAGTTTGCCACCGAGATGAAGCAGACGGCCGATGCGCAGGCGAGCCGCGGTGCGCGCGTGACGGGAGGCCCGCTCGGCGGCGTTCGTATGCTTGGCAGTGTGGCGATTCCGCTGTTCACCGGCGTGTTCCGTCATGCCGAGACGCTGTCTGCCGCCATGGATGCCCGTTGCTATCATGGCGAGCAGGGCCGCACACGTCTGCATGCGCTTGCATTTGGCCGCGGCGACGCGTTGGCGGCGGTGGTGACGGCGTTGCTGCTCATCTGCGTCATCGTCATCAATCTTCAACTTGTTTAGGCGCGATTCGAGCGCAGGAAAGGGGTCCCTATGACCGACAACGATCGCACGGCGCAGCTCGAGCGCGCCTGTTCGTATCTTAGGCGTATTCCGGCGTGGTATCTTGCCACGATCGACGTGACGGACGGACATCAGCCGCGCGTGAGGCCGTTCTCGTTTGCCATGGTCGATGATGGCAAGCTGTGGTTTTGCACCTCGCGCGATAAGGACGTGTGGGCGGAGTTGAGCGCGAATCCCAAGTTTGAGCTCTCGGGCTGGAAGCCGGGGGAGTGCTGGATCGTGTTAACTGGCGAGGCCGCGCTCGAGGACGACGCGGTCGTGAGCGACCGGGTGCGCCAAGCCGGCTTTAAGCACATGGTGGGCATCGGCGAGCAACACGATAGTGCCAACGACGGTCGCCTTGCGTTTTTCTCGGTGCGAAATATCGCCGCCCGTTTCTGTGATATCGACGGCAGCGAGGAGCGCCTGGAGCTTTAGCCCTAGGGTAGCTAAAACAGCCCCGACCCAAAAAGACTAGTGCCAGGAGGACACATGGACAGATTGAATACGGTGTTGGAGTATCTGACGTCGGTGCCGGCATGGTATTTGGCGACGAGCGTTGACGGACAGCCGCATGTGCGTCCGTTTTCGTTTGCACAGATCCAGGACGGCAAGCTGTGGTTTGTAACGGCGCGCACCAAAGACGTGTGGCAAGAGCTGCTGCAAAATCAACGCTTTGAGGCCACGAGTTGGTGGCCGGGCCATGGCTGGCTCATCTTGCGCGGGCGTGCGGGTCTGGATGACCAAGCCGCTCCCGATATGCGCGAGGCAGGCTGGAAGCACCTGGAGCGCCTAGGCGAGCACTACGAGGGCGCAGACGATCCCACGCTCGTCTTCTTTAGCGTGGAGGAACCCGAGGCCTTTATCTGCAACCATGACGAATGGGTGCCGGTCGAGCTCTAAACGAGTCTCTCAGCAAGCTTCGACAATTCAAATTCTCGCATGTAGCGGGCCCCACATTGCAACGTCACCGTAAGGTGCATTGGGCAATGTGGGGCCCGTATTCATTTGTCAATTTCCTTCGAGTGAATGTGTCGGGACTGTTTCAATGCATGAATATGTAAAAGATTTGCGTATATATGCATCTTTTGGTGCTAAAGTTTCAACCCACTTCATAACGACGGCTGCGGGATGCGCATTGGTGCATAACTGCAGACAAGGAGTCTGATATGTCATTAAAGGTTGGAATCGTCGGTGCGGCTGGATATGCCGGTGCCGAGCTCATTCGCCTCGTCCTCGGTCATCCCGAGTTTGAACTTGCTGCCATTACGTCCAACGCCGATGCCGGCCAGCCGTTGTCTGCGGTGTACCCGAGCTTCGCCGGCGTAAGCGATCTTGTCTTCACGACGCATGATGCCCCCGAGCTCAAGAACTGCGATACGGTCTTTTTGGCCGTGCCGCACACGGCTGCCATGGCACAGGTGCCCGCCCTGCTTGCCGCGGGGGTCTCCTGCATTGACCTCTCGGCCGACTATCGCCTGAGCGATCCGGCCACCTTTGCGGCCTGGTATGCCGCCGAGCACACGAGCCCCGAGCTACTCAAGAGCCGCGCCTTTGGTCTGCCCGAGCTGTTTTGCCAGGATTTGGAGACTGCTGCATCCGACCACGCCGACGGCAAGCCCGTGCTGGTCGCCTGCGCCGGTTGCTATCCCACCGCAACGAGCCTTGCCGCTGCGCCTGCCGTGCGCGCCGGCTGGGTTGCCCAGGGCGGTCCCGTGATCGTTGACGCTATCAGCGGTGTAACGGGTGCCGGTAAGTCCTGCAACGCCCGCACGCATTTTTGCAGCGCGGACGAAAACCTGGAGGCCTATGGCGTGGGCAAGCATCGTCACACGCCCGAAATCGAGCAGATCTTGGGCTTAACCGATCGCGTCGTCTTTACCCCGCACCTGGCACCGCTCAAGCGCGGTCTGCTCTCTACGGTGACGATGCCGCTTATGCCGCAGGCTATCGACACCTTGACCCTTGAGGACGTTGTCGACCATTACAAGCAGTTCTACGCCGGCCGCACTTTTGTGCGCGTACTCGATGCCGGCCAGCAGCCCAAGACGGCTTCGGTCGTCGGCACCAACGCCGCCCAGGTCGGCCTCGCGCTCAACAAGCGCGCGGGCGTTCTGGTGGCTACGGGCGCCATCGACAATCTGTGCAAGGGTGCAGCAGGCCAGGCGGTCCAGTGCGCCAACATCGTCTTTGGCTTTGACGAGCGACGAGGCTTGCCCACAGTGGCGTGCCCGGTGTAGCACATTCGATTGTTAACGATTTAGTAGTCGGGCATCGGGTGGGGCGCCACTCTTAAGCTGGTCTCATGATTGTGGCTGGCAGGGCGCACCAACCGATGCCCATTTTTTGTTTGACATAAGGAGTCATAAAGACGATGAATGCAGATCAGTTCGATATCAAGATTCATGCCGTAGAGGGCGGCGTAACGGCGGCAGCCGGCTTTAAGGCGGCGGGCATCCATGCCGGATTCCGCAAGAATCCCGAGCGCCTGGATTACGCGCTCGTCGTGCCCGATAAACCCTGTCCCGGGGCCGGCGTGTTTACGACTAACCGCTTTTGTGCGGCGCCCGTGCAGGTGAGCCGCGCCAACCTGGGCGGCGCCGACAAGGGCTACGGCGTCATTGCCGGTGTTTCGGTCAATTCTGGCAATGCCAACGCCGCCACGGGTGAGACCGGTCTTGCCTGCGCGCGCGAGACCTGCAACATCGCCTCGCAGGTCATCGGCTGCGAGCCCCAGCAGATTCTGGTCGCCTCCACGGGCGTAATTGGTCAGATTCTGCCGATCGACACGTTTGAGACTGCCGTTCCTGCCGCCTACGAGGCGCTCTCCGCCCACGGTGGCGCCGATGCCGCCCGCGCTATCATGACGACCGACACGCACTCCAAGGAGTATGCCGTGTGTTACCGCAGCGAGGCCGCGGGGCACGCAGGCAATGCCTATACGGTGGGCGGTATGTGCAAGGGCTCGGGCATGATCATGCCCAACATGGCAACCATGATCGCGGTCATCACTACCGATGCCCCCGTCGAGCCGGCGGCGCTCCACGCCCTGTTGCTCTCCACCGTCAAGCAGACCTTTAATAAGGTAACGGTCGACTCCGATACTTCGACCAACGACACCTGCATCATGCTTGCTTCCGGCGCTGCCGCAGATGCCGAGCCTATTGTCGAGGGCTCTGACGCCTTCGACGAGCTGGCCTTTGCCGTGCATGAGGTGTGCGAGAGCCTGGCGCGCAACATCGCCGCAGATGGCGAGGGCGCATCCAAGCTCGTGACGGTTAACGTCACCGGCGCCGTGAACGACGAGGAGGCCGATATCGCTGCTCGTGCTGTCGCCAACTCGCCGCTCGTCAAGACTTGCATCGCCGGCCACGACTGCAACTGGGGCCGCGTTGCCATGGCGCTCGGCAAGTGCGGCGTGCAGTTTAACCAAGAAGATGTGTCCATCGACATGATGGGCATGCCCGTCTGCCGTGATGGCCTGACCGTTCCCTTTGACGAGGACGAGGCGCTGCGTCGCTTTGAGGCGCCCGAGATTGTGATCTCGGCAGACCTGGGCGCAGGGGACGCGGCGACCACCGTGTGGACTTGCGACCTCACGCACGAGTACATCTCCATTAACGGCGACTACCGTTCCTAGACTCCCGATGTGCCGCTCGTCCCGCTGCAATCGCGGGCAACGAGGTACGGCGCGATAGCTACACGAAAGACGAGGCAGACTATGAAGTTCGCACGCGATTGTCGCTCGAGCGAATCCAACGAAGTTACCGCGCAGCTGCTGTTCGAGGCGCTGCCGTGGATTAAAAACCTGACCGGTAAGACGGTCGTTATCAAGTACGGCGGTGCCGCCATGGTCGACGAGCAGCTGCGTCGTGACGTGATGAGCGACATCGTCCTGCTCAAGATTATCGGCATGCGCCCTGTTATCGTGCACGGTGGCGGCAAGGCCATCAACGAGGCGATCAGCCACTACGACATCCCCGTCGAGTTTAAGAACGGCCAGCGCGTGACCACGCCTGCCACCATGGATATCGTGCGCGAGGTACTGGGCGGCAAGGTCAATCAGGAGCTGGTCGCGGCGCTCAACCACCACGGCAACCTGGCCGTGGGCGTGTCTGGCAGCGACGCCGGCACCCTTATCGCCGAGCCACTCGACCCAGAGCTCGGCCGCGTAGGCAAGGTCACGCATGTCAACACCGACTATATCGAGCGCCTGCTCGATAGCGAGTACATCCCCGTCATCGCTACCGTCGCGGCGGGGGAGGACGGCGGTTTCTTCAACATCAACGCCGACACCGCCGCCGGCGCCGTTGCGGCGGCGCTTCATGCGCACAAAGTGATCTTCTTGACCGACGTCGACGGTCTGTACAAGGACTTTAGCGACAAGGATTCGCTTATCTCCAACCTGACGCTCGACGAGGTCAATGAGATGCTCTACGGCGGCGAGGTCGACAAGGGCATGATCCCCAAGCTGCGCGCCGCCGTCGATGCGCTTACCGCTGGCGTGTTCCGAGCCCACATCATCAACGGCACGACGCCGCACTCGCTGCTGCTGGAGCTGCTGACCGATGCCGGCGTCGGTACTGTGATCCACTCCACCGAGACGGCCTACGAGTTCGATACGCATCCGCACCCGCTTTCGACGTTTGCGGCGCGCCTGACCGAGAACCTCGACGAGGTCGAGAAGCTCCAGACGGTCTAGCTGACCCACGGTCGTCGCGTCCCTGCACCCATAGCCCTGCGCCGTACGGCGCCCAACGAAAGGCATCCCATGTCACTTGCTGCTCAACAATCGCTCGAATCCCACTACGTTATGCATACCTTTGGCCGCTCTCCGGTCGAGTTTGTCGAGGGTCACGGCATGAAGCTCACCGGCGACGATGGCCGTGAGTACCTCGACTTTCTTGCCGGCATCGGCGTGTGCAGCCTAGGTCATGGCGACCCGGCTGTGCTCTCGGCGCTCGAGGCGCAGACCAAAAAGCTCATGCATGTCTCCAATTACTTCTACATCGAGCAGCGCGGACAGGTCGCGGCGCTGCTGTCCAAGCTTGCTAACGACGACGTAGATGGTGCGCGCGTGCTTGCCGATGCCATTGTCGCCGGCGATGAGACCACGGCAGCTGCTCTTGGTGCCCCGGCTGCGGATGAGCAGGTTTGGGAGACCTTCTTTGCCAACTCTGGCGCCGAGGCCAACGAGGGCTCGATGAAGCTCGCGCGCCTGTACGCCAAGCGTGCCGGTAATGGCGGCAACACCATCGTGTGCATGCGCGGCGGCTTCCACGGCCGTACGCTCGAGACCATTGCCGCCACCATGCAGGATTGGCTGCAGGACAGCTTCCGCCCGCTGCCGGGTGGCTTTGTGGCCTGCACGCCCAACGATGTGGACGAGCTGCGTGCGATCTTTAAGCAGCTGGGGAGCGAGATTTGTGCCGTGATGCTCGAGCCGATCCAGGGCGAGAGTGGCGTGCACCCCATGACCGAGGAGTTTATGGCGACAGCGCGCGACCTGGCACACGAAGTGGGCGCCGTGCTTATCGCCGACGAGGTCCAGTGCGGCATCTTCCGCTCCGGCAAGCCATTTGCATTCCAAACCTATGGCGTGGAGCCCGACATCATGAGCCTTGCCAAGGGCATTGCCGACGGCGTGCCCATGGGTGCCGTCGTGGCAAAGAAAGAGATTGCCGACGTGTTTAAGCCGGGCGACCACGGCTCGACCTTTGGCGGTAGCTGCTTGGCCATCGCGGCGTGCGCCGCGACGCTCTCCGCGCTCGTGCGCGGCGATTATGCCGAGCATGCTGCCAAGGTGGGTGCTTATATGGAGGCAAAACTCACCAAGCTGCCGCATGTGGTCGAGGTACGCGGTCGCGGCTTAATGCTCGGCTGCGATCTGGATGACGCTGCGGGCGATGCGCATGATATTGTTGCCCGCGCGCTTGCCGCTGGCGCCGTGATTAACGCGACCGGAGCTCATACGCTGCGTTTCCTGCCGCCGCTTATCTGCGAGGAAGCCGACGTGGACAGCCTGATCGAGATTTTGTCGGACGTTTTGGCCTAACACAGCGCAATAACTCAATTTGGACCGGGTCCCGGATGGCGCGAATTTTTGTGGTGTAAGAGGGAGGGCCGCGTCAGCGCCCCTTGCGCCTAAGGCTATTCCGCCACGCCGTGGCGGTCAAGGACCTCCCTTATGACCTCGTGCGCGGCCAGCCTGACCGCCTCGAGCCTCTCGC
>JAUMPM010000012.1 GCA_031294825.1 Collinsella sp. | reverse complement strand
CCAGAAAAAAAAGACGCATCTTTAGGGGGGCTTTTATCTGAAGAGGGAGAGAAACGAAACCAACGCCCCCCCCCCCCGCCTCGGACCGACGGTCGAGTGAGATTACTTCGCAGCACCTGGGATTCCGTGGGAGGTTTTGGCGTTTTTTGCTCCGTTTACGATGGCGGTCTGTAGGGCTCTTACTGCGAGCATGCCCAGCAGGTCTAGGGGAACGGCGGCGCTTGCCTGGGCGCCTAGTTTGCCGCTGGAGAGGGTGTAGATGGTGTCGCCGTCGTTGGTGGTGTGTGTGGGGCGGATGGCGTGCGCGTAGGCGTCTGCCGCCATCTGGGAGACCTTGGTGGCCTGGGCCTTAGCGAGTTCCACGTTGGTGACGATGCAGCTGATGGTGGTGTTGGTGCGATCGAGCGGCATCTGCATAGAGCCTGCGGCGGCAAAGGCGGCGAGCTCCATGTCGACGATCTGGTCGCTATCGGCTGTGGCGCGCATGCCGGCGACCCACTCGCCAGTGGTCGGGTCGATGACGTTGCCGCAGGCGTTGACCGAGACCACGGCGCCCACCTTGACGGGACCGAGTGCCACGGCGGCAGCTCCAAGACCGGCCTTCATGCAGGTGGCAGGCCCCATGAGCTTACCCACGGTGGCGCCCGTGCCGGCGCCTACGTTGCCCTGTTCGAGCTTGGTGGGGGTGTGGTCGAGTGCTTCGCGCACGGCGGCGATGCCGGCCTCAATGTCGGGGCGCACGGTGGGGTCGCCAAAGGCAAGGTCGAAGATACAGCTGGAGCACACGATAGGCACCTGCGTGGGGCCGACGGGAAGGCCGATGCCGCGGCTCTCAAGCTCGCGAGCGACGCCGCTTGCAGCTTCGAGGCCAAAGGCCGATCCGCCCGAAAGGCAGACGGCGTGGACCTTGTCGACGGTGTTCTCAGGTCGTAGCAGGTCGGTCTCGCGCGAAGCGGGAGCGCCACCGCGTACGTCAACGCCGCCGGTGGCGCCCTCGGGTGCCACGATTACGGTGCAACCGGTGCCGGCCTCCTCGTCCGTATAGTTGCCATAGCAAAAGCCATCGACATCGCAGACGTCAATGGCCTCGAGCAGTGTATCCATGTTTAACTCCTATCGGTTTTCCGCCGCGCCTTGTGCCCGGTCGGGATCCGTACGGTACGCCAAAATTGTAGGCGCTGGGGAATACCCAGCACCAGATGCAATTACGAGAGTTTTTGAATCGCGCGCGCGACGCGGGCGATGGGTAGGCCCACCACGTTATAGAAGTCGCCCGAAATATCGTGCACGAGCATGCGTCCGCCTGTGCCCTGAATGCCGTAGGCGCCGGCCTTGTCCATGGGCTCACCCGAGGCGACGTAGCGCTCGATTTGCTCGTCGGT
Organism: Collinsella sp.; assembly: GCA_031294825.1. Taxonomy (GTDB): domain Bacteria; phylum Actinomycetota; class Coriobacteriia; order Coriobacteriales; family Coriobacteriaceae; genus Collinsella. The sequence goes on along the minus strand of JAUMPM010000012.1, from coordinate 10,602 downwards.
GAGCTCGTAGAACGTTACGTCGGTCACATCGACAAAGGACAGGCTCTCGGCGGCATGCGGGGCTGTAGCGTCGCCGGCTTTAACGATGCAGACGCCGGTTGCGACCTGGTGCGTGCGGCCCGAAAGCTCACGGAGCATGGTGCGCGCCTCGTCCTCGGTTGCCGGCTTGCCCAGAATCTTGCCGTCAAAGGTGACGATGGTGTCGGCCGCGACCGTCAGCTCATTGGGCTCGGCATGCTCGGCAGCAACGGCAGCCGCCTTGGCGCGTGCCAAGCGCTCGACAAGCGTGAGCGGGGCCTCGCCATCAAAGGGCGTTTCGTCGATATCCGCGGGAATCACGCGAATGTTGTAGCCTGCCTCGCGCATCAACTCGATGCGGCGAGGTGATTGCGAAGCCAAAATCATAGCTGAATGCCCTCGGCGACTTTCTCGACGGCCTTGTCGCCGGCGAGCGTGCGCAGCAGCTCAAGCGCAAAGGGGAGCGACTGGGCCATGCCGCTGGCAGTGATGATGTTGCCGTCTTGCGTGACCTTCTCGCCGGTATAGGCGCCTTCGGGGAAGCTTTTCTCAAAGCCAGGGAAGCACGTGGCATGGCGCCCCTCGAGCAGGTCGAGCTCGCCCAGGATAAACGGGGCGGCGCAGATGGCGGCGACGTGCTTGGTTGCGGCGAACTCGCGGACCACGTCGCAGACGCGCTGATCGGCGCGCAGGTTGGTAGCACCGGGTAGGCCGCCGGGCAGCACGACACAGTCGTATTCGTCAAAGTCGATCTCATCAAAGAGCGCATCGCAGGTCACGGGGATCTGCAGCGAGCTTACGACCTCACGCGTGGGCATGATCGAGACGAGCGTGGCACGCACGCCGCCGCGACGCATGACATCGACCATGGTCAAGCATTCAATAGTTTCAAAGCCATCGGCGGCGAGAACGGCAACGCTGGGCATGAGGGTTCCTTTCATAGGCGGCATACAATTAGCCGTCTTATACCCCGAAGACCTCCACTTGCCACGCTCGATTTCCCAATGTTTAAAATAGCCCGTCCGAATTAGCTACCCTCACCCATCCTCAACAATCTCAATCTGTAATATCCACCGACCAAAACTAGCCGCAACTGTTACAGATCGAGACAGTCCCCAACAGCACCGTCCCGTTCGGGGAACGACCGCCACAGGTACGGCGGGCAGAGGCTCACTTTTTTCTCGGTTTTTCTTGACGGAATCTCACCTGTTGTAGTACTTTGTCCCAGTCTAAAAACGCGTGGACTTTTCTGGGCGCTAGCCACCTTTTTGCCACGCAACCGAGCAGTCGGTTGCGTGGCTTTTTTCGTCTTGGCAGCAGGTACCACATGCACTGCCAGAAGACCGCACGAGCCCACCTTCCGACTGCAGGGAACAGACGCACGAGATGTGCGTCTGCAAGACAGCAGACGGAAGGGAGCCTAATGGCAGGAACAAACACAATCAAGCAACAGACCGCCGAGGCGGGAGCCGCGGGCGCGGGACAGGCCAAGGCGGCGCTCCAGGTCTTTGCGGGCGGCGCCTGCTACGGCGCGATGGCCACGACCTACAAGCTCGCCTACGCCGCGGGCTTCACCTCGGCGCAGGTAGTGGCGAGCCAGGCGTGGTTCGGCTGCCTCTTCTTCGCCCTCGCCACGCTCGCAGGGCACGCACTCGGGCACCGCTGGCAGCGCGTGGGCTGGAAGCTCGCCCTCAAGCTCATGGGCCTGGGAGCCCTCACCTGCCTCACCTCAATCCTCTACTGCTACGCCATGAGCGTACTGCCCGCCCCGGTGGCGCTCACGCTCCTCTTCCAGTTCACGTGGCTGGGGCTCGTGTGGCAGACCGTCATGACGCGTCGGCCGCCGAGGCTCCTCCAAGTGGCCTCCGCCCTGGTCATCGTCTTCGGAACGGTGTTCGCCAGCGGCGTCTACAAGACCGGCATCACCGGGTACGACCCCGTGGCCCTGCTCTGCGCGCTGGGGGCGGCCGTGTCCTGCTCCCTCTTTGTCACCCTCTCCGGCAAGGTCGAGGCCCCCTGCTCGTCCGAGCAGCGTGGCGTCATCGTATGCGCGGGCTCCGTGGTCATGTCGCTCACAGTGTGCCCGGACTACGTCGTCTCGGGCGTCCTCGCCCAGGGCATCCTACCCTTTGCCGTCATCGCCGGCTTCTTTGGCATGCTCTGCCCGGTCCTGCTCTTCGGCATGGGCTCTCCGCACCTGCCTGCGGGCCTCTCCACTGTCATGGCCGCCGCGGAACTCCCCGCCGGCTTGCTCATCGCCATGATCGTCCTCGGCGAGCCGCTCGGCGTCGTCGAGTGGCTGGGCGTCGCCATCATCCTCGCCGGCGTGTGCCTGGCACAGGTCCCCTCCCTGGTCGGAGGCCGGGAGGCACGTCGCGCCGCCGCAGGACAAGCCGTCAGCTAGTCACCCCTTCACAGGTGGCCCGCGCGCATCAGGGAAAGGGCCACGGGCCCGGCGCGCGAGGCCGCAAGGACGTTATAAAGCGTCCCCCGCAGAGACGGGGGCGCCAGAGAGAAGGAGGCACCATGCCATTTCCAAAAGGGTTCCTTTGGGGAGGAGCCACCGCCGCCAACCAATGCGAGGGAGGTTATGACGAGGGCGGCCGCGGCCTTGCCAACGTCGACGTCATCCCACACGGGCCGGAGCGCAACGACGTAAGCCGCGGCCTGAGGCGCATGCTCGACTTTGAGTCCGGGTACTACTATCCGGCCCAGACGGGCATCGACTTCTACCACCACTACCGCGAAGACATAGCCCTCTTCGCGGAGATGGGCTTTAAGGTCTTTCGCCTCTCCATCGCCTGGAGCCGCATCTTCCCCAATGGCGACGAGGAGGAGCCCAACGAGGCCGGGCTCGCCTTCTACGAGGACGTGTTCCGCTGCTGCCGCGAGCACGGGATCGAGCCCCTCGTGACCATCACGCACTTCGACTGCCCCATCCACCTCGTCAAGAAGTACGGCGCCTGGCGAAACCGCACCCTTATCGAGCTCTACAAGCGGCTTGTGACGGTGCTCTTCAACCGCTACCGCGGCCTCGTGCGCTGGTGGATCACGTTCAACGAGATGAACATGATCTTGCACCGTCCCTTCATGGGTGCCGGCATCGTCCTCGAGCCCGGGGAGAATGCCCGCGAGGCCGAGTACCGCGCCGCGCACAACGAGCTCGTGGCGAGCGCCTGGGCCACCAAGATCGCCCACGAGGTCGATCCGGAGAACAAGGTGGGCTGCATGCTCGCCGCGGGAAGCTACTACCCCTACTCCTGTCGTCCAGAGGACGTTCGCGCGGCGCAGGTCAAGAACCAGGAGGACCTTTTCTTCGTGGACGTGCAGGCGCGCGGTCGCTACCCCGGCTACGCGCTCAAGATGCTCGAGCGCGAGGGCATCGACGTGGGCATGACCGCTGAGGACGAGTGCATCCTTGCGGAGAACACCGTCGACTTCATCTCGTTTAGCTACTACTCCTCGCGCTGCACCGCGGGCGACCCCGACTCCGTGGGCGGCGTCGCCGAGGGCAACGCCTTCGCCGGCGTGGAGAACCCCTACGTGCGCACGAGCGACTGGGGCTGGGTCATCGACCCGCTGGGATTCCGCATCACGATCAACGACCTCTGGGACCGCTACCAGAAGCCGCTCTTTGTGGTGGAGAACGGCCTCGGCGCCTATGACGAGGTGCTTCCCGACGGCACGATCGAGGACGACTACCGCATCGCCTACCTGCGCGAGCACATCGAGGCCATGCGCGACGCCATCGAGCAGGACGGCGTCGAGATGCTCGGCTACACCACCTGGGGGCCGATCGACCTCGTGAGCGCGGGCTCCGGCGAGATGGAGAAGCGCTACGGCTTCATCTATGTGGACCGCGACAACCTGGGCAACGGCACGCTCGAGCGCAGGCGCAAGAAGAGCTTCTACTGGTACCAACAGGCCATCGCCACCAACGGAGGCGACCTGGGCTAGCCGCCCGGGCAATATCGCTAAGGAGAAAATAATGGCTGAAAAATACGACGATCTGGCCAGATCCATACTCGAGAACGTAGGCGGCGCCGAGAACGTCGCCAGCGTCGCGCACTGCATCACGCGCGTGCGCTTCAAGCTCAAGGACGAGTCCCGCGCCAACACTGCCAAGATCGAGGCCCTCAAGGGCGTTATCCAGGTCATCCAGGCCAACGGCCAGTACCAGGTGGTCGTGGGTAACATCGTCGAGGACGTCTACGACGCGGTCCTGGAGGCCGGCAACTTCTCGGGCGGCGCAAGCGCCGACGACGAGCCCCAGGGCGATAAGACCGTTGCCTCCGTCGTCATCGACCTCATCTCTGGCATCTTCCAGCCCATCCTGGGACCGCTTGCCGCCGCAGGCATCATGAAGGGACTGCTTGCCCTCATCACCTACTTCGTCCCGGCCTTTGCAAACGACGGCCTCTACACGCTGCTCTACACCGTGGCTGACGGCTTCTTCTACTTCCTCCCCGTCGCCCTGGCGTTCAGTGCCGCGCGCAAGTTCCGCATGAACGAGTTCACCGGCGTGGCAATCGGCGTGGCGCTCCTCTACCCGACGATGGTCGCCCTGACCTCGGGTGAGGCGCTCGGCAGCATCGACCTCGGCGTGGCCGGCACGTTCTCGTGGTACGCCACCGCCCTCGGGCTCCCCATCATCATGCCCGTGTCCGGCTACGTGAGCTCGGTGATCCCCGTCCTTCTCATGGTGTGGTTCGGCTCTATCCTTGAGCGCTGGCTCAAGAGCTGGATGCCGACTGCACTCAAGATGTTCCTCGTCCCGCTCGCCACGATGACGGTCTCCATCGTTTTGGGCTACCTCGTCATCGGCCCGGTGGCCACCCTCATCACCAACCTGCTGAGCGCGGCGTTCTCGTTCATCTTCCAGCTCCCCGTGGTTGGTTCCGTCCTGGGCAGCGCCCTGGTCGGTGGACTGTGGATGTGCCTCGTCATCTTTGGCTTCCACTGGAGCCTCATCCCCATCTCCATCATGAACCTGAACACCCTAGGCCACGACAGCGTGCTCGCCGCCACCATCGGCCATGGGTTCGCGCTCGGAGCGGTCATCTTTGCCATGTACCTCAGAAACAAGGACGAGCGCTTCCGCGGCATCGCCCTTCCCGCGATGATCTCCGCCTTCTTCTTCGGCGTCACCGAGCCGGGCATCTACGGCATTGCCCTCCCCAACAAGCGCGCGTTCGTCGTGGCATGCCTGAGCTCCGCCGTGGGCGGCGCCATCGTGGGAATGACGGGCGCCCTCATGTACATCTCGGGCGGCCTCGGCGTCTTCAACCTGCTCAACTTCATCGACGGGACCCCTGGTGGCGCCGGGGTCTCCCACATGATCTACGCGATCATCGCCTCACTCGTCTCTGCCGTTCTGGCCTTTGTTATCGAGTTCATCACCTACCGACCCAACGACGACGAGGAAGGCGCCCGCTAGCTTGCGCCCTTTTCGACCAGCTCTATGTAATTGAGGAGCAGTTGAGGTGGGTGAGGGCCGAGGGCGATCAAGGTGGCCGCCCTCGGCCCGGGACAACCTGCCAGAAGGCGTTTAGCTTTCTCGGGCGGTGCTGAAATGAACTGCCCCCGAAACTTAGACGGGTCAATTAGCGGCCTATGCCACACATGGGGACTGATTCCGGAACTCCTCCGGGGTCAGTCCCTTTTGCTTAACCTGCCTCCTCTTGTTCCGGTGAACGGTGTAGGCGTCGAGGTCCCGCTTGAACTCCTCGAAGCTCCGCTACGTCCGGTTCCTGTAGAACTCGTCCTTCAGGCGCCCGGGCAGCAGCTCTGTCGCATGAGCTTGCCCTCGCACGCCGCCGGCCCCGGCCGGGTCCGGGCACCCTTCGGCCTCCCGCCGGCCTTCGGCGCGCCCGTACCCCCTGTCGCAAAGCTCTGCTGCAAGAGTCCTCAGCGTGGCGTCGTGCCTGACTCTCCCGTCCATAAAGAAGCCCCCATTTCTAATGTTCAAGAAATGAGGGGGGCGGTTCAATTTCGGGACGGGGATTAAATAATCATTCGGAGCAAATTTATTTTTATCCCCGTCTCAGAATAATCATCGGGCGTGGTCTTGGGCAAACAGTCTAGTTGCGCCTAAGGTGGACGACGGTCTCGCAGTGGAAGGTTTGCGGGAACAGGTCGACTGGCGTGATCTTTACGGGGGAGAAGGTGCCTTCTTCGACAAAGCGTTTGAGATCGCGCGCCAGGGTGGCCGGGTCGCAGCTCACATAGGCGACATCGCGGGCACTCGTGCTGGCGATAAGGTCGATCGCCTCGGGGGCGAGGCCTGCGCGCGGCGGGTCGACCACCAAGATGTCGGCATCCTGGTCGGGGAACTCGCGCACCGCGTCTCCGCCAATGACGTCGACGTTATCAAGCTTGTTGATCTCCAGGTTACGGCGTAGATCGCGCACGGCGGGGCCGTAGGCCTCGACGGCAGCGACAAAGTCGCAGCGGCGGGCGAGCGGCAGGGTAAAGGTGCCGGCACCGCAGTACAGGTCCACGGCAAGCTCGTCTTCCTGCGGGTCGAGCGCTTCCATGACAAGATCGATCAAAATCTCGGCACCCTTGGTGTTGACCTGGAAAAAAGACGGGGCAGACAAGCGCATCTGACCCTCGGCGATATTCTCGGTCCATGAGCCCTCTCCGGCGAGCATTTCGACCTTGGAGACACGGCGGGCCTTCTTTTCGCCCTTGCTCATCACGCGCACGATGCTCGTGGGGTGAGCGGCGTCCGCCAGCACGCGGGAGACCTGCGAGCGCGGAAAAGAGCCTGTGGGCGTCCAAAGCGCGATCTCGAGTGCCTTGGTGCGACGCGAGGCACGAATACCCACGCGCTCCAGACCCAGGTTGTGGCTGCCGCTCAGATAGTTGAGCGCGCCGACGACTGACTTGAGCGCCTTGGGAAAACGCTTATCGAACAGCGGGCACGAATCGACGGTCACGATCTTGCTGGGGTCGACGCCGTGCATGCCAAGGCGCACGCGACCGTTGACGACGGTCGGTTCGAGCTCGATTTTATTGCGGTAACCCCAGTCGTCCTTGGTGTGGCAGATGGGCTGTACCAACTCATCGACCTGATCGGGGCTGAACTTGCCGATACGCTCGAGTGCGGAACGCAGGTTTTGCTCCTTGGCGGCAAGCTGCGCCGTGCGCGAGAGGTTGCCCCACGAACAACCACCGCAGATGCCCACGAAGGGGCAGGGGGGCTGAATGCGATCGGGGCTTGGCTCGAGAATCTCGGTGGTGCGGGCGCGCATGAACGACTTGCCGTCCTGCACGACCTCGGCCTTGACGGTGTCGCCTGCCACGGCGCCCTGCACAAAGACGGCCTTACCGTTGTCGGCGTGCGCCAGCCCGTCGGCGCCGTAGGTCATCGATTCTATAGTGAGCTTCATATTCCTGCCTGTCATTCGCGTTGTTGTTCGCACCATGGTAGCAGGGAAAAGCGCCCCGCATCCGAGGCTTTCCTCAAATGCGGGGCGCTTCTACAAACTGCTTCTACAAACGACTATTTCGTCTTGCCGGTAATGAGCGTCTTAAGACCCAGGCCGATCAGGCCCAGGCCCATGCGCACGCGACCGGGGCGATGGCGCTCGATGGCCTTGGTCTTGCCGGCGGGCCTATCGCGACGGGTGCTCGTCTCGGATACGGGTTTGGTGACCTGCGGCTCGGGCCGAGGTGCAGGTGCAGGCTCGGGCTCAATGACAGTCGCCTGGACCTTCTGAACCTCGGGTGTGGTCGGCTGCGGCTCGGGCTCGGGGGCAGGTTTCGCCTCAATGACGGGCTCGGGCGCGGCCTCGGCGTTGCGATAGGCACGCTCCAGCAGGGCTTCCTGCGAGTTGAAGGGTTTCTCACCCTCTGCACGCTCCACGGGAACCCAGGTGCCGTCACTCGTCAGACTGCGGGCCTTCACGTTGTCGCGCAGCTGCATGCCCATGTACTCGTGCACCAGGGCGCGGCAGGTAGGGTCGAGCACGGGGAAGGCGATCTCCACGCGGTGCTCGGTGTTGCGTGTCATCATGTCGGCCGAGCTCAGATAGATCATGTCCGAGTCCACGCCAAAGGCGTAAACGCGCGCATGCTCCAAAAAGCGTCCGACGATGGAGCGGACATGCACGTTCTCGGTCTTGCCCGGAACACCGGGCTTGAGGCACGAGATGCCGCGGATGATCATGTCTACGCGCACGCCGGCACACGATGCCTCGGCGATCTTGTCGATAACCTCGCGGTCGGTCAGCGAGTTGAGCTTAAAGAACACGCGGGCGGGCTCGCCGGCAAGGGCGCGCTGAATCTCGCGGTCAAGCCCGCGCATGATGAGCGGCTTGAGGCCCACGGGCGCCACACCCAGGAAGCGGTAGTCGCCGCGCAGGTTGCCCAGCGACAGATTGCGGAAGAACAGGTTGGCGTCTTCGCCGATGCCGGGGTGGGCGGTCATGAGCATAAAGTCGCTGTAGAGTTTGGCCGTCTTCTCGTTAAAGTTGCCGGTGCCCAGCAGCGTCAGGCGCGTTAGCGCCATGCCCTCGCGATAGGTGAGCTGGCAGATCTTGGAGTGGCACTTAAAGCCCTCGGAGCCGTAGATGACGGTGCAGCCGGCCTCTTCCAGGCGCTCGGCCCACTCGATGTTGTTCTGCTCGTCAAAGCGGGCACGGAGCTCCATGAGCACCGTGACCTCTTTGCCGTTCTCGGCGGCATCGATCAGCGACTCGCACAGACGGCTCTGCTTGGCCACGCGGTAGAGCGTGATGCGCAACGAGATGCACTCGGGGTCATAGGCGGCCTCGTGTACCAGATCCAGGAACGGATTCATGGCCTCGTAAGGGTAGAAGAGCAACTTGTCGCCCTGCAGCACCTGCTCGCGGATGGAGCGGGTCATATCGATGGTGGGGTTGGGCTGCGGCTTAAACGGCGTAAAGAGCAGCTCGTTGCGCAGGTGCTCGGGAATCTTGCCCTCAATGCCAAAGACGTAGCCCAGGTTGAGCGGGATATCGCAGGTAAAGACCGAGCGACGCGAAAGCTCGAGCGCCTTGCGGATAGTCTTGAGCGTCGCCTTCTCGAGCGACCCCGAGACCGCGAGCACTACCGGCTGCAGGCGCAGGCGCTTCTTGAGAATGCGCTTCATGTGCTGGCGGTAGTCCTCTTCCTCTTCGACGCCCTCGCCGTCCGGATCGATGTCGGCGTTGCGGGTGACGCGGATCAGCGCACGATCCAGCGGCTTATAGGAGCCAAAGCAGCTGTCCAGACAGGCGAGGATGACGTTCTCGAGCAAGATGTAGGAGTAGGTGCCGGTGGGCGAGGGGATCTCGACCACGCGGTTCATCGAGGCGGGAATCTCGATAAGGCCCAGCAGGCTCTCCTCGTCGGTGGCGCCGTCCAGACCACAGGCCAGATAGAGCGCGCCATTGCGCAGGTTGGGGAAGGGGTGGCGAGGATCGATGACCAGCGGCGAGATGACCGGCGACACGTAGGCCTGGAAGTAGCGGGTTACAAAGGTGCGCTCCTCGGGCGTAAGCGAATCGATGCGGGCGCGGTGAACGCCCAAGGTGTCGAGCTTGCCCTCGATGCTCTTAAAGATGGACTCCCAACGGGTAAGGAGCCCGGGCATTTCGGCCATGACAGCATCGACCTGTTCGGAGGCGGTCATATTGCTCTTGTTGTCGACAGGTTGTTTTTTGAGCTCCGCCAGATCGGACAGGCCGCCCACGCGCACCATAAGGAACTCGTCGAGGTTGGACTCGAAGATCGAGACGAACTTTAGTCGCTCGAATAACGGAACGGTTTCGTCGAAGGCTTCGTCGAGCACGCGGTTGTTAAAGCGTAGCCAGCTGAGCTCTCGGTTTTGCGTGTACGAGAAGTCGCGCGGCGGTTTGCGCAGCTTTGCGGCGGCTTGCTTCTTTTCGATTTTGCTCGGCATATGCATCTGTCCGTTCAGTCCCCACAAGGGACGGTAGCCTAACACTAATCACTATTGTCTCAATTTAGTCGACCTGTGGCACGGACGCATCGCGCGAACGGTATCTTTACCTACTTCTTACGCTGCCAAGGCATGCAACTAACTGCCCAACTCGTTTGGAAACAATCTATATCCATACTCAACTGGTGAGGATGTATGAATAAGAATGATTGCGAGCTGAATATAATCGAATCCAAATTGAATCATGGACAAACGACATATATATGCAGAAAACCGTTTTAGCTATGCAATTCCTAAACATGAAAATATTTGTGCAATCTAGCTTAATTCCTTAGAAAAAAGAACATTTACCTTTGAAAACCTGCTTTAGAGAACCGAAGTACATCATAGGGGAATCATATGCGATATACCGTTCATCGCACTTTGCTGACCGTTCGGGGGCGAGGTGGAATTGCAGGTGGTTTTTGGATATAACTAGAGCTGTCAGCAAGCAGCGTCCCATACGGAGGGGCGCTGATACATTCGGCCAGTAAGGCCCGAAAGAAAGGTAGGAGGCCATGACGAAAGGTCTGCACGTGCCTTCCGAGATCGGCAAGCTCAGGAAGGTCTGCCTGCACCGTCCCGGCGACGAGCTCCTCAACCTGCCGCCCGACGAGCTCGAGCGACTCCTGTTC
>JAUMPM010000006.1 GCA_031294825.1 Collinsella sp. | reverse complement strand
CAATTAGAGTGCAAGCCTTTAGTTCTTCTTTGCGGAGAGCATGAGCCTAATTTCCGGATGGGTGTACTCGTCGAACTCTTCCTCGGGCTCGGTGTCAAAGGTGTAGTACGACTTGATAGATTCGTCCTCCGTCTTGATGCTGATTTCTTCATATAGGGATCCGGCTAAAAATGCCTGTTTAAATTCATCCGACAGGCTGCATGGCGTGAGGAGGCCCGGTGCGGCAACGGAAATGTCCAACCCGTTGAGCGGGGCACAGAGCGTCGCGATGTCCTGCTCGGCGCGGGCGAGGTTGTCTGCAAGGCTTGCCTCGGGGTCGATCTGGCTGGTGTAATCGACGTCCGTGAGCATGCCGTCTGCATCGAAAGAAAGGTAGACATAGGCTGCTTGAGCGCCGAGGTCATTATCGCGCAGATAGCCGATAATGCGGTAGCCGTAGTCGTGATACGACTCGTATGGGTCGTCTGCCGCGACGCGTTCGCACACGGGCTCCAAGGCATCTTGCGCGATGGCGAGCTGCTCGGCGGCTGCAGCCTTTCTTGCCTGAAGCTCGTTATTTCCCTGGACAAACTGCGGGATGTAGACGCCAAGCAGCACAATGACGGGCAACACCGCGAGAGCCATGATCTGCTTCTTGACGCTTGGGATCGTCACGCCGTATGCGTTTGCCATGGCCTCGGCATTGCTCGAGGTTTCGGCCAGCACGTCTGCCGCCGTGGCGACTGCCCCTACGGCGCTGGCAACCTCAGCGGCACCGCCCAGGTTGCGCACGAGATCGTTATCGCTGTTCTTGAGCAGGCGGCCGGCAGCTTGCGTGGCAAGCACGCCGGCGACCTCCGCGGAATGGTCCTTGTTGGTCTGGGCCACCGCAAGCCTGCTCTGCAGTTCCTTCCACTGTTTGCCCTGCATTCCAAAGCGCGGCGCAAGAGCGCAATAGCAAAAGATGGCGAGTTCGATTACGGTGAGTGCGATAGCGGTATATATGCCCGCGGGTTGGAATTCCTTTTGGTGGAACGCGATATCGTTGATCATTTGGAGCGGCAACATCAACAGGCACGCTACGAACGACATGACGAGTGCGGTCGCTGCGATTTTGGGGTATGTGCAGTACCGCTGGATGCGTTTCTTTTCTTGTTCGGTGAGCTGCTGCATGGGGCCTCGGCTCTCATCGTTATTCGGGGGCGATGCACACGCACTCTTGAGTATAGATGAGTGGGGGAGCTGCTGCGGGGCGGCCCTACTTGCTGTTCGTGGACACCGTTCACCTTCGTTGCGCAGGGATGGTTGGAGGGCTGGTTGGCGTCAGTAACTGCCTCCGCCTTGTGGGCCACCTCAAGGACAAGGCATAATGCATGTGACAAAGGGGCAGTCCCTTTGCCGCATTGATTTGAGAGTAGATGTTGATGATTCTATCGTTGGCCCCTATGGAGGGGATTACCGGGCATGTGTTCCGTCGCGTGCATGCGGAGTGCTTTGGCGCGCTCGACTGCTATTACACGCCGTTTTTGCCGCCACCGCGGGTGGGAAACCGCTTTGGCGGCAAGGCGTTTAAGGAGATCGATCCTGCCAATAACCAGGGACTCAACGTAGTGCCTCAGCTGATGTCCAAGAATGCGGACGAGTTTGTATGGGCGGCACAGGTGCTCGCCGACATGGGCTACCGCGAGGTCAATCTCAACCTGGGTTGTCCCTCGGGAACGGTTGTTGCCAAGGGCAAGGGCTCGGGTTTCTTGCGTAATCTCGACGAGCTCGAGGTGTTCTTGGGCGATGTGTGCGAGCGCTCGCCGTTGCCGGTGTCGGTAAAAACCAGGCTGGGGTTGGAGCGCGATGACGAGTATGAGCGTGTGCTCGATCTGTATTGCCGCATGCCGCTGGCAGAGCTGATCGTGCATCCGCGCGTGCAAAAGGACCGCTATACGGGCTCGCCGCGCAAGGAGTTTTACGGCGAGACGCTGGAACGTGCGCCGTTTCCGGTGGCATACAACGGCGACATTTTTGATCTTGAGGATATGGACGCGCTGGTGGAGGCCTATCCTGGCACGCGCCATGTGATGTTGGGGCGTGGCCTGCTCGCGAACCCCGCGCTGGCTCGCATGGTCAACGGTGATCCTGCTGCCACGACTGCTGAGCTGCAGCGCTTTCACGACACGCTGTTTGCGGCATATGCGGAAGAGATTGGTGGCAATGCGGTCTTTCGCATGAAGGAGTGGTGGTTCTACGCCAAATGCGCCTTCGCCGATCCCGCTACCGTTCACAAACTCGTACGCAAGACTAAAAAGGTCGACGAATACCGCGCCGCCGTCGAGCGCGTCTTTCGCGAGCAGCCACTTGCACCCATAGCCCGCTTCCACGGCTAGTTAGTCGTTGGGGACGCACTTTAACGACTAGTCATTTAAGAACGTCCCCGATGACTATGCTGCACTAGAGCAGGTTCTCTTGTACCCACGCGATGATGTCGCTCGACTCGTAGAGCGGCTTGCCGTCGATGAACAGGCAGGGAACCTGGCGTTTTCCGCCGACGGCGATGAGCGTCTGCTCGGCTCCGGTATCGGTCGAGATATTGCACTCGGGAATGGTCACGCCGTTATCGGCCAAAAAGCGCTTGACTTTTATGCAATATGGGCAGCCGGTCATAACGTACAGCGTGAGCTCATGATCAGTAGCCATAGGTCTCCAATCGGTTGAGGTTTTGATTGAAATACCCAAAGCCGCCGCGGTCTATGCGCGGGCCAGCGACGACTCGATGGTCTGAACTAGAAACGCCGTGGCTCCGGTGCCGCATGGCTTGTCGTAGTAGTCGATAAAGCGCTGATCGGCGAGGTAGCCGTGGGCGAGCCCCAGATAGGCCTCGTCTTGGGGCTCGCTGCCCCAGTTGAGAGCTATCCAGCGGTGATGCATCGCGACGAGCTTGCGAGCCTCGCTTCCATCCGCATCGCCGTCGCCCATGGCAATCGAGAGCTGACCCAGAATAGCGCGTTCAAGTTCTTTCATGTCGTTCCATGTCTGAGGGTCCATGTCCAGTAACGTCTCGTTTGCTGCATCGATAGCCTCATCGCCATAGCGCACCCGCGCTTCGGCGCCGTAGCGCTCCTCGTTTTCCTGCAGGGTGCGCCAGCGCTCCAGTTGCGGCAGCACGGCGCCCATGAGCGAGACGGCTTCGTCGAGCGACATACCTGTGTTTTGTGCTAGCCGTGGGGCGCAATCCTCTATCATTGCCTCCATGGTGGTGTCGTAGGTGTACTTGCCGTGGTCGTAGCACCATTTGCAGTAATGGTCGGTCGTGGCGCCTGTGGCATCGGTGCCGCAGTCGTCAGGCGTGAGTATCATGCCGCAGCTCTGGCAATAATGCTCGGGCATTTCGAGCAGGTGGGGCAGCGGCTCGCCGGTCACGGCGGCAATGAGTTTCATCATGTCGATGCCCGGTGTGACCTCGCCGCGTTCCCAACGGCTGACGGCTTGGCGTGTGACGAAGAGCTTGGTGGCGAGCTGCTCCTGGGTAAGGTGATGGGCGCGACGGACGGCGATGAGCTTTTCTGCAAAGGCCATAGCGGCTCCTTTCTGCTGGTTGATGGCTTAAGCATACGCGGCGGCAGGCGCCCTTCCAAGCAACCGTTGGTTGCACGACGGGAGACCGCGGCGAAGAATTGCGCGCGACGCCCCACGCCTCCATGCCGTACAATGACCGGCATGGAACCTATTGCACACATACATACCGACCTGCCGCAGAAGTTCGGCATTCCGCGCAACAGCTTTTTGGCGCCCCATCTGCAGGGACGCATCGTCTTTGAGCCGGAATTTGCCTCCAATGCGGCGGTTGAGGGCCTGGACTCCTTCTCTCACCTATGGCTGCTGTGGCGCTTCGAAAACGGAACGCCCGGCGGCACGGCTAAGGACATAGCTACCGATGCCAAGTCGCAGGACAGGTCTGGCACCAACGTCAAGTGGTCGAAGACCGTGCGTCCGCCGCGTCTGGGCGGAGCCGAGCGCGTGGGTGTCTTTGCCACGCGCAGTCCGTTTCGCCCTAATCCCATCGGGCTCACCTGCGTCAAACTCGATCGTGTCGAGCTCACCGACGATGGGCCCATCATCCATGTGCTGGGGGCCGACCTGCGCGACGGCACGCCCATCTACGACATTAAGCCCTACATTCCATTTGCCGACTGTCACCCGGATGCGACGAGCGGCTGGATTGAGGATGCTCCGTGGCAAGAGCTCAACGTCGAGTTCCCGCAATCGCTTCAAGACATGGTCCCGCCCGCAAAGCTCCCCGGCTTGGTCGAAGTCCTTCGCCAAGACCCGCGCCGCGCGGGCAGCAAGCACGAGCCAAACCGCGTTTACCACTTGGCTTACGCCGGGCTCGACATATCGTTTACGGTCGAAGAAACCCGGCTAACCGTAGTCGCCGTCAACGACGTGCGAGACTAACCAGCCATTCGTCCGCACCCGTCAAATTAAGCGCCAAACCCCGCGCCAAAACCGCCCACGCTGGTGGACAATAACGCCTACCAAAACAATCACTTTGCACGGGGGCTCAGCATGAAATACGACTTTAGCTCGCTTATCGACCGCCACGGCATGGACTCCATCGCCGTTGACTCCTGGGGCGAGATCCCCGGTATGGCTCCGAACGCACCCGACGAGGGCTTCGACCGCATTCCCATGTGGGTGGCCGACATGAATTTTGCCACGGTGCCCACGGTCCAGGAGCACATCATTCAGCGCGCTCAGCATCCCATGTTTGGCTACTTTAACCCGCGCGCCGAGTACTTCGACCGCATCATCGAATGGCAGAGCCGCCGCAATGGCGTCGAGGGCCTGCGCCCTGAACATATCGGCTACGAAAACGGCGTGCTGGGCGGTGTCGTGTCGACGTTGCGCGCGTATGTCCAGCCGGGCGATGCGGTGCTGGTCCATAGCCCCACCTACATCGGCTTTACCAAATCCATCGAAGCCGCGGGCTATCGTATTGTCCACAGCCCGCTTAAGCTCGACGATCAAGGCGTGTGGCGTATGGACTTTGAGGACATGGAGCACAAGCTCGCCCAAAACCACATCCATGCCGCGGTGTTCTGCTCGCCGCACAATCCCTGCGGCCGCGTATGGGAGCGCGACGAGATCGAGCGCGCCATGGACATCTATCGCCAGCACGATTGCGTGGTGATCTCGGACGAGATTTGGTCCGATATCATCCTGCCGGGGCACAAGCATATCCCGACGCAGTCGGTGAGCGAGGATGCCCGCATGCGTACGGTTGCCCTCTACGCGCCCAGCAAGACGTTCAACCTGGCGGGCTTGGTCGGCAGCTACCACATTATCTACAACGAGACGCTGCGCGACCGCATATGCGCTGTGTCTAACAAGACTCACTACAATGAAATGAATGTCCTCTCCATGCATGCGCTTATCGGTGCCTACCAGCCGCAAGGCTACGAGTGGGTGGACGAACTCAACCAGGTGCTTGCCGGCAATATCGAGTACTTCTGCACGTATGCAGAAAAACAATGGAAGGGCGTCGCGTTTTCACGTCCGCAGGGCACGTACATGGTGTTTCTGGACTGCACGGAGTGGTGTCGCGAGCATGGCCGCGATATTCAGTGGCTGCTCGACGAGGGGGCGCGCGTGGGCGTGGGATATCAGGACGGCCGCCCGTTCCACGGGCCCTGCCACATTCGCGTGAATCTGGCGCTGCCGCTTTCGCGCGTAAGGGAAGCGTGCGACCGCCTAGACCGTTACGTTTTTAATGCACGGTAAGTGTGCCCTGCATGCGGGGCCTTCTGCCAAGTCGGCTGGAAGGCCCCGTGTGGTAAGGCATCTGTAACCATTGGGCGCAGACCTGCTGCGGAGGTTTATTTTTCCTGAATCTGCTTACCGCAGAGATGCTCAATCGTAATCTCGTAGAGCTGGACGCCCTTAATGTCCTTGGCGATTTCCTCCTCGACTTCTTCGGCAGAAGGGTAGTACTTAAGCGCGAGCTGGCGGACTTTGTCCTCGATGAATGCAGGCGCCTCATCAACCAGGCGACAGCGGCCAAAGACCACAGTACTCATAACGTAGGGAGCCCAGTCACCGTCCTTGTACCACTCGTTGCCGTAAACGGTAAAGCAGATCTTGTCATCGCGTTTGAGTGCGTCGACCTTGTGGCCGGCTTTGGCGCCATGGAAATAAATCTTGTCGTGCTCGGCGTCAAAGAAGTAGTTGACGGGAATGGCATAGGGGTAGCCATCATCGCCGTTGACGGCAAAGACGCCGCGCTTGCAGGTGGCGAGCAACTTGCGCGCTTCCTCGTCAGTGATGGCGCGTTTCTTTCGACGTAAGGGCCTAAACATCATTGGCTTCCTTTCTGCTGCGTATGGTGGTTGAGCACAAACTATAGCGAAACAGCTCCGTATTTCTTGATGCGGGCGAGTGTGTTTTTGAGCTTGTTAAAGTCGATCGGTTTGGACAGATGGGCGTTCATGCCGGCATCGTGTGCCGCCTTGGCGTCCTCGGCAAAGGCGTTGGCGGTGAGCGCGATGATGGGGATATCGGCTGCATCGGCCTTCTCACTCAGACGAATCGTGCGGGTTGCCTCATAGCCGTCCATGCCTGGCATCATGATGTCCATCAGAATCGCATCGAAGCTGCCGGCGGGATGTGACAGGTACAGATCGACGACTTCGTTGCCATTGGCGGCGCGGGTGACCACGACGCCCTCGGATTCTAGCAGCGTCTGGGCAATCTCGGCATTCAATTCGTTGTCTTCGGCGAGCAGCACGTTCATGTCGGCGAGCGAGCAGTCGAGCACCCTCTCGACCGTATCTGCCCGCGCCTGAGGGTTCTTGTCGATATCGAGCGGAATCTGGACGTTGAACGTACTCCCCACGCCAACCTCACTCGAAATCTCAATCGTACCGCCCATCAGTTCAATAAGCGACTTGACGATTGGCATGCCCATGCCGGTTCCTTGGAACTTGCTGCGCGCATCATCACCTTCTTGGGCAAACGGTTCATAGATATGCTTTAAAAACTCGGGAGCCATGCCAATGCCAGTATCCGAAACACTAAAGCAAAAGAGCGCGCGCCCATCATCGAGTGGCTTGGTCTTTGAACTAAAGGTGACGGAGCCGCCGTGCTTGTTGTACTTAATGCTGCTGTCTAACAGGTTGATTATGATCTGTCGGATATGGGTGGGACTGCCGATCATGTATGGCCCCGTGGCGTACGGCAGACTATTGTCCTGCATTGTGATGCCGTTATCGGATGCGCGGAGCTTGCACAGCACCAGCGTATCGTCACAGAGCTCTTTGAGGTTAAAAGGCGCATGTTCCAGAGTTAGCTTGCGGTCTTCGATTTTGCCCATCTCGAGGATGTCGTTGATCAGCGAGAGTAGGTGATTGGCGGCAACACGCGCCTTGGCGCGGCTTTCGCGGGCGGCCTGCATGTCGCCGTCTTTCAATTCCTCAATTTCGATAAGACCCAGGATGCCGTTGAGTGGCGTACGGATGTCGTGGCTCATGCGCGTGAGGAATGCCGTCTTAGCGGCGTTGGCGGCATCGGCTTTTTCGCGCTCGGTTCGAGCGCGCACGAGCGTCCAGATGAGCAGGACGATGCCGACCGACAACATACCGATGAGGGCAGCGGCAATAGCGGCGCGGTTGCGATAAAGGAATCGAAGCGTGTCGGATTCCTGGGCTGTGTACGACGTGGAGGAGTAATTGCTTGCGGAGAGCGATTCTCCGGCATTGATGATGCCCTTGTTGATGATTCCCAACAGCTCGGGCTTTCCGCGCGAAATCCAGCACGAGAGCTCACAGGTGCCAGGGAGCTCGACCGTCTCGTAGCCCTCGAGATCATGACGGTCGCCAATGGTTTTTACGCGTGAACTGGGAGCGACGATGCAGTGCGCCGTTCCCTTCCTGAGGGCGTCGAACACTTCATCGCCGGATTGGTATTCGGTTACGGTCGCTGTGGGGAACAGACTTTCAAGTGCATTTTTGTTGATAAACGATGATTTGGTGCAGGCGATGTTCTGGAGGTCTTTGTTCAGGTTGCTGCCGGTGTGGATGGCAGTGAGGGACATGGTCCCCAACGATACCGACTGCACAACGCCTGTTTGCTCGGCAAACCAGTAATCTCGGTATACCGGCAGCGCAACGTCTATGCTTCCCTTTGACAGGGCCTTTGACATCATCTTGTAGCTATCAAAGGCGACGGTTTTGACCGTAATGCCAAATTTATCGTGCAGCGTCGTCGCAAGCGATGCGAGCGAGCCTTCCATTTCGCCGTCTTCGTCCTCGTTGCAGTAGGGGAGTTTGCCCGTAATGTAGCCGAGCGTGATGGTGTTGTCATTTGCTTTGAGCCAGGAACGTTCGGGGCCGTTGAGCGATGATGAGCCGCTGTTTTGGGTCGAGTAGTGAGATTTTACTTCGTCGTTATAGCGTGGGTTGACGCGGGCGATTGCCGTCATGGCAGCATTGATGTCGTCCATCAGGTCGGGGCGGCTTTTGGGAACGGCAAAGTAGTAGTCGTTCGAACCAATGTAGAACATGGGGGAGGCATTGGGCGACGAGATTGTGTCGTTCATGATGACGGCATCGACTTCGTCGTTTGCGAGCGCGTCAAAGAGATCGGATCCTCCGTCATACTCCTTGTATGTGCAGGCGATTCCTTCGCTGGCGAGCCATTGCTGGCCAACGAAGGTTTGCATGACGTCGGGGTTGCAACCGATAGTGAGACCCTGGAGTGCTTGAGGGTCACCCTTTGCAAGGTCGTCACGGTCGGGCCTGGCGTAGATGTAGTAGCGCTCGGTGCCCTCGGGGTTCGAGGAAAAGAGCAGCTTTTGGGCACGTTCCTCGGAGTAGGAGATGTTGGGCATGAGGTCGATCTCGCCTGCCTCGAGCATGTCCATAAGCTCGGTGAAGGTGCCGGAGACGTATTCGTACCGCCAGCCGGACGTGTAGTACGACAGGGTCTGGAGGTACTCGTAACCCCATCCCGAGAGACGCTCGCCGGGGGTGCCGTCCTGGAAGCCCTCGTTGCTGACGAGCCAGCCGACGCGGACCGTCTTGACTTGCTGATCGGTATTGGCGGCATAGGCGGGGGCGGGCATGATGGTGCTCAGTACGGCGAGCGCGGCAAGCGCGACGGCCAGGGTGCGATATATAACTGAACGAAGGACAGCGGCAGCTCTCACATGCAATCCTAACGAATCGAGACATTACCGCATAAGGATACCAGCTCAGCCTGCCCAGCCGGCAGCTGCACCGCTAAACGGTCCCGCCCGGCAGTCATCGGGGACGTTCTTAAACGACTAGTCAATGGGGACGTTCTTGTTTGACTAGTCATTTAAGAACGTCCCCAATGACTAGTTCCCAATGACTAGTTTCGTTTGCGGGGGAGGCGTGGGACAATACCGAGCGAACGAGATTGGGCGTCTGGGAAAGGGGTCGCGATGAACAGGTTGAGGACGCTTGCCGATGTGCTGCGACAGGCTGGCTTTGCGCGCATCACGGGCCTGTTTCTAATCTTTTACCTGCTGTGCTCGACTGCCGTCTGGCTGTCCGAGCCCACGTCCCTTACGTTTGGCGACGGTCTCTGGTTTAGCTTTGAGACGGTCTCGACGATCGGCTTTGGCGACATTCCGGCCGAGACACCGGTTGCCCGCGCCATTACCGTCATTCTGAGCATCATCAGCATCTTCTACATCGCCATGCTCACGGGCGTGGCGGTGAACTACTGCAATACGCTTATCAAGATGCGCCAAAAGGACACCATGGCGCGCTTTATGGATGATCTGGAGCATTTGGAAGAGCTCGATCGCGACCAGCTCGCCGATCTGTCGCGCCGTGTGCGCGAGTATCGTCGACGCCAGCGCTAAGACGAACGTCGTGCGCCACAACAAGGGGGACCAAACATGAACATCACCGTCTACCTGGGCGCGAGCGTCGGCAACGACCCGGCGTTTCTGCCCGCAGTGCAGGAGCTGGGCAATTGGATTGGCGCCAACGGACACGCGCTCGTATACGGCGGGTCCAAATCGGGACTGATGGGCGCGCTCGCCGATAGCGTACTCGAGGCAGGCGGACATGTGACGGGTGTGGAGCCGAGCTTTTTTATCGAGGCAGAGTTTCAACACGACGGAATCGACGACCTTATCGTGACGAGCGACATGGCCGAGCGCAAAGCCAAGATGATCGAGCTCGGCGATGCGTTCATCGCATTTCCGGGCGGCACGGGCACGCTCGAGGAGATTGCCGAGGTTATGTCCGCGGTGTCGTTGGGGCACCTGAGCTCTCCGTGCATCCTGTATAACCTGGACGGTTACTACAGCGACCTCAAGGCGTTGCTCGGGCACATGATTGATAAGGGGCTTTCGAGCCCGAGGCGCCAGCACGGCATCTACTTTGCCGACGATTTGCGCGAGATTGCCTCGATTATCAACGGATAAGTCTTGAGCCTGCCCCACTATGGCTCCCAATGGTGCCGTTTGCGGCGCAGGTGGTTGGCTCGTTCGGGCAACGCTCGCTCTACAATAAAACGTATCTATGTCGACTTTGACCGCGGGAGGACCCGATGGATAACCTTGCCAAACCCACAAACCGCGCGCTGTTTTTGGTCAGCGTTGCCGTGACCGGTGCACTCGCAGGTGCTGCGGTCTGGCTGTTCTTTTTTGCGATGGAGCACGGTATCGACTATCTATGGACCGAGATTCCGCACGCGCTGGGCGTCGCTTCGCCCGAGCTTGCCAGCGGCCCGTTTGGCTTTCTGCCGTACCCGTTTTTTATCTGCCTGCTGGGCGGCCTGTTAATCGGTCTGTACGAAAAGATGACAGGCACCAAGACCGATGACCTCAACCAGGTGATGGCGAAGGTTAAGCAAGACGGGCGCTATCCGTACGACAACCTGGGCAAGCTTTCGCTCGCGGCATTGCTGCCGCTGCTGTTTGGCGGAAGCATTGGACCGGAGGCCGGCCTGACCGGCGTTATCGCTGGTCTGTGCAGCTGGGTCGGCGACCGCATGCGTCGCTTTGGCGCCGAGTTTAGGGAGCTTACGCTGCTGGGCACCCAGGCTGCCCTGACGGCGCTCTTTACCGCGCCCGTCTTTGGTTTTGTGGCACCGCTCGCTGGTAGCGCCGACGGCCAAGGCGAAGACGCCGACGATGAGTCCGTGTCCGACGAGGTCACCATCAAGCTGCCCAAGGCGCAAAAGACCGTGGCCTACGGCATTGCGATTGCCGGCGGTCTGGGCACCTACCTGCTGCTTGGCCAGCTTGTGGGCGGCGGCATGGGTATGCCGAGGTTCGAGTCCGCCGAGGTGGGCAACCTGGAGCTTACCTGGCTCATTCCTCTGTCGCTGATCGGAACAATCTGCGGCTGGCTGTACTTTGTCTCTGAGCACGCGAGCGAAGTGCTTGCCCACGCAATAGGGGAGCACCCCATCGCTAAGGCCATGCTGGCCGGTCTGGTACTTGCCGCCTGCGGTACGGCTCTGCCCTTCACCATGTTTGCCGGCGAGACGCAGGCCGACGTGCTCATGGAAACCTATCTGACCATTCCCGCCGGCGTGCTTATTGTGACCGGTCTTGTTAAGGCCATGCTGACGCCCGCCCTCATCAACCTTGGTTGGCGTGGCGGCCACTTCTTCCCGGTTATCTTCTCGGGTGTGAGCCTGGGCTATGGCCTTGCCATCCTCACCGGCGCCGATCCGGTCTTTTGCGTCGCTGTCTGCACGGCATCGACGATGGACGCCGTCATGCGCCAGCCCATCATGGTCGTGGGCCTGCTGCTCATGTGCTTCCCGCTCAAAGGCATCGTCTGTATGATCATCGCCGCCGCCATCGCCGCCGGCATTCCGCTGCCCAAGCCGCTGCGCAAGTAGCACGGTGACGCACGCCGGGGACATGCCGTTTGTCACGGATTTGCGGATGGGCGATTGCGACCGATAGTGGCCTGCATAGGTCGAGTTTCGCGTGCCTACAGATCGCGTACTTGATAAACCTTGGTGCTGACGGTACAGCTGACTGCACATAGCGCGAGGGCCAGTACGGCAATTCCTGCGCACAGGCAGCCAAGAACGGCAGGATCGGGATTCGCTCCGGCAATCGACATGAGCCAGTTGCTGATGGGGTTGGAGGAGCTCAGCGTGGCCATGGTGCCGCAACCAAGCAGGGCAAACAGGCCAACGGATAGGCGCAGCGCCTCCATGTGACCAAATCGAAAGAACAGCGGCTGCGCCAAAAACACCATCATGAGGGAGATGAGCATCGATGCTGCCGAGGCGATTGCGATTTCAAAGACCGTCTGTCCCGTCGAAGGAATGCCCGCGCTGTTGAAGAGCGGGATGGAGGCGATGCTCAAAAGCGTAGCTGCACATGCCATGACGGCGGAGAAGACAATAACGCTCAGGTAGCGTGCGCGGATGATGTCTTTGCGCGAGAAGGGCAGCGTTGCCCGGTAGCGCTCCCAACCGTTTTGATTGTCGAAACCGGCCAGTGAGTTCATGACTATGATGGGCGACATGGCACTGACGGCGCAGGCGCCGGCGCTCATACCGGAATCGCCATCCGACGCGTTGACGAGCGTCAGCACAACGAAGATGAACAAGCCGACGCCCGCAATGCTCGGGATGAGCGTGCGAACGATGGCGAGTTCGGACATAAAGGCGCGTTTCATTTCGAAGCCCCTTTCAGTATGAGGCGCAGATAGTCATCAATGGTTGCCCGATCGCAGGGAATCTCGGGAAAGGCCTCGAGCGTTTCGCGACGGTTGGGTACGAGTACGTCCACGCTGTAGGCGTGACGGGCGGCACGGGCGCCTTCGACGCAAGCCATAAGCTCGGCAGCCTGCGATTGGGTGCAGTGGGCGATGCCGGCGCGGTCGGTAATGTCCTCGCGCGGCAGGTCAAAAATAATCGAGCCATTATCGATGCAGATGACGCGATCAGCGGTGCGATCGAGGTCGGACGTAATGTGGCTCGAGAGCAGCACACTGTGCTGGCCGTCGGCGACAAAGGCAAGCAGCTCATCAAGCAGTTCCTCGCGTGCCATGGGATCGAGGCCCGCGGTGGCTTCGTCCAAAACGAGCAGCTTGGCCTTGTGACTGAGCGCACAGGCAAGCTGCAGTTTCATGCCCATGCCGCGGGAGAGGTCCTTGACCTTTGTCTTGGGATCGAGGCCAAATCGGTTGATGAATCCGGCGAACGTTTCGCGGTCCCACGTGGGGTACGCTGGGCCTACGAGCGACTCGATCTGGCCCACCTTGAGCGTGGAGGGGAAGGGGCACGTGTCCAGGACAAGACCGACGCGGGAGCGTAGATGGCGTTGCGACTCATCGGGCGCGTCGGCGCCACAGCGCTGCCCAAACAGGTGCACTTCGCCGGCATCGAGCTTTATAAGCCCGAGAGCAGCTCGAATCGTCGTTGTTTTGCCAGCACCGTTGGCACCAACAAAGCCGATGATCTGGCCAGGCTCCACGGCAAGCGTGACGTCGCGCAGCGAAAAGCGGTCGCTTACAGCGTGTGAGATGCCTTTGATTTCAAGCAAGTTTTGCATGGTATAGCCTTTCTTGCAGATGGCTACTGCATGGTTTCGGGGGCTACCAGGTCGAGCATCTCGTGCAGTTTGTCGCGCGTGACGCCCAGGGTTTCGGCTTGGCTCGCCGCTTTCGCAAGTAGCTCTTCGATATGGCAGAGCTGGTTTTCGCGCAAAAGCTCCTGGTTGCCCTCGGCGACAAAACAGCCCTTGCCCTGCACGGTGCAGATAAACCCGAGCTGCTCCAGGTCGGCGTAGGCGCGCTTGGTGGTGATGACGCTCACGCCAAGATCGCTCGCGAGTGCACGGATGCTGGGGAGTTTGGCTCCCGCAGCGAGCGTGCCCGATAAGATCTGAGCTTTGACTTGCGAGGTTATCTGCTCGTAGATGGGCTTGTCGCTCGAATTGGATAGGATGATGTCCACAGCGGCTCCTTAGCTGTTGGGCTACACGTGTATATAACCGGTAAACACAGTATATATACACTATGCACAGTTCTGCAAGAGGCAAATACCGATTGGCCCGGCTACCCAGGCCCCAACTGATGAATTTGTCCTGATAGGCGCCCTATGGCGGGATTTCGCGGCTACAATAGTGCGGTTACAACGACGTAATGCACTCAATGCAAGAAAGGATCCGCATGGCAAGCCTGTCGGATGAAATCTCGTCGCGCCGCACATTCGCGATCATCAGCCACCCGGACGCCGGTAAGACCACGCTTACCGAGAAGCTGTTGCTCTATACCGGCAGCATCCAGACTGCCGGCTCGGTCAAGGGCAAGAGCTCGGCCAAGCATGCCGTCTCGGACTGGATGGACATCGAGAAGGAGCGCGGCATTTCCGTCACCTCCTCGGTGCTGCAGTTCACTTACAACGGCGCCTGCGTCAACATCCTCGATACCCCCGGCCACCAGGACTTCTCGGAGGATACCTACCGTACCCTTATGGCCGCTGACGCCGCAGTCATGGTCATCGACGGCGCCAAGGGCGTCGAGGCCCAGACCAAAAAGCTCTTTAAGGTCTGCACACTGCGTCACATTCCCATCTTCACCTTTGTGAACAAGCTCGACCACGAGGCTCGCGATCCGTTTGAGCTCATGGAAGAGATCGAGAATGTCCTGGGCATCAATACGTATCCCATGAACTGGCCGATCGGCAGCGGTCGCAACTTCCGTGGCGTGTTCGATCGTCAAACTCGTCGCGTCATTGCCTTTGAGGGCGACGGCCACGCCAACGCCACCAAGAAAGTCGCCGAGGTCGAGGCCGAGCTGGGCGATCCTTCCATGGACGAGCTCATCGGCGAGGAGAACCATAAGAACCTGATGGACGACATCGAGCTGCTCGATGGTGCCGGCGACGAGCTCGATTTGGATGCCGTGGCCTGCGGCAAGCTGAGCCCGGCGTTCTTTGGCTCGGCGCTTACCAACTTTGGCGTGGAGCCCTTCCTCAAGGAGTTCCTGCGTCTGGCCCCGACGCCGCGCGCCTATACCGATACGCTCACCAGCGAGCCAGTCGATCCCTGCCGCGACGACTTTAGCGGCTTTGTGTTTAAGATCCAGGCCAACATGGACAAGAACCACCGCGACCGCATCGCCTTTGTGCGCATTTGCTCGGGCAAGTTCGAGCGCGGCATGGACGCCTTCCACGTGCAGGGCAACCGCAAGCTCAAGCTTGCCACGGGCACGTCGATGATGGCCGATGACCGCGCCATCGTGGACGAGGCGTATGCGGGCGATATCGTGGGCCTGTTCGATCCGGGTATCTTTAGCATCGGCGACACCGTGTGCTCCGGCAAGCGCCACGTGCAGTATCCGCAGATCCCGACGTTTGCCCCCGAGATGTTCGCTCGCATTACGCAGGTCGACACGCTCAAGCGCAAGCAGTTCGTCAAGGGCATGGAGGAGCTTGCCCAGGAGGGCGCCATCCAGATCTTCCGCGAGCTGGGTGCCGGCATGGAGAGCGTCATCGTGGGCGTGGTCGGCGTGCTGCAGTTTGAGGTGCTCGAGCGCCGTCTCAAGGCCGAGTACCGTGTTGAGGTTCGTCGCCAGCCGCTGCCCTATACGGACATCCGCTGGATCCAGAACGACCCCGATACCATCGATATCCCGGGCCTTTCGCTCACGCGCGACACCCTGCGCGTCGAGGATATGCGCGGCGGCAAGCTGCTGCTGTTCACGAGCCCGTGGAACGTGGACTGGGCAACCGACCACAACCCCGACCTTATCCTGTCGGAGTTTGGCAACGTAGCCTTTTAACGCATCGGCGCGGTGGCCCTGCGGGGCTGCCGCGCCGTTTGCTTGCCTTATGCCGTGTGAGCGGCTATTATACCCACCGTCGTCTCAAGACCGGGGCGTCCGAGCAGTTCGGGTCCGATATCCTGCTCGTTAAACCTAAAACCAAAGGAGTACATAATGATCAAGAAGGTCATGGAGGACTACAAGGTCCTGTTGCGGAGCATTCCCGCGGCAACGGTTTCGCTGTTTTTCGTGAGTGTCATCATGATGAACCTGCTGGCCAACAAAGAGCTTATCAGCCTGCCGTATCTGGCACTCGATTGCGGCTTTGTGGTGAGCTGGGTCTCGTTTTTGTGCCAGGACATGATCTGCAAGCGCTTTGGCGCCAAGGCATCCATCAAAATCTCTATCCTCGCGCTGCTGGTCAACCTGGCCGTGAGCCTGTGCTTTTGGGCATGCTCGCTCACGCCCGGTATGTGGGGCGCCTACTACGACACCGGCATGATCGAGGTCAACACTGCCCTTAACGCTACCATCGGTGGCACCTGGTACGTGGTGCTGGGCTCTTCGCTGGCAATGCTCGTCTCTGCCGTGGTTAACTCCACGCTCAACCAGTCGCTCGGCCGCATGCTCAAAAAGAATAATTTTGCGAGCTTCGCCTTCCGCTCCTATGTGTCCACGGGTGTTGGCCAGTTTATCGACAACCTGGTCTTTGCCATTGTGGTGAGCCACACGTTCTTTGGTTGGACCTGGGTGCAGGTCCTTATGTGCTCGCTGACCGGCGCTGTCGCCGAGCTGCTGTGCGAGGTCTTCCTGAGCCCCGTGGGCTACAAGGTCGTGCGCGGCTGGGAGCGCGAGAATGTGGGTTCCGAGTACCTCGAGCGCCACGCAACCGCCTAAGGAGCAAGTATGCGGGTTTTGATCACAGGCGCTTCGGGCGGTATCGGAGCCGCGTGCGTGCAGCGCTTTTTGGACGAGGGCCACGAGGTCATGGGCTTTGATCTGCTGCCGGCGGCGATCGAACACGAGCGCTACCGCCATCTGATCGTTGATGTACGCGAGCCGGACTCGTTTCCAGGCGATCTTGAACCCCAGGTAATCGTGAACGTTGCC
The DNA here is from genome assembly GCA_031294825.1 of Collinsella sp. Taxonomy (GTDB): domain Bacteria; phylum Actinomycetota; class Coriobacteriia; order Coriobacteriales; family Coriobacteriaceae; genus Collinsella. The sequence continues at coordinate 5,018 of JAUMPM010000006.1, read as the reverse complement.
GGTACGCAGGATTCGGCCGACGATATTGCTGCCAACCTGCGTGGCACCATCAACGTGACCGAGCACTACGCCTTTGTGGGGGAGGGGCTTGCCGCCAAGCCGACACTGGCTATCACATCCGTGGTCAATGTGGGGTCGGCGAGCGGACATACGGGATCGGAGTTTCCCGCCTATGCTGCCAGCAAGGGCGGCGTTATCGCCTACACCAAGAACCTTGCAAACCGCCTGGCACCGCAGGCCATCGCCAACAGTGTGGACCCGGGCGGCGTTATCACGCCGCTCAACCGTTGCGTGATGGAAGACGAACACCTGTGGAACCAGATTATGGAGCTCACGCCGCTTAAACGCTGGGCCACCGCCCAAGAGATCGCCGAGTGGATCTACTTTGTGGGCGTGACCAACCGGTTTATGACCGGGCAGAGCCTGCTGATCGATGGCGGCGAGGCCGGCCGCACACAATTTATTTGGCCCGAATAGGAAACGCGCCCGATGGAAAGCCGTCGGGCGCGTTTTTGATGTATCGATTTTTAGCTGAGGCAAGTCCAGTTGACGGGGGTCGAGCCGTGCTGTTCGAGTAGCCGATTGGCAGCGGAGAAGGGGCGCGACCCCATAAAAGCGGGGAGTTCTGCCGTGGCACGGTTGGCCGAAAGCGGCGAGGGGTGCGTAGAGGCCAGGCAGAACTTGCCGGTTGCCTTGCCCGCGCCGATTGCGGCGAGCTTGCCTTCGACCATCTGCTGGGCAAAGCGGCCCCATGACAAAAAGACGACCGGCTGGGGCAGCTGGCAGCAGCGTTCGATAACGTAGTCGGTGAGCGTGCTCCAGCCCAGCTTGGCGTGCGAGTTCGCGGCATGCTCGCGCACGGTGAGCGTAGTGTTGAGGAGCAGGACGCCCTGTTGTGCCCATGGGGTTAGGTCTCCCGTGGCGGGAATGGGGCAGCCCAAATCGGCTTTGAGCTCCTTATAGATGTTGCGCAGGCTCGGCGGCAACTTGGTTTGCGTCGCGGGGACCGAGAACGACAGCCCCATTGCCTGGTTGGGTCCGTGATAGGGGTCTTGACCCAAGATGACAACCTTGACCTGGTCGGCCGGCGTGTAGGCGAGGGCATTGAGGATGTCGTCTTGTGCCGGGTAGATGGTTTGCTCGGCACGCAAAAGGGCGATGCGCTCGAGCAGCTGGTTCGTAGTGTCATGTACCGGCTGCGGCGCATCGCCCAACCAAGTTGCTATGTTGCGGTCGCGGGTTGCGGTGTCCATGGGGCTCCTTTATGGCAGATGCTCTGTTGGCATCTATTGTAAAGGCGCACCGGTTGCCTTTATGCCGCGGCTGCATAAGGAGTGGGGATTACGAGACGCGCTCGGGCGCTCCTGCCATACGAGCCTGTCCATGCGCGCGAAGGCGCGGAAGCTCGACGGTTGCCACCATGACGCCGGTGAGGATGAGGGCGGCGCCAAAGAAGGCGATGGGGCTCAGGACCTCGCCGACCAGGAAGAACGAGAAGACGGCAGAGCAGACCGGCTCGAGTGAGAAAGCGAAGCCGGTGGTCTCGGCGGGCACGTGGGGCTGCACGAGCGTCTGGGTGATAAAGCCATAGGCAGAGCAGATGAGTGCGAGTGCGACGACGACCGCGACCTCGCCCGGCGTGCCGGGAAGCGTGAAACCGCCAAAGGTGAATGCGGCGATGCCCGAGAATAAGCCGCCGAAGCCCAGCTGCCAAACGCCCAGGGCCAGCGGGTCGGCATCTTCGACAAAGCGCTTCGCCACAATGATATGGCCGGCATAGATAAAGGCCGAGAGCAGCATGATGATCGCGCCGGGATTCAGGCTAGTAAAGTCGGCGCCCGAGAGCAGCAGCATGCCGCAGGTGACGATGGCGGTGCCGACGAGCACTTTGCGTTCGGGGGCGCGACGCAGCAGGGCGGCGTTGGCAAACGGCACGATCACGACCGTCAGGCTCTGCAAAAAGCCGGCGGTGGAGGCAGAGGTGAGGCTGGAGCCCAGGCACATGCAGGTGAGCTCGGTTGCCATAATGGCGCCGATGATGGCGGCGCGGACCATAAGATCGCGGTTGATACGGAACGCGCGCCTGTGGAAGAGCAGTAGGCAGGCCGCAAAGGCGATGATGCAGCGCAGCGCAACGATGCTCGTGGCGTTCATGCTGTCCATGCCGATCTTCATGAGGGGATACGAAAAGCCCCATGCGACGGGAACGGAAAATGAGAGCGCAATTGCTTTTTTGCGATCCATGGGACTCCTTTTGTTGCAGAACGGTTTCGTAAAAAGGATTCTGCTCCCAGATGTAGATGTAGTAAAGCGAATGTATCTTCAGTATGATTAAGAAATGCTAATGTTGGCAGAAAAAGCCCTGGCAAAACGTTTTACGCCTACATCGATGTGGAGGCACGATGACATCGCGGTATCAGATTGTTTGTATGGTGGTCGATCGCGGAAGTCTTAAGGGCGCGGCCGATGAGCTGGGCTATACGCAAAGTGCGGTGAGCCAGGCCGTCAAGGCGCTCGAGCGCGAGTTAGGCACCACGCTTATCGAGCGCGGAAAGCAGGGTGTGTCGCTTACACGCGACGGTAAACAATATCTGCCATACCTGCGCCAGATCGTGACCGCCGAGGCCGAGCTTGAGGGCAAGCGCCAGGAGCTGCTGGGGCTCTCGTCGACTGACATTCGCATCGCGACGTTTACCAACGTGAGTCGTACCGTGCTGCCGCGTGTGATCCGCGACTTTGGTGCGCTGCACCCGGGCGTACGCTTTACCCTCAAGCAGGGCGATTACACGCGCAACGCTCAATGGGTGCACGACGGCGTGGTTGACTTTTGCTTTACGGCACGTGGGTTTACCGCAGGGCTCGAGAAGCGCGTGGTCTATCACGACGAGTTGGTGGCGCTGCTGCCGGCCGCGCATCCGCTGACGGCAAAGGAAAAGGTGACGCTCGCCGACCTGGCGTCCGAGCCGTTTGTGCTGCTGGATGAGGGCGAACAGAGTCTGGTGCTCGATGCATTCGCGACGCACGGGCTGTCGCCGCACGTGATGAGTGAGGTGACTGACGACTACACCATCATGGCGATGGTGGAGGAGGGCCTAGGTGTGAGCATGCTCTACCGTCGTACTGTGGAGGGCATGCGAGCCGATATTCGTGTGCGACCCATCGTGCATGCTCCCTCGCGCGACGTAGTGGCAGCTTGGCGCAGCTGGGATACCATGCCTATAGCCACGAGGCGCTTTATCGACTATATGAGCTCGCATATTGTCAATTAATGACTGGCGTGGCGCTGAGTGTGGTGGTTAGCGGGCTGTCGCTTTGGCTTGGGTGGCGCGATAGGTGCGTGCCGGGTGGCAAAGTAGTACCGCCACGACCATAAAGAACGCCGTGGTGCCCAGGCTGATGGGGTAGACCATCATGATGTTCGCAAAGGTGCGGAAGTGCGGGAACACGCAGAACACCCAATAGAAGCGGATGCCGCAGACGCAGATCATGGTGATGAGGGCGGGCGTGAGTGAAATACCAAAGCCGCGCAGGTAGCCTGACATGTTTTCGTAGAACATGCTAAATGCGTACGCCGGGAAGATCGAGCACACGCGGATATAGCCGATCGAGACGATGTTGGGATCGCTGTTGAACAGCGACAAGATCTCGCGCCCCAGACCGACAATAACGATGATCGTGGTGAGTGCAACGATACCGCCTTCGACCAGGCAGACCTTGAGCGTCTTGGTGCAGCGGTCGATCTGGCGGGCACCGTGGTTTTGTCCCACAAAGGTGGTGCAAGCCTGGCTGAAGCTGTTGAGTAGGTTGTAACACACGTACTCTAGGCTCATGGCGGCGCTCGAGGCGGCCATGACCTCGGTGCCCAGGCTGTTGATGGCGGACTGGATGATGATGTTGGCGACGGCAAAGACGGCGCTTTGGATGCCGGCGGGCAGGCCGATCTTGACGATGCGCTTGAGGGCGACGGGGTCGATAGCCAGGTCGCGTAGGGTGACGCGGACGACGGAGTCGGTCTTGAGCAGGCGGATAAAGAGCGTAGCGGCGCTGACGGTGTAGGCGATGGCGGTGGCGATGGCGACGCCCGCGACGCCCCAGTGGAGTACGGGGACAAAGATGAGGTCCAGGCCAATGTTGAGGACGGTGGACACGGCAAGCGCCTGCAGCGGCATGCGGGTGATGCCGACGGAGCGGAAGATCGCGGCCTCAAAGTTGTAGAGCAAGATCGAGGGCATGCTGAGCAAAAAGACGCGTAGGTAGAGCGAAGCGAGCGGCATGGTTTCGGCGGGAACGTTGAGCGCGGCGAGCATGGGCTCGGCAAAGATCTCGCCCAGCGCGATGACGACAAAGCCCACGAGCGCCATTAAAATCGAGGTATGGACGGCGCGTTTGACCATGTTCTGATCGTTGCGGCCGATAGCGTTGGCGATGACCACGTTGGAGCCAAGCGACATACCGATAAACAGGTTGAGCATAAGGCTGGTAAGCGGAACATTAGAGCCGACCGCCGCCATGGCGAGGGTTCCCTGGTCGCCCGAGAAGTTGCCGATGATGACCGTGGCGATGAGGTTCGACAGCTGCTCCAAGATACTCGTCGCGGCTACGGGGAAGGCGAACAGGGGAATATTGCGCCACAGCGAGCCGGTGGTCATGTCGATGTGCTTAGATACGGTATCGGCCATACGCTCTCAATCTCTAACATGCTCTTTTGTGCTTATTTGCGCAGACGATGATACTCCTAATGCATTCAATCGGCACTTGGGGACGTTCCTTTTCTGCCGGCAGCTGGGGACACTCCTTAGTCATTCAAGAACGTCCCCATTACAGTCGAAATTGTCAGCCTGGGACCATCTCGGGCTACGATTGAGGCGCGCCCAGAACGGGCCGCCGACCGGGCGCCCGCGCACGGCCGAACGTCCCTGCCCCCGAGAGGGCCTGTTGGGTGCTGCCGGCGCGGGGCGCGCCGCCCCCGACGGCTGATAGGAAAGTGCCGGGCAGGTGCCGCGGCTGGTAATGTGAGT
>JAUMPM010000046.1 GCA_031294825.1 Collinsella sp. | reverse complement strand
ATCATGGCATTCAACGACTTGATCGCCCAGAAAATAAAGGACTTTGAACAGCAGGGGGTTCCGCAGGTCTTTGAGCGAGACCTTGATCTGGAAAACCCACAGGAGCCAAAGCGCGACAACATCGTAAATGTGGTTGTGGGGGCCCGCCGTTGTGGAAAGACGTATCGCCTGTATCAGGAGATGCAGCGGCTTCAGGGCCGGGGCGTCGAGCTTGACCGGATGCTTTACTTTAATTTTGAGGACGAGCGCTTGCGCCCGTATGAGTCATCGCTGCTGGCGGACGTGCTCGACACGTTCTATGCGCTGTATCCTGCTGCTCGAACCGAGGGCGCTTACATTTTCTTTGACGAGATCCAGGAAATTCCCGAATGGGGTGCGTTTCTGCGGCGTGTAGTCGATACGGAGAAAGCGACCGTCTATGTGACGGGATCTTCTTCCAAGATGCTGTCCTCAGAGCTTAAGAGCGAGTTCAGGGGTCGTTCTCTTATACGGGAGCTTTTTCCGTTGAGTTTTTCGGAATACGTTCGGTATAAGACGGGGAGCGTTTTCGAGCCAGATGCGACCTTTTCCCCAAGCGATGCAGCGCTGCTTCGACATCATCTGATCGGATATCTTGAACGAGGGGGATTCATCGCGACACTTGAGCAGACGCCCGCAGACGCGATTCAGCTGCTACAGGAATATGCTTCGCGAACGGTCGCTATGGACGTCATTGAGCGTTACGACGTCAAGAACCCTCGCCTGGCATCGCTGTTCTTGACGCGGTGTATGGCATCTTCGGGACGAGAGCTGTCAGTGAACAAAGTGTACAACGAGTTCAAGAGCAGACAGATACCCGTCAGTCGTAATTCGCTCAGCGATTTACTTGAGTATTATGAGGACGCCTACCTGTTATTTTCTGTGCCGGAGTTCACGCGTTCACTGGCAAATAACATGCGGTCTGCGTCTAAGGTCTACGCTGTCGACCCTGCGATGTTTGGAGCATTCTCTCCCGCATCAGCATTGGACCAGGGCCAGAGGCTCGAGACCGCAGTGTTCAATGCGCTAAGAAGAAAGACTCCCGCGGTGAGGACCGGCTCGGTCTGCCGCCTGCTGATCAAAGAGAAGAGCAAAAGCCATGAGGTGGACTTTGTGGCTGGGGACGCGCTTCTCATGCGGGCTTATAGCCTGATTCAGGTGAGTGCGGATATGGCACGTGAGAAAACGCGCGAGCGCGAAATTGCCGCGCTTGATGCCTCGATGGCCCAGTTCGATCTTGGCGAGTCGGCAATCGTTACCATGGATGAACAGACCGATATTTCATGCGAGCACGGTGTGGTCCACGTTGTGCCCGCATGGAAGTGGCTCCTTGCCTAATCATCTATGGACCTGTGGGGTCAGGACCTCCTGGCTCCCTCATCACGGTTGGGAAGCACCTTGCTGCGCCAGGCTAGTCCTGGGCTTTGATACTCGGCATCAGAATCTGGGCGAGGTAGCCGGTCTCGAGTTTGGCGGCGGCGTCGGCCTTGCCGTCTTTGCCGACCAGCACGTTTTTGATCTGGCTATAGGTATAGCGGTTGCCGGTCGTAAGCTCGACAAGCTCAATGGCCGTGTCCATGGGGTAGGTTGACACGGGGTTCTGCGTCTGTCCGTTGATGGTCTGGGGCACCACGTACGGATAGACGGGGCCGCTGGCGTAGACGGTATAACCGTTGCCCAGATTGGCCGCACCCAAAACCGTATCGCCCTCATCGGGCGTAAAGCTCTCGCCCTCGCGCACCGCGACGAGCGTCACGATCGGCGTATCGCTGTCGCCGTCCAGATAAATGCACAGCGTGTTGCCGTTTTGCCAGGTTGCGACCTTGCCATACCACTCAACCGGAATATCGAGCTGATACAGGTCCGTTGCCTTATGCCGAGCATCGGCATCGCGCGCGGCCTGCGCTTCGCTCGCGCTCACGGCATTGACGGCGGCGTCGCGCCGCGCGGTTGCCGCCTGCTGAAGTATCTTGGCGGCCGCGGCGGAGCTCGCACCGCCTTCCTCGGCATACTTGGCGGCGGCATCGATCTGGTCGTCAGTCACCGTGTCGGCCGAAGGCACCTTGAGCTTAAAGGTGGCCTGGGCACTTAAATCCTGTCCATCGCTCTTAACGGCGACCTGCGTCTTGGTGGTCGGGACGGTATAGATGGTGCCGTCGGCCGCGATGGGGGAGGCGGCGATGGAGAGCGTGTAATCGCCGGGCAGCAGTTTGATGCCGCGGCCGTGCTCGTCAACGTAGAGTGTTTCGCTCACAGAAGAGCCGTCGGAGTCCTGGCCACTCACCTGCACGGGGATCTTTGAGCCAGTGGAACAGTCGAGGCCCGCGGCCTGCACGCCAATCTGCACTGACATCATCGTGTGGGCATTGGCGGCGACAGTGGCAGCCTGCTCTTGTTGATATCCGTTCCAGGCAGCATAGCCTGCGCCGCCGGCGACAAGCGCGACGGCTACGACGCCTGCCACCATCAGGTTGCGGCGCTTGGGCGACATCTTACGGTGACGAACCTCGGCTTCGCGTGCCGAAGGAACGGACGGTAGGGGAATATCGCCCATGGCGATGGTCTCGTCCACGGCAGGCGCAGAGCCTAAGCCAGGGAGCTCGCGGGTCAGCGAATCTTCGGCCGGCAAGTTGTCGAGCAAGATGGTTTCCTCGCTCGTGTCGGATCCGGGCTGGTCGTCGGCCTCGCTTTCGGTGTCTTCGTGATCTGCCTCATCCTCGGCAGGCTCAACGTCGCCTGTATCCTGATCATCGGGCTGCGCCTCGATTTCCGGCTCATCCTGCACACCAACGCTCGAATCGTCAAACGCAACATCGTCAAGCGAAATCCGGTCTAGGCTCTCCAGGGCCTCGGCACACGCTTCTGCATCTTGGGCCGCATCCTCTTGGCCCATCGTCTCATCATTCATACATCCCCCAAGCTCAATATCGGGACAACACTGTACCCAAAAACGGGACCCCATAGAGCCGCCTCATGATTTGAAATCCGATTTTATATATGCGCATGTTTTTGAATAGATGAATAGAGACGCAACGACAAAAGCCCCCGAAAAGCGAGCGAAACGCTTTCCGGGGGCTCTGCGAGGCATTGGATGAAAAACCTGGCGGGCGGGCCTATGCCCAGGCGCCAACAGCGACCAACATGTTACTCGGCGTGCGCGTAATCGACCTTGGCGCGACGAGCGGTGGCCTTCTCCCAATCGCTGGTGCCCTCAAAGACATCCTGCTTGTAGGGATTGCGGCCGAGCTTCTTGGCGCGGTAGGCGATGTAGATGATCGCGGCGACGTTGGCGACCAGCGCGGCAATCGAGACCGCGGTAGCGGCGCCGGGGTCGAGCGTGGAGTGGGTCACAAAGATGGACTCCTCCTGGAAGTACGGGAACACCTGGGCAAACATGCACCAAATAGCAAGCGTAAAGGCGCGGTTCTGGATCCAGCCGCCCTTGTTCCAGATAAAGGCGGCGACGGTGGGCGCCAGCAGCAGCGCAAAGCCGCAGAACCAGGAGTGGGTGGGCAGGCAGTTGTAGGTGTAGCAGAAGTTCCAGATATCGTAGGCGATGATGTAGACCCAGGTCATATCGGGCCACAGCATGTCGGTCTGATCCTCGGAGGCGTAGACGCTCCACCAACCGGTCATGCAGAAGATGTTGATAATACCGGCGATGCCGTTGAACACGTTGTTCCAGCCGGCCAGCTGCGTAGCACCTTCGGAGGTGACCCAGGTGGACTGGCCCAGGACAAAGAAGTGATAGGCGCTCTCAAAGTCGGACACGACGGCAATCATGATGTTGATGGCGACGATCACAAACGGCCATGCGCGGAACCAATGCGCCTTGCCGATCTTGCCCCACTGGTACTTAATGGCAATGAAGCCCCAGCAACCGGCGAGCGCCGCGTATACCTTGGCGTAGTGGAACCAGCTGTTCTGGTACACATGGGTGGGGTTGGTGAGCGCCCACTCGGCGCCCTGCGAAACGCCCACGGCGATGGCGACGCAGTAGATGGTCATGGCCAGCGGAGCCACGCCAAAGATGATTGCCGCGCCGAGCTTGGTGCGGCGGCCGACCTCGTTGAGCACGATCAGGCCGATAAAGACCATGGCCCAGCCGGCCCAGTGGATAAGGGTATCGCTACCCCAAACATCGAACAGCATGCTGCTCTCCTTTCACACGCCCGCGGCCCCTCTTCTGATCGCGGACAGTTTGGCCAAATGTCGTCAGTTCTGGGGCTTGCGCTCCGGATACTTGGCGGTATAGCCCTCGATGTGGAGTGTCGAGGCGATGATTTCCTTGACCGTCTCGTCGGGCACATCGGGGTGCGTGCGGATGTACATCAAAAGACCCATGATGAGGGTGTAGAACGTCTCGTAGACATGGTCGATGCGTAGCTCATGATGGGCGACAAAATCCACCACGGTGGTGTCGCAGATATACTGCGCCACGCGCTGGACCACGTTGTGCAAAAAGCCGCCGTAGAGCGCGCCGCTGCTCGAGGTGAGCGTGCTCGGCAGCTCGTGGCCGCTGGCGACCAGGCGCTTAAAGAGCGGGGCGACGGTGTCGAGCGCGCCCTCGATATCGCCGACGGTGCGGTCGGCGTTCCACTGCTCGAGCTCGGAGATAAAACCGTCGATTGCCTCGTCCATGACGGCGGTGACGGCGGCGTCCATGTCGGCGAAGTAGTGGTAGAACAATGGACGCGTGCAGCCGGCTCGCTTGGTCACGGCCGATACCGATAGGTGGGACACGCCCAGCTCGGAGCTTACGGTGCGCACGGCATCGAGGATCTCGCGACGGCGTTCGTCGCCCGTCAGGCGCTTTGCCGCGCTATCGGATGCGGGGACGGCATCGACCACAGAGGTACCTGCTGTGTTGTTGCCCATGTTTTGACGCCTTTCATCCTCTTTTGCCTGACCGTTCGCCTAACAGTCTTGAATATTGTTGACGGTTCGTCAATACTATTTTTGACACAATGTCAACAATGGCGGGTGAACGGCATGGGGCATGCCCGGCCTGCAAAAAAAGAGGGGCGCTGCGGCCTCGTCGGGCTGCGGCAAGAGAAGGGACAACCATGATTCTCAACGGACCGGGGATTAGTTACACCGAGCCCGACATCGGTTCGGAGTTCGTGCCGCCGCTGCCGGATCATCCGCGCGAGGCCATCGTCAAGCTGTGCGAGCACTGCACCAACCGTCTGCTGCATCGCGATGAACTGCTGGGCTACGAGTACTGGTCGTTTGCCGAGGCCGCAACCGACGAGCAGGCCGAAGTGCTCTGCAAGATGAAGATGCGCCGTCCCTATACGCTGCCCGAGATGGTCAAGCTCACCGGCATGCCCGAAGCCGATATCGAGAAGATGCTCGACGACATGAGCTACACGGGTCTGCTCGAGTACAACTGGGAAAACCCCGAGCGCGCCAAGCAGTGGGTGCTGCCCATGCTGGTGCCGGGTTCCGCCGAGTTCCTCAACATGCGCGTGAGCCAGCTCGAGGAGCACCCGGTCTATGCTAAGTTCTTTGAGCAGGCGTCCAAGGGACCGCTGTCCAAGGCCACGCCGATGGTGCCGCCCGGTGGTGCCGGCATCGGCATGCATGTCATTCCGGTCGAGAAGGCTATCGATGCCGCGAGCACGTCGGTGCCGATCGAGCATATTGAGCATTGGCTCGAAAAATACGATGGCAAATATGCCGCCAGCACCTGCAGCTGCCGCGCGAGCCGTCGCGTGATGGGTGAGGGCTGCGCCGACGACCCGGCCGATTGGTGCATCGCCGTGGGCGATATGGCCGACTACGTGGTTGAGACCGATCGTGGCCATTACGTGACCCGCGACGAGGTTTACGACATCTTGCGTCAGGCCGAGGACAACGGCTTTGTGCACCAGATCACTAATATCGACGGCGAGAACAAGATCTTCGCCATCTGCAACTGCAACGTCAACGTGTGCTACGCCCTGCGCACCTCGCAGCTGTTCAACACGCCCAACCTGTCGCGCTCGGCCTATGTCGCTAAGGTCGAGAAGGACAAGTGCGTGGCCTGCGGTCGCTGCGTCGAGGTGTGTCCGGCCGGCGCCGCCAAGCTGGGCCAGAAGCTCTGCAGCAAAAAGGCCGGCGGACAGGTGCCCGAGTATCCGCGCCAGGAGCTGCCCGATGCCACCAAGTGGGACCACACCAAGTGGTCGCCCAACTACCGCAACGACAACCGCATCGAGACGCATGAGTCCGGCACCGCTCCCTGCAAGACGGCCTGCCCCGCGCATGTCGCCGTTCAGGGCTATTTGAAGCTCGCGGCTCAGGGTCGCTATGACGAGGCCCTAGCACTCATTAAGCGCGAGAACCCGCTGCCCGCTATCTGCGGCCGTGTGTGCAACCGCCGCTGTGAGGATGCCTGCACTCGCGGCCGTGTGGACGCCGCCGTGGCTATCGACGAGGTCAAGAAGTTCATCGCCCAGCGCGATCTGGATGCCGCGACCCGCTATGTCCCACCTGTGGTGACCCCGACGCGTGCCGGCGGCTTCGACCAGAAGATCGCCATCATCGGTGCCGGTCCGGCCGGCCTGTCCTGCGCTTTCTACCTGGCCGAGAAGGGCTACAAACCTGTCGTGTTCGAGAAGAACGAGCGCCCGGGCGGCATGCTCACCTACGGCATTCCCAGCTTTAAGCTGCAGAAGGACGTCATTGAGGCCGAGGTCGAGGTCATTCGCCTGATGGGTGCCGAGTTCCGCTATGGCGTGGAAGTCGGTCGCGACGTGACGCTCGACGAGCTGCGCGCGCAGGGCTTTAAGGCCTTCTACGTTGCCATTGGCTGCCAGGGCGGCCGCCTTGCCGGCATTCCGGGCGAGGATGCCGAGGACGTGACCGTGGCCGTCGACTTCCTTCGCGAGGTTAACAGCGGCAAGATCGATACCCTGTCCGGCCGCACCATTGTGGTGGGCGGCGGCAACGTGGCCATCGACGTTGCCCGCAACGCCTGCCGTCTGGGCTCTGAGCATGTTGAGATGTTCTGCCTGGAGAGCGAGGCCCAGATGCCCGCCAGCGAGGAGGAGCGTCGCGAGGCCGTTGAGGACGGCGCTCACATCAGCTGCGGCTGGGGCCCCAAGGAGATTCACCTGGACGAGGCCGGTCGTGTGTGCGGTATCACCTTCAAGCGCTGCACGCGCGTCTACGATGACGAGGGCCGTTTTGCGCCCGAGTACGACGAGAACGATCTGCGCCGTGTCGATGCCGACCGTGTCGTCATGTCGATTGGCCAGTCCATTGTGTGGGGCGACCTGCTGGCTGGCTCCAAGGTGGAGCTCGGCCGCGGCCAGGGTGCTCTTGCCGATCCCCAGACTTACCAGACCGCCGAACCCGACATCTTTGTGGGCGGCGACGTCTACACCGGCCCCAGCTTTGCCATCGACGCTATCGCCGCCGGCCACGAGGCCGCGGTGTCCATCCATCGCTTTGTGCAGCCGGGCTCCACGCTCACCATCGGCCGCAATCAGCGCCGCTACACCGCGCTCGACCGCGACGACGTTGTGCTCGAGAGCTACGACAACGCGAGCCGCGAGGTTGCGCATGTGGACCGCGAACGCGAGAAGGCTGCGCCGTTTAGCGAGTATGTTGAGACCTTTACCGAGGAGCAGGTGCGCGCCGAGACCGCCCGCTGCCTGGGCTGCGGCGCCTCGATCGTCGACCCTAACAAGTGCATCGGCTGCGGCCTGTGCACCACCAAGTGCGCGTTCGACGCCATCCATCTGGATCGCGACCGCCCCGAGTGCTCCACGATGATCAAATACGAGCAAAAGCTCCCAAGCCTTGGCAAGTACGCGCTCAAGCGCGCCATCAAGATCAAGTTCGGTCGCAAGTAAGTAGTCATAACGGGAACGACGGAAGGAAAAAATAGTGCACGAGCTCGGAATCGTCTATCACATTATTCGCGATGTTGAGAATGTGGCGCGCGCTCATGGCGTGCGTCGCGTTTCGAGCGTGACGTTGCTGTTGGGCGAGGTCTCGGGCGTCGTTCCCGACTTGCTGCTCGACGCTTGGCGCTGGGCAGCAGATAAAAAGCCTATCGCGCAGGGTGCGGAGCTTATCGTGGAGCCCGTCGAGGCCGTGACACGTTGCGAGGCGTGCGGCTGCGACTACGCGACGGTCGAGCACGGCAAGACCTGTCCCCATTGCGGTAGCGGCGAGACCTATTTGCTGCAGGGCCAAGAGGTCATGATCAAACAGATCGAGACCCCCGACGAGGACCCGGCAGGCGCTGCTCCTGATGGCCTCTCCGACGCCCCCGATGCCGTCGACGCCGCCAACCCCCTCCACATCGCCTAGGATTCCCTATAAGTTGCGGTGAAATAGTTCCTAAATCCAGCCTTCTGGCTCTTAAACAAGAACTATTCCACCGCAACTATTTTGAGTGGTTTCATAGACCATAAGTCACGAAAATAGTCAAGTTATGTCTGTTTAAACAAAAAAACGGCAGTACAAGCGCATTCGCGCTTGCCAAAATCGATATTAATGAACAGCCTGTTTGTATCTGTAAAATGCATGGCTTGATGTGCGACGCCTTGGCGTGTAATGAGTCAAAAAGCAGTAAAGTAATCAATTTGTAACAAACATAGACGTTTAAACAAATAATCCAACCTTTTGCGAATTTAGCTATAATTCCACAATCCAAACAGGTATACTCCTTTCATGTCGTGTAGGAAATACGTAGACAAAAAGGAGGTTATGTGATGGTAAGTATTGTTCTTGCTAGCCACGGGGACTTGGCAGCTGGAATCAAGCAGACGGGCTCGATGGTCTTTGGCGATCAGCCGTCTGTTGCCGTGGTCTCGCTCGAGCCGAGCATGGGCCCCGACGACTTCCGTGCCAAGGTCGAGGAAGCAATCGCTTCCTTCGAAGACCAGGAGCAGGTGCTCTTCCTCGTCGATCTGTGGGGCGGCACGCCGTTCAACCAGATCAGCGGGCTCATCGAGGGCCACGATTCCTGGGCTATCGTCACCGGTGTCAACCTGCCTATGCTCATCGAGGCATATTCGCAGCGCTTTGACGCAAAGAACACTGCACATGCGATCGCAAAACATCTCGTGACTGAGGCTAAGGCTGGCGTGCGCGTCAAGCCCGAGTCTCTGGAGCCCGAGGAGAAGAAGCCGGCTGCGGCCGCCGCTGCTCCTGCAGGCGCCATCCCTCCGGGAACGGTCATCGGCGATGGGCACATCAAGATTGCCCACGTCCGTATCGACACCCGTCTGCTTCATGGCCAGGTGGCCACCACGTGGACCAAGCAGATCAACCCCAACCGCATCATCGTGGTTTCCGACGGCGTTGCTCACGACGAGCTCCGCAAGACCATGATCGAGCAGGCTGCCCCTCCGGGAGTCCATGCCAACGTCGTGCCCATCAAGAAGATGGCCGAGGTCGTCAAGGACACGCGCTTTGGTGACACCAAGGCCATGCTGCTCTTTGAGAACCCGCAGGATCTGCTCAAGGCCATCGAGGCCGGCGTCGACATCAAGGAAGTCAACATCGGTTCCATGGCTCACTCCAAGGGCAAGGTCGTCGTCACCAACGCCGTCGCCATGGGCGATGACGACGTCAAGACTCTCGAGGCCCTCAAGGCCAAGGGCGTCAAGTTCGAGGTCCGCAAGGTTCCTTCGGATTCCTCTGAGGATCTCGACGCCATGTTGAAGAAAGCTAAGGCCGAACTGGCCGCTCAAGCATAGTAAAGGAGGGTCCGATACATGTCTGCAATCACTATTCTGCTTGTTGCGATTGTCGCGTTGCTTGCCGGTATGGAAGGCATTCTGGATGAGTTCCAGTTCCATCAGCCGCTCGTGGCATGCACGCTTATCGGTCTCGTAACCGGTCACCTTCAGGAGGGCATCCTCCTGGGCGGTTCGCTCCAGATGATGGCCCTTGGCTGGGCTAACGTCGGCGCCGCCGTCGCGCCTGACGCCGCTCTGGCCTCGGTCGCCTCTTCGATCATCATGGTGCTCGCCCTCAACGGCGGCGCTACCGATCCGTCGAAGGCCGTTACCGCCGCTATCGCCGTCGCTGTCCCGCTGTCGGTCGCTGGTCTGTTCCTGACCATGATCTGCCGTACCCTGGCTACCGCTATCGCTCACGCCATGGACGGTTGCGCCGAGAAGGGCGACTTCGCTGGCATCGAGCGTTGGCAGTACATTGCCATCCTTATGCAGGGCCTTCGTATAGCCATCCCGGCAGTACTTCTGTGCATCATCCCGGCCGAGGCTGTTACCAACGCGCTTAACGCTATGCCCGACTGGCTGTCCGGCGGCATGGCTGTCGGCGGCGGCATGGTCGCTTCCGTCGGTTACGCCATGGTCATCAACATGATGGCCACCAAGGAGACCTGGCCGTTCTTCATCCTCGGCTTTGTCCTTGCTGCCATCCCTCAGCTCACGCTGATCGCCCTTGGCCTCATCGGCATCTCCCTTGCCCTCATCTACCTTGGCCTTAAGGATCTGGCCAAGCAGGGTGGCGGCATGGGCGGTGGCTCCGGTGACCCGCTCGGCGACATTCTGAACGATTACGAGTAGGAGGGGAGTGATACATATGGCAGAGAACAAGATTCAGCTCACCAAGGCTGACCGCAAGAAGGTTTGCTTCCGTCATCAGTTCCTTCAGGGCTCGTGGAACTACGAGCGTATGCAGAACGGCGGCTGGTGCTTCGCAATGATCCCTGCGATCAAGAAGCTCTACACCAGCAAGGATGACCAGATTGCCGCTCTTAAGCGCCACCTGGAGTTCTATAACACCCACCCCTATGTTTCCGCCCCCGTCATCGGCGTTACCCTCGCCCTCGAGGAGGAGCGCGCCAACGGTGCTCCGATCGACGACGTCGCCATCCAGGGCGTCAAGGTCGGTATGATGGGCCCGCTCGCCGGCGTCGGCGACCCTGCCTTCTGGTTCACCCTTCGCCCGATTCTGGGCGCTCTGGGCGCTTCCATGGCCCTGTCCGGCAGCATCGCCGGTCCGCTGCTGTTCTTCTTCGCGTGGAACATCATCCGTTACGCCTTCCTGTGGTACACGCAGGAGTTTGGCTACAAGGTCGGCTCCTCCATCGCCAAGGACCTCTCCGGCGGTCTGATGGGCAAGGTTACCGAGGGTGCTTCCATCCTGGGTATGTTCATCATCGGCGCCCTGGTCGAGCGCTGGGTGTCCATCTCCTTCACCCCGGTCGTCTCCAAGGTCACGCAGTCTGCTGGCGCCTTTATCGACTGGGCTAGCCTGCCCTCCGGCTCCGAGGGCGTCAAGGAAGCGCTGACGATGTACAACTCCATCGGTGCTACCGCCCTTGATCAGGTTAAGGTCACCACGCTTCAGGCTAACCTCGATCAGCTCATCCCCGGCCTTGCCGCTGTGTGCCTGACCCTGCTGGTCTGCAAGCTCCTCAAGAAGAAGGTCAGCCCGATCGTCATCATCCTGGCTCTCTTCGCCGTCGGCATCATCGGTCGCGTCTGCGGCTTCATGTAAGCACGCTTCGGCTTAAGACCGAGAGTTGCTAGGCAAGGGCTTTTGAGCCATTGAAACGGACCGCACCCGGTGGGTACACTGGATGCGGTCCGATTGTTTTTTATTGGAGGGCGAGGCGCGTATGGCGCAATCTCAGAACAGCACGGTCGATCTGGCAACGCCGGCAACCTGCCTGATGGGGCTTACCAGTCACGGTAACGTAATGGTGGGCAATAAGGCGTTTGAGTACTATAACGAGCGCAATCCCGAGGATAATATTCAAATCCCGTGGGACGAGGTCGACTATATTGCCGCCGAGGTTTTGCGCGGTACCAAGAAGATCACGCGTTTTGCCATCTTTACCAAGGATAACGGTCACTTTACGTTTTCGACGCGCGACGACAAAGAGACGCTTCGTGCGGTTCGTAAGTACGTCGACGAGGATAAGCTCGTGCGTTCGCCCGACTTTATCGATGTGACGGCCAAGGGCGCCAAGAGCATCCCCGGTGTCATCAAGAACCTCTTTCACAAAGGCAACTAGCTCCTCATAAGTTGCGGTGGAATAGTTCCTAAATGCGGCTTTAGATGCTTTAGGCAGGAACTATTCCACCGCAACTTCGAAGTCTGGTCATACGACGTATTGCGATGCGGTAAATCTGCTACACTAGTACAACATGCCTCCGTAGCTCAGGGGATAGAGCACCGCTCTCCTAAAGCGGGTGTCGACGGTTCGAATCCGCCCGGGGGCACCAGAGATTGACCGAGCCCGGTACCACCACGGTGCCGGGCTCTTCTGGTCTAAGGGCCGGATTCGGGCCGTCGACACTCGCGTCACCAATTTCCCCGCGGGGGTTCGAGTCCGCCCGGGGGCACCAGAGATTGATCGAGCCCGGTACCGCAACGGCGACACGCCTTGCTAGTTTTTGAAAGCTCGTCGTCGGTGCCCTAACGCACTGCCGTTTAGTGCCGATTCTGCCATGCCCGCACTCTTCGCGAGGGTGAGGAGCGTGAATTGATCGGAGAGGGCCAACCACTCTGATAAAATCATCCTCGCTGTCGGCAGTCCTCGTGCCGGGCAGAGCCCTCCATTTGATGGGAGGTGATGCCCATGACCGATTTCACCGAGCTCGTGAAGCTCCTGACCGCTATGGTCTCGCTCCTCACGGCCCTTGTCGGCCTTTCCAAGGCACTCAAGCAGGGTTCGAAGCCCAAAAAGAAAGGCCACCGTCGCTAAGACGATGACCCAACTTCATTAAGCAACGGCTCTGCCCAGCTCTCTACAACTTGGGCTGCCGTCGGCACCATTTTACCCTCCTGACGAGGAATTCGTCCATATTTCAAAAATCAAATTGTGCCTGCGTTGTCATCCTGCTATCGAAGCCTACCGAATGCCTGCCATAGGAACATTAAAGCGCCCGCTTGCCGGGGAGCAAGCGGGCGCTTCTGAGCGAATATGTTTGCGGCCATAGCCGCTGCAGGTGATGGGTTGTCGACTAGTTAGCCGTCGTGCCGGAATCGTCACCCGAGGTGGAGCCAGAAAGTGCGACCGTCAGCGTGATCGTGCTGTCGGTGGACTGCTTGCCGGTGGGGGAGACGCCCGTAACGGTGGCATCCTCGTTACCGCTCACGGGATTGCCGTTCTGGTCACAGAAGCCAATGTTATAGAAACCGGCGTTGTTGAGCGCGGTGACGGCGGCGGAAATGCTCTTGCCGTACAGGTTGCCCGGAACACTGGCCTTGCCGGACTTCTTGGCAATGACGACGGTAATCGTGGCGCCGGGCTTCTGCTTGCCGCTGGGGTTCCAGCTGATCACGGTGCCCTCGGTAACCGAGTCGTTCTCCTGGTAGCTCACGTCGACGCCAAAGCCTGCCATATCGAGGGCGTTGCGCGCCTGGGCCTCGGTCATGTCGGTCAGGTCGGGGACGGACGTGGTATCCGGGCCGCTCGAGACCTTGTACGAGATGGTCGTGCCTTTCTCGACTTCCTTACCGGCTTCGGTGCCCTGCTCAAAGACATGGCCCTCATCGGCCTCGTTGGCCTCCTCGGAGGCGTTGCCCTTCAGGCCAACGCTTGCCAGCGCGGCTTCTGCCTGGTCCTTGGTCAGGCCGACAAGCCGGGGAACCTCAACCTTCTCGGAGGGCTTGGGGCCCTTGGAGATTACCAGGTTCACCTTGGTGCCCTTGGCCTTCTTGGTGTTGCCGTTGGGCGTCTGCTCGGCGACCTTGCCCTCGTCGACATCGTCGTTGTAGCTTTGGTCGATGGTGCCGACCTCGAGGCCGGCTTCCTTGATCAGCTCGACGGCAGTCTGCTGGTCCTTGCCCAGCACATCGGGCACGGTGACCTGCTCGCCGCCAAAGAGTCCTGTGGCAAAGGCCACCACGATGCCGATGACGGCAACGGCTGCCACCACGGCGGCGATGATCTTGTTCTTGTTGGATTTGGGCTTTTCGACCTCGTAGGAGCCGGTGGAGCCCGAAACCGAGCTACGGGCGGTATTCTGGCCGCTCACGCCCGAGACGGGACGCACCATGGCGCGCGTCTGATCGGAAAGCTCGCGAGTCTTGGTGGCGCCCAGCTCACCGGGGGCACCGATGATGCGCGTGGGCTCCGAGACGTTGACGGCACGGCCCGACAGGTAGCTGTTGAGCACCTGACGAAGCTCGTCGGCGGTCTGGAAGCGGTTTGCCGGGTCCTTCTCCATGCACTTGAGGATGATGCGCTCAAGGTCGGCGTCGACACCGGAGTTGATCTGGCTCGGCGGAATAGGCAGCTCGTTGACCTGCTTGAGTGCGACCGAGATAGCGTCGTCACCGTCAAAGGGCACGCGGCCGGTGGCGCATTCATACATCACGACGCCCAGCGAGTAGATATCCGAGGTGGGGCCGAGGTCCTGACCACGGGTCTGCTCGGGGCTGACGTAGTGGGCGGTTCCCAGCACGTTGTTGTCTTGCGTGAGGTGGCTGTTCTTGGCGCGCGCAATGCCAAAGTCCATCACCTTGATGTTGCCGTCGGGCAGCACCATGATGTTCTGCGGCTTAATGTCGCGGTGGATGATCTCGTGCTTGTGGGCGACTGAAAGCGCGGAGCTGATCTGCGAGCCGATCTGTGCGACCTTCTTGGGATCGAGTGCACCGTGGCTCTTGATGCCGCTTTTAAGGTCGGTGCCGCGCAGGTACTCCATGACGATGTAATAGGTGTCGCCGTCCTTGCCCCAGTCGTAGACGCCCACGATATAGGGGGAGGACAGGCCGGCCGCTGCCTGGGCCTCCTGCTTAAAGCGGGCGGCGAAGGTGGCGTCGCCGGCATACTGCGGCAGCATGATCTTGACGGCAACCGTGCGGTCGAGGACCTGATCCTGTGCACGGAAGACGGTCGCCATACCGCCCGTTCCCACCTTATCCTTGAGGAGGTATCTTCCCCCGAGGACCCTCTGTTCCATTCCTGCTCCTAACATAACTATTCGCTCAACGATGTGTGTAGTACCAAATGTGTGGCCGCTGGGGCCGTGTGGCGCGTGGCCGCTAGCTCATCGGCCGCGGCGCGCCACAAGTATCCGCTTTGATCACGGGCATCACGCTCCCTGTGCGGCGAGCGCCGCGGTCAGGACGATGCCGGCAATCTTGGCCGCCTCGACGTCGTGTTTGTCGTAATCCTCCAGGGCTACCGAGATGGCAACCGTGGGTGAATCGTAAGGTGCAAAGCCAACAAACATAGAGTTGACGTTGGTGCCGCCGATCTCGGCCGAACCGGTCTTGCCGGCAACCTTGACGCCCGGAATCTGGGCATCGGTGCCGGTACCGGACTGGACGACGGCGAGCATGGCCTGCTTGACCTGATCGGCGGTGGTAGAGCTGACAGCCTGGCCCAGCGAGCGGGACTGCGTGGTCTTAACCACGGTCCCGTCCGGGGCGAGTATCTGTGACACAAAGAACGGGTCCATGACCACGCCGCTGTTGGCGATAGCGGCAGCGATCACGCAATTCTGCATGACGGTGGTCTGCGGGCCAGGCGTGTGGTCCATGCCGACGGGCTGGCCGGCGCCTGCCCAAGCGGTCTCCCACTCGGTCATAAGCGACGGGTCGGCCATGATGGAGGCCGCGGCGGTAAGGTCCTGACCCAGCTTTTGTCCATAGCCAAAGGCGTTGGCAAACTGTACCAGCGAGTTGGCGCCGACCTCGTTTGCCACCTGGCCAAAGACGACGTTGGACGACACGGCGAAGGCCTGCTGCAGGCTGATGGTGCCGTAGCTCTCGTTGGCATAGTTGGTGACCGGCGCGTTGCCGATGTCCATGGAGCCGGGCGCCTGGTACGTGCTGGTAAGGCTGGCGGTGCCGGTTTCGAGCGCCGCGGAGAGTGTGACGACCTTAAAGGTCGAGCCCGGGGTGTACAGCGCGTCCATGGCACGGTCGTACATGGAGCCGTCCTCGCCGCCGCCCGACTGGAGCAGCGCATCGATGTTGGTGTTGTCGTAGGTGGGCGAGCTCGCACACGCAAGGACCGCACCGGTGCGCGGATCCATGACCACCACAGCGCCCTTAAAGCCCTTGAGCGCCTGCTCGGCAGCCGTCTGGATGCGCGAGTCGATGGTGAGCTTGGCGGTATTGCCCGGCTGGGTCTGTCCCGCGAGCGACGCGATGGCGTTGTTCCAGCTGGAGTAATCCTTGGAGCCGGTGAGCGTATCGTTCATGACGCTCTCGATGCCGGCGGTGCCGTATTGCTGGCTCACGTAGCCCACCACGTGCGCGGCCATGTTGCCGTTGGGGTAGGAGCGGGCGTAGGTGCCGTCCTCCTGCTGCAGCGACTCGGCTAGTGTCACGCCGTCGGACGTGATGATGGAGCCACGCTGGATGTACTTGGAGCGGGCGATGGTGTGGTTGTTGGTCGGCATGTCCTGATAGTCCTTCGCCTTGATGACCTGGACATAGGTGAGGTTGCCGATAAGGATGGCGAACAGCGCCGTAAAGGCAAACACGGCACGAGTCAGACGGTTGGCAAGCGCCACGCGGCCGAGCACGCCGGACTCAGGCGTGTCGAGCAGGCGACGACGCATGCGAGAACCCGCGGAGTGGTTGCCGTGGCTGTAGGAAGGTGCGTTGGCAAAACGCGTACCGGTCGGGGCAGCGGCGGATGCGACCTGGTCATCGGTGATGGCGGCCATCGTGCCGGTGCCGGTGAGCTCGGCT
The DNA here is from genome assembly GCA_031294825.1 of Collinsella sp. Taxonomy (GTDB): domain Bacteria; phylum Actinomycetota; class Coriobacteriia; order Coriobacteriales; family Coriobacteriaceae; genus Collinsella. The sequence continues at coordinate 48,194 of JAUMPM010000046.1, read as the reverse complement.
TCGCGTCCGGTTGCCTCGTCGCCGGCGCGCAGCAGCAGCGCGACGATGATAAAGCTCGCCAGCAGCGAGGAGCCGCCCTGGCTCATAAAGGGCAGGGTGACGCCGGTCAGCGGGATTAGGCGGGTTACGCCGCCAACGATTAAGAATGCCTGGAAACTGATGGCCGCCGTAAGGCCGGTCGCGCTAAAGGCGGCAAGGTCGGACTTGGCGCGGGCTGCCGTGGTGAGGCCACGCACGGCAAAAAGCATAAACAGGATGAGCACGGCGCCGCCGCCCAAAAGGCCCATTTCCTCGCCGATGGCCGAGAAGATGAAGTCGGACTCGACGACGGGGATGTTGTTTGCCATGCCGTTGCCGATGCCGACGCCAACCAGGCCGCCGTCAGCCAGCGAGTAAAGTGACTGTACGATCTGGTAGCCCTGGCCCTGGGCATCCTTAAACGGATCGACCCAGACCTGAAAGCGCACCTGCACGTGAGACAGGAACTTGTAGGCGCCCACGGCTCCAACGGCCAGCAGCGCAAGGCCGATGATGACGTACGAAAAGCGTCCCGTGGCAACATAGAGCATCAGCAAAAAGATGGTGTAGAACAGGACGGCCGAGCCCAGGTCGCGTTCGAAGACGACGATGAGCAGGCACACGCCCCACACGGCAAACAGCGGCAGCAGCAGGCGGAAGCGCGGAATCTTGAGGCCCAGGATCTTGCGGTTGGAGATGGAAAGCAGCTCGCGGTTTTCGGCCAGATAGCCTGCCAGGAACAGGACGATGAAGACCTTGGCGAACTCGCCGGGCTGGATGGTGAAGCCCGCGATGCGAATCCACAGCTTGGAGCCCGAGATCGTGGTGCCGATAAAGATCGGCAGCATCAGCAGGATGATGCCGATAATGCCAAAGGTGTACTTGTAGCGCATGACCACGTCGAGGTTCTTGACCAGTGCGAGCGTTCCCACCATGAGCGCCACCGAGACAAACAAGATGATGAGCTGCGAGATGGCGAGGTCGGGGGCCAGGCGCGTCACGAATGTGATGCCGATGCCCGAGAGCACAAAGACGATGGGCAGGATGGCGGGGTCGGCGCCGGGCGCCAGGATGCGCACGGCGATATGCGCCGCGGCGAAGGCGGCGAACAGGCCGATCGGCACGGCGAGCGTCTCAAAGGAAATCGTGGCACCCGCGGTGAGCACGTACATCGCATAGAGCAGGATGACGGGGAACGCCGAGGCGATGAGCAAGAGCAGTTCGGTGTTGCGGCGACTCATAAGCGGCACTCCCTTTCTAATTCTTATCGGAGGCTTCGGCCTCGGCTGACTGTTCGGCGGTTTTCTCGGAATCTGACTCGGAGGTGGATTCCTGATCGGTGTTGTCGCGAATCGTTTGCGCGTCAATCACCTGACGGGTCTGCTCCTCGTCAATCTGATGGCGGTACTTGGAAATGGTGTCCTGCGCATCGTCGACACTCGTTTGCGGAATGCCTGCCTTCAGGCGGTTTTGCGTGTCTTCGGGCAGGTCGGACAGCTTGATGCTGGTTTCGCTCTCGAGCCAGTGGAGCTCGACCCCGAGCGTCTTGCCGGGCAGGCCGCGCCAGACGGCGACATTGCCGTGGTAGGTTCCCAAGTAATAGGAGCCAGTGACGCCCGTGTATGCCCAGATGCCTGCTACCAGCACAAAGACAAGAGCCAAGACGGTGGCGATGGTGACATTGCGGCGTCGGACGCGTTTTGCCTCGCGCATGACGCCGTCGTCGACCAGGTCGACGACCACCACAGTCACATTGTCGTGGCCGCCGGCGGCGAGCGCCGCGTCCACCAAGTTGTCGACACAGATCTGTGCGCTCGAGGACTGCGTAGCGATGTTCTCGATATCGCTATCGGGAATCATGCTCGAAAGGCCGTCGGAGCACAGGATCAGGCGGTCGCCTTCCTCGATGTGCAGGGTAAAGTGGTCGGCATACATGGCGGGATCCGAGCCCAGCGCGCGGGTGATGACCGAGCGGTTGGGGTGGACGCGGGCCTCGTCGGCCGTAATCTCGCCGGCATCCACGAGCTCCTCCACGTAGGAGTGGTCGCGGGTCACGCGGATGAGCGTACCCTCGTGGAGCAGGTAGGCGCGCGAGTCGCCCACGTGGGCGATGGCGAGCGTGTCGTTTTCGATGTAGGCGCAGGTGGCCGTGCATCCCATGCCGGGTTTGCCCAGGCCGTTGAGGGCGGCCTCGATCACGGCGGCGTTGGCGGCCTCGACGGCTGCGGCCAGGCGCGCGGCGTCGGCGGACTGCGGCGCCGTCTTGGCGATGGTCTCGACGGCGATGGAGGATGCCACCTCGCCGGCGGCGTGTCCTCCCATGCCGTCGCACACGCAAAAGAGCGGCGACTGCACCAGATAGGAGTCTTCGTTGTGCGGGCGTACGCATCCGACGTCGGAACGGGCGCCCCACATAAGCTGCGTGGTGGTGCCGGCGTCGTAGGTCGAGTCGGTCTCGATGCGCTCGTCGGTCAGTGGCTCAAAGCTCATGGTCGAGCCGGGATCTTTGAGCTTTGCCTCCACGGCGGCGACATCGATCTCGGCGGTGTCGCCGGGGGAGACAGTGTCGGCATCGTTGCCCGACTCGGCATCGGAGACGTCCGGAAGGCTGAGATCTTCGGTTACGCGGTCGGCGGGATCGCCGTCCTGCTGCGGCTCGACAGCCGTCGGCTCGGGCGTCGCAAAGTGCGACGGCACGGGCGCGCTCTGAGGTTGAGCGGAGGGCTCGGGAGCTGCGGCGGGCGCGGCAACGGGCTGCTCGACTTCGGCAGGCGTTGCGGGCGCGGATGCCGCCTCGCTTGCCGGGGCGACGGGGAATACCGGCGCGGCAGGCTCGGGGGCTGCAAACACGGCGGCGCTCTCGTTAATCGCCTCGGCGACGGGCTCGGCAAAGTGAGCCGGTGCGGGCGTTGCCTCCGGTTCCGCGGACGGCTCGGCAGCGTGCGCCCCGATGGGGGCGTCGAGCTGCTCGGTGTCGGCATCCTCGTCATCGACGAGTGCCGGATATTCTTGAGTTACATGCGAAAGAGGCAGGGAGAACACGGTGTCCTCGGGCTCCACGGTCGCAGGGCGCGCCGGAGCGGCATGGGCCGGCGCAGCTGCGGGGGCAGTTGGCGTCTCGGGCATGGTTGCGGACTTGTTCTCCTCGTCGATCATCGACGGTTCACCTTCATGACCACGTCGCCAATCTGGACCTCGTCACCCTCGCGCAGCGTTGCGGGCTCCACCAGCTGACGGCCGTTAACGAGCGTGCCGTTCAGCGAGTTGAGGTCTTCGATGATGAGTGCCGGGCCCTGCAGCGAAAAGCGTGCGTGCGAGGCCGAGACAAACGGTTCGTTGATGCAGATGTCCGAGGACGGCGAGCGGCCAACGATGACGGGGCCGAGCATGTCTACATGGATGCCACGGATGCCGCGCGGACCCTTGTCCACATCGATCGTCCAGATAGCGGAGTCGCGGCGCTGGCCGCGTACGAGTCCCACGCCGGTTTTCATGACGGCGAACAGGAAGATGTAGAGCAGGGCGACCAGGACGATGCGGCCTGCAAAAAGGACGATATCGATGTTCATAAGCGACTATCCCCTAAATTCAAAGGTGCTCAGGCCAAACGTCAGCAGATCGCCGTTGCGCAGCGGGCAGCGCGTGATGCGGCGGTTGTTGACGAGCGTGCCGTTGGTGGAATTGAGGTCCTCGATCGACCAGTCCGAACCGGTAAAGGTGAGCTGGGCGTGGCGGCGCGACACGTTGGGGTCGCGCAGGGCGATGTCCGAAACCGAACGCTCGCGACCGATGGTCACCTGCGCGGAAGTGATGCTGTGGCTCTCGCCGCTCACGACATCGACGAGCTGGGCGAGCGGGCGCTGCGGGGCGCGGGTGCTCGCCATGTTGGAGGCAATACCGGCCGCGGCGCCAAGGCCCACGGCGGCGCCGGTCGCGGCGGCTCCGCCCATACCGGCGAGGGCGTCACGAGAGACGGTCTGCGGCACGGGGATGGGCGCGGCGGCGGGGTGCTGTTGCTGCGGAGCGGCGAATTGCTGCTTGCCGGCGCGGGGAGCGCTTGCGGCGCGGCTTGCGGCCGAGTTGTTCTGGCCCAGGCCATTCTGGTAGGCGCGCTCTTCCTCGTACAGACGGCCGAGCGTGGGGGCGTCGACGTTCTCGGCAAAGACCGAGAACTTACCGGCACGCAGCTGCGGGTCGATCATAAAGCGAACGAGGGGCTCGCCGACAAACACATAGCGGCGCTTTTCGGCCTGTGCCTTCACAAACTCGCGGACTTCGCGTGAAAGCTCGGGGTAGAACGGGGCGAGCATGGGATCGTCGTCGGCGGCGATCAGGATGGTATAGAGTGCCGGCGCGGTGTTGACGCCGTTGATCACCAGAGTCTGATCCTCCATGTCGCGAGCGGCCTGCTTGGCAAGCTTCTTAAAGGAGAACGGGGCACGGGTGGCACCGAAGATGCCGGCCACGTGGTCCTCGAAGATGTTCAGGAAGTTCACGAAAGATCACTCTCCGTATAGGTTCTTTGGTATCCGAGCAAATATAGGCATATCCCAACGATTATAGAGGATAGGGTTCCCGCAACCGCCGCCTTGACGACGACCGCGGCCGCAAGGCTGGCAATTTCCATATGGTGTGCAAGACAGAGCGACGCCGCGGTGCCTATTCCGCAGCCGGCGATGGCAGCGATTGCAGCCAGGTTCGAGCCCTGCTCGGCACGCTTGGCATGGGCGTTGAGCAGCAGAGATGTCAGTGCAGCTGTCGCCGCGACAAGCACGACGGCAGCCCAGAAGAGCATGTCTCCCAGCGCCGCGGCAACATTGCCGAGCCCCAGCACGCCTCCGGCGGAAAGCGCAACCGTAGCCAGGCGGCCAAAAAGCGCGCCCATCCCCGTGGCGGCCGCGGCGCTTGCCGGGCCGAGCCAAAAGGCCGCGATGCCGGCGGCGACCCCGGCGGCAAGGAGGGCGTCGCCCGTTAGACAGCCAAGTGCCACCGCGCAGGTGAGCGCGGCGCTCGCGGCGGCCTCGGTGCGGCCCCAGGCGATCCACCAACCGGATATGGTGGCGGCAAAGAGCACCGCGACGGGCAGCATCGACAGGATGCCCTGCGCCTGCATGGTGGCGTTGGCCATAAGTACCAAAAAGCCCACGGCCGAGATAGCCGAGCCAATCTGCGGGGCCAGGCCGGCGGCCGCCCCAATTGCGATGGCCGCGGCAATAAGTCCGGGAAGCGCCGCGACGCCAGCCGTCTGCATGATCAGAAAGCTAAAGGCACCACACGTTAGCGCCGAGATGGCGCGCATGGTGTAATCGCGCGCGCGGCTCCATCGCGTGCCGGCCCAGCCGAGCGCGGGGTCGACCTCGATGGCGTCGTCCTCATAGGGCAACGATTCGATATCGTCTGCCGCGCGCTCGTCATCCGACAGCTCGCCCACCATCTGCTCCAGGCTGCGACGGCCCTCGCGCACGCTGCCCAAGCCGGCGAGCAGCTGGTCGCAAAATGCCTCGATGCTGCTGGGGCGGTCTTGCGGCATGGGGGAGAGGGCGCTCATGAGCGCAGCCTCGGCTCCCGGGGGAAAGTGCGGGATGAGCTCGCTGGGGTAGGTGGCACCGCCGATGATGCGGCCGAGCGAGTCGCCGGGCGTGGCGGCCATAAAGGGAGCGCTGCCGCACAGGCCCTCGTAGATCACGCAGGCGAGGGCAAAGACATCGGCGCGCTCGTCAACCGTGCCAGTTTCGATGTCGAGCTGCTCGGGTGGCATGTAGCCGATGGTGCCGCCGCGCGAGCCGCCAAAGCCGCCGGCAGACGACAGCCGCGCCATGCCAAAGTCGGTGAGCTTTACATTGCCCGAGTGGTCGATGAGCACGTTGGCGGGCTTAATGTCCAGGTGGAGCACGCCGTTGCTATGGGCGAAAGTGAGTGCCTGGCCCAGCGCGTCGGCAATTGCCGCGGCCTCGTCAAAGGTGAGCGAATGGCCGTCCACGCGATGCAAAAACTCGGCTAGGGACATGCCGTCGACATACTCCATGACCAGGTAGGCATAGGCGGTGTCGTGCGTAAAGTCGATAACCTGCACGATATTGGGATGTTGAAGCATGGCGGCGGTGTGTGCCTCGCGCAGGACATCCATGATGTCGCTGGCGGGCATGCCGGCGCCGTTGATAAGGGGGATGCGCTTAATGGCGACGCGGCGGCGCAGGTGCGTGTCGCGGCAAATCTCGATGGAGCCAAAACCGCCGGTCGCAAGCGTCTCGAGCGGCTGGAACCGCTTGAGCAGCTCGCGAGAGCTGGTGCCCTCCAAGGGAACGTCCGGCGAGAACCGGGCGGTATGTTGCGAGAAAAGCGGCATGGCCAACCCTCGTGCGTTTAAAGTTCGTTTGCGAGCGGCGGGCGCGGGGCCAAGCCGTTCGCGGTGGCATAGATGCTGCTAGTGTAGCACGCTCGGTTGCATGGTGAAGGTAGCGGGGTGAGGTGGCCTATCTGGCTTGGCCCTCGTCTCGACCCATCCGGAAAGCGCGTCCCAGTTTTCGTCCAAATTGCGGGATGCGCTTTCCCAACGGGGCAGGCTGCGGAAACTGCATCCCAGAATATTGACTCAGAACGGGATGCGCTTTCCGAATCGGCGCTCAAAAGGAAACCGCATCCCGCTTTGATGCGGGGACTGCGGACAAAAGCTGGACCGTGATCTGGCTCGGATTGGAGTTCGCCTGAAGCGTTGATGCTGGCTGGTGTGGGCGCGGAGATAAACGAGCGGCTCGAGCGATATAATGACACGCTATGGAGGCCATATGCTCTTTTCCCGCCGTTCTGCTACATCTGCCTGTGCCATTGCGCTTATCGTAATGGCGGTTACTCCTTATCACCGGTTTTCATCTTCAATCGGTCTGGCATCAGGTGCGATGACCTGGCTCGTTATCCTTGGTGCATGCCTTGCGGCGTTTGTTCATGGTGCTGCGCTCCGCAAGGGGAGAGAAATAAGGCGGCCGGGGTGCCTTGGCGTCATCGGTGTTTTCCTCGGTGTTATTACAACGGTTCCCGAATGGTCCGACCTAGTTTTCTATACTCGCGGAGATTCTATTCCATTCGTGTTTGCACCGATCTGGCTGCTGCATGGCGTTTCGTGCGCCTCGTGCTTTGTTGGGTCGCTGCTCCTCTCATATGTTATTTGGGGCACGGTGGGCTCTCCTTTGACGCAGGGGGCGACGTGGGCTGACGAAAGAGAAGCTCGTCACCCGCAGGACGCGATTTTTACAGAAACAATAGCCGTCCTGTCTTGCCTGCTGTTTTGCTGTCGAGTTTCATGGAGAGTCGTTCCCGAGCCATGGAGGATGCCCTCTGTAATGGCCGCATCAATTGGCCTTATGCTTTTAATTCCTCTGGTCTATCTCGTATTGGCTGCGGTCCCGCTGCTTTGCTGTCCTCGCGCCTTTGGTCGGGGGCAGAGCGACGTGTTTGCCCGTTCTGTGCTCGTAGCAGTTCCCATTGGCCTTGTTCCCGCTGTTGAGGTGGCATACTTCGCAAACGATGCCGCGATCATTGCGTCGCTGACGATGGGGTCCGCTATTGCTGCCTTCGTATGTACGTTGCTCAGGAAGAAGCGGAACGACGATTCGGATATCCCCCGCACGTCCGACCCATTCGATGCGGGGGTGTTTTCCCCTGCCCTGTCGCCTCGAGAGGAGCAATTTGTTCGACTGCTGCTCAAAGGGAAAACGCCGGCGGAAATTGCCAAGGAGACGGATACGAGGCCATCGACGGTGCGAACAACGCTTCACCGAGCATACGGGAAGGCGTCGGTTGCGGGATCACGCGAGCTCGTGGCGTTGTTTGCGGGTGAGGGCGATGCTGCAGGGCCTGAGCTGCCGCAGCGACATGCTGACGATATGTTGGCATCAGCTCGAACGCGCCGGCTGTTTCGATACCTGCCCACATCATTTTTTATTCTCCTTGCGGCGGGTCCCTTGGTAATGGCGGATAGCGATTGGGGGTCCGGTGTTTCGTGGGCTGTCGCCTTTTCTCTTGCAAGCTATGCATTGGGTCTCGGACTGTTTCTGTCGCTACGCTACACGGGTGGAAAAACGAATCGTGAAGCTGATCTGGATAGAGCGGATGGGGAGATCGGGCTTGGAAGCCCGTGCGTGTGGGCGATACTGTCTGCCGTGGAATGGTCTTTTGTCTATATCGCGGCATGGAGGTGCATACGCGATCCGTTGATGGCTGCACCGGTCCTGTTTTGCGGCATAGCGTCTATGGCTTCGCTCGCTGTTAAGCTGCGCCCGTTTAAGGTTCATGCCCATACTCGGGCTATCGCGCCATTGGTTCTGATAGGTGTGGCTGTTTTAATCTATGCAGCAACTAGGGGGCGAATTCATGGACTTGCGGTGCTGACGGGGATGCTGCTCACGTATATAGTGCTGCGAAGCTGTCCGCAGCGCAAAATGCTTGGGGTATGGATGCTCTGCTTTGGGGCGATGGCTCCTGTTTGGGTTGTCTTGCTCAACATGGTGCAGGATCTGACGGTTTTCAAGCCGTTGTTCCTCGCGTCGTTGTTGGGGCATAGTTCGGCTGTCAATGTCGTCGTGGCAACGGTGATCGTCTGCTGGTCTGTGCCCATATTCGTCACGCACATCGCGCTCGCCCGCTCGGTTGAGGACGAGAAAGCCGTCTTGGAGTACCGCGCGAACGGGTCCACCGAAACAGCTCGCGTGCGCCAGCTGGCCCTGCTTATGTCTCGCTCCCTTTCTGATGTTCAGTCGCAAATCTTGCTGATGACGGCAGAGGGCGCAACGACAAAGACCATTGCGGAGGATGTCGGTTACGCCGTATCTACGGTGCAAGCACTGCGGTCTGCATCTTACCGCCAGTTGAGGATCAAGAATAAAGCGGAGCTTATTTCATTGTTATCGCAGGTAGATAACGTGTAAACGCCTGAGCAATCAACTCAATAGCGGGTGTTTACAGACATCTTTCTCTATTCATGCAAAAGTTGCCGTGCGTCGACGCATTGTTAACCGCTTTTGATTGGAGAAGGCCATGATTAAGCCAAGGAGCATTATTGCTCGAATCGGAGTCGGGTTGGCGATTGTTGCGGGTTTGTCGATGGGCGCACCTGCCGCATCATTTGCTCAAGATGAGTTTGACACTTCCCAGGTTTCTAGCATGTCGCAGAGCGCGGATGCCGGAATTGCCACATGCAAGAACAACGAAGATAGAGATTTCGCTTTTCAATGTTCTGGCACGAGCGCAACCGGCTATCGCCAGAAAGAAGATTCATCTTCAGTCTACATTCTTGGCGTGATCGGGATGGGGCCGGGCACTGTCGCTCGGCTCCATCCCATCGATGGGAGGATGATGACATTTGAATAGAAATCTAATACGGCACGAAGTATCAAAGATATTTGGCAATCCTATATTTGCGTTGACCCTTATGGTTGCAACTGCAATTTCGATGGCAACTGCCGTCGAGGCGTGGTGGACGCTCGAGACTGAACGCAAACAGCTGTTATCTTTTGGCTACGGCATTGGTCTGCAGTCTCAGACATACCTCGGCCAAACGCGTGAAAGTAGCTTTGGTAACTGGATTGTTGTGGGCGCGAACGCGCCGTTGTTAGCGTCGGTGTTTTTCTATGCGCTGCCGTTGCTTGCCATGTTGGCCGGGTCGTGGTCATGCCTGTCCGAGCGTTTGAGCGGTTACGAGGCACAGATCTGCACGCGTGTTTCTAGAAATGCATACGTGAACGTGAAGATGCTGTCTGCTTTCCTCTCTGCGTTTGCGGTCACGGCTATTCCGCTACTCGTGAACTTCCTGATTGTCTCCATGCTGTTTCCCGCGTATCTCCCCCGAGTCGACGAATCGACTTACGTCGGGCTCTATCTGCATAGCTATTTTTCTGGTCTGTTTTATTCCCGGCCTCTGTTATACGTGCTGGTTTATACGCTGTTCGATGCGGTGACGCTGGGGGTTCTATCCATGGCCGTGACCGGTCTGTCGGTTGTGTTTCGCAGCAGAATCAAGGCGATGGTCGTTCCATATCTGATTATGGTTGCATGGCATTTTGTTAACGACTGGATTTTTCGCGTCCTTTCGTGCGTTGGCTTTAACTGCAACATTCTTAACAGCATCAGGTCGGAATCGCTAAATAACTGGCCCGACATTCGAGCGGGGTTTGCGGAAATCACTTTGTTGCTCGTCTTTTCTTTGATTTCCGCTAGATTCTTAAAAAGGCGCGAGGTGGTCTGATGCTGTTTAGGCTGGTCACCGCGGACCTGAGGACCGTTTTGAAGAAGAACATCGTTACTTTTATTGCGGTTGCGGCAGTGACCGTTGCGAACTTGGTGTACGCCTACGGATTGTCTTCTGTGTATGAGGTCAGGACGGATACCTTGGGGTTTGCGGATAATCTTGCGCTCGTGTTTGCCGGATCTGCTCCGTTTGAGCCTAGGCCCGGGGTCATGTTTGTGCCTCCGTTAGGGTGGCTATTCCTCATTCTGCTTATTCTCTATACAACACTCGATTATCCGACCGAATCGTTGCACGGGTTTGGTTTGCAAGCGCTTGTTCGATGCCGGTCAAGAACCCTTTGGTGGGCCTCGCGTTTTATCTCAGTGGCGGCGGTAACGGCATTTTCACTGCTCGTGGCGGTTTGCTCTGTTGTGATTTGGAGCTTGGTGGTGAGCTCCTCGTTCAGCGCGGTCATTCATGGCGAGTCGCTTCAGCTGGCTAATTTGGCGCCGTGGTTTCTCAAAGCTGCCGAGGCAGATGCGCTGCCGTTTTTCATAGGTCTCTTATTTGCTTTTGAGGCGCTTGCGTTTGCGCAGGCAGCGGTTGGGTTTGTGCTTGGGCCGTCAGTCTCGTTTGTGGTTTTAATGAGCTACCTGATCTGCTCGGCATATGCACGACATTGGGCGCTATTGGGTAACGCCTTGATGCTGTTGCGCTGGGGCGGAATTGTCAAAGAGGGAATCGCGGCGGGCTCGAGCGTCTTGTTTTCAATTGTGATTATGTCGTTATGCCTATCGTTGGGTGGACTGTGGTTTCGAAGGGCCGACCTTATAGAAAAGGGGGACAAGATATGAGCGTGATCGTTAGGGACGTATCGAAGCGCATGGGCAAAAACGATGTTCTGCGCAACGTGTCCATCGAGGTTGACCCTGGGACCGTGGTTGGGCTTCAGGGGATAAACGGTTCGGGTAAGACCATGCTTATGCGAGCGGTCTGCGGATTGATCAAGCCTACCGAAGGCGAAATCTCTATCGATGGCCAAAGGCTTGGGGCGGACATCTCGTTCCCGCCGAGTCTGGGGATGTTGATCGAGGCGCCTTCCTTTTTGGGATATCTGTCTGGCTACGACAATCTGGAGCTCATCGCTCAGATCAAGGGCGTTGCCACCCCCGAGGACATTCGCTCTGCCCTGCGGCTCGTGGGGCTCGATGCAGACGAAAAAAAGAAGTTCCGAGCATACTCGCTTGGGATGAAGCAACGTCTGGGGATAGCTGCGGCAATTATGGAAAAGCCGAGGCTACTTGTTCTCGATGAGCCAACAAATGCCCTCGACGAAGCGGGCGTGGAAATGCTCAAGCGCGTTGTGGCGATGGCGGCATCAACGGGTCGCGAGGTTATTCTGTCCAGCCATGACGGAGAGGTGCTCGAGGAGCTGGCCGATCGGGTTTACTGCATGCGCGACGGTGCCGTTGTGAAAGTTCGGGAAAGGTCGTGAGCGCGATGAAGAAGACCCTGTGGACGAGAAGGTCGGCGCTCGCGCTTTTCGGCTGTGCTGTTACTGGCCTTGCGGGCATGAGGGTGAGCGTCGTTAACGGGAACCGGACGGTCATTCCTGAGAAATATTATGCGGAGGGCGAATGGCTCTCGATGGATGGGGCGTTTCTGGGGTCGAAGGATGTGGCGACTGACGGGTATTCGTTTTGCATAGACGGGGCAGAGCTGCTCACGCCGCGCGAGTATCTCAAGCGTGCGCATGATGATTATTCAAAATATGGCATCGTGGATACGAAAACGAAATTGAAGGACGCCGACATCACGTGTGTTATCGCCGTAAAGATGCGTGTCAGGAATAAGGACAATGTCGAAGGCGGAATCAAAACGTATGTTTGGCATTTGGTGCCGGAGTCTGCGCCAAACTATGACTTTGTGGTCAATACCGATCTGATAACGCAGGCAATGCCGGCTCTGGGCGGCTCTGCTGCGTTTGCTGTACAGGTTGGGGCGGAGAACGAGTTGCTCGTCCCATTCATGATGCAAAACACCAACGACTATTTCGAAGGTTACGAGACCGTCCGTTTTGAGAAGGCTTTTCCTGGGACTTATACGATGAAGATGACCGATCTGCCAGAGAGAAGGCTCTTAAGGTTTGAAGTTAAATAGTTCGAAGGCCCTGCGAAGGGAATCTTATCCTGCACTAAAGTGGGACGAGATTCCCTTCGCAGTGGCGCTCGGCCCTAGCGCTTCTTCTTGCTCTTCTTCCGCTTGTGCTTGTTGTCCTGGGGCTTGTCGGCCTTGTCGCCCTGCTTGGCCTCGGCGGCGGCCTTCTCGGCCTTCATCTTCTTCTTCTTGGTCTCGATGCGGAGTTTTTTGTTGATGCGGGCCTTGAGGAAGGGACCGAACTGCTCGGCATCGCCACGGACGAAGGTGTCCTTGGGGATCGTCACGCCCTGGTCGGCGAACATGGCCACAAAGATGCGCTCGCCGTCGAGTACGTGGTCGAGCTTGTCAAACGGGAAGAACTGCGACTTGCCGCTCTTGCCCCAAACCATCAGGCCGTCCTCGTTGGCGGCGACGCGGCGATAGCGGCCACCCATGGACTCGTCGGCCTCAACGGCGTCGATAAAGTCGCGGGCGAGGGTGTGGTGCAGGTTTTTGCTCCACCAGGCCAAAAAGGCGCCGAACACGATCAGGACGACGCCAAACTTGATCCAGTTGCCGCCGGCCACCAGCATGCCGATGCCGATGAGCGCGGCAATTGCCGCGGCGACATACAGCGAGCCGCGACGCCTGGGCGAGGCGACCAGGCGGGCGAAGTCGGTGACCAGGTCGTTTTCGTACTGGTACTCGTTGAGGTACAGGATGCCGTCATCGGCCGCGGCCTGCTCCTCGAGCGCGACCTCGACCTGGTCGGCTGCTTCGGAGGGAACGAGGTTGCTCTCTGCGTCTGCCATGCTCTTTAGACTCCTATCGCGGCGGGCTCGCCGTACGGGTTATTATGAATGCAGTATGCCGTGCGACCGCATGGCCGTCGCGGCAACAAGTCTCAGTATACCCGGGGGAGCACCCATGGAATCGTTGTACCGAAAGTATCGCCCGCTCACCTTCGACTCCGTGGTGGGCCAGCAGCATATCGTCTCGACGCTCGAGCACGCCATCACCGAGGGGCGCCTGTCCCACGCGTACCTGTTCTGCGGACCGCGCGGCACGGGCAAGACCACCATGGCGCGCATTCTGGCCAAGGCGCTGCTGTGCCGCAATGCCGAGGCGGCGCGCGCCGAGGGTGCAAGCGGCTGCATGCCCGACGGTACTTGCGAGGAGTGCGAGCTCATCGCCGAGGGCAACCACCCGGATGTCTACGAGCTCGATGCCGCAAGCCGTACCGGCGTGGACAACGTGCGCGAGGAGATCATCAACTCCGTCAACTTTGCCCCGGTGCGCGGCAAGTACAAGATTTATATCATCGACGAGGTCCACATGCTCACGACGGCGGCGTTTAACGCGCTGCTCAAGACGCTTGAGGAGCCGCCGGCGCACGTGATCTTTGTGCTGTGCACCACCGACCCGCAAAAGATTCTGGAGACCATCCTCTCGCGCTGCCAGCGCTTCGATTTCCACCGTATCGGCAACGAGGATATCGAGCATCGCCTGGCATACGTGTGCGAGCAGGAGGGCTTCGATTACGACGACGAGGCGCTCGCTATCGTGGCGCGCCATGCCAAGGGCGGCATGCGCGACGCGCTGTCCACGCTGGAGCAGCTGAGCGTCTTTGGCAACGGTTCTGTGCATGCGGACGACGCCCGCTCGCTTTTGGGCGAGGTTTCGGACCAGATTCTGGGCGAGTTTTCCCGCGCCATTGCCGATCGCGATGTTGCCGAGCTCTATGGGCTGATCCGTGCGCAGGTTGAGGAGGGCAATGACCTGCTGGAGCTGACGCGCGACCTGGTGGCGCATATGCGTGACGTGTACGTTGCCTGCGTTGCCGGTGCCCGTGCCGAGCTGTTTGAGGGCGGCTCCGAGCAGGCCGAGGCGCTTGCTGCCGAGGCCGCTGCCTTTGGCGAGCATCCTGCCGACCGCCTGGCCCGTGTGCTGACAGTGCTCGACGATGCCGCACTGGAGATGAGGGGCGCGAGCGACGTGCGCCTGGTGCTCGAGATTGCCTGCACGCGTCTGGCGCGTCCCGAGGCCGATTTGACGATTGAAGCTTTGGCTGAGCGCGTAGCTCGCTTGGAGGCCATGGTTGCCAACGCCGCCGTTCCGGCGAGCGTGGCTGCTGCTCAAGCGAGTGCGCCTGCTGCATCCGCACCCGCTGTCCAGCAGCCGACGCTGATCTCGGGTGCCCGAGCCGCTACTCCTGCGGCGACCGCTGCCCCCGCTGCTACGTCCGCGCGCCAGGGCGGTATGCCTTGGGACCGTGGTGCTGCCGCTCCGGCGGCTCAGCCTGCGTCCCGTTCTGCGTCCGTGTCAGTCTCCAAGCCTGCAGCGCCTGCGCCTCAGCCCGTTGCGGCCCCCGCGCCTGCCACCGCTCCGGCACCTAAGCCCCAGCCCAACAATGCCGCCCAGGTTGCCGCCGCCGGTGCTGCCGAGACGCCCGCGGTCGAGGATGCCGGAGAGCTGCAGCGCAAATGGGCCGAGGTTGTCGAGCGTGTCAAGGCGCGTCAGGCTTCCTACGCAGGGCTTTTGCTCAACGCCCGCGCCACGGCCGACGACGGCTCCAGGCTCACCGTCTCGTTCCCTGCGGGCTCGACCTTTGCCATCAAGATGCTCGGTCGCGCCGATACACAGTCGGTGGTCCTGCCGACGGTCTGCGCGGTCTTCGGTCGTCGTACCGTCGACTATGTCCTGGATGGGGGTGGCACGCCGGCTCCTCAACATGAGGAGCATTCTCCATCTGCACGGGCTGCGGTATCTGCGGACCCGCAACCCGTGTCCTCGGTGCCCCCTGCATCCTCGAGCGCCAGCGCGACGCAGCCAAAAGCGGCGCCGGTAGCGGCACCGACCCCGTCGGCGCCTGAACCCGCTGCGCCCAAACCGGCTGCTCCGATCCCCGCGCCCAAGTCCGCTGCCGCGCCTGCGCCCAAGTCATCCGACCTGGCCAAGGCCCCTTGGCTGCGCTCCGACAACCCTGCCGGTGCTCCTGCCACGGGCAAGCCCCCGACCGAGCCCGCGCCCCGAGCGCCCGAGCGCGCGTCCGTCCCCATGGCTCAGCCGCCTGCGCAGGCTGCGCCATGGGAATCCGAGCAGGTGCCCTACGACGATGCTATGGTCGGTGGTTTTGCTGCCGATGCCGGCGGGGACGATCTGCCCCCGTTCGACGTGCCGGGTGCGGCGTCCGCGACCAAGGCCGCTGCTGTGGCACCCGCAGCCTCTGCAAACGACGACGTCCCCGCCGCTCCCTGGGAATCCAATCCCGGTGCTGGCAGCCCCTTCGGCCATCAGGGCGCAGCCCCGAGCATCCCGCAGACCGAGGACGAGGCCAAGGCCCTCATCCGCAGCGTCTTTGGCCAGGCCACCATCTTCAAGCCGGTGGAGTAGCTGCGCAGGCGGGTATACTGCTCAAGAAGAGGACCCCTTGTCCGGGCGCATCTGTATTTCGGACATGTGTAGTGTGGTGCCGCGTATGTCGCATTTGAGCAGACAGGTGCGTGACGGTCGGCCTAGGATGCTGAGGTCGATACGATACGTCGCATGGCTGTCCGTGTACTCGACTTGCTCGGCGTTAATGGTTGCTCCGATTGCCAAATAAACGCCTAGCTCGGCATCGACAATCTTGAAGTCCTTTATCTTGACCTTGAACTCTTGATAGAGGGACGGGCTGTTGTAGTAAACGGTCCGGGTCCCGTCGGTGCACTCATCGGTCGCTTCCCATTTGACGGTGGGCTGGTCCGAGTTGGCTATCAGCAGTTCTGCTCCAAAGGCTATAGCATGGGTGATGACAACCAGCAATGCCCAGCCGACAAAGAGATAGAGAACCACATATGCGACGGGGTGTTTTGAGCGGATGTTTTGGAGCGCGTCGGGGACATTCATGGGGCACCTCCAAATTACTATCTATGACAATCAAATTATACCCTGCCGCCATGTGCGCCGCCTCGAGCAGCGGTTCGGCATTTAGCTATTTAGTGGCGCACATGAAATGCCGGATTCGGCTCTACTAGATTGAGTATGCGATATTATGCAACCTTGCATAATTCGACCTTGCATAATCTTGGGGGCGCATCACGCTCCAGGACATGTATATCGACTGAGGTAGTGTGTCCGCCCCGCTTGCTTGCCCCGCGCCGTGGTACGATTTTTGAGTTTGAAAGTCCCGCCGTGCTCCGGCTGCCCTTGCAGCTTGTCGCGCGGCCGCACGTAAAGGAGCCATCATGGCCGGTATGAACATGCAGCAGATGATGAAGCAGGCTCGCAAGATGCAGGAGCAGCTTGCCGCCGCGCAGGAGAACCTCAAGTCCCAGACCGTCGACGCCTCTGCCGGCGGCGGCATGGTCAAGGTGACCGTTAACGGCGAGATGGAGCTCGTCAACCTCACCATCGATCCCGATGCCCTCGATCCCGAGGACGTCGATATGCTGCAGGACATGATCATGGCTGCCGTCAACGAGGCCGTCCGCGGCGTCAACGAGCTCGCCAACAAGCAGATGGGCGCCATCACCGGCGGCCTCAACATCCCGGGCATGCCGTTCTAAGACACGCATATATATGAGTGCGAATCACAGTCTGCAAAAACTGCTCGATGAGCTGGGCCGTCTGCCGGGCATTGGTCCCAAGTCGGCCCAGCGCATCGCCTATTACCTGTTGGAGGCTGACGCCGAGGAGGCCCGCCGCCTGGCCGAGGCCATCCTGGAGGTCAAGCAGGAGGTCCACTTTTGCAGCCGCTGCTTTAACTACGCCACGGCCGACGAGTGCTCCATCTGCCAGGACCCGATGCGCGATACCACTCGTATTTGCGTGGTGGGCGAGCCGCGCGACGTCCAGGCGATCGAGCGCACGGGCAGCTACCACGGCCTGTACCATGTGCTGGGCGGCGTGATCAGCCCCATGGACAAGATTGGTCCCGAGCAGTTGCACATCCGCGAGCTGCTGGCGCGTCTGGGTCACGAGGATATCCATGAGGTCATCATCGCCACCAACCCCAACATCGAGGGCGAGACCACGGCGAGCTATCTGGCCCGTACCATCAAGCCGTTGGGCGTCGAGGTGTCGCGTCTGGCAAGCGGCCTTCCCGTGGGCGGCGACTTGGAGTATGCCGACGAGCTTACGCTTGGCCGCGCCATCGAGGCCCGTCGCGCGATTTAGGCGGCGAGCCTGCTCCTGCCGTATGTTTTCCTCGCGATGCACGGGGTAGTCATAATTTCCCCGTGCGACTGTGAGTTTGTTGTGCAACAAAGATGCTTCGTATCCGCTTATCGCATGGATGCTTCCGCTCGCATCCTTAATTTGCCCATTCGTTGCGCAACCTTTTGGGTTCGCTGATACACTCAAATATGGATTTGAATGAATGCGTCGCTTCTGAGCGGCGTGTTTTTCTTGGAGGAGAACGCATGCGGCCCGGTGGCACTCAGACAAAGCGCGGCGCCGCGGTGCGCATGCGACGCCGACTGGGCTTGGCGCCGCGGGCGTACGCACTGCTGTCGTGCTCACTGGTGCTGGTCATAGCTGGCGTTTCTGCCTATGGCATGACCGTGCCGTCCATGATACAGGCGCATGCCGCACGCGAACCGCGCGTGGGGCATGAGGTCAAAAGTGATCTGGGCACCACGACTGGATATGCTTGGGCAAGTGTGGTCGGGCATATTGTGTTTGGCACCGACGATGCGGACGGCGCCGAGGTCCCGGACAACGAAGTCACGCTTGCCAATGGCAAAACCATCGTGCTCACCAACACCAAGATCATCGATCGGTTGTCCAACAATAGCGTGGCGGCAACGGTGAATAAGGTCGAGCAGCAGAAGGAGCAGGACGCCCGGCAGTCCGGAAAGCCCGGTAGCTCGGATACTTCTGGCTCCGGCTCGAATTCGTCGAGTTCGGGCGGCGGCTCTGGGTCGGGCTCCTCTACCGGAGGGTCTGGAAATGGCGGCTCGACGGGCGGCAACACTGACAACGATGCAAACTCCGGTGGCCTTTCCGCTGCTGAGGAAGAGAGCATTCACAGTTGGCTTGTGACCAAGTACAACATGCTCGACGGCTACGTTTCTCGTGCCAATGACGTGGTCTCGACCTATAACTCTACGGGAGATCCCAGGCCGTGCGACAGCCTGGTCGGGGAGATGTTTGTCATTCGAGCCGAGTTCGGTCGTCAGACATTCTCGCCCCGGTCAAAGTGGTATCAGCAGTATGCCAATCTGTGGGGCTGTTATACCAACCTATGCCAATGGGTCGGCCATTACGGCGATGATGACGTCGCACTCGGTAACTTCAACAATAACGTGGCGGCGCTTGCCCTATGATGACCGATCTTGCATCCACCACACCACAATCGCTCGGTCGCGATCCCATGGTCGGCCTGCGCCTGGCGCGTGTCGACGGGTTTGAGCCGGCCATTGCGCTCGGTCAGGACGAACTGCCTGCCTATCTGCGTCGTTTTACGATGCTGTTTGCCGACGATGCCACCATGCGCCGTGGCGGTATCGGCCGCGTGACGCGTGCCGTCAACGCCCAAGGCGAGGCCGTGGCGCTCAAGCAGCTCATCTTGCCGGCGCGCGATGAGTTCGACGACGATGCCGCTCACGAGGCGCTGGTCGCCAAGTTCAAGGCAGCGTTTCGTGAGGAATATGAATGCCACCGCGCCCTTTCGGGCCTTAAGGGCTTTCCCCGCCTCTATGGCTGGGGCGAGGTCGACGGCGTGCCTGCAATTGTCATGGAATGGGTCGAGGGCGAGACACTTGCCCGCTTGCGTTCGCGACTCGCCGTGGACGATGCCGGACGCCTGTCGCCGCTTGTGGCGGCGCGTCTGGGTCGCGACCTGTTCGATCTGCTCTGCCGTATGAGCCTGGTGGGCGAGGGCTTTGTCCATCGCGATATCTCGCCCGCTAATATTATGGTGCGTACGGCGCGTCTACCGCTTGACCGGCAGCTTGCCGAGGGCACCTTTGACCTGTGCCTGATCGACTTTGGCTCGTCGCTGGCGCTCGAGCCTGCGTCGGCCGTGGCCGGTACCGGCGGCAAGGCGTCGTTTACGGAGCGCTATGCCACGCTGCGTCGCGCGACGGTTGCCTATGCCCCGCCCGAGATGCTCACCGACGATATTCCCGACCTGCGCGCTTTGCGTATGTCGCTGGCGATTGACGTATACGCCGCGGCAAGCACGGTTTACGAGCTCATTGCCGGCGTCGCGCCATACGAAGCCGCGCCGAGTACTTCGGGTGCCTCGGGTTCGCGCAAAAAGACGCGCGACATCGCGAGCCCCTACCGTCTCAAGATGGACACGCGGCCCGACTATCCTATTGGTGCCCATGCGCCCGGTTGTGATTTGACTCAGCTGCTTCGTCGTGAGCCCGATGTGGCGCTCGCCGCGGCCGAGCAGGCCCAGCAGCTAGGGCTTGAGCCGGATTCCGAAGAGCTACGCGATGCGCTGGCGTTTGTCGATGCCCAGCTGTTCGACGTGGTGATGGCCTGTCTGTCCAGCCATCAAAAAGATCGTCCCGAGCCGGCGGCGGTCGAGGCGGCGCTCTCGGCGTTTTGTGACCACTATGCGCAAAATGTCGGTCGTTCGCTTCGCGGCGAGCCGCTCACGCCGTGCCCCATGGATGCGTCTGGCCGCGCGGTTCGTCGCGCGCTGATGGTCGGCGCGACGGTCGTCTGTGGCGTGGTTTGGGCTGTGGTCGTGGTTTCGGCCGCGCTGCTGGCGTCGGGCGCTCGCGTGACGGCGACTTTGGGATCGCTCGTGTGGTCTGGGTCGCTACCGGGTATTATTGCCGCACTGGCGTTGGCGCTGCCAGGCATAGCCGGCGTTGCCGCGGGGGCACTTGCGCGCGATCGGCGCTCGGGCTTCCTGCAGGGTGTGCTTGCGCTTTCTGCCTGCGAGGTTCCGGTGCTGGTTGTGGCTGCATGTAGCGTATTTTCCCAACGCGCCGTGATGGGCGGCCTTGTTGCCGCTCTGGTTGCAACCTATACGCTTACGTGGTTTTTGCTTGCGATGGGCCTTTGCCTTTGAACTTCCCGTTTCGGCACCGCGACGCACAAAAGCCCAGATGGCGACTCCGCTTGCCGGTGGAGCCGCAGCTGTCCGTACTTTTGGCGGACCTGTCGAAGTATCGTCCGATTCTATTTCTACGACCAAGGAGGCCTAGGTCATGGCATCTCAAGTTGAGCTCACCCCATGCGGGGCCATGTTTGACATCTTTAAGCGCGCAGCGCATCTGAGCCATATCGAGCTGTGCGGCTTGGTGCTTTCGTCCCGTCCGCTCGCCGACGGCCGCAGCCCGCAGAGCCGAGCCGCCGATCGCTCTTGGGTTTCCCGCTTTATCGTTCGCGCGCCGGTCGGCACGCTTCAGCAGCGCTACTTTGCCGAATACGGTACCTCGGCTGCGCGTATTATGTCGCAACTGGCCCTGCGCCAGCGCAATCCCATGGACTCCACGGCTGTGATCAATATGGTGTGCGGTCCTGCAGGTGAACCGATGGTACGCGCGCTCGAAGAGCGCCACCAGGACACGAATCTCTATCGCAACGCGCTCGATCGCCTGTCCCAGGCGGCGGAACTCATGCCCGCCGAGCGCGCCGAGGCCGTGCTGGTGCTGTTTGTCGCCGTCGGTTGTTCGGCGGATGTGCGGTCCTCGGTGAACTATGCCATCGACTACGCGCACGCGACCTGTGGCGGAGGCACATCCACGCCGCGTTCGCTTGGCATGTCGATGACCGCGGGCGAACGCGAACCCGCCCCGGCGCACCCCTTGGGCTTGCTGCGCGTACAAAACAGTTTTGTCGTGAGCGCCCCGCGCTGGATTCAGCCGAGTGAGCAGGGTGTTGAGATTGGCGCGCTGGCCACTGGCGAGGGCGATATTACCGACGTCGGCGACGATGTCTCGGCCCGCCATGCCCATATCTGGTGCGATGCTCAAAATATCTGGCACGTCGAGGACTTGTCGTCCACCAACGGAACCGTGGTGGTAAACGGGGCCACGCGCGTCTGCATTCAGGTCGAGCCCGGCCGTTCCGCCCAACTCAATCCCGGCGACGAGCTCAAGCTCGGCGAATCCACTACCTACGCCATCCTCTTTGGTGCCCTCTAGCCAGTCCTGCCAAATGGTCCCTCCGTCCCCAAGGGATCATTTTGCGCCCGGCGGTCACCCGAGGTAAACCTTTACCGCCCGCCTATATTTGCCGAAATTACACTTGACGGCGGGGTACAATAAACCCGCATGCGGATTTCCGTTGCGGGCGCTTCCCATCGCCGGGGCGTGCCCGGGAGCATCCGGCATGCGGCCTTTGCGGCGCTCGGTCATGTGCAAGACGGGCGGTCGGGTCTGTGGGGCGCATCAGTTGCCCCTCGCCTCGGCATGTCTTCTCTCCACGCCACGTACCTGCTGCTGAGCCTGCCTGCCAGATGATTGGAAGCAACAGCGTAAATCCCATCACGCCAATATCCCGGCAATCGCCGGGGCCTGTATACCTATATGAGAGGAGAGGGGTATATGGCGCGTAAGTTTAAGTCTATGGACGGCAACGAGGCGGCCGCATATGTTTCGTATGCGTACACCGAGGTAGCGGGAATCTATCCCATTACGCCGTCCAGCCCGATGGCCGACCATGTTGACCAGTGGGCGGCCCAGGGTCGCAAGAACATCTTCGGCACCCCGGTCAAGGTCGTCGAGATGGAGTCCGAGGCAGGTGCGGCCGGTACCGTTCACGGTTCGCTGGGCGCCGGTGCTCTGACCACCACCTACACGGCTTCTCAGGGTCTGCTCCTGATGATCCCGAACATGTACAAGATCGCGGGCGAGCAGCTCCCGGGCGTCTTCCACGTCTCCGCGCGTTGTGTCGCTTCCCACGCCCTGAACATTTTTGGCGATCACTCCGACGTCATGGCCTGTCGTCAGACCGGCTTCGCCATGCTCGCCGAGGGCAACGTCCAGGAGGTCATGGACCTCTCGCCGGTGGCTCACCTCGCCGCCATCGAGGGAAAGACCCCGTTCCTTAACTTCTTCGACGGCTTCCGCACCAGCCACGAGATCCAGAAGGTCGCCATGTGGGACTACAAGGATCTGGCCGAGATGTGCGACATGGACGCCGTCCAGGCTTTCCGCGACCACGCGCTCAACCCTGAGCATCCGCACACCCGCGGCAGCCACGAGAACGGCGATATCTTCTTCCAGAACCGTGAGGCCTGCAACAAGGTCTACGACGAGCTTCCCGCCGTCGTCGAGGGCTACATGAAGAAGATCAACGAGAAGCTCGGCACCGATTACGGCCTGTTCAACTACTACGGCGCTCCCGATGCCGATCGCGTCGTCGTGTGCATGGGTTCCTTCTGCGACGTGCTCGAGGAAGTCATCGACTACCTCAACGCTCACGGCGAGAAGGTCGGCCTGGTCAAGGTTCGTCTGTTCCGTCCGTTCTCCATCAAGCACTTCGTCGACGTTCTCCCCGAGACCGTCCAGAAGATCGCCGTCATGGACCGTACCAAGGAGCCGGGTTCCATCGGCGAGCCGCTCTACCAGGACGTCGTCTCCGCTCTCTACGAGGCTGGCAAGACGGGCATCAAGGTCGTCGGCGGCCGTTACGGCCTGGGCAGCAAGGACACGCCTCCCGCGTCCGCGTTCGCTGTTTTCGAGGAGCTTAAGAAGGACGAGCCCAAGCGCGAGTTCACCATCGGCATTGTCGATGACGTGACCAACCTGAGCCTGCCCGAGGTCGAGGATGCGCCCAACACCGCAGCCCCCGGCACCATCGAGTGCAAGTTCTGGGGTCTGGGTGGCGACGGTACCGTCGGCGCCAACAAGAACTCGATCAAGATCATCGGCGACCACACCGACAAGTACGTCCAGGCCTATTTCCAGTACGACTCCAAGAAGACCGGCGGCGTCACCGTCTCGCACCTGCGCTTTGGTGATTCCCCGATCCGTTCGCCGTACTACGTGACCAAGGCCGACTTTGTCGCCTGCCATAACCCCAGCTACATCGTCAAGGGCTTCAAGATGGTCCGCGACGTCAAGCCGGGCGGCACCTTCCTGGTCAACTGCCAGTGGAGCGACGAGGAGTTCGCCGAGCACATGCCCGCCGTGGCCAAGCGCTATATCGCGAACAACAACGTCAACGTCTACCTGATCGACGCTATCGACCTGGCCGCCAAGGTCGGCATGGGCAAGCGCACCAACACGGTGCTTCAGTCCGCCTTCTTCGCGCTGGCCAAGGTTCTGCCCGCCGAGGACGCCCTGCAGTACATGAAGGACGCGGCCGCCAAGTCCTACATGAAGAAGGGCCAGGCCATCGTCGACGCCAACCACAAGGCCATCGATGCCGGCGCTACCGCCTTCCGTAAGTTCGAGGTTCCGGCCGACTGGGCTACCGCCGAGGACGCCGCTCCCGTCGAGCTCTCCGAGGAGACCAAGTCCGCCATCGCCCAGCAGGTCAAGAACCTGCTCGAGCCCATCGATCGCATGGATGGCGACAGCCTGCCCGTTTCCGCCTTCGTCGATTGTGCCGACGGCCAGTTTGAGCTGGGCGCCTCCGCATACGAGAAGCGCGGCGTCGCCGTGGTCGTTCCTCACTGGGACGAGACCAAGTGCATCCAGTGCAACCAGTGCGCCTATGTGTGCCCGCATGCCACCATCCGTCCGTTCGCGATGACCGAGGACGAGGCTGCCGCCGCGCCCGAGGCTACCCGCACGCTCGACGCCATGGGCCCCAAGGCCAAGGGCATGAAGTTCACCATGGCCGTGTCCCCGCTCGACTGCATGGGCTGCACCAACTGCGTTAAGGTCTGCCCCAAGGGTGCTCTCGAGATGGTTCCCACCGAGCAGGAGATGGATCAGCAGCCCGTTTGGGACTATATGGTCGAGAACGTCTCCGAGAAGAAGGAGCTCATCGCGGCCAACGTCAAGGGCAGCCAGTTTAAGCAGCCCTACCTGGAGTTCTCCGGCTCCTGCGCCGGCTGCGCCGAGACCGCCTATGCACGTCTGGTGACCCAGGTCGCCGGCGACCGCATGTTCATCTCCAACGCCACCGGCTGCTCCTCCATTTGGGGCAACCCCGCTGCCACCGCTCCTTACTGCAAGGACAAGGACGGTCACGGCCCGGCGTGGAACAACTCCCTGTTCGAGGACAATGCCGAGCACGGTCTGGGTATGGCCGTCGGTTACGAGGCCGTTCAGCACAAGCTGATCGCCGCTACCCAGGACATCATCGCTGCCGATGGCCCGTCCGATGAGCTCAAGGCTGCCGGTCAGGCTTGGATCGACTCCGTCAACGACGCCGAGGCCTCCAAGACCGCTGCCGCTGCCTACGTTGCCGAGCTCGAGAAGTGCGGCTGTGACGCTTCCAAGGCGATCCTCGCCGACAAGGCTTACCTCACCAAGAAGTCCTTCTGGATCTTCGGCGGCGACGGCTGGGCCTACGACATCGGCTTCGGTGGCCTGGACCACGTCCTGGCTTCCGGCCACAACGTCAACGTCTTCGTCTTCGACACCGAGGTTTACTCCAACACCGGTGGTCAGGCCTCTAAGGCCTCGAACCTGGGCCAGGTCGCTCAGTTCGCCGCTGCCGGTAAGGTGACCAAGAAGAAGTCCCTGGCCGAGATTGCCATGAGCTATGGCTACGTCTACGTGGCGCAGGTCGCCATGGGCGCCAACCCGGCTCAGACCCTCAAGGCCATCCACGAGGCCGAGGCCTACGACGGCCCGTCCCTCATCATCGGCTACAGCCCCTGCGAGATGCACTCCATCAAGAAGGGCGGCATGCAGAACTGCCAGGCCGAGATGAAGAAGGCTGTCGAGTGCGGTTACTGGAACCTCTTCCGCTTCAACCCCGAGGCTGCTGCCGGCAAGAAGTTCTCGCTCGATTCCAAGGAGCCCGCGGGCGGTTATCAGGAGTTCCTGATGAACGAGGCCCGTTACGCTTCGCTGACGCGTTCCTTCCCCGAGCGCGCCGAGGAGCTCTTCAAGGAGAACGAGCAGGCCGCTATGGACCGCTATGCTCACCTGCTGAAGCTCAAGACGGTGTACAACGAGGCCTAAGTCTCCCACCGCAGGATCTGAGGGCTAACCTTCGCGGACGTCCTCGGACATGAAAGAACCCCCGCTGCGCACTACGTGCGGCGGGGGTTCCTTCGTCCTGCGGAATGTCCGCGAAGGTCAGCCCTCAGATCCTGCTACGACTACGTCCTCGGATTGTGGGGCTGCATGAGGGACGTGGTTGTGGGGGCCTTTTGTCCCCGTCGCTGTTTCGCGGCGCGGCCGCGAAACCACGCGTTACTTTGGTTATGGAGGGGGCTTGGTTGTTGGTTCAGATGATCTAGAGAGATATGGGTGCAAATGAGAAATCGTTGTTGGGGTCGTCCTTTTCCATAAACTCATCGAGGCAGAATGTCATATAGATTGGAACGTACAGGATCTTGCCCTCTTCGCTAAGGTTTTCGTGGCTCAGCACAACGGCCTCGGGAATCTTGTACTCGCCCACACTCATCAGGCGATCGAGGGCCGCATGTGCTCGAACTTTCTTGCCCGATTTGACTTCGATTGGGACAACATGTCCTCGGGCGCCTTCGATTACAAAGTCGACTTCACCGACCTCACGTGTTTGGTAGTACCACGTATCTGCTCCGAGGGCAACAAGCTCCTGCGCGACCACGTTTTCATAGAGACCGCCGAGGTTGGGGGTTTTCATATCTAGATATACAGCGCGTGCCGTGCTACCGGGATATCGCGATGCGAGCATTCCTGTATCGGACTCGTATAGTTTGAAGGCGGCTGCCTTCTCTGTCCTCTTAAGAGGACTCCGGGCCTCCGTCACCTGGGGGACCATCAATCCAACGCCTGCGTTCACCAGCCATAGGAAATCCTGCTCGTATTTTTGAAGACGAGCTCCCTCGCCTAGAGACGAGACGATAAAGCGATGGGACTCCGCCTCAAGCTGAACGGGAATTTGCTCGAAAATGGAGCGAACGTTAAACGCTCGAGTCGATGCATATTTAGAGATATCGCTTTTGTACTGATCGACTAGCTGAATTTGAAGCTCACGCGTTCTCACGAGCGAATAGCCCGAATCGATATAGTTCTGAACGACCTCTGGCATGCCGCCGCAAACGATATAGGCTCTAAAGTTTTTGAGCATCGCCTCATGAATATAGTTTTCGACGGGACGTCTCTCGACAAGGCAGCTGCGAATGTCTGCAAGCACATTCTCGCTGATGCTGTTTGCCCAACAGAACTCTTCAAAATCCATCGGTCGCATAACAATGTGCTCGACATACCCCACCGGAAAAGAAGAGATCCCCTTAAACTCAGTCCCAAGCATAGACCCCGAGAAGACATAGCTAAAGCGTCCGTCCTCGACCAGCGCCTTCATAAGTGTAACGATCTGCGGATACTCCTGAATCTCATCGACGAAGATAAGCGTGTCTCCTTCAACAAGCGGTGCATCCGCAAGAAGGGCCACACGGTTGATGAAGTCAATGGAGTTCTTAGCGCCAACAAGTACGTCTCTTGCCTCGGCATCGAGTAGCAGATTGACCTCATAATACGAAGCGTAGTTGCTCTTTCCAAACGCGCGAATTGCATAGCTCTTGCCAATCTGACGCGCGCCAGTAACAAGCAACGCTTTATTGGATTTGTTTTTCCAGCTCAAAAGCCTGTCAGTGACCTTACGGCGTAGCATTAAAACCCCTCAATGACAAAAATTGGCAAATAGATTTGACCCTAATCATACAAAAATTGGCAGATAGATTTGACCCAAATCATACAAAAATTGGCAAATAGCAAAGCTCGCTTAGGCCTCAAAGCCAGCGAGCCAGCACGGTACTTTGCGAAAAGGCTGGCGGCGCCGTTGTTGAGGGTGGCCAGGTTGGCAGTGGCGCCGTTAGCGTTCTCGGCTGCTTGGGCGCGCAGGAGCGAAAGGGCGTCGGCAGCGTTCATGCAGAAGCCGACGGTAAAGTTCCATACTGCGAACTCGCAGTCGCTTGCCGCGGGGTGAAGCGCGATCGGCTATCCCTTATGTTGGATGAAAAGCCCCATGTTTTTGCAGGGATGCATACTCGTCAAATTAATGTATAGAATCGCGTATAGTGCGAGTAAGATATTGCGCTGTCCGTTTTGTGTTTAGCAAAGATATAGTTTGCATAATCTGGTCTAATCCCTGCTCTATTTAAATAAAGTTGCACGTAAATGGCGTAGATATACCTGAACTGGGCTTCTTTACGCTGAGCGGGTAAAATCGACCGTTCGCCGCTTAGGTATTTTCAAAATGAATAAAATGAGCGATAAAGAGAATATAAACCCTAATAAACTCGCGTATCGCACGGACGCGGGTTATTAATGGGTTGTAGGCCTTTTACAGAAAGGATTCCAGCAATGTCTAAGCCTCTTGGCAAGCCCGATCGTATTGTCGTCGCCCTCGGCGGCAACGCCCTCGGCAACAACCCCGTCGAGCAGATCGAGGCCGTGAGCAACACCGCCCACGCTCTCCTCGGCCTCATCGAGCAGGGCAACGAGATCATCATCACCCACGGCAACGGCCCGCAGGTCGGCATGATCCAGAACGCCTTCGCCGCCGCCCACGACGCCATCGGCACCCCCGAGATGCCGCTGCCCGAGTGCGGCGCCATGTCCCAGGGCTACATCGGCTATCACCTGCAGCAGGGCATCGGCCGCGAGATGCACAAGCGCTACAAGCGTTGGCACGCCGCCACCGTCGTCACCCAGATCGAGTGCGATCCCGACGATCCCGCGTTCAAGAACCCGACCAAGCCGATCGGCCCCTTC
Source organism: Collinsella sp. (assembly GCA_031294825.1). Classification (GTDB taxonomy): domain Bacteria; phylum Actinomycetota; class Coriobacteriia; order Coriobacteriales; family Coriobacteriaceae; genus Collinsella. The sequence goes on along the minus strand of JAUMPM010000046.1, from coordinate 20,042 downwards.
TACACCGAGGAGCAGGCCAAGGAGTTCATGGCCGAGGATCCCTCCAAGGTCTTCGTCGAGGATTCCGGCCGCGGCTGGCGTCGCGTCGTCGCCTCCCCCGATCCCAAGAAGATCGTCGAGGCCGACTCCATCCTCAACCTGCTCGATAATGAGTTCATCGTCATCGCCTGCGGTGGCGGCGGCATCCCCGTCGTCCGCGACTACGAGAACAAGGGCTGCTACAAGGGTGTTCCCGCCGTCATCGACAAGGACCTAGGCGGCGAGCTGCTGGCCGAGGACTGCGACGCCGACGTTCTGTTCTTGCTGACCGCCGTCGAGCACGTCGCCATCAACTTCGGCAAGCCCGACCAGAAGGAGCTCGAGGACCTCACCGCCGACGAGGCCGAGCGCCTGGCCGACGAGGGCCAGTTCGGCAAGGGTTCCATGGAGCCCAAGGTCCGCGCTGCCATCAAGTTCGCTCGTTCCCGCAAGGGCCGCACCTGCATCATCGGCGCTCTGGACAAGGCTGCCGAGACCATGGCCGGCCTCTCCGGCACCCGCATCCACGAGTAGTCTCTACTCTGTTGCCTCTCTCGTGGGCGCCAGGCAAGACGCCCACAAACTAGCCTCTCTTCATGAGCCCCGCAGTCCGCTCCGACTGCGGGGCTTTTGCTATTTACCTAGTCCCCGATGGGTGGGTAATCATTGGGGACGTTCTTAAACGACTAGTCAAACAAGAACGTCCTCAATGACTACTAGTTTAAATCTGTCCCCAATGACTGCGGAAAGCGCATCTCATACCGACGCATTGCTTTCGGGCCCTCTCTCCGTGCTCCCTATTAGTTCAGCTGGACTCCCCGCAACCTGTTCCGAGTTGGCGGAACGAGCGCGACGTGGAGTGTCATTCTTTACCGCGTTAGACTAGACGCAGGGAAAGGAGGAGGACATGGATGCTCGCGTCAAGCAGCTTGTAAATATGATCGAGGACGCTCAGCCTGTCGCTGTCGCGGTACTTGCCAAGCGTCTCGAGGTAAGCGAGCGCGCCGTGAGAAACTATATCCATCGCGCAAACGACAACCTTGCAGGGGTTGCACGCATCGTTGGCAGCAAGGGGCAGTATCGTATCGATGTTGCACGTGCAGATGAGCTTGCTCGCTTGCTAGACGGTGCGGCTCTGGCCCATCCGGGCATTCCTGATACGCGCGACGGCCGTGTGTCCTTCCTTCTTAACGACCTCCTCATGCGGTCCCAGTGGGTGACGATTGAGGAGTATGCGGATTTACTCTACGTTTCGGCGCGAACTCTGTCCAATGACATGCGTCTGGTAGAGCAGAAACTCGCCCAATTTGACTTAACGCTCGAAAAGCGCCCACGCTACGGAATCCGCGTTGCGGGCGGGGAGTCGCAGCGGCGCCTGTGCCTGGCCTCGCTGGTGAGGCCCGTGTTGCCCGACACCGACGATGCAAAGCTCGCCGAGCGCCTGCGGGCCATCGCCGCATGTGTGGACGATGCTCTGACGGCCTCGCCCGTCACGGTGAGCTCGCTGGCATCCCGCAATCTCATCATGCATCTTTACATTGCTCTTGGCCGCATCGAGCAGGGCTGCTATGTCCCAGCTGCAGAATCGGACGTTCAAAAACTGGAGGGAACGCGCGAATACGCCGCGGCTTTCCAGATTGCCGCAAACATCAAGGATGCCCTGGGCGTGAGCATGCCCCGAGAAGAGGTTGCCTTTATCGCAATCCATTTGCTCGGCAGGGGCACGGGCGTGCCCGAGAAGGGCTCTGCCGTTATCTCGGACGAGATGTGGGAGATTGCTTCCGAGATGGTACGTGCGGTCAACGATGAGTTTAGGTTTGACTTTAGCGGCGATCTTGAACTTCGCATGAACCTTGCTCGGCATATCGGCCCTCTGGGCTATCGCCTTGAATATCACATGTATATGGATAACCCCATGCTGTCCGATATCAAGACGAGGTTTCCGTTGGCCTATTCGATGGCAGCTGGCACCTCGCAGGTACTCGAGCGTCATTTTGGCAGCCAGCCCTCTGATGAAGAGCTCGGCTACATCGCCATGGCATTTGCCCTGGCCCTCGAGCAGCAAGCCGACCAGCCGCGTCGCAAACGCATCCTGATCGTGTGCGCCTCGGGAGCGGGAAGCGCCCGTATGCTCGAGCACCAGTACCGCAAGCAGTTTGGCATGTATATCGATTCGATTGAGACATGCGATGTCGCCCGCGTGGGAACGTTCGATTTTTCGCATATCGACTACGTGTTCACAACGGTGCCGCTCAACGTCAAGTTGCCCGTGCCCGTCCGCGAGGCCGATTTCTTCTTGGAGACGAGCGATGTCAACGCTATCCGCAAGGTGCTGAGCGACGACACTGCGCAATCGGACTCCGTGAGCTCTTTCTTTAGCCGTGCCCTGTTCTTCAACCGCGTTGAGGCGTCGTCGAAGCAGGCCGTTCTCCGATATCTCTCCGAGCGCGCCGTCGAGAGCGGCCGTGTCGATGCCCAGTTTGCCCAAGAGGTCGCCGAGCGCGAGAGCGCGAGCGCCACCTCGTTTGGCAATGGGGTAGCCATGCCCCATGGGATGCATCCCTTGAGCGCCGAGGCCTTTGTTACCGTGGGCCTGCTCGAACATCCCATTCTTTGGGACGAATACGGCCATGAGGTCGATATCGTCTTTATGGTGTCGTTTGCCCGGTCGGGCGGCGATGAGGCGCGGATCTTGAGCTCACTGCTCGCCGAGATCTTTATGGACCGCCAGGGGGTCGAGCGCCTACGCGAGCGCCGGTCCTGGCATGAGCTGATGGCGCTTGTGCAAGCGCATACGGCTTAAGACTTCTTTTGTCGATGACCCTGTCAGTCTACCTGCAATAAACCTCGAGGATTGCGGGCGGGAGATAGGCGTTTCGAATATTCAAGTACAAACCAAACATCACGGGAGAGGAGACCGTTATGGACGATCAGGGAACCGAGATGGTTTCGTTTCAGCTGGTCGCTGCAGCGGGAGAGGCACGCAGCCTTGCCTTCGAAGCCCTTGAAAAGGCAAAGGCGGGGGATTTTGACGCCGCCGCCAAACTCATGAAGCAGTCAAAGGATGCGGGAATCAAGGCTCACCACATCCAAACGCAGCTGCTTTCGACTGAGGCAGCGGGCGAGCATCTGTCGGTGGATGTGTTGCTGGTCCATGCTCAGGACCACCTCATGTGCTCCATGCTTGCTCAGGAGCTCGTGCAGGAGCTGATCTGCCTGTATGAGCGCACTGCAACCAAGAACGCCTAGCGGCGTGCGGTGACTATCCAACCAATCAATGCGAAGGGAATCCCTTATGAAGATCCTTCTTGTTTGCGCAGCTGGTCTGTCTACAAGCATTCTGATGAAGAAACTCGAGAAATATGCGGAGCAAAACGGCATCGAGCTCGATATCGATGCGGTGGGTATCGGCGAGTATCAGGAGACGTGCGCCAATTATGACGTGCTGCTCTTGGGGCCGCAGGTGTCCTACCAGCTCAACACCGTCAAGCAGGGGAGCGGTAAGCCGACCGCGGTCATCCCCGCACAGGACTACGGCATGGGCAACGCCGCCAACGTGCTGGCACTCGCCCAGTCGCTGTTGGGTTAGGAGGCAACCATGGAGAAGTTCATGACCCTGCTTCAGGAAAAACTGACCCCTATCGCCAATTTCTGCGGAACCGAGCGCCACTTTGCCTCCATGCAAAAGGGCTTTATGAGCGCGATCAGCTTCATCTTGGTATCTGCCGTCTTTATGATCCTCGCCAACCCGCCGGTCACGGCCGACCTGGTGGCGCAGGGCGGGTTCTGGTCCGTCTTTGGCCCTTGGCTCGATTTTGCCACGGCCAATAAGCTCACGCTGCTCATTCCCTTCAACATGACGATGGGCATACTGTCGGTGATCGTGACGTTCGCAATCGCCTATAACCTGGCGGGCACCTACAAGATGCCCAAGCTTAACGCCGGTATGACCTCGCTGGTGATGTTCCTGATCGCCGCGGCGCCGTCGTCCTACTACCAGCTTGCTGACGAGTCCGTGCTCCAGGCGGTCCCCTGCACCTATCTGGGTGCGCAGGGCCTGTTTACCGCCATCATCGTTGCCTTGGTCTCCGTCGAGGTCACGCGCTTCTGCCAGACCAAGGGCATCACCATCAAGATGCCCGATGGCGTGCCGCCGTTTTTGTCCGAAACCTTTGGCGCCATCGTACCTATGCTCGCCAACATCCTCATCTTCTTTGGCGGCAACCTGCTGATCCAGATGATCGATCCCGCGCTGTCCATCCCCTCGGTTATCGAGAAGCTGCTCGCTGCCCCGCTTTCCGTCGCAGTTGACTCTGTGCCCGGCGCACTGCTTATCTGCTTCATGACGCTGCTGTTTTGGTGCTTTGGCGTCCACGGCAACATGATCGTAATGCCCATCACCGCCCCGGTCACGCTTGCCGCCTTTGCCGCCAACGCCTCGCTCTATGCTGCCGGGCAGCCGCTTGAGTTCCACCCGGCGCTCATGTCGTTGGCCATCAACCTCATCGGCGGCACGGGTAATACGTTCTCTTTTGTGGCGCTCTGCGCGTTTAGGGCAAAGTCGCAGCAGCTCAAGGCATTTGGCAGGGCATCGATCGTGCCGAGCTTCTTCCGTATCTCCGAGCCCGCGATCTTCGGCGCGCCCATCATCTTCAACCCGATCCTCATGATTCCGTTTGTGCTAGGCGGCATGATCTCGGCCCTGCTGTATTGGGGTGCGGTCTCACTGGGTCTTGTCTCTAACTTCTACATCTTGGTGAGCGGCACGTTCCCCATCTTCGTTCAGGGCTTTGTCCAGTGCCTCGACCCGCGCATCTGGGTGTTTACGATCGTTTTGATCGTGGTCATGGCTGTGGTCTGGTACCCGTTCTTTAAGGTGTACGATAACCAGCTCCTGGCTCAGGAGCAGGAGAACGCCGCGGCAGCTTCTGCCGAGGATGCTGAGTAGCATGAGTTACTTTGACAGAACGTCTGCCGCCGGTATGCCCGAGGGCTTTTTGTGGGGTGGTGCCCTCGCCGCCAACCAGGCCGAAGGGGGCTGGAACGAGGGCGGCCGCGGCATGTCGCACTCCGACCTGATCCCACAGGGTTCCGACCGCTGGGATGTAATGTTTGGCAGGCAAAAGCCCGTGGATGATCCGGACAGGCTGTATCCATGCCGCTGGGGCAACGACTTCTTCCATCATTGGCACGAGGATGTCGAGCTCTTTGCCGAGATGGGCTTTAAGTGCCTGCGTCTTTCAATTTGCTGGAGCCGTATTTTTCCCACAGGGATGGAGACCGAGCCCAACGGCGAGGGCTTGGAGTTTTACCGTCAGGTATTCGAGGCGCTGCGCGAGCATGGAATCGAGCCGCTTGTGACGCTGTCGCACTACGACTATCCGTTGGCTCTGGTCGAGCGCTATGGTGGCTGGCAAAGCCGAGAGATGATCGAGCGGTATGCGCACTACGTCGAGACCGTCGGACGCGCGTACCAGGGCCTCGTGCGTTATTGGCTTACGTTCAACGAGATCAACAGCGTGGCGCTGTCCTATCTCAACGCGGGTGTCACGCTCGAGGATGAGCGTGACCGTGCAGCCGTGACCGCGGCGTTCTCGCACCATATGTTTATGGCGAGCGCTCGCGCTGTCGAGATTCTGCACAAGATCGATCCTGCAAACAAGGTGGGTTGCATGGTCGCTGCCGGTGCGACCTATCCGTACCGTTGTGCGCCCGAGGACGTATGGCTTGCGTATGAGGAGGACCGCGGCCGCTACTTCTACACAGACGTGATGGCTGCGGGCGCCTATCCTGCTTGGAAGCTGCGTGCACTCGAGAAAGAGGGTGTTCACGTGCCCTTTGAGCCGGGCGATACGGAGTATCTGGCAGAGCATACGGTCGACTTCATCTCGTTCTCGTACTATTGCTCGCGCTTGGTGTGCGCCGATGATCAGGTGATCGCCGAGAAGGCGGAGGGCAACGTGTTCCCGACGTTGCGCAATCCGTACCTCAAGGATAAAGAGACTGCCTGGAAGTGGCAGATCGATGCGCTGGGTTTGCGCGTGACGCTTGCCGGCTACCACGATCGTTACCATCTTCCGCTCTTTATCGCCGAGAACGGTGTGGGCGGACTCGATGCGCTGGAAGACGGCAAAGTCCACGATGCGTATCATATTGATTACCTGCGAAGGCATATTCTTGCGCTGCGCGATGCAATTGTCGAGGACGGTGTTGACCTGATGGGATACACGCCGTGGGGCTGTATCGATTTGGTGTCGGCCTCGACGGGGCAGATGAAGAAGCGCTATGGCTTTGTTTATGTTGATGCCGATGATACGGGCAAAGGCACGTTCGATCGCTACCGAAAGGACAGCTTCTGCTGGTACCAAAAGGTCATTGCATCAAATGGCGAGGACTTGAGTTAACTCTTGCAGGTCTGTTGCCCCCGCGGTCCGCTTCGGCCGCAGGGGCTTTTGTTATTGAGGCGGCTGTTCATGAGGAGCATTGCAGGCTGCGGAAACCCGGCACTTGGGGACGTTCCTTTCCTGCCGGCAGCTTGGGACAGTCCTTAAAGGCCGCATCGATCAACTGCGGAAAGCACATCCCAGAATGAGCGTCCAACATGGGGTGCGGTTTCCCTTGAGGCCCTCAATCGGAAAATGCATCCCGGATTTTTGTCGAAAAGCGGTCCCTAGTTTCCCAAACGGGCCGCTAACGGAAAGCGCATCCCGCTATTGGGCCCCAAAGCAGGATGCGCTTTCCGTGCTGGCAGTTCCAAGCAGTTCGGGATGGCCCTTTTCGTTTGCTCTCGGCCGGCGTCCGTAAGACTGTCCCCGACGACCACTCATTTAAGTCTGTCCCCAATGAGTGCCCAATGACTAGTAGTAGGCCCACATGGCTTCGACTTCGTTGAGGACCTCTACGACGCCCCAGCGGCGGGCGCTGCGGCTGGCCGAGTTGGGGTCGTAGACGCCAATCTGGTTGGCATCGTCGACGCCGTAGAGCACGATGTAGTGGCCTACGTTGGTAAACGTACCGGGGCGCACTGCGGCGATGACGGGCACACCCGAGCGAAGTGCTTGGGTAATCGATTCGCGATCGTTATAGAGCTGTGTTCCGTTGAGCCCCAGCTGCCACGCACCGCCTGTCATAAACGACCACTCGGTGGCACCAGTGGGGGCGTAGTTGCCGGCTTCGGCCAGTGCGCATATATCGACCGGCGTCTTATCGGTGCGTCCCGTCTTAAAGATATAGACCATGGTGAGGCAAGTGGGACCGCAAGCGTTTTCGCGAATAGTGCCGCCGGCATAGGGCAGCTCCGACCATGCGGGGTCAATTTGGTAGATGTGGGGCATGGTGCCGGCCTGCCATTGCGAGCGTGGGGTCGAGAACGCAAAGGAGTAACCGGGCGCGACGGGGGCTTTAAGCAGCTTGTCCTCGGCAGTGGGCTCAAGACCGGCTGATCCGTGGGAGATGCAGGATCCCAAAAACACAAAGACGAGGCAGGCGGCGATGGAGCAAAGCGCAAGACGTAGGCGGCGGGCCGGAAGCGTGTGGCTTGTGGTATGCGACGCGGGGTGAGGGGCGGAATTGCCGCGATCGCGTTGAGGTCGCGAAAAGGAGCGCTTAACGTAGTAGTCGGTCTTACGGCGATCGTAGCGGCGTGGCTGCGATGTGTCGGTCTGGCGTTGGCGTGTGCTCGTGCTCACGCGGTCTGACTGCTGCACGGTACGGCTTTGTTGCCGCGAAGAAGCCCCGAGCTGCTCTTGGGGGCGCTGCGGGTTGTCGTTGTCGGAGGTGCTTCTGGGCGTTGGCATGGTGCGGCCGGCAAGGCGCACGCTTTGTGGCCGTTGGTCGCCGTCATTGTATCCGTATGCCATTCGAATCACCTTGCCTCATGTGTAACTTGTCTATCCTACATAAAAAGATGCACGACACATGGGTATGTGCGCCAAAAGCCTGACAAATGGTATGAACGTTGCCGCGCCGCGCGCCAAGCGTCACGGCAACAGGTATTCAAAAGCAGACAAGATGAAAGCGTCCAAGACGAATGACGTCTCCCGCCGTTCGTCCCAAAAACGGTGCCGCTCGTTTTGCAGTTCTGCCTTCGGTCGAGCTGCGAGCGGCGCTGCTGCGCCAAGGCCGTATCTTAAAGCCATGGAATAAAAGCGCGCGGCAAAACGGACCGCGCAAGGGGTGACGCCAAGGGGCGTCAAAAAGGAAAGGAGGGGAACAATGGCGGACAAGAATGCAGAAGTTGCAGTCGAGGATAACGGCGGCATGAAGAAAACGCTCTCGCTCTGGAACTTCTTCACCATCGGTTTCGGTGCCATCATCGGTACCGGTTGGGTTCTGCAGGTCGGCGACTGGATGGTCGTGGGCGGCGGTCCCGTTCCCGCTATGATCGCATTCCTCTTGGGTGCAATCTTCCTCGTGCCCGTCGGAGCTGTTTTCGGTGAGCTCACGGCTGCTATCCCCATCTCGGGCGGCATCGTCGAGTATGTCGACCGTAGCTTTGGCCGTACGCTGAGCTACATCACCGGATGGCTTTTGGCCCTGGGCAACGGCATCCTGTGCCCGTGGGAGGCCATCGCCATTTCGACCCTCGTGTCCGAGATGTTCGGCAGCCTGCCCGGCCTTGAGTGGCTGCGCGCCGTCAAGCTCTACACCATCCTGGGGGCCGACGTTTACCTGTTTCCGACGCTGATCGCGCTCGGCTTTGCAGCCTACGTCATCTTCCTCAACTTCCGCGGTGCCAGCTCGGCCGCCAAGCTCCAGGCCTTCCTGACCAAGGCCCTGCTCTGCGGCATGCTGCTCGCCATGGGCGTCTCGCTGTTCACCGGCTCGCCGGACAACGCCATGCCCGTGTTCTCCCAGGTCGCCGGCGCTGGCGGCGGCAAGGCCGCCACCGAAGGCACCAGCCTGTTCGCCGGCATCGTGTCGGTCCTGGTTCTGACCCCGTTCTTCTACGCCGGTTTTGACACCATTCCTCAGCAGGCTGAGGAAGCAGCCGAGGGTCTCAACTGGAACAAGTTCGGCAAGATCATCTCCCTGGCCCTGCTGGCCGCCGGCGGCTTCTACATGGTCTGCATCTACTCGTTCGGCACCATCCTCGACTGGCATGAGTTTGTCAAGAGCCCGGTTCCCGCGCTTGCCTGCCTCAAGGGCATCAACATGCTCCTGTACCTGGCCATGCTCGTCATCGCCACGCTTGGACCCATGGGCCCGATGAACTCCTTCTACGGCGCCACGAGCCGCATCATGCTCGCCATGGGCCGCAAGGGCCAGCTGCCCGAGCAGTTCGCCGAGGTTGATCCCAACTCCGGCGCCCCCAAGCTCGCCTGCATCGTTCTGGGCGTCATCACCGTCGTCGGACCGTTTTTGGGCAAGAACATGCTCATCCCTCTGACCAACGTGTCGGCTCTCGCCTTCATCTTCTCCTGCGGCATGGTCGCCCTCGCTTGCCTGCGCATGCGCTTCACCGAGCCTGACCTGCCTCGTCCCTACGAGGTGCCCGGCGGCAAGTTTGGCATCGGCCTCGCTATCGCTGCCTGCGCTATCATCATCGGCCTGCTCGTGATTCCGTTCTCTCCCGCCTCTCTCAACATGGTGGAGTGGAGCATCGTGATCGGCTGGCTGGCCGTCGGCCTGGCTCTCATGGCCTTCACCAATTCCCGCAAAAAGTAACGCCGAGCCGGGGCGGATCAGGTGCGCGGGACCCTCTCTTCCGCGCACCGAACCCGGCGCCACTTGGGTAGCTTTGTGAGGCCTTAACCCAACACGGCCTCGCCCACTATATGGATCCATAAGGAGGAACCATGTCCACTAAGTATGCAATCGTTGGCGGCAAGCTCATCGACGGTACCGGTGCCGAGCCGGTCGAGAACTCCCTCGTTCTCGTCGACGACAACGGCAAGATCGAGTACGCCGGCGCCATGCAGGACCTTCCCGAGGGCGTTGAGGTCATCGACGCCGCCGGCAAGACCGTCCTTCCCGGCCTGATCGACACCCACCTGCACTTCTCGGGCAACCTGACCGACGATGATACCGACTGGGTCATGCAGCCGCTCCTCGAGAAGCAGGCCGTCGCCGTCAAGCAGGCCTACGACTGCCTCACCCACGGCCTCACCACCGTCTGCGAGATCGGCCGCTTTGGTATCCAGATCCGTGACTGCATCGACAAGGGCGTCTTCAAGGGCCCGCGCGTTCTGGCCACCGGCCTTGGCTTCTGCCGCGTTGCCGGCCACGGCGACTCGCACCACTGCAGCCAGGAGCTCAACAAGGAATCGCACCCCTGGGGCGATCAGGTCGACGGTCCTTGGGATCTGCGCAAGGCCGTCCGTCGTCGCCTGCGCGAGAACCCCGATGCCATCAAGATCTGGGCGACCGGTGGCGGCATCTGGCGCTGGGACTCCGGCCGCGACCAGCACTACTGCTCCGAGGAGATTCAGGCCGTGGTCGAAGAGGCCAAGATGGTCGGCATCCCCGTGTGGAGCCACTGCTACAACAACCACGCCGCTGCCTACGATTCCGTTCGCTTTGGCTGCGAGCAGTTGATTCACGGCTTCGATATCGATGAGCGCACCATGGACCTCATGGCCGAGCAGGGCACCTTCTTCACCCCGACGATCGCCTTCCTGCCCACCTGGTACGCCACCTATCCGCCCGTCTACGTTCCCGAGCTGCACGACAAGTACGAGGGCACCCTGGTCGAGAAGGAGCTGCAGCGCAACTACGACTGCCTGCGCGAGGCCAAGAAGCGCGGCGTCGTCATGACGATCGGCTCCGACTCCTTCTCCTTCGTCACCCCGTACGGCACCTGCTCCATCGAGGAGATGTACGAGTTCGTCGACAAGATCGGCTTCACCCCGGTCGAGACCATCACCTGCGCCACCCTCAACGGTGCCAAGATGTGCCACATCGAGGACGAGACCGGTTCCATCGAGGCCGGCAAGTGCGCCGACCTGCTGGTCGTCAACGGTGACGTCGCCGCCGACATCCACGTGCTCAACACCGACAACATGGACGTCATCATGAAGGACGGCTGGATTGTCGAGGGCGGCACCTTCGGCGAGGCAAACAAGTACAGCGCCTAAGCTACCGTTCATCGATGGCTTGATGTAAAACACAGTATTTGATGCATAATGCAATGGAGAGGGTCGCTTGCGGCCCTCTTTATTGCTATGGGGTGCGTCAGTAAGAAGGAGATGACGGTGGATCTCAATAGGCTGATTCTGGGCAAGAGCTACAACTCTACCAAGGTCTTTCGTACCGCTCAGCATGTGGTTCAAGCCATCTTGCTCGGTATTGTCGTTCCGCTGCTTATCCTGCTGCTCATCTGGGATCTAACCGATAATCCCAATCCCGTTCCGGCCGTTGTTGTCATTGCCGGCTTGGTCATGCTGTGCTTCTTCTTCTCGTACGTCTTTGTCGTTCCCGACGACCTCACATCGAGCGCAACCGACCGCACGCTCGCCATCGCATCAAAAATATACGCCTACACGTCGCGCGGCCTTACGCCCGAAGCGGCCCTGGGCGCCTCCAAAATCATCCTGTCCGAGACCATCGCCTCTGCCATCTGCTTTACCGACGGCAAGCAGGTGTTGGCAAGCTGGGGCGAGGACTCGGCAAAATGCCCCGCGGGCACCCCGGTGGTGCTGCGGACTACGCTCAACGTGATCAACAGCGGTGAGCAAAGCGTGTTCTCGCGCGATGCCTCGACCGAGACAGGTGGCTACTTTCCGCGCCTGCGCGCCGGTATTGTCGCACCGCTTACCGTGCGCGGGCATTGCGTGGGCACGCTCGAGCTGTATTATCCCCGCCTGAGCAGCATCGATATGCGCCAGACGGCGTTGGCCTCGGGCTTTGCCGACCTCATCTCCACGCAGCTCGCAAGCTTTGAGCTCGAACGCCAGGATGAGCTCACGGCCCGCGTTGAGCTTCGCGCCCTGCAGTCGCAGGTCGACCCGCATTTTCTATTCAATACCATTAGCACGATCGTGTCGCTCGTTCGAACCGAGCCCGACAAGGCACGATCGTTGCTGATCGACTTTTCCAACTACTATCGTCAGACGCTTTCTGACTCCGATACGCTCACCACGCTCGAGCACGAGGTGGAACAGGGCGCTCGTTATATCAATCTTATGCAGGCCCGGTATGGCGACGGCCGTCTGCGCGTTTCGGTCGACATCGACTTTGAGGTGCGCGACAGCCTGGTACCGCCGTTTATCTTGCAGCCGCTGCTCGAAAACTGCATCAAGCATGCGCAGCGCGAGATCGAGCCGCTTTCTATTCGTGTTAGGGCTTTTGAGACCGATGACGGCTTGGAGATCATCGTCGAAGATGACGGCATCGGGATGAGCGAAGACGTCTGCGCGCATCTGTTTGAGCAGCATCGCCGAGAGGAGCCCGAGAGCATTACCGCCGACGGCTCCGTCAAGCGAGGTTGCGGCCTGGCGCTCTTCAACGTGCTTCAGCGCATCCATTTCTTTTACGGAGAAGATTCTGGCATGCGCGTGAAGTCCCAGGAGGGCGTGGGAACGCGGGTCATCGTTGAGTTGAACGGCGAGCCGCATGAGCCGGCGCCGCTAACGGTGTAGCATGCGGTTGGATTGAGAGAAAAAGAGGGGAAGCGCATATGTCCGAGGGCTGGAACATCTTGGTGGTCGATGACGAGCCTCCCATTAGGGCTGAGCTACGCTATCTGTTGGAACAGGATACGCGTGTGGGTCAGATTGCCGAGGCGGGCAATGTCACCGAAGCCGTGGAGTCGATTCTGTCGAACAAGCCCGACGTGCTGTTTTTAGACATTACCATGCCCGGTCGCTCGGGAATTGAGCTTGCCGAGTCGCTGCAGAACCTAAAGACGCCGCCGGTCGTGGTGTTTGTGACGGCATTTGCCGAGTTTGCCGCCGATGCGTATAACCTCGATGCGGTCGACTATGTCGTCAAGCCGGTCGAGGACGCACGCCTGTCAAAGGCACTCGACAAGATCGAGGCAGCCTTGGGTGCCCGTCGTGTTATCCACGCTCCGCGCCAGCCTTTGCGTCTGACGGTGGACCGCGGGGGCAAAAAGGTGTTCATTCCCGCCGCAGACGTCTGCTACTTTGAGGCGCGCGCCGATTTTTGCAACGCCATCTGCGCCGAGGGAACGTACCTGATCAATGAGTCGATCTCTTCGCTCGAGCGTCGCTTGGTCTCCGAGGGCTTTATTCGCGTTCATCGCAGCTATCTGGTCAATTTGGAAGACGTGCACAATGTCGAGATCGGTTCCACGGGTCTTATGGAGCTCAGACTCGATCGCGTAACCTCGACGGTGCCCGTGTCCCGCCGTCGCGCTGCCGAGGTTAAAGCACACTTGGGGCTTGCGTAGACGGTCTGCGTGCCGTCGTTTACCATCGCAGGTTTGGCATGGGCGCGCGGTGGGCATAATGGGTGGCATCGAATGAAATCGAAAGGATCATTATGCCCGCGCTTATCACCCATCATCTGTTTGGCGAGGAAAGCATCGACCGTCTTCCGCAGGGCGTCATCACGTCCGATGAAGAGCGCATTGCCTTTATCTTGGGCAACCAAGGCCCCGACCCGTTTTTCTTTCACATTCTGACACCGCGTGTTTCCGACTGCACGCTGCTGGCGCAGGTCATGCATCGGTCGCGCATGTCTCGCCAGTTCGCGTGCCTGCGCGACGGCGTGTCGCATCTGCTGCCGCGCGACGCCAGCTTGGGTCGCGCCTTTGCGCTGGGCCTGCTGTCTCATTACGTGCTCGACCGCAACGCCCATCCTTTTGTCTATGAGCAGCAGTTTGGCATCGTGGAGTCCGATTCAGAGCTTGAGAATTCGAGCAGTCAGGTCCATGCCGTGATTGAGAGCGACCTGGATGTGCTGATGCTGCAGCTTAAACGCGATGGCGCTACGGTCGACGATTATCCGCCGGCGGGCGAGATAGTCACCACCGATCGCATCAATCGCGTGGCCGGCGTGCTGATGAGCTATGTTGCCGGACGCGTGTACGGCATTGACATTCCGGCAGGGGAGTACGGTGCTGCCGTTGCCAATATGCAGCGACTTTACCGTGCGATTGAGCCGGCCGGCTCCGCAAAGACGCGCGCGATCTCGCTGGTTGAGGGCTTGGTGCACGACTACTCGCTGCTCGACGGCCTTGCCCATCGCGTGACGACGGAGCTGCCCGAGCGCACCGGTAACCTGGGCTATCTGACATGGAAGAATCCCTTTACCGACGAGGTCTCGAACGAGAGTTTCCCCGAGGTCTTTGATCGCGCGCTGGTCGATTACGAGTGCACGGTCGCACGTTTTATCGAGACCGGTGACATGGATGCCGTGACCAGTCACGTCAACTACAGCGGTCGCGTGCTCAATGCCGATGAGGAGTTCGACCGCGAGGAATAGGGCTCGTGCGTGCCCCTTTGCCGAATCCTTACCGGCGGTTCTGGACAATTGGGGTACGATGAACTAACTGCATATCGGGCGAATACGAAGGGTCCCTGTCCATGAAATACACCAAGCTCGAGCGTAACTGGGTTATGTATGATGTGGGCAATTCGGCCCTCGTGCTGCTCAATACCTCGGTGGTGCCCATTTACTTTAACGCCATCAATACCGGCGCTTCTTCGGCCGACCTGGTGGTCGCCTGGGGCAATGCGCAGACGATCGCCTCGCTGGTCATCGCCATGCTCATGCCCATTCTGGGCGCGCTTGCCGACTACGCCGGCAACAAGATCAAGTTCTTCTTGGGCTTCTTCCTCACGGGCCTGGTGCTTTGCCTGGCGCAGGCTATCCCAATGTCCGCCATGGCATTTTTGACCGTGTACGTGCTGTGCACCATCGGCCTTAACTCTTCTATGACGTTCTACGACGCCATGCTGCCCGACATTACCACCGACGAGCGCATGGACGCCGTGTCCAGCTCGGGCTATGCCTGGGGCTACATCGGTTCCACCGTGCCGTTCGTCATCTGCCTGGCGCTCATCATGGGTGGCCCCGCTCTTGGCGTCCCCACCATGCTGGCAACGCGTCTGTCGTTTATCATCACTGGCGCCTGGTGGCTCATCTTTACTCTGCCGCTCATTCGCACCTATAAGCAAAAGTACGGTCGCGAGCGCGGTCCCGAGGACACCATCGGCCACATCGTGGGCGGTGTGTTCTCCGAGGTCGGACACACCATGCGCGAGATCGCCCACAACAAGACCGTGCTGGTCTACATGATTGCGTTCTTCTTCTATATCGATGGCGTCCACACGGTCATTTCCATGGCTACCAGCTACGGCTCGGCTTTGGGCATCGATTCGACCCAGCTGGTACTGGCGCTGCTCGTCACGCAGTTCGTGGCCTTTCCGTCCGCCATCATCTACGGCAAGCTCGCCGGCCGCGTGGGCACGCTCAACATGATCTTGGTGGCAGTCGCCGCCTATATGGGCATTGTGCTGTTCGCCGCGTTCTTCCTAAAGACCGCCTTTGAGTTTTGGGTGCTTGCCATTATGGTCGGCCTGTTCCAGGGCGGCGTGCAGGCGCTCAGCCGTAGCTACTTTGGCCGCATTATCCCCAAGGAAAAATCCAACGAGTACTACGGCTTCTTTGACATCTTCGGTCGCTATGCAAGCGTCATGGGCACTTTCCTAGTGTCGGTCGTCACCTCGCTGACCGGCAACCCGTCGCTGGGCGTCCTTTCCATTGGCGTGCTGCTGATCGTTGGCTTTATGCTGCTGGTCCGCCTGTCCCGCATGACTCGGGCGGCAGAGCATGCCGCATAGGAGCGAGCGGCTATTGTGCCTGTCCACGGTACTCTTTTGGGGTTATCCGCAATAAACATTGCGACTTGCGAGCAATGATTTGCCCAAGTGGGTATGATGGAATCAGCTAGGTCGCGGGGCGTCGCCTGTGTTTGGCGGCGTCCCGTTTTTGTGTTGCAGGGAGGGTAAGGCATGAACGCCACAGTCGTGATTCCAACGTATTGGGCGGGCGATGACGCTTGCGCAAACGCCCCTGGCACCTATGACCATTCGACGCGACTCAACGCCGACAATCCCGAACTCGACCGCTGCCTGGCCTCGCTTGAGCAGGTACGTGACATCCCGCGCATCATCCTTTTGGTGGTCTGTCCCGTTTCTGCCACAGCCGATGTGTCGCTGCGCGTGCGCGAGATTGTCGACGCGCATCCCACGCTCAAGGTCACCGTTGTCACCAACACCCAGGCCTCGCGCATTGCAGACCGGGTTGCTCAGATCGCGCCCAAGGGTTCGGGCGAGTGCGTGAGCCTGCGAGGCTACGGTGCCATCCGCAACATGGGGCTAGCCTGTGCCGCTGTGCTGGGGCATGACGCGGTTGTCTTTTTGGATGACGATGAGACTGTCATCGACGCCGACTTTATGAAGCGCGCGACCTATGCGTTGGGGCAGCAGACGCGTCAGGGCTTGCCGATCTTGGTCAAGAGCGGCTATTTCTACGATCGCGACGGCTCGCCGCTGGCTCCCACGGACAAGGCGGGCATCTGCCATCGTTGGTGGACCAAGCGCATCGAGTTCAACCGTTGGATGAAAAAGGCGCTTTCGGGCACCCGCATCTCGCGCTCCAACTACGTGTGCGGCGGCCTGATGGCCCTGCACGCCCGCGCCTTTACGCGTGTGGCCTTTGACCCGTTTATCACCCGCGGCGAGGACTTGGATTACCTCTTTAACATGCGCATGTTTGGCTACGACGTGTGGTTCGATAACGAGTGGACCGTGCGCCATCTGCCTCCGGAGTCCGAAAAGCGCTCACCGCGCTTTATGCAGGATGTATACCGTTGGTACTACGAACGGGCCAAGTTGACATTCGCCGCGCATCAAAAGGAGCTCATTCCCGTTACGGCGGCATCGCTCATGCCCTACCCGGGCCCGTGGATTTCGCGCGAGCTTGACGACCGCGTGCGCAAGACCGCTATGGTCCGCAGCGTGTTTACCCGCGAGCATGAGGGCTACCTGCGCATCTGGCGCCATGGTATCGACGAGGCAAAGGCCTATGCGCGCCAAAACGCTGCAAGCTACCTGCGTTTCCAGAGCTTTTGGCCCAAGATCATGGACGGGCTTTGGCGTGACGCACAACTGATCAGTATCCTGGAGGGGGCCGAATGATCGACCGCCGCGCCCAGCGCGATAGTTCAATATCAATCTTTCGCATCATTGCCGTTGCCTGCGCCATTTGTGTGCTGGTGTACTTTATTTTTGCCTTGGTGACCGGTATCGAGCCGATCGCCACGGTGATTGCCTGCGCGCTGCTGTGCATCTTTCTGTGCATCTTTATCTTTTTGACGCTCAATCCCGATTCGGTGCGCTCCCAGTACACCGAGGAGACGCTCTCGGTGGCCTCGGCCATGCTCGAGGACATTAAGGGCGGTCTGACGCAGGAGTCGGCGCGTTTGGTGTGCCGGCGCATTTTGCCCGAGACGCGCGCCATGACGGTGGCCATCACCGACGAGGACAACGTGCTTGCCTGCGCGGGCGAGTTTGAGGAAAAACTGCTGCCCGATACTCCCATCCACACGCTTGCCACACGCTACGTTATCGAACATGGCATCGTGCAGTCGTTCAACCGTATGGTGGATGTCGTGGGCTCGGACGGCTCGCACAACCAAGTCCCCGCCGGCATTATCGCCCCCATCAAGGTGGGCGATCGTACCGTCGGCACGCTCAAGTTCTACTACAAGACCCCGCGCGCCGTCGACCGTACCCAGTATGCGCTTGCCTCGGGCTTTGCCGAGATCTTGTCCACGCAGCTCGCCATCCACGAGCTCGAGGTGCAAAAGGAACTCACGGCGCGCGCCGAGGTGCGTGCGCTGCAGGCGCAGATTAACCCGCACTTCCTGTTCAACACGCTGAACACCATTGCATCGTTTACGCGCACCGACCCGCTGCGGGCCCGCGAACTGCTTCGTGAGTTCTCATCGTTCTATCGTGCCACGCTCGACAACTCGGGATCGCTCATTCCGGTCTCGCGCGAGGTTGCACAGACCAAGCGCTACCTTACCTTTGAGAAGGCCCGCTTTGGCGAGGACCGCGTGCTTGCGACGTTCGATGTGTCCGAGGATGTGGAAGATACGCTGGTGCCGGCGTTCGTGATCCAGCCGATTGTCGAGAACGCCGTACGTCATGGTATGGGCGATGACGACGCCCTGAGGATCGACGTGACCGTTCACCAAGACGGCGAGGATGCAATCTTGATTGCCGTGGCCGATAATGGCGTGGGCATGGATGAGGGTACCGCCGCCAGACTGTTTGACGAGCGTTCTGCCCGTCCCGACGCCAGCTCTCCCCAGGGTGGCGGCGCCGGTGTGGCCATGCACAATATTTCGGAGCGCATCCATCGCTTTTATGGGCCGCACTCCTATACGCGTGTCGAATCGGCGCCGGGCAAGGGCACCAAAGTGCTCCTTCATCTTGATTTGTCAGAGAGCATCTTCGACATTCAAGAGTAAAATGATAGGTTGCGGGTTTAACGCTAGTTGGCGGATGCCCGGCGTAGTTAGTTGACGAAAGGTTTTATCCCTATGCTGCGTGCGATGATTGTGGATGATGAGGCGCCGGCTCGCTCGGAGCTTCGCTTCCTGCTCGAGCAAACGGGCAAGATCGGCACGATCACGGAGGCGTCGAGCGTCCGCTCCGCCATCGAGATGCTTATGGAAAGTCGCGTGGATGTCGTGTTTCTCGATATCTCGATGCCCGGTGCCTCGGGCCTGCAACTTGCCGAGGCGCTGCATAAGCTCAAAAATCCGCCGGCGATCGTGTTTGTGACTGCGTATAGCGACCATGCGGTCGAGGCATTCGACGTGGATGCCGTCGATTATCTGATGAAGCCGGTCGAGGAAGCTCGCTTGGATCGCGCGATCGAGAAGGTCATGCAACGCGCCAAGCCGGTTACGGACAGCAAGGTGACCATCGAGCGTATCCCGGTGGAAAAGGGCGGCCGCAAGGTGCTCATTCCCGTGGACGACATTCGCTTTATCATGGCTAAGGACGATTACTCCTGCATCTATACCGTCGATGATCGCTTTTTGTCGACGACCTCGCTGGCGCAGTTTGAGGCCAAGCTCTGCGACTTTGGCTTCTTCCGTGTTCACCGCCGCTATATCGTCAACCTGGCGTGCGTCACGGACGTTGAGACGGTGCCCTCGGGCGCCATCCAGCTGGGCATTACGGGCGTCGACGAACGCGTGCCGGTTTCGCGCCGCCGCGTCGTGCCACTCAAGAAGGCCCTGAGTCTCTAGCACACTGGCCCCGCAGCCCTGTAGACCCATCGTCTGCGGAGCCGTGGGGCCTTTTTTGTATGTATCTGCCGAATCGTTTTTTGCGGAAGGGATCCCATGAACAGTGCAAGCGCCAAGCGTATCGACATCATCTCGGACACCCACGGCTATCTTTCGCCTGCGCTTCTGGATGAGCTTGAAGGCGCAGACCTGATTATCCACGCCGGCGACCTCACGTCAGAGATGGACTACGAGCACCTATGCACCATCGCCCCCGTGCGGGCCGTACTGGGCAACAACGATTACTACCGCGACTACGGCCCCGATGTAGACCGTCTTGCGCTCTTTACCTACGAAGGCCTCAAATTCGCCGTAGCCCACTACCGCGAAGACCTCCCGGTTGGATCCGTAGACGTAGCCATCAACGGCCACACCCACGTAACCAAAGAAGCCCAAGTGGGCCGCTGCTTGGTCCTCAACCCAGGCAGCGCCAGCTATCCCAGAGGCACCCGAGGCCCCACCATGGCCAGAATGCTCGTAAAAGACGGCCATGTCATAAGCACCAAGTTTATTGACTTGGACTAACCGCAACAAAAACGGGGGATGCAGATGCGTCCCCCGTTTCCATTTGGGCCAAAGGCGGAAGTTCAACAAGATCCTTAGACAACCCCGCTGCGGAGAACGGGGCCGCCGAGCCGCGAAGCGGCGGGCAACCACCACGGCTCCAACAAAAGGAAGGCAGGGAGGGGCCCCGGGGCTGCGGGCGGGGGTTAAGTTTGTAGCGAGTGCCGCACGCACAGGAAAGCAC
>JAUMPM010000032.1 GCA_031294825.1 Collinsella sp. | reverse complement strand
CCTCGCAGGCCGGCATCCATGATGAGTTTGCCGGCAAAGTAACCCTCGGGGCGCTTGAAAGTGGAGCCGGCGCTCGGCATGTCGAGCGGCTGCTTGTCCTCGCGGCGCTGGCGGTAGTCGTCCATGTCGGCCTTGATCATCGCGGCGTTGCCCGGGGCGAGATTGAAGGTGGCCGAAAGCACGATAAAGCCGTCATCGGCGATGCGGCTCTTTCGATAACCCAGGTTGAGCTCGTCGACATCGAACTCGATGATATTGCCGCTGCCGCGGGTGCCGTCGTCGAGCTGGCGAGCGGGTTTGTAGACGCGCACGGACTCCAGCACATCGGCCATGCAGGCACCGTAGGCACCGGCGTTCATGTAGCAGGCGCCGCCGACCGATCCGGGGATGCCCGAGATGGGCTCCATGCCGGTGAGACCGGCCTCGGCTGCCGCGGCTGCGACATCGGAAAGCAGCGCGCCGGCTGCCGCCGTGACGTGCGTGCCGTCGATCGTAATGTCGGAGAGGCCTTCGCCCAGCGCCACGACGACGCCGCGGATGCCCTTGTCGCCGACGAGTAGGTCGGAGCCGTTGCCCACGATGGTGAGGGGCAGATCGCAGCGATAGCAGGTATCGAGCGTGGCGACGAGGCCCTGCTCGGTATCGGGCGTGACAAAGACGTCGGCCGGGCCGCCGATCTTAAACGTGGTGTGCTCGCGCATGGGCTCGCTCATCAGTACGTTGTCCTCGCCGGCAACGCCAGCAAGCGCGCACAGCAGGTCCTCGTTAAAAAAGTCGTTCTCGTGCATACGAATATCCGCCTTTTGGTGGTCGTTGTCATCAATCGATTGCAATATACCCCACCCGGACGGATTTGGTGCGCTGGCGGCGATAAAACAGCCGTCTACCGGATTGGTAAAGTGTTTATCACCGAGGTAGAGGGGTAGTCGCTATACTTTCAAGAGATTGCGCGTAAACCCGGAAGGAGCGAGATGGCCAACAAAGTCACCCTCAAGCAGATCGCCCAGGAGGTGGGGCTTTCCCCCTCGTCGGTCTCGCTTGTGCTCAATAATCGGCCCTGTCGCATCTCGGAAGAAAACCGCAAGCTCATCAAAGAGGTCGCGGCGCGCAACCACTATGTTCCCAACCAGATCGCGCGCAGCCTGGTCATGCGCGAGTCGCGCACCCTGGGCCTTATCGTCCCTAACATCGAGAGCCGCTTTTTTGCCTCGCTCGCCGGTAGCCTGGAAAAGCGCTGCCGCGAGGACGGCTATGCGCTCTTCATTACCAGCTCGGGCGGAAGCGCCGATGACGATCTGGAGCTGCTGCGCCAGCTGGTGACGCGCGGCGTTGATGGCGTCTTCCTGGTCGTAGGCGACGAGTTCTCCGACGACCGCGCCCTGCGCGAAGAAGTCAGCCATCTGCCTATCCCTGCCGTGATGGTCGACCGTGCCATTGAGGGGCTCGAGTGCGACAAGGTGATGTTCGACCACGAGATGGGTGGCTACATGGCCACTCGCTATCTGATCGAGCAGGGCCACCGTCGCATTGCCTGCTTGGTTAACGCGCGCCGTTCCAATACGGGGCGTAAGCGACTTGCCGGCTATGAGCGCGCGCTGCGCGAGGTTGGCCTGCCTATCGACGCACGTTTGGAGTTTGAGAGCGAGTACTACATTCCGAGTGCCTATGAGGCCTCGGAGGCGGTGCTCGCAACTGATGCCACCGCTGTGTTCGCAAGTTCGGATAACATCGCCCTCGGTCTGCTCAAGCGCTTGCACGAGATGGGGAAGAGCATCCCGGGCGATATCTCGGTGGTGAGCTATGACAACTCGGCGGCCGACGTTCTCTTTGAGCCGGCGCTGACCGCGATTGAGCAGGATCCTGGTGTCCTTGCGGAGCATGCTTTTGGCTGCATGTCCAAGCGTCTTGCCGGTAGGGGCGGCAGGCGTGCCGAAGAGGTCGTCCTGGAGCCGGCGCTTATCGTTAAGGGCAGCGTGCTCGAGCTTACCGAATGTAGCTAAGCGTACTTGTTTGTTTGCATAGATTGCATGCGGAGTGTCCGCTATTTGCCGGCGGGGCCGGGGGGTCTGCTTTGTTTTGAGAAGTTCGCGAAGCCCACTTCTCAAAACAAAGCAGACACCCCGGCCCTCGTCCGTAAACTCTTCCGCTGGGCGAGCCATAGACGCCGCGCACCGATAGGGTAAGGCAGCGGCTTGAAATTGGTGCTATATTCGGCTTGAGTTGTTTAATGCTAGTACGGGAGGCTGATATGGGGCTGTTCAAGAAGAAAAACCCGCAGGATGCCTTTGACCCCAGCGTGTTTACCATCACGGATACGATTTTGGACCCGCCGCGGTTTACGTTTTTGCCGGCTATCTACCAGGATGCCACGCGTCGCAAGTGGGCCGTGCATCAGCGCGGCGGCGAGCCGAAGATTTTTGACTATGCGGACGTGTTGCAGTGCGAAGTGGCCGAGGCGGGCGATCCGGAGGCCGAGGAAGTGGTCTCAAAACAGGAATTTGCCCAGCGTATCCTGGCAAATCCTGCCAAGGCGGCGAAAATAAACGCTGCCAAGCGTAATATGTGTCTTGGTATGGGCGTTGTTGTGGCGGTTCAGACGGGAAAAGACGAGGTTTCCAAATTAGAGATTCCCGTTATGACCGACGAAGTCAAACGCGATTCAAGTCTATATAAGTCGTATCGGAATGTTGCCGAGAAGATCAAGGCCGAATTTGATGCCATGGGAGGGCTGGTCTAATTTTGGCGGCATACGTTTCTGAATGAGGAGTCTGTGCAATGGCAGGCGAATCTTATGCAATTCCCCCCAAAGATCGTGCTGTTGAGGGAATTCTTTGGTATATCCAGCACCACCAGCTTGCCGGCGGCGATCGCCTGCCGGCTGAGCGCGTGCTGTGCGAAGAGATTGGCGTTTCGCGTACGGCGTTGCGCGCCGGTATCACGCGGCTCATCTCGTGTGGAACGCTCGAGAGCCGTCGCGGATCGGGTACGTATGTGTGTCCTCCCAAGCCGCTGAATATCTTCCAGGAAACGTATAACTTTTCCGATGCTGTGCGGACTGCCGGCCTGCACCCCTCTTCTCGTCTGGTTTCCACCGGGACCATCGAGGCGGATGAGGCGCTTGCCGACAAGCTTGGGGTGGCTGTGGGCGCTCCTTTACTCCGCATGCAGCGCGTTCGACTTATTGAGGGCGAGCCGGCGTCAATCGAGACCGCTCACGTTAACCTGTCCCTGTGCCCCGCGCTTCCCGAGCACGATTTTGAGTGTGAGAGCCTTTACGATGTCTTGCTCAAAGAAGGTGGCGTGCGTGTTGAGCATGGACGTGAGCATATCTCCATCTCGCGTTTGAACGCCGAAGAGGCCGAGCTGCTCCAGCAAGAAGAGGGAACGCCGGTGTTCTATGAGAGCTCGATCGAATTTGATAAGGACATGCGTTTTGTGGAGCATTGCAAATCGGTGATTTTGCCCACAAAGTTCCGCTTTGCCGATAACGGCGAAGAGAACGGCGTGAGGAGCGTGGCAGGTGAACAATGGCTGAAACAGTAGATGCCACCCCGGTTTATATGCGCATTCGACGCCGCATCGAGGAACGTATCGAGCGCGGTATATATCCCACGGGTTCCATGATTCCGTCCGAAAAAGACCTTGCCGAGGAATTTGGTACGACACGCTTGACCATCCGAAGCGCTGTCGATGAGCTGGTTCGGCGCGGGCAGATTCGCCGTGTTCGGGGAAAAGGTGCCTTTGTGGCGCAGAAAGTACCTGCTTTTTTTGAACGCACGGTCGGTTTCCGTGAATCGGTCCGTGCTTCGGGCGGCGAGCCGTCCGTCCGTATTCTCGCGCGTTCCAAGCGTTATGCGGGGCCATATTACGCCGACCTGTTTGGCATCGCCGAGGACGACCTGCTCTATTCCGTTCGACGCCTGAACTGCATAAACGGTAGCCCCGTATCGATTGAGACGGCGCTGATTCCCTGCCTGCTGTTCCCAACCATCGAAGATATTGACGTGTCGGTCTTCAGTTTGTACGAGACCTATGAGATGCTGGGCCGAAAGCCAGTCATGGCACAGGAAAAGCTCGATATCGAAGCGCTGGGCGCACGAGATGCCGGCCTCCTTGGACTGGAACAGGGCGATCTTGTTTTGCTTTTGGAATGCGTGAGCTATGACGCGAGCGGTCAGGCTATCGAGTATGTAAAGTCCTTCAATCGTGGCGATACGGGCGGCTACACCTATACGTACTAGCTGGTATTTTGTGAATAACGGCTGGGAAACTAACCAGTTTTGATCGTTGGGTCAGCTGTATATACAACCTTACAGGGCTCAAAATCGACCGTTCGCCGATGGGGATAAATTAATCGACAAAGAGGTATCAAAAAGCCGTAACCTATAACTGTGATTGGTATCAAATACTAATGATTTGTTACGAGGTGAGACGATGAAGATGCTCGATTACGTTCAGCTTGCCCATGTGCGTATGGGGGAGAACCTCGAGCGTTCGTCTGAGTTGGTAGCGCAGCTCGTTGATATTTTCCAGTCTGGTTCTTTTAACGCACTGCGCATCGTTGCTTCGGGTTCGTCGCGCCATGCCGCCGATTGCGCCCGCGATTACCTGCAAGACGCGCTGCAGATGCAGGTATCCGTTGTGACGCCCGAGGCCTTCGTCGATTTTGAGCACATCTATCCGCAGCATGCGCTCAACATCGCCGTCTCTCAGAGCGGCTATTCGACCAATACGATTGCGGCGCTCGATTACATGCGCGCGCACGATATGCCTGCGGTTGCGCTCACGGCAAATGTCGAGGCTCCCATCAAGGAGCACACTGACATCGTTCTTGACTACGGCGTGGGCGTCGAGTCGGTGGACTTTGTGACCTTGGGCGTCGAGGTCCTCGTCGAGTACCTGGTGCTCTTTGGCATCTACGGCGGTCAAGCGCGCGGAACGATTGATGTCGAGGGCGTTGCCCAACGTCTTGACGACCTGCGCGAGGCCATTCGAGCCAACGCCACCATGTGCGAGACAGCCGAGGCATATGTTCAAGACCACATGCTCGAGCTTTCTGAGCACACGCCCGCCATGGTCGTCGGCAACGGCCCCAACTATGGCGTTGCCGAAGAGGCGGCCCTCAAGCTGAGCGAGACCATCAAGATTCCTGCCATGCATCACGAAGGCGAGGAGTTCGTCCACGGTCCCGAGATGCAGATCGTTCCGGGCTATCTGGTGTTTATCGTCGACGATCCGCAGGGGTCGGAGCGTCTTGCGAATATCGCCGATGCGCTATCGAACGTTACGACAAAAACGGTGCTGCTCACGGCCCATCCCAAGGGTAGGGCTCACGAGGTTGCGGTGCCTCAGGTGGCTCCGCTGCTCAGCGCAATTCCCAATCTTGTGTTCTTCCAGACGATTGCGGCCATGATAGCCGAGCGTCTGAAGTCATGGGACGTGCACCCGTATCTTGATGCCGTCTCCAAGCAAATGGAGGTCAAGGCAGAGGGCTACGAAGAGTCAGTCAATGCGCTTAAGGCCAAAGCGGCCGAGTGTTACGGAATGTAAGCGGGTTTTGATGCCCGTTGGCATGGGGGATGTGGAAACAACCCCAGAAAGGAGAGACAAATGAAGGAAACCGAGAAGATCGAGATCATGCATTTCGACCAGGAGGGCTATCTCGAGGACGGCAAGGCGCTCTACGAGACCGGCAAGAAGATGACCGCGCTCGCCGACAAGGTCGCCGACGAGGGCTACGACGCCGTGTTCCTGATGGGCGTCGGCGGCACCTGGGACGAGCTCATGCAGCTCGAGTACCTCATGAACAAGTTCGGCGACCGCGACCTCGAGGTCTACCTGATCCACGCCGCCGAGTGGAACGCCATGGGCCACAAGCGCATGACCGAGAAGTCCGTCGTGCTCACCGCCTCCGAGTCCGGCACCACCCCCGAGGTCCTCGAGGCCGTCAAGAAGATGAAGGAAAAGGGCATTCGCGTCTACGCCATGACCAAGCCCGAGGGCCCCATCGGCCAGGCTGTGGGCGCCGAGAACTGCGTCGCCATGGCTTCTGACCATGGTTCGGGCGGCTGCGAGAAGGGCTACTACCTCGCCGACTGCTTCGGCCTGCGCCTGCTCAACCGCCGCGGCTGCTTCCCCAAGTTCGATCTGTTCATCGAGCAGACCAAGGACATCTGGAAGGACATGCTCGATATCCGCAAGCGCTTCGAGCCGCGCGCCGAGGAGCTCGCCAAGAAGTACGCCCTGGCCCCCTACACCATGTTCATCGGCTCCGGCGCCCTGTGGGGCGAGACGATCCTGTTCTCGATGTGCATCCTGGAGGAGATGCAGTGGAAGCGCACCCGCTACATCACCTCGGCCGACTTCTTCCACGGCACCCTCGAGCTCGTGGAGCCCGGCGTCCCCGTGTTCCTGTTCATGGGCGAGGACGAGAACCGCAAGCTCGACGAGCGCGTCCGCGCCTTCCTGACCCGCGGCGTGACCGGCGACACCGACATCAACATCATCGACACCGCCGAGTTCGCGATCCCCGGCCTTGACGACGAGTTCCGCGTCATCGTCTCCCCGTGGATTCTGACGGTGCTCGTGACCGACCGCCTGGCTCGCTACTACGAGACGGTCACCAAGCACAACCTCAAGTATCGTCGCTACTATCACCAGTTCGACTACTAAAGAAAACGGGTGCGGGAACGTGCCGGGCTATTGAGAGGAACACAGAATGAGGCAGTACATCATCGCCAGCCATGCGCACTTCGCCACCGGCATCAAGGAGAGCGTCGAGCTGCTCTCGGGCGCTCGCGACAACGTCCACGATCTTTCGATGTTCGTCGATGGCCGCATGGACGTGGCCGAGGAGGCCCAAAAACTGCTGGCAGGCATGTCTGCCGACGATGATGTCGTTGTCTGCACCGACCTCTTTGGCGGTAGCGTTAACAACGAGTTCACCAAGATCGTCCAGACGCGTCCCCGCACGTACCTCGTTACCAACATGAACCTTCCTCTGCTCATCCAGCTGCTGTTCTCTGACGAGTCGGCGCCGGTTGAGGAGACGATTCGCGCCATCGTCGCTGCGGACGATACGCGCGTGAAGTTTGTCAACGATCTTTTGGTCGATGACGAGGAGGAGGAAGAGTTCTAATCCGCAGCACCTGCTGACACGCCGTATGACGGCACAAGACCTTTGGGGGGTCACATTATGATTCAGCTACTTCGCGTTGACCATCGCCTGCTTCATGGCCAGGTCGCAGTTTCCTGGGTTCAGGGCCTTGGCTCCAACTGCATCTTCTGCGTGGGCGATAAGGTCGCTAACGACCCGGTGTGGAAGACGACGCTCAAGATGGGCAAGCCCGCCGGCTGCAAGCTCGTCATCAAGGATATGGCGAACGCCATCGAGGCCATTAACTCGGGCGTGACCGACAAGTACAAGATGATCATCTGTGTTGCCACCATCGCCGAGGCAAAGCAGCTGGTTGAGGGCTGCCCGCAGATTAAGTCGGTCAACCTGGGCAACACCAAGCCCAAGGACGAGAAGCGCCCCGATGCTCGTCAGGTCTCTCGTCAGATCTTCCTGACCGCGGCCGAGGAAGCCGATGTGCGCGAGATGCTGGATCGTGGCGTTGAGGTCGAGATTCGACCCCTGGCCGATGACCCCAAGGTTGACTGCGCCAGCGTGCTCTAGGCGTTTGAATTCGAAGAGTCTGAGCTCTTCGTAGTGTCCTATTAGGAAAGGGGGATGTATGCTTACCCAAGCAATTCTCATCGGACTTATCGCCGCATTTGGTAAGTTCGACTTCCAGCTCGGTACGCTCTATGCGTTCCGCCCCATCGTCCTGTGCCCGCTCGTGGGTCTGGTGCTGGGGGACCTGCAGTCCGGCCTCGCGATCGGTGCGAGTCTGGAGCTGCTGTTCATGGGCTCGATCTCCATCGGCGCCTACGTGCCGCCTGATGAGACGATCGGCGGCGTGCTCGCCTGCGCCTTCGCTATCCAGCTGGGCCAGAGCACCGAGGCAGCCATCGCGCTTGCCATGCCCATCGCCACGCTGTGCCTTGCCATCAAGAACATCCTCAACGCCGCCCTGCCGATCCTGGTTGACCGCGCTGATGTCTTCTCCGGCCAGGGCAACCTTAAGGGTGTCTATGCGATGCACTTCCTGATCGGTTTGACCGGCATCATCATGGCGTTCCTGCTGTGCTCGCTGTCGTTCTATCTGGGTGCTGACGCCATCCAGGGCGTGCTCGACTTTATCCCCGACTTTGTTCTTGCTGGCTTTGGCGTTGCAGCCAACATCCTGCCGGCCATGGGCTTCGCCATGCTCGGCCGCCTGGTGCTCACCAAGCAGCTCGTGCCCTTCTACTTCCTGGGCTTCCTGCTGTGCTCCTACGCCAACGTGCCCGTCCTGGGCGTCGCCCTGATCGCCATC
>JAUMPM010000028.1 GCA_031294825.1 Collinsella sp. | reverse complement strand
TCCACTACAGGGACTGGGAGGGCGTGACGGCCGAGGAGTTCATGGGAAGGCTCGAGGCCTACCTCGTGTACTATCGTGAGGAGCGGATCAAGAAGTCCCTCGGGTGGCTGAGCCCGATGGAGTACCGCAGGAAGCTTGGATCCGCCTAGGCGCGGTCCAAGAAATCGTCCGCCCCCCCCCATGCTGTCGGCGCGGACTTCGAATTCAGAGAGGGTGATTGCAATGCTATACGAATTTAAATAGATCTCTAATGCTTGATTAAGACCATGTCTATGTCAAAAAACATACAAAAGTGTTAGTCTTTTGACATGAAACACTTTGATGAAATATTCGAACTGGCGGCAGATGGCTACGGCATCGTGACTGCTGCGCAGGCACGCGAGATTGGCGTAACCACTGGAGAACTGAGCCGATGGTGTGCCACTGGGAAATTGATGCGCCGAGGACATGGGGTGTACAAGCTCACCCAATGGGTTCCGACGCCCCGTGACGTCTTTGCGGAGGCAGTGGCTCTTGTTGGTGACGAGGGTTTCCTGTGGGGCGAATCAG
The DNA here is from genome assembly GCA_031294825.1 of Collinsella sp. Classification (GTDB taxonomy): domain Bacteria; phylum Actinomycetota; class Coriobacteriia; order Coriobacteriales; family Coriobacteriaceae; genus Collinsella. Next base: position 44,978 of record JAUMPM010000028.1, on the reverse strand, counting down.
TGCTGTCTATGCACGCACTTGCACTTGTTGATCCTCGTGCCGTGACCGTGGCAACACCAAAGCGTATTCGCCGCAAACTGCCAGCTTGGGTAAAAACAGTGCCCGCTCCAGAGAATGCGAAAACGACGTTCTATGAAGGAATCCCTTCTCAATGCGTTGCCGATGCGATTGAGGCTTGTAAGGGGTCCGTTATGACCGAACGCCTCATCGAGGCAACCAAGCACGCTCAAGCCGAGGGTCTTATTACCTCCAATGAGCATGAGAGACTGATGAAGGAGCTGTCGTGAAGGAAGTCAAGAAGCCAACCAGCAGACGTAACCTTGACATAGCGATAGACCGACTCTGCGCTGATTTGGACGAAGAACCGGGCCGCGTTAAAAGGCTCATTGCGGCCGTTGTTGTTGGGCAAATGCTACCCGATGGAGCCGCAAAGGGTGGAAATGCCCTGAAGATTCGCTTTGGGAAGGATGCCACGCGGTTCTCGCGCGACCTCGATACCGCCAGGGCATCCTCACTGAACGATTACATGACGAAGCTTGAAGATTCGCTCACTATAGGCTGGAACGGATTCTCGGGTGCCATTGTTCCGAGGGAGCCCATGATCTGATAGATCTCCAGATTGCAATTTCCAACGGGGAAATTGATTACCTAAAAACTCGAGAGGTCTGTATCAGACTCTTTGCGTATCGTGCGGAGCAGGAGTGGCCTCCAATGATCTCGAGGGGAGTGGGCTGGGACTCACTGTATTTCTCCCAGGCGGAAGGACTTAACGTTTTGCCGACTGTCGATGATGCCGTGGCATGGGCGAACGACTTGATTGCAAAAATCGATTCTGCTCGTTAGTGACACTGCTGAGATCTCTCGCTTACGCCATAGCAACCCCACGCGCAGCACTCAGCAGCTCGTACTCCCTTTGACTCCAATGGCGCAGCTCGGCAGCCTCGACGGCATCTCGGCATAGGTCCAAAAACACCTCGGCCCCATCGCAGAAGCACTCGCGGGCAAAGTCACCCGAACCGCTTGCGACGCACGTGCCGTCGGCAAACAGCTTCCAGCTAGACAGCTCGCGCGAGTCGTCTCCAAGCAGCTTGATCTGCAGTACGTGCGGGTCGCCGGCGGTGTAGAGCTCTTTCTCGAGCGCCTGCACGGTAAAGCGCATCTGGTGGGGGAGACTGCTCTTGACCATGGCCAAGGCATAGCCGTTCGGCTTGTCCAGAAGATGCATTCGTTTTGGCTTGGCTGCCAGGTTGTGGAAATTGCGCTCGCTGCGCACGGAGAAATTGTCCATACGGACTCCGTTCATCGATGTTGGCAGGGCCACCGTGCCTCTTGGCCGGTTGGCGTCGGGATCGTGGAGCCAACTCTCTACCCCGACTCTGGATAAAACGTGCCCGCTCCTTGCAGACACGATGGAGTCTATCAGCGCACGCGGACAGAAATCAAGCGCCGAGTGCGAAATGACGCGCGGACGGCGCTTGATTTCGCCGGCTGCTGCTAGGCTTAAATCAGAAAAAGTGTCGAAATCAGCCGTGTAAAAGTACGGAAAAGTGTCGTAATACACACTTAAATATCTCGAAAAAGTGTCGAAATAAGCACCTAACAACTACGGAAAAGTGTATCCTAGTGCTAAAACAGCATGTAATAAGGGGTGCGCTTATGCTACAGAGAAAAGCGAAAGCACAGTTTGAATCTTGGCTTGCCTTGTCGCCTAACAAGGCTCTTTTGGTCAAGGGCGCCCGGCAGGTGGGAAAGTCATATCTGGTCAACGCGTTTGCAAGCGAATCATTCGAAAATGTCGTGACGTTCGACCTTATCGCCGACGCGTCCGTGCGCGAGTTGTTTTTGGCGGCGAAAAGTGCGGACGACCTGCTTATGCGCATGTCTATCGCTGCGACGCAGCCGATGGTTGCGAACAAGACCGTCGTGGTTATCGACGAGGTGCAGCGATGCCCCAACGTGGTGACGTTTATCAAATACCTGGTCCAGCGCGGCGACTTTCGATACATCCTTACCGGATCGCTCCTTGGCGTGGAGCTCGAGGGCATCGATTCCCTGCCGGTGGGGTATGTCGAGCAGGTCCAGATGTACCCGCTCGACTTTGAGGAGTTTTGCTGGGCAAATGGCGTTGGTGCCAGCGTGTTTGACATGCTCAGGGGCTGTCTAAAGGATGAGGGGGAGCTCCCTGGCTACCTGTATGACCGCTTGCTCGATCTGTTCCATCAGTATGTTGTGGTGGGAGGCATGCCCGACGCGGTCAATTCCTTCTTGGCGACGCGCAATGTCGACGAGGTTCGAAACATCCACCGCGATCTTCACGCCCTGTATCGCGATGACATCGCAAAGTACGCTCCGCCCGAGCTACGCTTGGTTATTCGCGATATCTATGATTTGATTCCCAGTGAGGCCGGCTCCAAAAACAAGCGATTCAAACTGTCATCGATTAACGGTGTCAAACGTTTTTCGCAGGTGACAGATCATTTTCTCTGGTTATCGGAGGCAGGCGTTGCGCTTCCCGTGTATAACGTAACGGCGCCCGTGGCACCCCTTTTATTGGGTGAGCAACGAAATCTGTTTAAGCTGTTTTACTTGGACACCGGAATGCTCATGTCGTCGTATTCCAAAAGGGTCGCCCAAGGCGTTTTTGATGGGGAGGCGGAAGACGCCTTTGGCATGAACATGGGGGCGGCGTTTGAGGGCTTCGTTGCCCAAGAGCTCAAAGCTCATGGATTTAGATTGCGCTACTTTACATCCAAAAAGGTCGGTGAGCTCGATTTTGTGGAAGAGACGTTCGATGGGGAAGTGCTTGCCATCGAGGTCAAATCGGGCAAGAGCTTTAAGTCCCACGCGGCGCTCGATAACGCACTGGCAACGAAGGGCTACGGAATCGATCGCGCCCTGGTACTTGCGGAATGCAATCTTCACCGCGATGGTGACGTGCTGTATCTGCCCATCTTTATGGCAGGGCTTTTGGAGCCGTAACGTGCCGCCGGCTCTTCCGGCCCTCCCTTAACCCTCGCTACTCATCATCCCCGTCGTTGGGGTCGCCCTTGAGGGTGTTGATGTCCAGGTACTGGTTTTCGTCCTCTTTTTGCTGGGTCTCCGACTCCGCTTGGGTGGGGCCGCGGAACAGCTGGAATCCCTCAAACGCAATGACGCCGAGCAGGGCAATGATAATGGCGATAAAGGCAACCTTGACTGCCTGCGGAAATTCCGAGAAACGCAGCTCCTTTTCCTCGGCGTAATAATCGGCGAAGCGCTCTTCGCCCGTGCTTTTGGTATACGCCGGCGCGGACGCGGCCTCCGGGTCATATTCCGGCGCAGGCGTGGCGGCGTACGGATCGTTGAGATAATCGCTTGATGCGGTGCCATAACCCTCGGTCTCGATGCGACCATCGCCAGCATAGTCATCGGAATAATCGGAATATGCTGCACCGCCCTCATAGTCCACGGCGCTCGTGTTGGTGGCAAAAAGCGGGTTAACTGGAACGTCGAGCGCCGGCATGCCGGTAGAGGTCTCATCCAGATCGGCTGTGGCCCAGGAATCGTAGGCAACCTGATGGGCAACGGGCTCGTCGAGCCTTGCGATCGGAGGCTTGCGTGCCGCAGGAACAGGCAACTGCTGGGCGCTGTACATAACGGTGCTGTCGGCCGATTTGCCCTGCGTCGCTGCAGCGAGAAATGCCGCGGTCTCGGACGGGTCGCTTGCGGGGCGGGGAGCGGTCGTGGGCGCCGAAGTGGGTGCGGGCGTAGGCGCGGGCGTCGAAACAGGCGACTGCGCAGGAGTCGGCGCAGGTGCGGACTTAGGCGCAAGTGCGGGATTGGGGGTTGACGGGCGAGCCCCGCCGCCCATGAGTTCGTCGGTGGTCCACGGGCGATCATCCATCACGTCGTCAAGGCTCAGCGAAAACAGGTCGTCTTCACCCTCATCGAACATGCGGTGCACATGTCCACCAATTGCCGGAATCAATCCGCGACCGGTGCATGATGCCTTGCTCAACGCCATTCTGTTCCATCCTTTCGAAATACTAATGACATCGATTATATGGAACTTCCCAAGCGGCTCGGTCTTGGATTCGCGCTTTCCAGAACTCGCGCCCAAAAGGGGAGGGGCAATCCAGGCGAGTGCCTACTTGTCGCCGGCAGCAGCCTTGGCCTCATTGAGGTAGCTATAGAAGCTGTACTTGGAGATGCCAAAGAACTCGCAGGCGCGCTCGCTCGACTTGGAAATGAGGAAGGCGCCGCGACGGTCGAGGTAGCCAATGGCACGAATGCGCTCGTCTTTGGTCATGAGTGCCGCGGGCTTGCCCACAAACTGCTCGCACTCGTGCAGCAGGTCCTCGAGCAGGTCGCCGATGTTCTTGGTAATGGGCTCGGGCTCGGTATAGCCCGTGCCGCCGGTGCCGGTAAAAGCGTCGAGCGAGCGCTCAAAAGCCTTCATGAGCGTAATGTCAAAGTTGATGCCCAAAATGCCGACGGGTTTGCCCTCATCGTTGCGGATAAAGATCGTCGACGATTTGAGCAGCTTACCGTCGGTGGTTTTAGTGAGGTACGGCTCGCGGTCGTGTACATCGGTGGCGCCCTCGTGCATGGACTCAAACACGATATGGCTGGGGCCGTCACCCAGTTTGCGCCCGCTGACGTGGCCGTTTTCGATCACTACGATGGAATGGTCCACGTCCTCGGTCTCCAGATCGTGGACGACGACTTCGCAGTTGGGGCCAAATTGGAGCGCCAGACCGTGTGCGAGGCGCTTGTAAAACTCAATCTGTGCGGGGGTCATGGGTACCTTCCTAAAAATTAGTTTGGGCTCACTGTGCCATAAACCACACATGACCGCAAACAAATCCATCAACAAGGCAATTCATGACCGTTCGGCGGCGAAAAAGTACCGATTACGGCAACAAACAATTCGTTAGATATACCAATCAAAAAGTGTGATAGAACATTACTAACAAACTTTTTGTTTGGCATCCACATAAAAGTTCAGTCGTGTGAATGGGATCGGGCTGAAACGCGTATGCGGGGGCCGGCAAGAGAGGACTTAAGGAGTTCACCGTATGGCCGATAAGATCCAGTGGGCGGGCAACACGATGCCCAAGAGCGATGACAAGCACTTGGGAATCATGAGCCTCGACCACGTGAAGAAGGCCCGCGCCTTCCACCAGTCGTTCCCTCAATATACCGTCACCCCGCTTGCCCGCCTGGACGGTCAGGCTGCGCGCTTGGGTCTGTCCAACCTGTGCGTTAAGGACGAGAGCTATCGCTTTGGCCTCAACGCCTTTAAGGTTCTGGGCGGATCGTTTGCCATGGCCAACTACATTGCCGACGAGACCGGCAAGGACGTTGCCGACTGCACCTTCGATTACCTGACCTCCGATCAGCTTGCCAAGGACTTTGGCCAGGCTACCTTCTTTACCGCCACCGACGGCAACCATGGCCGCGGCGTGGCATGGGCTGCCAACAAGCTGGGCCAGAAGGCCGTCGTGCACATGCCCAAGGGTTCCACCAAGCCCCGCTTCGATAACATCGCCGCCGAGGGCGCCACGGTGACCATCGAAGAGGTCAACTACGACGAGTGCGTGCGCATGGCCGCCGCCGAGGCCGACGCCTGCGAGCGCGGCGTCATCGTTCAGGACACCGCCTGGGAGGGCTACGAGAAGATCCCGTCCTGGATCATGGAGGGTTACGGCACCATGGCCTCCGAGGCTGCCGAGCAGCTGCGTGAGATGGCCATCAACCGCCCGACGCACGTGTTTGTCCAGGCTGGCGTGGGCTCGCTGGCTGGCGCCGTGGTGGGCTACTTCACCAACCTGTATCCCGATAACCCGCCCACCTTCGTCGTGGTCGAGTGCGCGCCTGCCGCCTGTCTGTACAAGGGCGCTGCCGCCGGCGACGGCGATCCGCGCATCGTGGACGGTGACATGCCCTCCATCATGGCCGGTCTGTGCTGCGGCGAGCCCAACATTCTGGGCTGGGATATCCTGCGCAACCACACCACCGCCTTCGTGTCCTGCCCCGACTGGGTCACCGCTCGCGGCATGCGCACCCTGGGCGCTCCCGAGAAGGGCGACCCGCGCGTCATCTCCGGCGAGTCCGGTGCTGTGACCACCGGCCTGGTCGAGACCCTCATGCTCGATCCCGAGTACGCCGAGCTCAAGGAACTCATCGGCCTGGACAAGACGAGCTCTGTGCTCTGCTTCTCCACCGAGGGCGATACGGATCCCGACCAGTATCGCCGTATTGTTTGGGAAGGCGAATATCCCACTTGCTAATCGTTAGGGCGGAGTAAATAGGTATCGCTCCGCCACCTCACAGGTAGATTTCTTCGTTTGAAAGGTTATGAACAATGGCTAAAGAACTCGATTTCGACGCTATCAAGGCTGCTGCTGAGTCTCATCGTGCTGATATGACTCGCTTCCTGCGCGCCATGATCTCCCACCCCTCTGAGTCCTGCGAGGAGGGTGAGGTTGTTGCCTGCATCAAGGCCGAGATGGAGAGCCTTGGCTATGACGAGGTCAAGGTCGACGGCCTGGGCAACGTCATGGGCTTTATGGGCGAGGGCGACAAGATCATCGCCATCGACTCCCACATCGACACCGTCGGCATCGGCAACATCGAGAACTGGGATGCCGATCCCTATGAGGGCTACGAGACCGACGAGATCATCTACGGCCGCGGCGGCTCTGACCAGGAGGGCGGCATGGCTTCCGCTACCTACGCTGCCAAGATGATGAAGGACATGGGTCTCATCCCTGAGGGCTATAAGATCATGGTCGTCGGCACCGTCCAGGAAGAGGACTGCGACGGCATGTGCTGGCAGTACATCTACAACAAGGACGGCATTAAGCCCGAGTTCGTCATTTCCACCGAGCCCACCGACGGCGGCATCTACCGCGGTCACCGCGGCCGCATGGAGATTCGCGTCGACGTTCACGGCACCTCCTGCCACGGCTCCGCTCCCGACCGCGGCGATAACGCCATTTACAAGATGGCCGACATCATCGCCGACGTCCGCGCCCTCAACAACAACGGCTGCGACGAGTCGACCGACATCAAGGGTCTCGTCAAGATGCTCGACCCCAAGTACAACCCCGAGCACTTCGAGGACGCCCGCTTCCTGGGCCGCGGCACCTGCACCGTCAGCCAGATCTTCTACACCAGCCCCAGCCGTTGCGCCGTGGCTGATTCCTGCGCCATCTCCATCGACCGTCGCATGACCGCCGGTGAGACCTGGGAGTCCTGCCTGGACGAGATCCGCAACCTGCCGGCCGCCAAGAAGTACGGCGACGACGTGAAGGTCTCCATGTACATGTACGACCGTCCGTCCTGGACCGGCGAGGTCTACGAGACCGAGGCTTACTTCCCCACGTGGATCAACAAGGAGACCGCTCCGCACGTCAAGGCCCTCGTCGACGCCCACAAGGCCATGTTCGGTGACGAGCGCATCGGCTGCGAGCCCAGCATGGACAAGCGCACTGGTCGTCCACTGTGCGACAAGTGGACCTTCTCCACGAACTGTGTTTCCATCCAGGGCCGCTATGGCATCCCCTGTGTGGGCTTTGGCCCGGGTGCCGAGTCTCAGGCTCACGCTCCCAACGAGGTCACCTACAAGGACGACCTGGTCACCGCTGCCGCCATGTACGTGGCTGCCCTGAACCTCTACGATCCGAGCCAGGCCGATGGCGACGCCACCGTGTTCCGCGCCGGTCTGACCAACAACAAGATCGATTAGTCCCATTCCTCGATTTTGTTGAGCCGGGGGCCGCTCGTGTCCCCGGCATCCCCTGTTGACTCGGGGCCCGCGGTCGTTATCTCCCATGCTTCCTCAACGGTGGCGGGTCCTCGTCATAGTGCTCTGCATGTTCTAGCCACACGCGCATGCCGGAGCACGTCTACTCATTGCGATCGTTTCACCTTTAGAAAGGACATTTACATGGACGTCAAGTTTACCGAGCTCGTCGAGCAGCTGAACGGCCTCGATTTTAAGGGTATGTACGGCAGCGACTTCCTGCACACCTGGGACAAGACCACCGATGAGCTCAAGGCGCTCTACATCGTCGCCGACGCCCTGCGCGAGCTGCGCGAGAACAACGTTTCGTCCAAGATCTTCGACTCGGGCCTGGCCGTCTCCCTGTTCCGTGACAACTCCACCCGTACGCGCTTCTCCTTCTCTAAGGCCGCCAACCTGCTCGGCCTTGAGCTGCAGGACCTGGACGAGAAGAAGTCCCAGATCGCTCACGGCGAGACCGTCCGCGAGACCGCTACCATGATCTCCTTCATGGCCGACGTCATCGGCATCCGCGATGACATGTACATCGGCAAGGGCGACGCCTACATGGCCGAGGTCTCCGAGTCTGTCCAGCAGGCTTACGAGGACGGCGTTCTGGATCACCGTCCCACGCTCATCTCCCTGCAGTCCGACTCCGATCACCCCACGCAGTCCTCTGCCGACATGCTCTACCTCATCAACGAGTTTGGCGGCCTCGAGAACCTCAAGGGCAAGAAGGTTGCCGTCACCTGGGCTTATTCGCCCTCTTACGGCAAGCCGCTGTCCTGCCCGCAGTCGCTGATCAGCCTGCTGCCCCGCTTTGGCATGGACGTCACCCTGGCCCACCCCGAGGGCTACGACCTCATGCCTGAGGTCGTCGAGCGCGCCAAGGGTTATGCCGCCGAGTCCGGCACCACCTTTAAGCAGGTCAACACTATGGCCGAGGCCTTCGAGGGCGCCGACATCGTGATCCCCAAGAGCTGGGCTCCGTTTGCCGCCATGGAGAAGCGCACCAACCTGTACGCCGAGGGCGACGACGCCGGCATCGCCGCGCTCGAGAAGGAGCTGCTCGCCCAGAACGCCACCCATCAGGACTGGTGCTCCACGACCGAGCTCATGAAGAAGACTGCCAACGGCCAGGACACCATCTTTATGCACCCGCTGCCCGCCGACATCTCCGGTGTCTCCTGCGAGCACGGCGAGGTTAACGCCGACGTCTTCGACATGCACCGCGTGGGCATGTACAAGGAGGCCAGCTACAAGCCGTACGCCATCGCAGCCATGATGTTCCTGCAGAAGGTTGCCGATCCCGCCGCTACCCTCAAGGCCCTCGACGAGCGCAACACCGCCCGTTGGCTCCAGGCCTAAAGCCGGGTTGAGGTAAGCCATGTAAAGGGGGCGCTCTGCCAACCGGCGGGGTGCCCCTTTTTGCATCGCGGGCGTGCGGGATAAGCGCTTTCGATGTAGATGCCCGCGGCGCGAGTTATGGGTACGATGGTTTCAGGGGAGGTATCACCATGAAACTTGGATGCGTCATTATGGCTTCGGGCGAGGGCAAGCGGTTTGGCTCTAACAAGATGCTTGCCGATATCTATGGCGAGCCGCTGATTGCCCGGACCATCGATTCGGTTCCCCGGGGCTTTGACGTCGTGGTTTCGACGCGTTGGCCCGAGGTCGCCCAGATTTGCGAGGACAAGCATTGCCCGTGCGTGCTGCACGATGGCGAGCTGCGCAGCGAAAGCGTCCGTGCGGGCCTTTCGTGGGGAGTCGAACGCAACTGGAAAGGTTGCCTCTTTTTGCCGGGCGACCAGCCGCTCGTGAGTTCGGGTTCTTTTGAGGCTATGGTTCGTGCGTTTGACGAGTGTGGCCGCAAACATCCGGTGCGTCTTGCGTGCAACGGTGAGCCTTCGAGCCCGGTGCTCTTTCCGGCGGAACTGTTCGATGCACTTATGTGTCTTGAGGGCAAGGACGGCGGCGGTTCGATCCTCAAGGACCGTACCGACGTGGTGCTGGTCGAGGCGCGTGCCTACGAGCTGTGGGACGTCGATACCGCCAAGGGACAGCAACGCATAACGGAGCATATCGCCGCCTGCTCGTATTTTGATCGCGTGGCCAACTGCATCAATCAATAAGGAGCAATTATGATCATCATCAAAAACGGCGCGCTCGTGACGCCCCAGGGGCTTCGCCGCGCCGATCTTGCCATGGAGGGCGATAAGATTGTGCGGATCGCCGCGGCAATCGAGCCGGGCGAGGGCGATACCGTCCAGGACGCCACCGACTGTTGGGTGTTCCCCGGCTTTATCGACGGCCACACGCACATGCAGTGCTGGACTGGCATGGATTGGACGGCCGATAGCTTTGAGACCGGTACGCGTGCGGCTGCCTGCGGCGGTACGACGACCATCGTGGACTACGCGACGGCCGATCGCGGCGTGACCATGCCCGATGCCTTGGCCGAGTGGCATCGCCGCGCCGACGGAACCTGCACGGCCAACTACGCGTTTCATATGGCACTCGCCGAGTGGAATGAACGCAACCGCGCCGATCTTTCGGCCATGCGCGAGGCGGGCGTGTCGTCGTTTAAGACCTACTTTGCCTATGACCACCTGCGCCTGGACGACGCCGAGACGCTCGAGGTGCTGGAGGAACTCAAGCGCGTGGGCGGCATGCTCTGCGTGCATTGCGAGAACGGTACGCTGGTGAATGAACTGCAGAAGCGCGTGTACGAGCAGGGGATTCATGGGCCCGAGGGGCATGCGCTCAGCCGTCCGGACGTGTGCGAGGGTGAGGCCGTGAGTCGTCTGCTGTATCTGGCGCACTTAGCCGGGGACGCTCCAGTCAATGTGGTGCACCTTTCGACCAAGCTGGGGCTCGAGGCCATTCGCGCTGCCAAAGCGCGCGGGCAGAAGAACATCTATGTCGAGACCTGCCCTCAGTATCTGATGCTCGACGATACTTGCTACTTGGAGCAGGGCGAGGACGGCTTTGCGGGTGCCAAGTATGTGATGAGCCCGCCACTGCGCCATGCCGGCGACCGTGCCGCGCTGCGCGAGGCGCTTGTGGCCGGCGAGATCGATACTATTGCGACCGATCATTGCAGCTTTAACCTGCACGGGCAAAAGGACCGCGGACGCGATGATTTCCGCGCGATTCCCAACGGCGGGCCCGGCGTGGAGCATCGTCCCGTCGCGATTGCCACGAGCTTTGAGGGCCAGCTGGGACCCGAGGATCTGTGCCGCTTGATGAGCGAGAACCCGGCGCGCGTCTTTGGCATGTATCCGCGCAAGGGCTGTCTTGCCGAGGGCGCCGATGCCGACGTGTGCGTGTGGGATCCCAAGGCGCGCTGGACCATTAGCGCGGCGACGCAGCATCAGGCTGTGGACTACACGCCGCTCGAGGGTTTTGAGGCACATAGCCGCGCCAAGGCTGTTTACGTCAACGGCGTGCTGGCAGCGCGCGACGGCGAGCCCACTGGAGCCCAGCCCGGCCGCTACGTCCCCCGCTAACGGGGACGACGCCAAATTAGCTGCCCCTGGAGGTTGCTGGCGACGACGGGGCGGCCGAGGGCTGCCTCGAAGCGGTCGGCCATCGTGGGGTCGCTGAGCGTGTCGACTTGGTTGAGCATGATGCGTGCGGTGCTGAGTTCCAGCGCCTGCATCTCGGCATTGAGCACCTGGGCGACGCGCTCGGGCGTGGCGATGTCGGTGAGCTCGCAGCCGCAACGCTCGCAAAAGAGCTCGGGGCGGTGGACAACCTCGGCGACGGGCTTGCCCAGCCCCGAGGCGCCGACGATCCAGACGATGCTGGTTGTGCCGGCGGGAACGACCGGCTCCCAGGCGGCGTGGGCCTTGAGCGGGAGCCGCTTGCTGCCGTCCGCCTCGGCCAAGACGTAGTTAAAGCGCTGTGCCAGCTCGCCGAGCGGCTCGGCGGGAGCGGAGAGCCTGCCTGTCTCCGGGTCCAAGACGCCTGCCTGGCAGATGCTTCCGCGCGCAAGGCCCGCGCAGGCCTCGCAGGTGCAACCGGGGACATGCGAGGCGCCCGGCTTCCAAGGCGCGGCGTCCAGGCGACGATTCGACCCGTCCCACGGGACGCCGGCGACGGGAAGCATATGCGTGGTGGTGCAGAGGAGCACGTGGCCGCCAGCGCGCATGAGCTCAAGACCCAGCGTCTTGAGCAAGGTCGACTTGCCGCCGCTGCCGATAATCGCGGTAATGCCCGGCTCGATCCTGAGCGCCGAGGCAAGATTGCCGCTAACCGTTTCCATCTGTTCACCGCCGTATAATACTGTGATAATAAATAATCATCAGAGTAGCGGTCGAACCGCTTTTGCTCTGCTCAAACCGTAGCACAGGGAGGTGCCCCGGGAATGCTCGTTTATGTTCGCGGCGCCGGCGATATCGCCACGGGCGTCGCTGCTCGTTTGGTACGCGCCGGCGTGTCGGTCGTTATGGCCGATATCGCGGTCCCCACGTGCATCCGTCGCACAATCAGTTTTTGCGAGGCCATTCGCCTGGGCGAGGTCCAGGTCGAGGGCATTCGCGCTCGCTTGGCACAGACGCCGGCTGAGGCGCTTGCAATTACCGAGGCCGGAGACGTCGCCGTTGTGGTGGACCCTCAGGCCAAGATGCTCGATGAGCTTAAACCCGCGGCTGTGGTCGACGCGATCCTGGCCAAGCGCAATCTGGGCACCACGCGCGATATGGCGCCTGCCGTCATTGCCGTGGGGCCGGGCTTTACCGCGTCGGTTGACTGCGACGCCGTGGTCGAGACCATGCGCGGGCATTTCCTGGGCCGTGTCATCACCCAAGGTTCGCCCCAGCCCAATACGGGCGTGCCGGGTTTCATCGCCGGCTATGGTAAGGAGCGCGTTATCCACAGCCCCGCCGCCGGCGTGTTTCGGTCCGACCGCGCGATCGGCGACATCGTGAGTGCCGGCGAGTGTGTTGGGTATGCGGGTGATACTCCCATGGTCACGCAGATTGATGGCTGCTTGCGCGGCCTTTTGGCCGACGGCGTGCAGGTGACTGAGGGCTTTAAATGCGCCGATGTCGATCCGCGCGGCGATGCCAGCTATATCAACTACATTTCGGACAAGGCGACGTCGGTCGGCGGCGGTGTGCTCGAGGCACTCGCCATGCTCACCGGTGTATTCCAGGGATAGGAAATTGCAATGGAAAAGCTCGATGTGGCGAATGCTGCGCTTGCCGCCCTGCGTGCTGGCGAGACGTGCGAGCTCGTGGTCGTGGCCGGCACGGCGGGGTCGTCGCCGCGCGGCGTGGGCGCCTGGATGGCCGTCTTTGCCGACGGTGGCCAGGCGGGCACTATCGGCGGCGGCAAGATTGAGCTCTTTGCGCTGGATGAGGCGCGCGAACTCCTGAGCGCGGGACAGTCGCGTCTGGTCCGCTACACCATGGGCGGCGAGAACTCCGATACCGGCATGATCTGCGGCGGGGCCATCTGCCTGTGCTATCTGCACCTGGACGCGACCAAGGTACCGTTGCTCCAGTCGGTTGCCGACGTCTTGGCCTATCGGCGCATCGGCGACTTCGTCATCGACTTTGAACCGTTTATCGCGAGCGCGCTCGAGGGCGATGTGGCCGAGTACCATGGCGAGGAATCGCGCCGCACCATTGCGGGCTGCCCCGGGCTTTCGCTGGTGGAGGAGGGGAGTAAGGTCACCTACACCAACGCGGCCTCTGAGATTCCCGCGGCGCACATCGAGACGCTCTGCCCCGAGGGCCTGACCTATATCTTTGGCTGCGGCCACGTGGGCGCCGCGACGGCGCGGGTGCTTACGGCGGCGGGCTTTGCCGTCGTGGCGTGCGACGACCGCCCCGGCACGCTGACCCCCGATTGGGTGCCCGGTGTCTACGACCGTCGTCTGGTCGACTACAAGAGCCTGAGCAAGCAGTGCCCCATCGGCCCGCGCGACCTGGTGGTCGTCGCCACGGCGGGTCACAAGTCCGATATCGACGTGGTGATTCAGGCCATGCGCGCCAAACCCGCCTACCTGGGCTGCCTGGGCTCGCGCCGTAAGACGGCCTTTGTGCGCGCCCGCTTGGAGCAGGAGGGCTTTACGCAGGAGCAAATCGGCGAGTTGCACCTGCCGATCGGCGTTGCCATCGAGGCTGAGGACCCCGAGGAGATCGCCATCTCCATCGCCGCCGAGATGATCCACCTGCGCCGCACCAAGCTCGTCCCCCGCAAGCGCTAGTCGCATCCCCACCAATAAGTTGCGGTGAAATACGGATTGTTCAAGCCTGCTAGACCGCAAAACAGGCCCTATTTCACCGCAACTGCTTGTTGGGACCCATTTGTGCGGGGGAGTTGTGGAGTTGTGCAGGCAGACGAGGTTTTTCTGGAAATACGCTCCCGATGCGCGTATAGTACCGATTGTTTTGTCGGCTCCTGCTGCGTCGAGTCCAAACCGCAAAATGCCATGAGCGGCGCGGATGCAGCCAGGAGGCACGAGGACAACCCATCGTGGCCACGCCCCGTGCTTAAAACCCCAAGAAGGAGTGAACAATGGCAGAAGAGAAGTATGTGCCGCGTCTGAAGACCAAGTACAACAACGAGGTCAAGCAGCAGCTTCAGGACAAGTTCCAGTACGAGAACGTCATGATGATCCCCAAGTTTGAGAAGATCGTCGTGAACATGGGTGTCGGCGAGGCCGCCACCGATTCCAAGGCCATCGACGGTGCCGTGCGCGACCTGCGCGCCATCACCGGCCAGCAGCCGATGATCACCCGTGCCCGCAAGTCCATCGCTACCTTCCGCCTGCGCGCTGGTATGCCGATTGGCTGCAAGGTTACCCTGCGTGGCGACCGTATGTGGGAGTTCTTCGATCGTCTGACCTCCGTCGCGATCCCCCGTATCCGCGACTTCCGCGGCATCTCCGCCAAGAGCTTCGACGGCCGTGGTAACTTCTCCATGGGCGTCACCGAGCAGCTCATCTTCCCCGAGATCGACTTCGACTCCGTCGATCACCAGCGTGGTATGGACATCACTTTCGTGACCACCGCCAACACCGATGAGGAGGCCAAGGCCCTTCTGGACGCCTTCGGTTTCCCGTTCAAGAAATAGGTTCACCTGCCCTAAAAGCGCCGTTTCCACAAGGGAGCGGCGCTTGGGGCGAACAATACTCTATGTGAGGAGGATATAAGTGGCTAAGACATCGATGATCGTCAAGTGCAATCGCAAGCAGAAGTTCTCTACTCGTGAGTACACGCGCTGCCAGCGCTGCGGCCGTCCGCACTCTGTGTACCGCAAGTTCGGCCTGTGCCGTGTCTGCTTCCGTGAGCTTGCACTCAAGGGCGAGCTTCCCGGCGTTAAGAAGGCCAGCTGGTAAGTCACTACCAGCGTTTCAAGCATCCGTTTGGAACAGGGAAAACGCGCTAGTTAGGCTTTGCCGTTAAGGGCGGCGAAGAACCAAGAGCACGTGTTCATCAAGAACGAAGGAGAATCTGTATGAACCTTACAGACCCGATCGCAGATATGCTTACGCGCATCCGTAACGCTAACTCTGTGAACAAGGCCACGGTCTCCATGCCGAGCAGCAAGAAGCTCGTCGAGATCGCTCGTGTTCTGCACGAGGAGGGCTACATCGAGGGCTACGATGTCGAGGACACCGTTCCCCAGAAGACTCTGCACATCACGCTTAAGTATGGTCCCAAGAAGGCTAAGGTCATCAACGGCATCCGCCGCATTTCCAAGCCGGGCCTGCGTAAGTACACCGGCGTTGCCGACATGCCCCGCGTCCGCGGTGGCCTTGGTACCGCCATTATTTCCACCAGCCATGGCGTCATGACCGACCGCGATGCTCGCAAGCACAACGTCGGCGGCGAGATCATCGCTTACGTCTGGTAATTCGCTCGGTAGGTAGAAGGAAAGGAGATCACCGTGTCTCGTATCGGTAATAAGCCTGTCCAGATTCCCGCCGGAGTCGAAGTGGCAGTCAACGGCAACAACGTTGTCGTCAAGGGCCCCAAGGGCCAGCTCGAGCTCGATGTCTTTGAGAAGCTCGCTATCAACGTCGAGGACAACGTCCTCACCGTTTCCCGTCCCGACGACGAGCGTGAGACCCGTGCCCGCCACGGCCTCACCCGCGCCCTCATCCACAACATGGTTGTTGGCGTTTCCGAGGGCTTCGAGAAGAAGCTCGAGCTCGCCGGCGTCGGTTACCGCGTGCAGCAGAAGGGCAAGAACCTCGAGTTCTCCCTGGGCTTCTCGCACCCCGTGATCGTCGAGGCTCCCGAGGGCATCACCTTCGAGGTTCCCGACAACACCCACGTGAACGTCAAGGGTATTAACAAGCAGCAGGTCGGTCAGATCGCCGCTGAGATCCGCGGCCATCGTCCTCCCGAGCCTTACAAGGGCAAGGGTATCCACTACGTTGGCGAGCACATCCGCCGCAAGCTGGGTAAGGCCGCCAAGTAGTCGTAACCGACTCACTCGCATAAGACCAGCACCCCGTCAGGTGCTGGCAAGATCAACCTTTTTAGGAGTTTACGTATGAACAAGCATAAGGCGAAGCTGGAAGGCCTCAAGCGTCGTCAGCGTCGTGTTCGCGGCAAGGTCTCGGGTACCTCCGAGCGTCCGCGTCTTCGCGTGACCCGTACTAACGCCAACATCTATGCCCAGATCATCGACGACAGCAAGGGCTCCAGCCTGACGCTCGTCTCTGCCTCGACCCTCGAGGCCGAGTTCAAGGGCACCCACACCTCGAACAAGGAGGCTGCGGAGAAGGTCGGTCAGCTCGTTGGCAAGCGCGCCATCGAGGCCGGCATCACCAAGGTCGCCTTCGATCGCGGTGGCCGTATCTACCATGGCCGCGTCAAGGCCCTCGCCGACGGTGCTCGTGCCGCCGGTCTCGAGTTCTAGGAGGTATGTAGCACATGGCTCGTAATCAGAAGCAGCAGCGCGAGGCCTCCGAGTTCGAGGAGCGCGTCGTTTACATCAACCGCGTGTCGAAGACCGTCAAGGGTGGTCGTCGCATGAGCCTCGTCGCTCTCGTCGTCGTTGGCGACGGCAAGGGCAACGTCGGCGTTGGCATGGGCAAGTCCGCTGAGGTGCCCATGGCCATCTCCAAGGCATCTCTCGATGCCAAGAAGAACATGTTCCACGTGCCGGTGACCGAGCAGGGCACCATCCCGCACGAGGTTCTCGGCCACTTTGGTGCCGGCCGCATCATCATCAAGCCCGCTGTCGAGGGTACCGGCGTTATCGCCGGCGGCGCTGTGCGTCCCCTCTTTGAGCTTGCTGGCATCAAGAACGTCCTGTCCAAGTCCCTCGGTACCGACAACGGCCTCAACATCATCAAGGCTGCCGTCGAGGGCCTCAAGGAGCTCTCCAGCCCTGAGGACGTCGCGGCTCGCCGTGGCCTGACGGTCTCCGAGATGTTCGTCGGTAAGGAGAACTAAGCATGGCTGACACCATCAAGATCAAGCAGGTCCGCAGCACCAACGGTTGCAAGCAGGACCAGGTCCGTACTGTCCGTGCCCTCGGTCTCCACAGGATCCGCGAGGTTCGCGAGATTGCTGACAACGAGTCCGTCCGCGGCATGATCTTCAAGGTCAAGCACCTTGTCGAGATTGTAGAGGAGTAGCAAATGCAGCTTCACGATCTTACTCCCGCGCCCGGTTCCACCAAGAACCGCAAGCGCGTCGGCCGTGGCAATTCTTCGGGTCACGGCACCACTTCTGGCCGCGGCCAGAAGGGCCAGGGTTCCCGCTCTGGCGGCACCAAGGGTGCCGGCTTCGAGGGTGGCCAGACTCCGCTGGCTATGCGCCTGCCCAAGCTTCCGGGCTTCCGCAACCCCCGTCGTATCGAGTACACCGCCGTTAACGTTGAGCGTCTCGAGCGTAAGTTCGAGGACGGCGCTGTGATCGACGGTGCCGCTCTTAAGGCCGCTCGCATCACCAAGAGCGAGTTCGAGCCCGTCAAGGTGCTCGGCAATGGTGAGCTCACCAAGAAGTTCACGGTCAAGGTCGACAAGGTCAGCGCTTCTGCGCAGGCCAAGATCGAGGCCGCCGGCGGAAAGGTCGAGCTGCCGTGCTAAATGGTCTTAAGAATGCTTTCCGCATCAAAGAATTGCGCGAAAAGATTCTTTTTACCATAGCTATGCTCGTCGTGTACCGCATTGGTGCGCACGTTCCTGTGCCCGGCATTCCCTTCCAGGGGATGCTGGGCCTTTTCTCGACCGATAACAATTCGGTCGCCGCAGGTGCTATGGCCCTCCTGAATCTTTTCTCTGGCGGCGCGTTGAGCTATGTGTCGGTGTTTTCGCTGGGCATCATGCCTTACATCACCAGCTCGATCATCCTCCAGATGCTCCAGGCCGTCGTGCCTTCCCTGCATGAGCTTGCCCGCGAGGGCGAGGTCGGTCAGACCAAGATTACGCAGTATTCGCGTTACCTCACCCTGGCTCTGGCAATCCTCAACTCCGTGGGTTACCTCTTCCTCTTTAAGAGCTTCGGCATCAGCTTCAATGGCGCCGGCGCTCCCGAGATCATCTTCGACCTCATGATCGTCGGTACGCTCACCGCGGGCGCCATGCTGATCATGTGGATTGGTGAGCTCATCACCCAGCGCGGTATCGGCAATGGCATGTCGCTGATCATCTTCGCGAACATCATGGCCGGTCTGCCGCAGGCTATCTTCTCCAGCACCGAGGGCAATGCCGGTGGCATCATCACCATGGTGATCATCTGCGCCATCATCCTGCTGGTTATCCCGCTGATTGTTTTCCTTGAGCGCGGCCAGCGCCGCATCCCGGTCTCCTACGCTAAGCGCGTCGTGGGCCGTCGCATGATGGGTGGCCAGACCACCTACCTGCCCATCAAGGTCAACACCGCGGGTGTCGTGCCGATCATCTTCGCTTCGGCGCTGCTGTACTTCCCGGCTCAGATTGCCGTGTTCTTCCCCGGCATCGGCTGGATTCAGGCAGTTGCCTCCGCGCTTTCGACCGGTTGGCTCAACTGGGTGCTTAACGTTGTCCTCATCGTGTTCTTCGCGTACTTCTACACCTCCATGGTGTTCAACCCCGATGACACGGCCGATAACCTTAAGAAGCAGGGCGGCTTTATTCCGGGCGTGCGTCCGGGTAGGGCTACCGCGGCCTACATCAAGAACGCGCTCAACAAGATCACGCTTCCCAGCGCTGTCTTTTTGGCGCTCATCGCCATCGTGCCTTCGATCATCTTCTCCTTCACGGGTAACCATCTGATCCAGGCATTTGGCGGCACGTCCATCCTCATCATGGTCGGCGTCGTGCTCGACACGGTCGATAAGCTCGAAGGCCAGATCAAGATGTATGATTACGATGGATTCTTTAAATAGGCTAGAGGAGGATTGCTCATGAACCTCGTATTGCTCGGAGCTCCGGGTGCCGGTAAGGGCACCGTCGCACAGGAGCTCGTCGCCGAGTTTGGCGTCGCCCACATTTCCACGGGCGACCTGCTGCGTGCTGCCGTCAAGGGTGGCACCGAGCTTGGTATTCAGGCTAAGAAGTACATGGACGCTGGCGAGCTCGTTCCCGACCAGCTCGTGATCGACCTTGTCAAGGAGCGCCTTGCCGCCGATGACGCCCAGCAGGGCTTCATCCTCGACGGCTTCCCGCGCAACACCGCCCAGGCTGTGACGCTCGATTCCGAGCTCTCCGCCATGGGTCGCGAGATCGACTGCGCCCTTCTGGTCGATGTGGCCCCCGAGGTCATTATCGATCGTCTGTCTTCGCGTCGCACCTGCCGCGCATGCGGTTACACCGGCACCGCTGCCGATGCTACCTGCCCCAAGTGTGGCGGCGAGATGTATCAGCGCGACGACGACAAGCCCGAGACCATCAAGAACCGTCTCGACGTCTACGAGAAGTCCACGAGCCCGCTCGTCGACTACTATCGTGGCCAGGGTCTGCTCAAGTCGGTCAACGGTGACCAGGCTCGCGAGACCGTGTACGGGGATGTCAAAGAGGCTCTCGGTCTATGATCAAGATTAAGTCTGCAACGCAAATCGAGCAGATGAAGAAGGCAGGAGCGCTATCTAAGATGGCGCTCCGCCACGTTGGAGCCATGGTGCGCCCCGGCGTTTCGACTTTTGAGCTCGATCAGCTCGCGGAGCAGATTATCCGCATGCATGGTGGCACCCCAGCCTTTAAGGGTTACGGCGGGTTTCCCGGAACCATTTGCGCATCGATTAACGATGCCGTGGTACACGGTATTCCCAACCCCGACATGATCCTGCGCGATGGCGATATCATCTCCATCGATACGGGAGCCGTTGTCGACGGTTGGGTCGGCGATAACGCTTGGACGTTTTTCGTCGGCACCCCCACGCCCGAAGCCAAGGCTTTGTGCGAGATCACGCGCGATTGCCTTAAGGCTGCCATCGAGCAGGCTGTTCCCGGTAACCATATCGGGGACGTCGGTTATGCCGTTCAGTCCCTCGCCGAGTCTCACGGTTATGGCGTGCTTCGCGATTATGTGGGCCATGGCATTGGCCGCGTGATGCACGAGGACCCCAACGTTCCTAACTATGGAAAGAAGGGGAGGGGCGTTCGCCTCCAGGCCGGCATGGTCATTGCCATCGAGCCGATGGTTACGATGGGTTCCAACCATGTGAGCACGGGCTCCGACGGTTGGATCGTCACGACCAACGACCACCTGCCCGCCGCGCACTACGAGAACACCGTCGCCATTACCAATGACGGCCCGGTGATTCTCACCACGGATGCGCAAGGTGCTTGGTGTTCGCTCCAAGGCGGAGAAATGTAACATGTTCCACTTAGTTGTGGAGCCATTACGAAGTTATTACGATGCGTGCATACGTGTTGTAGAATACTCAATCGCTGTCGTTTTCTAGAGAAAGATGATTGCTTGTGAAGAAGGAAGACGCAATTGAGCTCGAGGGTACGGTAAAAGAGCCGCTGCCCAACGCCATGTTTAAGGTCGAGCTCGAGAACGGTCATTCGGTTCTGTGCAACATTTCTGGCAAGATCCGAATGAATTACATCCGCATTCTCCCCGGTGACAGGGTTGTCGTGGAGCTTTCCCCGTACGACCTGACCCGCGGCCGCATCACCTATCGCTATAAATAGCGGCACGCATACACGCTCTTTTCCGACTGCAGGCTTAGCTCAACCTACGGTCGGTTTGCGTGTGAAGACCAGCCATAGTTTTAAACGCCTGCGGCTGGGCGAGTAGATAGTAGGGAAGTAGTTTGAGCGCTACCGAAAGGAAGAACGATGAAGGTACGTCCTTCGGTCAAGAAGATGTGCGATAAGTGCAAAATCATTAGGCGCCATGGCAAGGTCCTCGTCATTTGCGAGAATCCCCGTCATAAGCAGCGTCAGGGTTAAGAGAGGAGACTACGTTGGCCCGTATTAATGGTGTCGACCTCCCGCGTGAGAAGCGCGTTGAGATCGGTCTGACCTACATTTACGGCATCGGCCGCACCACTGCGACGAAGATTTGCGTCGAGTGCAACGTTAACGTGGATACGCGCGTTAAGGACCTCACCGAGGATGAGGTTAACGCCATCCGCGATTATATCGATAAGAACCAGATCATGGTTGAGGGCGACCTCCGCCGTGAGCGCAACCAGAACGTCAAGCGCCTTATGGACATCGGCTGCAACCGCGGCCTTCGTCACCGCAAGGGCCTCCCGGTCCGCGGCCAGCGCACCCACACTAACGCTCGTACCCGCAAGGGCCCGAAGCGTCAGATCGGTGCTAAGAAGAAGAAATAAGGAGCGCTAGATAGATGGCTACTGCTAAGAAGAACGTTCGCGCTGCCCGTCTGAAGCGCGCGGACCGTAAGAACATTTCCGTGGGCCAGGCTCACATTCGTTCTACGTTCAACAACACTATCGTTTCGATCACCGATCCCCAGGGCAACGTCATTTCCTGGAAGTCGGCTGGCCAGGTGGGCTTCAAGGGCTCCCGTAAGTCCACGCCGTTCGCTGCCCAGATGGCTGCCGAGGCTGCTGCCAAGCAGGCCATGGAGCACGGTATGAAGAAGGTTTCCGTCTTCGTCAAGGGCCCCGGCTCCGGTCGTGAGACCGCCATCCGCTCCCTCCAGGCTGCTGGCCTCGAGGTCTCGAGCATCCAGGACAAGACCCCCATTCCGCACAACGGCTGCCGCCCCAAGAAGCGTCGCCGCGTGTAACTGAAAGGATCGTATCAATATGGCAATCGACAGGACTCCTGTTCTTAAGCGCTGCCGTCAGCTCGGGATCGATCCCGCTGAGCTCGGTTACAGCAGCAAGAAGGAATCTATCCGTCAGCCCAAGCGCCGTCGCAAGGAATCTGAGTACGGCATGCAGCTGCGCGAGAAGCAGAAGGTCAAGTTCATCTATGGCGTTCTGGAGAAGCAGTTCCACGGCTACTTCAACAAGGCCCGCAAGATGAACGGCGTCACCGGTGAGAACCTCATGATCATCCTTGAGTCTCGCCTCGACAACGTCGTCTTCCGTCTTGGCTTCGCCCGCACCCGCAAAGAGGCTCGTCAGTCCGTCCGTCACGGTCACTTCACCGTGAACGGCAAGCGCGTGGACATCCCGTCCTACCGCGTCAAGGCCGGCGACGTCGTCGCTGTCGGCGAGAAGTTCCGTGACCTCCTCCCCATCAAGGAGGCCCTGATTTCCTCCGAGCGCTTTGAGGTCCCTGGCTGGCTCGAGGTCGATATCGAGAAGCTGTCTGGTAACGTGCTCGCTCTGCCGACGCGTGAGCAGATCAGCGGTGATATCAACGAGCAGCTCATCGTCGAGCTCTACTCTAAGTAGTCCATCCGGGCTGCTGAGGCTGGAGGTAATACATGTCAGAATTCATTAGGCCTCAGGTTCAGGTCGAAGAGATCAACGAGACGTCTGCTCGTGTCTCCGTCGAGCCGCTCGAGCGTGGCTACGGCGATACTCTGGGTAACTCCCTTCGTCGCGTTCTTCTGTCCTCGCTCGAGGGTGCCGCCGTCGAGGCTATTCAGATCGATGGTGCGCAGCACGAGTTCATGACCATCCCTAACATGGTCGAGGATGTCACCGACATCGTCCTGAATGTCAAGGGTCTTGTCTTCAGGGCTCTCGGCACGACCGACGAGGCGACCGCCACCATTTCGGTTGACGGCCCCTGCGAGGTCACCGGTGCGGACTTCTTTATTCCGTCCGAGTTTGAGCTGGTCAACCCCGAGCAGCACATCGCTACGCTCACCGAGGGTGGCCATCTCACCATGAGCATGCGCATCGGCTATGGCCGCGGCTATGTTTCTGGCGAGGCCAACAAGCGCGACAACGATCCCATCGGTGTGATCCACGTCGACTCGCTGTACTCGCCGGTTTCCCGTTGCGCCAAGCTCGTTGAGGCTTGCCGTGTCGGTCAGCACACCGACTACGACCGCCTTGTCCTCGAGATCGAGACCAACGGCTCCGTCGCCCCGCGCGACGCCGTGGTCCAGGCTGCCAATATCATCAACCAGCATATGGCCGCCTTTATGAACCTTGCCGAGACCCCCGAGGTCGAGGAGGAGGCTTCGATCTTCGCTCCCGAGGTCACCAACGACAACGCCGAGCTGGACAAGCAGATCGAGGATCTTGACCTTTCCGTCCGTTCCTACAACTGCCTTAAGCGCGCCAGCATTCACTCGGTCCGTCAGCTCGTTGAGTTCTCGGAGAACGATCTGCTCAACATCCGTAACTTCGGTGTTAAGTCGATCGAGGAAGTGAAGGACAAGCTTGAGTCCATGGGCCTGAGCCTGAAGGCTTAATGCTTCGCATATTTGAGGAGAAACTAGACCATGCGTCACAACGTTAAGAAGGGCCTGAAGCTCGGCACCGATGCGAGCCACACCAAGGCCATGAAGAAGAGCCTTGCTAAGGCCCTCTTCGAGAACGATCGCATCAAGACCACCGAGACCCGCGCTAAGGCGCTGCGTTCGGTCGTCGATCCGATCATCACCTGGGCCAAGAAGGGCGACCTGCACTCTCGTCGTCTGGCTATCGCCAAGCTCGGCGATAAGCAGCTCGTTGCCGAGATCTTCGACAAGGCTGCTCAGGGCATGTGGCAGGACCGCAACGGCGGTTACACCCGCATCATGAAGCTCGGTAACCGCAAGGGCGACAACGCTCCCATCGTTATCATGGAGCTCGTCACCGAGCCTTGCACGCCTAAGGCCAAGAAGGCTGCTCCGGTCCCCAAGAAGGCCGCTGCTCCCAAGAAGGTCGAGGCTGCCGAGGAGGCTCCTGCTGAGGAGACCGCTGAGTAGACAATCCGTCTGCATAGGCTATATTCGAGGGGTACGTTCGCGTACCCCTCTTTTTTTGTCGAAATGCCATTGCCTGTTTGTTGGGAGCGTCCATGACCGCGCCGTCTGATTTCAATTCGATTCCCGAGCTCGATGCCACGCTCGTTTTCCGCGTGGCCTACGATGGCTCGTCCTACAGCGGCTTTGCCGAGCAGCCCGGTCAGACGACGGTTGCGGGCGAGCTGCGCCGCGCTATCGAGACGCTCCTGCGCCGTCCGATTGTCCTGACGTGCGCGGGGCGTACCGATGCCGGCGTACATGCCGTGGCTCAGTACATCAGCGTGCCCGTAACGGACGCTGAGCTCGCTTGTACGCGCCGTAGGTGGCTGCGGGCTATGGATGCCCTGCTACCCAAAGATATCGCCATAAACGAGGTCTACAAGGCCCGTAAAGGCTTTTCTGCACGCTTTGATGCGCGTTCGCGTACATATACGTACCGTATTGCCGATCGCGACGCGCGTCCCGTGCTCTCACGGGGTGCCGTGTGGTGGCATCGCTATCCCTTGGACGTCGAGGCCATGTCTGCGGCCTGTCCCGCGCTTTTGGGTGAGCAGGACTTTAAGAGCTTTTGCAAGGTTGCCTCGGCCGTTGGCAAGCCCACGCATCGCTGCGTGATGCGTGCCGAGTTTGGCCATGAGGTTGCGTTTGGCGAGGACATCCTGACGTTTACCATCGAGGGCAATGCGTTTCTGCATTCGATGGTCCGCACGATCGTGGGCACGCTTGTCGAGATTGGCATGCATCGCCGTGAACCCGAGTGGATGCGCGAGGTCATCGATGCTTGCGACCGTACCGCTGCGGGCCCCACGGCTCCTGCCTGCGGCCTTACGTTTATGGGCGTGGATTACGATCCCGCCGAGCTTGTCGTGCTCGACTAGGGGAGGGCTCGACGCGTCGTGCGTCGACACCTGTCATCTGTGGGCTGCGCGTGTGCAACATCTGTTCTTGACGTGCAATACAACTGGTGTCTCATTGCTTTTATTGCCGGGGTGTACCATGAACCACGGTTTGATTTATTGCTGTCGAGAGGACGGATAACTTGGTTCGACGTGGCTCGCATCCGCGACTTTCGGTGATCCTTGTGGTAGAAGGTTCGCCCAGCTATGCGATGCGTGCGCTCGAGAGTATCCAGAACCAAGACCTCTACGATTTGCAGATTGTCGTTGTCTGCCGCGATGCTGCGCCTGGTGTGCGCCATTCGCTTCAAGTTGCCGCCGACAGGGACATCCATATTGATTTGATTGACGTCGAGGACGCGAAGCGCGGCGCTTGTCTTCGTGCCGGTTTTGCCGCCTCGCGCGGCTCTCAAATCATCGCCATGAACGCCGATGAGTGGTTTGCTCCGCAGTCTCTTTCCAAGATGGTCGATATCGCGTGCGATACTGCGGCAGACATAGTGCTCCCCACGGTGTCGCTCGACCGCTATGATGCACATCGAGAGCGCCATTCGCGCGTCTTGGATGCTGCTCATATTTCCATTGATAGCAAATCTTCGATGGTGACCGGGCTGTCCCAGTTGATTTTAGGCGGCCTAGTCGTTCAGACCTCTGGCGTGATGTATAGCCGTCCGCTGTTTGAGGCATGCCTTTTGTACGACAAGGCGTTTCGCACAGTTGGGTTTATGGCGTGCTCGCTCTCGCGGGCGCAGCGCGTCTCCGGCTGCGGCGACGCTTGTTTCCACGCGGTGGCACCTAAGCTTACAGATGCCTTTGATCCCACCATGTATGCCAGGATATCCGATGACACTCGAGCGCTCGACGAGCTTGCGGACTCACTCTCGGAAGCAGATAGCGGTGGTCGGCTCAAGCTGGCAAGCCAAAAGTTCTACTTTGCCGGACTGGTCGCCTGCATCGAGAATTTGTGTCTGAGCCCGCATGGAGTGTCGTCAATCGAGCGTTCCGCCCGCATGCGTGATATGCTCGAGGCGCCTCGAACCCGTCAGATGGTCGCTGCGCTCAAGGATAACCATCGGGGGCTCGGTCTGTTGTTTGGGCCGATCGCCAGCGCCAAGCCCGCGCGCTGCGTGATGTGTACGCATCTGGCAGCTTTTCTTAACCGGACGGGCGCAAAAACCGCCTAAACGGCTCATTTCGAAACAAACTTGCATAGAATTGTTTCGAAATGCGTTCTTATACACAAAAGCCTTCAAATAGCGTTAAACTATTCAATCACTGATTGATTGTCTCCGCCATCTTTTGGAGTGAGGGTTTGTATGGCTAAAAAACGCAATGGGCGCCAGGATGCCATTAGAGATATTGTGCGCAATAAGGACGTCCGCACGCAACGCGTGCTGGTCGATGAGCTCCGTGCTATGGGCTTTGATTGCACGCAGGCGACTGTCTCTCGCGATATTGCCGATATGGGGCTGCGTAAGCTCCCTGAGGGCATCTATGTTCTGGCAGAGGACCTGCACCTGCAGCGTATGGTTTCCGAGCTCGTAACGGGCGTTCTGCGCACCGATAATCTGGTTATGATCAAGGCTCAGCCTGGTACGGCTTCCGGCATCGCCGCCGCCGTTGATGCGGCAGAGCTGCCCGATGTGCTTGGCTCGCTTGCCGGCAACGATACGATTTTGGTTATTGCCCAGACGGCCGAGGACGGCGAGCGTCTTGAGGCGCTGATCAATAAGCTGAGCAATTCTCGCAAGTAGGCGTGCGGGTCGTGCGCTCGGCACTGTGCGCGCTGACATAGTGGCTTGTAAGGGGTATCGACGTTGGTCGGTACCCCCTTTTTTGTCTGCCGGTATAAAGACCGCCCATCAGGTCGCTTTAAACTAAAAAGGCCCCCGAGCAGTTCAATAAGCTGCTCGGGGGCCTTGTTGCTTATGGCCGGATGATTTCTAGCCGACCGTATCGTCAGGCGTGGGCGAGGGGTCGGGAGTGGGCGTGGGCGTAGGCGTGCCGCCATCGCCGCCGGTCGAACCACCGGTGGAGCCGCCCGTCGAGCCACCGGTCGTACCGGTGCCGCCGGTGGTGTCGCCGCCCGTGGTCTCGGTGGTCGTGGTCGTCGTGGTAGTCGTTGTAGTGGTGGTTTCCCCTTCGTCCTCGTTCTCGTCCTTGTCCTTGTCGTCGTTCTCCGTCTTCTTGGTGTTGTTGGTGCCG
The DNA here is from genome assembly GCA_031294825.1 of Collinsella sp. Classification (GTDB taxonomy): domain Bacteria; phylum Actinomycetota; class Coriobacteriia; order Coriobacteriales; family Coriobacteriaceae; genus Collinsella. The sequence continues at coordinate 17,820 of JAUMPM010000028.1, read as the reverse complement.
TAGAACTTCCAGACGCTGTTGTTCTTATAGGTGGGCGCCGTTCCGGTCGCAAACTCCTCGCGCTCGGTACCGGTCAGAACGGTGTTCATAAACCGCTTAAAGACAGGCAGGTTGGTGCTGTCGCCCAGCAGGTCTGTGCCGTATTTTTGGATGGGGATCTCGCCCGCGGAATAGCCGGTCCACAGGGCGCACGCCAGCTGCGGGGTATAGCCGCAGAACCACAGGTTGGTGGTGTTGTCGGTGGTGCCCGTCTTTCCGGCATAGGGCTGGTTAACGCTCAGGGCACCGGCGGCACCCGTACCGCCGCCCTGCATGACGCCGGACAGAACATCGGTGACCGCGGCGGCCTCGCCCTCGGTAAGCACCTGTGAGGGATTGTCGGTGTGCTGGTACAGCACCGAACCGGTACGAGAGTCAATCTCGGTGATGGCGATCGGCTGGCGATAGTAGCCGCCGTTGGCAAACGTCGCGTAGGCGGCGGCCATCTCGAGCGGCGAGATCGAGCCGGTGCCGAGCGTCATGACGGGAACGTCCTCGATGTTGTCCTTGGCGGGATCGATGCCGAGCTTTTTGACGAGTGAGATGATCTTGCTGTTGCCGACGGCTTCCGCCACCTGGATGTAGCCGGTGTTGGAGGAGTATGCCGTTGCCTGCTTAAGCGTGATGTTGCCATAGCTATGGTTGGCGTAGTTTTGGACCTCGGTCGTGGTGCCCTTGGCCTTGAGCGGCGAGTTGCAGTTGAGGGTGACGTTGGGGTTCATGCCGTTTTGGATGGCAGTTGCCAGCGTAAAGGCCTTGAAGGTGGAGCCGACGGGACGCTTGGCCGTGGCATGGTTTACGTGGTTCTCATCGGCGTTGTAGTCGTAGCCGCCCACCATGCACTTGATGTAGCCGGTCTTGGGGTCGACGACGACCATGCCCATGTCCAGACCGTCGAGTGAGAGCGTGTCGAGCTGCTCGCGGACGGCATTCTCTGCCACCTGCTGCATCGTGGGGTCGATGGTGGTCTTGACGGTCAGGCCGCCCTTAAAGAGCACGTCGGTCGAGAACTCCTGCTCCAGCAGCTGCTTAACATAGGCGACAAAGTAGGGCTGCGAGTATACGTCGACGCCGCTGCCCGAAATCTCGGTCACGTTGAGGGTGATGGGCTCGGCCTGTGCGGCATCGTGCTCCTCCTGCGTGATGTGGCCCAGGCGCAACATGTTGTCAAGGACCTTGTTGCGACGGGACAGCGCCAGGTCGGGGTTGACCGTGGGGTCGTACTGCGAGGGCGAGTTGGGAAGGCCGATCAACAGTGCGGCCTCGCTCAGGGTGAGGTCGGCGGCGCTCTTGGACAGATAGGTCTCGGCTGCGGCCTCGATGCCGTAGGCGCCGTGGCCGTAGTAGATGGTGTTGAGGTACATCATGAGGATCTCGTCTTTGGAGTACATGTCCTCCATCTTGACGGCGATGTAGGCCTCGCGCACTTTACGCTCGATGGTCGAGTCGAACTGCTCCTCCTGCAGGATGGTGTTGCGCACCAGCTGCTGGGTGATAGTCGAGGCGCCTTCGTGACCGCCGCCGAGGGTTGCCACCGCAGCGCGCGCGATACCCCACAGGTCGATACCGCCGTGCTCGTAGAAGCGCTCGTCCTCGACGTCAACGGTGCCCTGCAGCACGTAGGGGGAGACCTCGTCCTTGGTGATGGACTTGCGGTTTTGCGTGTAGAAGCTTGCGATCTTGTTGCCGTTGCAGTCGACGATCTCGGTGGGCTCGCTCACCAGATACGCGTTGGCGTCGGTGTAGTCGGGCAGATCGGACAGCCAGCGGTTGACGTTGCCGACCATGCCGATGCCAAATGCCACGCCCGCGATAAGCAAAAAGCCCAAAAACGAGAGCAGGATTATGGGCAGGGCATGCGTCTTTGAACGGCTGTGTCCCTGTCGTTGGCGAGGACCCATATATTGACCTCCAGGTATGTCGTGCCGGACGGTGGATGTGCCGTCGGGGCAGGATGGACATAAGTTATTACACGATAAACCAAACGGGGCGCGCGAGGCCTCGTGTATGCTGGAAGATGGCATTTTTCAGAGTGAATGCATACCTTGGTAAGGAGTTTGTCGATGGCGATTCGGGCGATGGGGCCGAGCGGACAACACGAGACTGGATTGGATGCTGTCGGTGCGGCGCTGCCCGAGCTGCTGGCGCCGGCGGGCGGACTCGACCAGATGCTTGCGGCCATCGCCGCGGGCGCCGATGCCATCTATGCGGGGTTGGGCGGCTTTAACGCCCGTGTGAGCGCCCATGGCTTTACGGATGACGAGTTTGCGCGCGGCTGCGCCGTGGCGCATGCCCATGGCGTGCGTGTGTACGTGACGCTCAACGTGTTCGTGTTTGACGATGAGTTGTCCGACGCGGTGGCGTTGGGAGCTCATGCACTGGAGCTGGGCGCCGATGCTCTGATTGTCGCCGATGCCGGGCTGGCTTGTGTACTGCGCACGGCGATTCCCGGGGTCGAGATTCACCTGTCCACGCAGGCGGGCGTTCATAGCGAAGTCGCCGTGCGGCTTGCTGCCGATGAGCTTGGGGTCGAGCGCGTGACGACGGCACGCGAGCTGACGGTCGACGAGATTGCGGCGCTATGTGCCACGGGCGTGCCCATCGAGGTATTCTGCCACGGTGCGATTTGCATCGGCTATTCGGGGGCGTGCGAGTTCTCGGCCCTGCGGCGTGGGCGCTCGGCGATGCGCGGCGACTGCACGCAGCCGTGCCGTTTGGCGTACGACCTGGTGGACGAGGCTGGACAGAGCGTTGTCGCCGTCGAGGGAGATCGCCTGCTGTGCCCGCGTGACTATCTGGGTATTGCGCATCTGCCCGAGCTTGTAGATGCCGGCGTGGCGTCGCTCAAGATCGAGGGGCGCATGAAGAACCCTGATTACGTATTCAACGTGGTGCGGGTGTGGCGCCGGGCACTCGATATGCTGTGCGACGGCGCGTGGGACCCCGGTGCCGTGGAAGAGCTCGAGCGCGAGCTGGGAAGGTCGTTTAACCGTGGGTTTACCGATGCGTACCTGCGAGGACGTTCGGGTGCCGAGCTTATGAGCTTTGAGCGTGCGATCAACCAAGGTGTGCGCGTGGGACGCCTGGTGGCCGTTGGCCACGAAGAGGTGACCGTTGAGCTCGATGCCGCCGTGGCGGCGGGTGACACGCTCGAGATTCGGTTCTATCCGGGTGCCGACGCGCGTCCCGATGTGCCCAAGCGCTGGCCGCAGGTGCCCTGTCCGGTGGATGCCGCGGCGGGGGAGCGCGTCGTCGTGCATTGCAAGCGTAAGGTTGACACGGGCTGCGAGGTGTACCTGGTTCGCAGCGCCGGCGTGTTGGATCAGACGGCGGCGGTGTTGGGGCGCATGCGGGCCGAGGCGGATGCGATTGCGCCCGTTGCGCGTGCCGTTGAGGTGCTGCCCTTGGATAGCGTTGCGGTGGATGGCGGTGCGTCGACGGAGTTGGTGGAGTGCGCGGTTCCCGCTCGCATGGTTTTTGCTTGGCAGCTGATGGATGCCGACCCGCGCGGAGAACTCGATTTGTCCGACGCCGTTGTGGTGCTTGACGAGGTGTGCCGCACGTGTGACGCTGACTGGACCCGCTCACTGATGCAGCGTGCCGGGCGCGTTGTCTGCCGCAACCTGGGACAGGTGGTGATCGCTCGCGAGCTGGGCGTGACGTTTGACGTGGCGGCGCCGGTGTTCTGCGCGAATCGGGCCACGCTTACCTGGCTGCGCGGACTCGGTGCGGGGCGGGTGTACTTGCCGGCCGAGTTGCTCGGCAATGATGCGGAGCGTATTGCCGAACTGGCTGCTGAACCCGGCGTCTGGGGTCCGGTCGACGCCGACCGTCCCGAGCTTATGGTGTGCGAGCACTGCCTGCTGACCGCCGAGGGCGTCTGCGCTACCGATGCGACGGGACAGGTCCGTTGCCGCGACTGCTTGCGCCGTCGGCAGGTACGCTATCTGGTCGAGCGTGACGGTACACGTTTGCCAGTTGCCATTGACGCATGCGGTAGGACGAGGATTTTCCTGTCGTAGGTGCCGCGTCGCGTCAGTTTGTTATCATATGAGAGTTTATGGACTTCCAGCACCGCCGTATCCGGTGAGGGTGCTATAGCAAAAGGAGGATACCCAATGCTGTCTGTTGACGAGCAAATGCGTATCATCACCTCGGGCGCCGCGCAGATCGTTCCCGAGGCCGACCTTCGCAAGAAGCTTGAGAAGGGCGAGCCCCTCAACATCAAGCTCGGCGTCGACCCCACCAGCCCCGACCTGCACCTGGGCCATGCCGTGCCGCTGCGCAAGATGCGCCAGTTCCAGGACCTGGGCCACAACGTCACCCTCATCATCGGCAACGGCACCGCGCTGATCGGCGATCCCTCGGGCAAGAACTCCACGCGTCCGCAGCTTTCGCAGGAGCAGATCGAGGCCAACGCCGAGACCTACGTGAGCCAGGCCATGAAGATCCTGGACCCCGAGAAGACCACCATCGTGCACAACGGCGATTGGATCCTTTCGATGGATCTGGCCGGCCTGCTGCAGGTGTGCTCCAAGTTCACCGTTGCCCGCATTCTTGAGCGCGACGACTTTACTAAGCGCTACCAGTCTCAGACGCCGATCGCCCTGCATGAGTTCCTGTATCCCGTGATGCAGGCTTTCGACTCTGTGCAGATCAAGGCCGACGTGGAGATGGGCGGCACCGATCAGCTCTTCAACCTGCTCGCCGGCCGCGAGCTCATGGAGAAGATGGGTATGGAGCCCCAGATCGCGCTCACCATGCCGCTGCTCGAGGGCACCGATGGCGTTCGTAAGATGTCCAAGTCCTATGGCAACTACATCGGCCTGACCGACGCGCCCAAGGATATGTTCGGCAAGACCATGTCCATCCCCGATGAGATGATCGGCAAGTACTATCGTCTGGCCAGCTCGCTCACCCCGGCCGAGGTTGACAAGATCGACGCTGCCCTGGCCGATGGTTCTGCCGACCCCTACGAGCTCAAGCGCGCTCTGGGCCGCGACCTGTGCGACACCTACCACGGCGCCGGCGCCGGCGACGAGGCTCAGGCCGAGTTCGACCGCGTGTTCAAGGAGGGCCAGCTCGCCGACTTCCCCGAGAAGCACGTTGAGCTGACTGTTAACGACGAGGGCCAGATCTACCTCGCCGGCCTGCTCAAGGACTTGGGTCTTTCGGCGAGCGCCGGCCAGGCTCGTCGCGATATCGACGGCGGCGGTGTCAAGATCAACGGCAAGGCCGTGGCTCCCAAGAGCTATAACATCGATCCCAGCGCCCTCAAGCTGGGCGACACCCTCTCCGTAGGCAAGCGCAAGGGCTTCAAGTTGATTTAGTTCCGCCGTTCTAACGAACGGCGGACCGGCCGACGCTGCGCGGGCCGCATTTGGACAATCTGACGTTCAACTTCAAGGGCGCGACCAGAAGGTCAGCGCCCTTTCGTTTCACGTCACCTTGTCTCAAATGCGGCCCGCTCGCTGTCATTGCCAAAACATCGGCGCTTCCGTTGTTGGCACTTGGGGACGTTCCTTTTGTGCCGGCACTTTGGGACACTCCTTGTCATTGGTGCAAAGTAACCTGCCCCCATTGCGCCAAGCGGCGTGTGCCGTTAAGCGGAGAGGCGTATTGTTGACCCATCGTTTGGGCATACAATGGCTATTAGCTTGCTGCGGTGAAGGCCTGTCCGCTCCGCAGCTGTTTTCTACGGTTAAAGGAGTATGTATGTCCGTTGAGGTCATGAGGCCTGTGATCGAGGCCGCCGAGGGCCGCGTGCCCGTCGACACGCTGTTTACCAATGCGCAGATCGTCGACGTGTATGGCCAGCGTGTGGCGCCCGGTAGCGTTGCCGTCAAGGACGGTGTGATCGTCGGCGTGCTCTACGATGGTCGCGACGATGCCGCTGGCACCTACGAGGCAACTGAGGTCATCGACTGCCAGGGTCGCTATCTCGCTCCCGGTTTTATTGACGGGCATCTGCATATCGAGTCTTCGAACATCCGTCCCGCCGAGTATGCTCGCATGGCCGCGACGCGCGGTACCACCACCGCCATTGCCGACAGCCACGAGATTGCCAATGTTGCCGGTCTCGACGGCTTGCGCTTTATGATTGAGGATGGCCGCCGCGCACCCATCTCCATCAAGTACATGATGCCTTCGTGCGTGCCCGCGCTGCCCGATGAGCAGGCCGGTGCCGTTATTTCGGCTGCCGATATGCAGGCGTTTTTTGCCGAGCATCCAGGCGATGTCTTTGGTCTGGGCGAAATGATGAACCTGCCGGGCGTCTTTATGGCCGACCCCGAGACCTGTGCTCGCATCGATGCTGCCAACCAGACGCCGTCCAAGCAGGTTGACGGCCACGCGCCGCTCGTTGCCGGTAAGGACCTCAACGCCTATGCCGCAGCGGGCATTATCGCCGACCACGAGTCGACGATTCCCGAGGAGGCACTCGACAAGCTGTCCCGCGGCATGTATGTGATGCTGCGTGAGGGCACGTGCAGCCACGACCTGGCCAACCTGTCTCCGATGCTGTTGGAGAATCCTTCCCGTGCCCGCCGCTGCTGCTTTGCGACCGACGACCGCGCTCCCTCCGATGCGCTTTCGACCGGTATGATTGACAATGCCTGCCGCGTGGCTATCGAGGCCGGTATCGACCCCGTGGTCGCTATCTCTATGGCGTCCCTCTCCACGGCCGAGGCGTTTGGCCTGGATCACGGCTGCCGCGACCCGCATGAGCTGCGTGGCGCCATCGCCCCGGGCAAGCGTGCCGACCTGCTGGTACTCAACGACCTGACGTTTGCCACGGCTCCGCATCGCGTATATGCCGCCGGTGCCCTGGTGGCGCAGGACGGCACCTTTGTGGGCGAGATTGCACCCGAGATGGCCGAGGTTGCGGCCCTTGCCGACGAGCTGCGTGCTTCCGTTAAGCTGCCGAAGCTATCGCTCGACGTATTCGACTATGCCTTTAAGCCGGGCGAGGCCGTGATCGACGTGGTACCGGGTAAGGCCATCACGGGTATGGCTCGCCCCGAGAACGCCGAGGGCCTGCGCCGCATTATGCTGATTGAGCGCCATGGCCGCGGCGTGTCGCTGCAGGCCGAGGGCGCCGACGGCGACGGTCCCGCTGGCCTGGGCCTGGTCGGCAAGCATATCGGTCGCGGCTGGGTGCGCGGCTTCACCATCACGGGTGGTGCCATTGCCTCGACGATTGGCCACGACTCGCACAACGTGTGCGTGGTGGGCGACAATGCGGCGGATATGATGGCTGCCGTTGAGGCCGTGGGCCAGGGCGGCCACGTGCTGGTGCGCAACGGCGAGGTCGTGGCGCGCATTCCGCTGGCGCTCGGTGGCCTTATGAGCGAAGGCACGGCCGAGGACGTTGCCGCGCAGCACGACGACTTTATGGTCAAGGCGCGCGCCATGGGTATTGAGCCGCCGCTCGACCCCATCATGGGCATCATCTTCCTGCCCCTGCCGGTCATCCCGACGCTCCGCATCCGCCCCGAGGGCATGTTCGACGTCACGACCTTCACCTACGCCGACTAGTCATCGGGGACGTTCTTAAACGACTAGTCATTGGGGACACTCTTTGGCGGGCTGCTTGACGCCGCGACCGTAGGACCTCTGGCGCGCGTGAGCTATTTGCTAGGTCCTTGTAACGTTTGCGCCCGCGGAGTCTTATTTGAGCTCCCTTTGGGTACGTTGGAATCGGATACGCGTTCGATTCCAACAAGCCCGAAGGGAGCTTTTCTATGTTTAAACTGATTGCATCCGATATGGACGGCACACTGCTTGACGAAAACGGCCAGGTGCCTCCCGAGACCTACGAACTGATTCTGGCGCTACACGAGCATGGCGTGCATTTCGCCGCATCGTCAGGTCGTCGCTACGATCGCCTGTGCGAGCTCTTTGCGCCCGTTCGCGACAAGATGGACTTTGTCGCCGCTAACGGCGCCCAGGTCTACGCCGACGGTAAGATGGTAGACCGTGAGGTGTATTCCCACCTGGCGATTCGAAGGCTCGCCCAAGCCGTCAGGACGTTTCCCAATCTGCATCTTGCGCTCTTTGACCGAACCAAGTCCTTCCTGCTCGATGACGAGTGCAAGTTCGTGCGTGAGGTCGATAAGGACCTTCCCAATGCCGAGCGCATTTGGGAGCTGCCCGATCCCAGTGTAAATATCATCAAAGCGAGTATCTTTTGCGACGACAGTGCGGTTATGGACAGTGCGTACGTGCTACAGCGCGAACTTGGTCAGCTCTTTACTTTTGCGCCTTCGGGCAACGCGTGGATCGATGCCATGCAGCCCGGTGTGTCGAAGGCCTCGGGTATCGCGCAGCTCGCGGAGCATTACGGCATTGGACGCGACGAGGTCATGGCGTTTGGCGACTCGATGAACGACTACGAGATCATTCGCTTTGTCGGCACAGGCTGCGCGATGGAAAACGCGCGCCCCGCGCTCAAGGCGGTGGCCGATTGCGTCGTAGGCTGCAACCGCGACCACGCCGTTCAGCATGAGCTCCGTCGCGTGCTGGAGAGTCTCTCCTAATCCGGCAGATGGGGACGTTCTTTTTCTGCCGGCAGTGGGGGACAGTCCTTGCAGCTTTTCCGAGGGTAGCTAATTTGGGACGGGGCTATTTTAGCTACCCGCTTATGGGGTAGCTAAAATAGCCCCGTCCCAAATTAGCTACCCTGCCGAGTTGCTGCTGCTAGGCGAGGGCGGCCATGATGGTGCGGGCGACGCCGTCGTGGTCGTTGTCGTATTCGGTGATAGCGTCGGCGGCCTCGCGGTCTTCGAGCTCGGCGTTGATCATGGCCATGCCGTGGCCCGCTGCCTGCAGCATGGGGATGTCGTTGATGTTGTCGCCGAAGGCCCAGGCGTCGGCGAGACGCTCGCCCAGATGCTCGCATAGCCACGTGAGGGCCGTTCCCTTGGTGGCACCCTCGCCCATGACCTCGATATTCATGGCGTATGAACGCGTGACCTCAATGCCTCCGAGCGTGTCGAGTTCCGCCGTAATGGCGTCGCGATCGGCCGGGTCGTGCCAGTACATGGCGATGCGTTCGAGTGTCTCGACCTCGTCGATTTTGCTGTCGATATCCATGTCGATCGGTGTTCGTGTGCGCTTGAGCGAAGCCGCGATGTGGGGGTCGCCGCCGCAGAATTCGTCCAGGCGCGAGTAGAGCGAGCGGGGGAGGAAGCACTGTCCGTTCGCGAAGATATCGAAGGTCACATCGTGACCGGCGGCAATGCTATGGACGCGGTGAGCGATGGCGCGGTCGAGCGGTCGGCTCAAAATGCGCGTAGCACGTGAGGTATCGGTGGGCGTACCGTCGTCGAGCTGCCAGACGCTGGCACCGTTGGCACAGACCGCATAGTGTACGGCGGGGTGGGCGAGGATGGGCTCAAAGATGCCCGACAGGGGGCGCCCCGTGCAGGGCACAAACTCAACACCGCGGCGCGCAAGCTCGTCGAGCATCGCCCAGGTGGCGTCGCTCATCTGCTTATCACTCGTCAGCAGCGTTCCATCCATATCGGAAAACACAATCATTTGATGCAGCCCTTTCTACTGGCATAAAAAGCGTGGCCGAGGGCGGTGATGCCCTGGCCACGCTCGGGTTCTATAACGGTCCGCGTCCTAGCGATCGGCGAGCGGCTTGTACTCCAGCGGCTCGATAACCGGGCGATACGCGGGACGGATGATGCGGTGCGCGCAGAAGAGCTCTTCCATGCGGTGCGCCGACCAGCCGGCCATGCGGGCGACGGCGAACAGCGGCGTAAAGAGCGTCTCGGGCACGCCGAGCATCTTGTAGATAAAGCCCGTGTACAGGTCGATGTTGGCGCAGATAGGCTTGGTCATGCCGTGGTCGCGCATCACTTGCGGGGCCAGGCGCTCGATGCGCTCGATGAGTGCGAACTCCTCGCCCAAGCCCTTCTTGGCGGCAAGCGTGCGCGCGTAACGGCGGCACACCTCGGCGCGCGGGTCGCTCAGCGTGTAGACGGCGTGGCCCATACCGTAGATGAGACCCGTGCCGTCGAAGGCCTGCTTGTCGAGGATCTTGCCCAGGTAGGCTGCGATTTCGTCCTCGTCCTCCCAATTGGAGACATGCGCACGGATGTCCTCGTGCATGGACGCGACCTTGGCGTTGGCGCCGCCGTGGCGCGGGCCCTTGAGCGAGCCGATGGCCGCGGCGTAGGCGGAATACGGGTCGGTGGCCGAAGAGGACAGCACGCGGCAGGCAAACGTGGAGTTGTTGCCGCCGCCGTGCTCGGCATGCAGCATGAGCATCACGTCGAGCAGCATGGCTTCGTCGCGGGTGAATGCCATGCCGCCGCGCAACACCTGCAGGATGGTCTCGGCGGTGGAGAGGCCGGGTGTGGGGTGCGGTACATGAACCTCGGAGCCGCGGCGCTTGGCGACCGAGGCCATATGCGCGAAGGCGGCGATGCGGGGGAGACGGGCGAGCATGGAGATGGCGACGTCGATTTCGTGCTCGGGTGTTATGGCGTCGGGCTCGGCGTCGAAGGCGTAGAGCAGCAGCACGGCGCGCTGAAGCACATTCATGATGCTCGACGACACCGTGGTCATGGGGAACTCGCGGACGTATTCGTCGCTCAGATGCCTAAAAGCACCCAGGCGTCCGCAAAAACCGTCGAGTTCCTCTTTGGTGGGCAGCGAGCCCGTGATGAGCAGGTAGGCGACCTCTTCGTAGCCATAGCGATCCTCGGCCTGGGCGTTGTTGACCAGGTCCTCGATGCTGTAGCCACGAAGCGTGAGTTTGCCCTGATCGGGCACGACCTTTCCGTCGACCTTGTTGTAGCCATGCACATCCGAGATACGGGTGAGACCCGCGACCACGCCCGAGCCGTCGGCATTGCGCAGGCCGCGCTTGACGTTGTGCTCTACGAACAGGTCCTCGTCGTACGGGGCGGTCGGCAGGCCGTGGTAGAGGTTTTCGCTTTCGGGCGAAATCTGACGGCTCGCCTCGTAATCCAGAACCAGGCGGCTCAGGTGATCGTCGAAGCGGTAGTAGATTTTCTTGGCGTCGTAGGCCATGCGCGCTCCTCTCCGGTCCGCTTTGGGGCCGCGCGCTTGGACGATATGACGTCAAGCTGCCCCGAGCGGCTTGTTCGCTACAGGCGGTACATAAAGTTAAAAACGTCCTCGCGCTGAATGGACACGTTGACGCCCGAAAGCTCGCCTGCCTCGGCCAGGGCCTTCTGCAGCTCGGCGAAGTCGAGCTTGGACTCGGCGGTGTCGGCCAGCATGGTCATGGTGAAGATGTCCTCGATAATGGACTGCGTAATGTCGCGGATGTCGACGTTGGCCTCGCCCAGAACACGGGTGACGCCGGCGACGATGCCGGGGCGGTTCTTGCCAAGGACGGTGATGACGATACGGGAGGACGAGATCTCGGCCATGGGAAACCCTTTCGCGTGATTGCGGCGCGCGCGGGGCGCTCCGCTACGGTACAGTGTTCATCATTGTACCTGTCTGGCGCAAAAAAGGCGCGCTCGCTGCGGCGTTACATGCCTGCAACATGAGCGTAAGGGGGAAGGCCGTACGGGGAAGAGCCGTCTGGCGCGTGTCCGGCTCGTGTTGGGTTGATTTCCGATCTCAGCCGAACACATTGAGCGGACAGGCCGTTCCCGCAGTCAGCCGAACGCCTCCGACGGCTGATTCCGAACTGGAAGCGGAGGGCATCCCCGCCCTTCGGTAGGGGATACCGCTCCGCGGCGCATGCCGCGGGCGGCGCCCCTATCGGACCACCGTGACCTCAGTTGGGATGGGCCCAGCACTGCCGCGTACTCGGTGAGCTAGAGCCAACTGTTCGTCTTCACGTCGCGTATGGCGATATTTCGGTCGTCCGGCTCGGTGATGCCGTAGCCGAACGCCTGGAGCGTCTCGATGGACTCCTGGATCCTCTGTTGGAACATGGGACCCGGATCGACCCTCGGCCCGAGGTGCCCGCGCCAAAGGCACGGCGTGGCGCGCAGCATGTTATGGATTTTGGAGATGGGCTCGATGTCGGCGTAGACGTTGAGCGTCGCCATGGCGTCCTTGTGGCCGAGGATCGATTGGAGCGCCTTGATATCGCCGCCTTGGCGGATCCACTGCGTTGCGAACGTGTGGCGAAGGCCGTGGAACGTGATCAGCTCGTCGTTGGTGCCTATGAGGCCGTTGGTCTCCGAGAACGTCTTGAACGCCCTGCGGATATAGCTTGTCGTCGCGAAGGTCGCGCCCGGCTCCGACAGGATGTAGCAGTCCCCGATCTCGACCGCCCCGGTAAGGCCGCGCAAGCGCAGCTTTCCGCAGTCGATCTCGTGGGTCTCCTTCAGGAAGGGGAGTAGGCCGACCGGGTCGATGGGGATACCCCTGGTGTCATGGGTCTTGGTGTCCTTGATGAACGAACCCATTCCCTTCGCGTACGCCACCGAGTGTCTGATCGAGATCAGGCCCGTCTCGAAATCCACATCGCACCACCGAAGGCCGCAGACCTCGCCGATTCGCATCCCCGTGTGCAGGGCGAGTACGACCGCCCTCTAATCCTCGGCGGACCAATCGAGTCCGAACTCCTTTCGGGCATCCTCTTCGCTCATGACTTCGAGAAGGTCTCCGGGTTGGCAACGAAGGGCGAGGCATAGCTGCTCGAGTGTGTTGAAGCGAATGCCGCGAATATGCCCTTTTTTAATACGGGACAGGTTCACGGGCGTGGTTCCAATCCTTTCGGCAAGTTCGTTCGAGGAAATCTTTCGCTCGGCCATGATCTTGTCGAGGCGAACAATTACGGGCATGGCGTTTCCTTACGCAATCTCGTCGGAGTCGAGGTACAGCTCTCGGGCGTACAAGAAGAGCTGGGAAAGCATGAACAGGACGATGCCGAGAACCAGAGAGGTCCAATCGAATGATGAAGCGATCTCTTGGGCGCCGACGGCCCCCTCGCCGCCAAACATCGAAACGGAGGTTTTGAGTGAGCCGGCGTAGAGGCTGGTGGCAGCTTGAACAACGAAGAGAATGCCGAGCACCTTCAAGCATGTCGCAGACCCTTTCTTGAAGGGGTCTCCGCTCTTGATCGTCCACACGAGAACGGCGCTGAGGATGGTCGTAGCGATACCGATGACGGCAGGGACCAATGTCGAGATCGCAAGGGCTGGATACGCGGGGGAGTCTGCAATTACAGGGTTGTCGAGCACTTCGATTGCTGACTTTAAGGAGAACGCCACTTGTGCGATGGCGGTGGCGCAAAGGGTCGCAGAGGCTATCGCACATGCGATGCGGAAGGAATGAAGCCGGGGAGTGCGATTGTCGGAACTCATAATAACCTCCGAAGAATTTAAAAAACTCAGGTTATTTTTTAACAGTTTATGTTAAATTGACTTTGCCGGCAAGTAATAAGGGCCGAGCATTTTGTTCGGCCCCTCTGTTCCGACTGGATGAGGTTAAGGTTGGCGATGAATATGCTCAAAATCTCGAAGGCGATCTTTAGGTCGCTTCTCTCCTCCAGGTCGCTCTGTGTTGTCGTTGTTGCGTTGATGGTTCTTTGTGCTCTGCCCGTCTTCAGGAGCGCGGCTGGCATCGACGGACGGGTCGAATACCTCGAGTCGGGAATAACCCGTGTTGAGCAGGAATTGTCAGCATCCTATGCGGATGCGCTTGTGAATGCGGGGGAGGACGGTGTCTATACCTCTTCATCAAGCATGCCCGCGCTTCTGTACCCTCTTGCCGCGGGACGTCTTATCTTGGCACCGCTCTCTCCCCTACTTCCGTTTCTGCAGATATCGGATGGAGAGTACACCTATTATGACGGATCGAAGGAGTACTTGCTATGGGTCGCAACGGCCGTTGCCGTCTCGTTCCTTGCCGCGCGTCTTAACAAACGTGAAAAGCTCATCGTCCAGGCACCGATGGGCGAGCTGGGCAGGCTTGTTGCATCGAGCGTATGGGCGAGCGTTTTTGCAATGCTTGCCGTCCTCGCCATCAATCTTCCAGGGATAATCGCCGCGCTTGTGAAGAATGGCCCGGGCTCGCCGTTCTATCCGATAGGCTACATTCAATATGCGACTCCGGTTATCAAACCGGCTTGGCTGGTGTTCGCGCAGACGGCCATCTTGCAATTCTTGGTGGCAGCGTTCATCTCGCTTGTCGTTCACCTTGCCGTGAAGATTGCCAATAACCCTACGCTTGGAATCGTGTTCGTATGTGCCCTGATGGGGGTGACGATGGTTCCCGGGTATTACGGAAGATCCATCGCTTTACGTGAGTTCGCCCTGTTGAATCCCCTTACGTATGCGAACACTGAGTTGACCGTCGGCGCCTATAGCCCGTACCCGACAACGCAGATAGTGAATCTGCCTGGACTTTGCTTCGAGCGTGGCGCGATTGCCCTCGTATGCGCAATCGGGATCGAGGTGCTGGCAATTAGCCTGCTTTGCGTTGCTGGAAAGAGCGGCTGCGCGTGCCCGATATCCCCGATTTGTCTTGAGAGAGGTTCCTTCACTGCATCGAGAACGGCAACTCGTTCGAGCGCTTGTGCCTCCGCCGTTGCATACGTAAGAACGATGGGGAAACTGCTCCTGCGTTCTCCTACCCTCGCCGTATGCGCGATTGCAATGTCGACGACGATGCTGGCCCCGGCTCTGGTCGAGATGTTTCCTGACGCTGATAACGTTTCCGCTGTTCGGTATAGGGATGGGGAGCTCCGTTCAATAGATCGGTATCTAGAGCAGAACGCTGCGAATATGGACGTCGAGGGCAAAGCGGCCCTGGAAGACATGCGGGATGCTCTTTCGGGTTTCGTGTACGCGCCTATGCCTGCGGAGGGGTTTCGAAGCCTTGCGACGTACGAGCGCGCTCGAGGTGAGCTGGGCGCGGCAGATGCGACTCTCCTGCAATCGATCGGAATCGAGCCGGAGACTCCTTCTCGTGCGGAGGCGCGCGCCCTTCTGCTTGAGTCGATCGCGAGCTTGCCGGACCCCAAGGTTTACGAGTTAAGTACGAAGATGCCCCCATTAATCCTCCTTTCGTATCTCCAGGCAGCGCTTCCCTCCTTATTTTTGCTGTTGCCCGTGGTTGTCACATCGCTCGCGTGCACCCACCTGCAGTGTCGTTCCCTTCTGGTTCTCCAGATCCCCGCAACAGCGCATGTGCGTTTTCTGACGGCTGTTGCGCTGGCTCTCCTGCTTGGCTTGGTGCTGCTTTTGGTGTCGATGGTTCCCGCTGTCGTTGTGTCCGTGATTAAGAACGGTGCGGGTGGATCGGAGTATCCCGTCGCTCTCATTCGGGCGGGAGCTTCGACAACGTCCATGGTGGGGGAGGCGGTGTTGTGCAGTATTCCGTTGCTGGTCATGGCATACGGCGTGATTTCCGTCGTCGCTGCGTTGACAGCAGCGATTAGCCGCAACCCCGTTGTCACCGGAATGGTTTGCGCGGTTCTCTTGGTGTTGGGTTCGTTGAGCGCTCATGTTGAAAGCGTGGGCATGGGCGTCGCGCTGCTGGCTCCATTCGCCTCGTTTGATCCCGCTTCCCAGGTGGGGACGATTGGGTTCCTTGGGCGAGGGACGAACGCGATGCCTTTTGGAGAGGTCGTCGGCGCATCGGGCGCTCTGCTGGTGGTCTTGGGCGCCGTATCTCCGTTGATGGTGCGCCTGAGTGTTCCAAAGATCGAAAGGGGATGATCTCGATGATTGACCTTCAAACGCTGACGATCTCTTATGGAAAGAAGGTGCTCGTAGATTCGGTGAACGCTGAGTTTGCCCCGGGTACGGTCTACGGTCTCGTCGCTCCGAACGGGCATGGAAAGACGACGTTGCTGCGTGCGATGGCAGGTTTGCCGGGTCCTCGCGTGGACGGGAGCATCGTTCTGGATGAGGTGCAGGGTACGGGTGCGAGAGAGGTCCGTTCTATGATCTTCTATGCACCTGGTGAGGGGACGCTGCTGTATCCCGGATTGCGTGCGGAAGATCACCTCAAGATGGTTTGCGATATGTGGCCGCATGCTCGCGATATCGAAGAGATAGTGGAACAAACGCAGATAGGCGAGTTCGCGAAGATGAGGATCCGCACTCTGAGCCAGGGCATGAAGCAGCAGCTTACCCTGGCGATTGCGTATGCGACGGGCGCGCGGTACCTTCTATTAGATGAGCCCATGAACGCGCTCGACCCCAGCAGGGTGGACTTGCATTCCGAGATTCTCAGGAAGCTGGCCGATTCTGGTACGTGCATCATCATGTCATCCCACATCTTGGATTCGGTCGATAGGCTGTGCGATGAGATTCTGTTTTTGAAGGATGGGAGGCTCATTAGAAGCATTCCGCAAGATGATGCTGCGCCGAAGTCTCCTGGATCCCATTTCGCAAAGCCTGCCGGACGCGCCGAGGGTGCGCTAAGCACGTATCGGCGACTCTACGAAAAGGGCGGGTAGAAATGCAAGTTAATAATCTATGTGGTCGATATGCCGTTAAACCCGCATATCGATACCGTTCAGCCATTCGCCTCGCCCCCGCCGCGCGCATCTTCATCCGGTCTGTTACTTTTAATCTAACGATTCTTTGAGGAATGCAGGTGCTTCTGAATGTACTGTCGACTTCTTCTCAAACTAATCCTAAGAGACAGGGCCGTATGGATTTCCACGCTCGTTCTCGCTGCAGCCTTTTCCGTCCCCATTGCGTTCAATTCACCCATCTACGGCCCCTTCTTTATGAAGCAGGGCATGCAGGGCTTTGTCGACGCATTCAATACGCGCGCGCCCCAGGCCAGCGGCACAGACCTATCGCCAGAGCAGCAAGATGACGCTGAGCTTGCAAGATACGCGAACGCCGCCCTCGCCGCTCAAACCGACGCCGCCTTTCTCGATTCTGCCGAGAGCTACTACGCGCTCATGGGCGAAGGCTTCCAATCCGGGTCCATCGTGGGAGACCGAGAGACCAATGACGCGGCGCTCGCATATTGCCGTGCCCTGAGCAGCTCCGGCATCACGGATATCCCGGCCTCCGCAAACGACCTGCCATTCCTTTCCTTCCTGCCTTACGCCATTGCCACGGCGCCGTCTTTCCTTCCCTTCATCCCCTTCCTTCTCTCGTCGATACTCGTGCTCGGCGCCACAAGGCCTGCGACCCTGGCGGCGAAGGCGCCCGTGCCCAAATTCCGGCGCCTTATCCAGATCGTGTTTTCGATAATCGCCGCGGGGACCGCGATGCTCCTCGCCGGCCTTGCGCCCGGGGGCATTTACGCCGTGGGCCTCAACGGCCTCGGGCGGATCGGGTGCCCGCTCGCCTTCTTCCCTGACCGCGCGCTCACCCCCCCGACCCCGGGCAACGTCTTCACAGCCCTGCTTCTCGCGCTGCTTGCGGGCGGAACCTTGATATCCGTTTGCTCCGCCGTCCTATCGACCGCAACGAGGCGCGTCCTCGCGGGCCCCCTTACCTCCGCGCTGCTTGTCGCGGCCCCGGCATTCCCGTTATTGTCCGATTCGGCACTAGGGCATAATGCCGTGCTCGGGCTCCTGCCACTGCCCGTGTTCTCGCCTATCGAGGCAACGGGTTACGTAGGATGCTTCCCGACAGAATTCATTGGCTCCGGTTCAGGCAGCGCATCGATGCTTGCCGTGGCCCTGGCATACGTCGCGGTCCTTTTCGCGGTCGGCGCCGTTGCGACACGTTCCCCCAAACAGCCTGGACCCGCGAAAAAGCGCCATGGGCTCGAGCTCCTGGACGCGAGCGTGGGATACGGAAGCACGACGATACTTTCAATCGGGTCGCTTTTCCTGAGCCCGGGAACGGCGGCGGGCCTCGT
>JAUMPM010000023.1 GCA_031294825.1 Collinsella sp. | reverse complement strand
CAGCAGGTAGAAGGCTTGTGCATTTCGTTAAATGCAGGGCATGGACGGCCGGTCTGGGTTGAGCCCCGTAATCCGGCATGGTTTTGAAATGGCACTAATAGACTAACAGGCAAATATGCTCGTTCAAATACCTTGCCGCCGGCTAATTTCCGATTTCTAGCCAGTTGCACAAAACATTTGCTCGCAGTCGCGTCTCGGCGGAGTTCATTGCTTCAGTTTTGGCTTTATAACGAATCCCTAAACGGTCGCAGACACTTCTGACTATGGTGTCTAGCTGCTTTGAATCGTTGAGCATATCGTGAGTCACCAGGAATACATCGAATCCCATACTCTGCAACGCAGTCATGCGCTCAGCATCGTGGTCAAGTATCGCACCTGAGCCATGAATGACTTCACCTTGGATTTCGATAATTGCCCCTTTCATAAGAATCGGATTTACGATCACGATATCGCCGTAGCAGAACTTTTGACCTGCGATGCTTTGGGCCGCCACGGATAGAGGGGTTAAATCGTTGAGGTACACGTATCTGAATCCTGCACCACCTAGACGTCGAGAACGGCTTAGAAGCAGGACCCCCGCGACCTCGAGTGGAGACGCAGCAATACCGATAACCTGCTGAGCGGCATCATAGAACTGCTTTCCCCACATTTGACTTTTGACCTTGTCGGCGAATTGATGCAAGTCGCTTAATTCGATGATTGGCTTTCTCATCCAGAGAGAAGTTCCTTTAAGCTTCGTAACCTTTCTACTATCCTCATGCCGGTCCGTTTGCCCTTCGTTTTCCGAGGCCTTTACGGCTACACGGGCATAAACCCGTTTCCAAGGAGCCTCGTCTTCGCCTTCTCCAAGTTCGAACAGATCCTGCGTGCTGGAATTGCGATTCTCTTCTACCGCCATTTTTAATTGCATTTCGGCGGCGGGAGTCGGCTCGAAAACAGAAAACCAACCGCAAAGTTCGTACATAGCTAGTACGAGATCTACTTGGGACATAAAGCGTGTCATGGTAAATAACGTGTTAAGTGGATTGGTGACGCTAAAACCTACATGAGTATCGATCGTGGTGCCAACATCCGATGCCCCTTCCCAGCGAATAGTGGAACGTAGACCCGAGTGGTGATTGCAACAACCTGGTGAGGCAACGGCGATGATGGGAGTCTTAAGAACATCGGTTACGAAGGGTGATTGGGCTAGAGCTCGCCAGCCGTCTTCTGGGTTTGGCAATCGCGGGTAGAGATTGCGCACCTGGGGCGGGCAACGCCAGTAGCGGAACGCGGTGTTTGCACAAATGATCTCGTCCATGTTGGTCTCCCCTAGTGTCGGGCGTGAGCCATGCGGCTTGCGAGTTCGATTATCTAGGTGCACATCATGCGGGTAAGTACCGGAAGCTGACCAAATGCTGACCAATAGCTTGACGGGTTTTGCTAAATAGTTGAAGTGCGTAGTAAAACCGCGGGTGTTTGCTCAGAGCTTGAGGGTCCCTGTCTCCATAATTGCTCGCTAATTGAGTGAATAATTCAACGAATGAACGTAATCATTTCGGGAAAAACGTGCGATGACGTCAGCAAGGGTAGCGCGCACGGTCGTGGTGTAAGAAGCAAGGGAGGGCCATCGCCTAGAATCGTCAGTGCCTAGATATTCGACGAAAGGAAAGACGATGGCCCACAGCGACATTCTATCCCAGCCGGACCGGGGGCTCGGCCTCGACCGGCCCCAGACCGAGGCCCTGCTCGCGCTGTTCTCGCGGTGCGACGACCTGAGGGAGTTCGGCAGGGAGGTGATCCAGTCCGTGGTCAACGCCCTGATGGACTCCCAGGCGCAGGAGGCCTGCGGCGCGCCCCGCGGCTCCAGGTCGCCCGAGCGCGTCAACAGCAGGAACGGCTACCGCGAGAGGTCCCTGTCGACCTCCCTCGGCGACCTCGAGCTGCGGGTCCCCAAGCTGCGCGAGGGGACCTACTTCCCCGAGGGCATACTCGAGCGCTACACGCGCGTCGAGGCGTCCATGGTCGCGCTCGTGCGCGAGATGTACGTCGCTGGCGTGAGCACCCGCAAGGTCGGGCTCGTCGCCGAGGAGCTCGGCGTCTCCTCGCTGTCCAGCTCCGAGGTGTCGGCGCTGTGCGCCGGGCTGGACGAGGAGGCCGAGGCGTTCAGGACCCGGCCGATCGAGGGCGAGCACCCCTACGTGTGGCTCGACGCGACCTACATGAAGTGCAGGACCGGCGGGCGCTACGCGAGCGTCGCGCTCGTCACGGCGATCGGCATGTCGTCCTCCGGGCACAAGGAGTTCCTCGGCTGCGCCTGCTTCGACAGCGAGAGCGAGGCCGCCTGGTCCGAGTTCCTCGGCTCCCTCAGGGACAGGGGCCTGCGCGGCGTGAGGCTCGCGGTGTCCGACGCCCACGCGGGGCTCGTCGCCGCCGTCTCCAGGGTCCTGCCGGGCTGCTCCTGGCAGCGGTGCCTGACGCACCTCCAGCGCGACATCAGGGGCCACATCCACAGCCTCGCCGGCCAGGCGCTCGCCGCCGACCTGGTCCGGGCGTGCGCGGGGCAGGCCGACGCCGACGTCGCCCGCGCGGCGTGGGACCTGGCGGCGCCCAGGGTGCGCGCCCTCTCCCGCGCGGCCGGCGACGTCTTCGAGGGCGCGAGGGAGGACGCGCTCGCCTTCATGTCCTTCCCCCGCGAGCACTGGCAGAAGATCAGGACGAACAACGTGCAGGAGCGCGCGAACCGCGAGATCAAGAGGAGGTACCGCTCGGTGCAGTCGTTCCCCTCCGAGGCGTCCATGATGCGGCTCGTGTGCGCGGTGCTCGCCGGAGAGGAGGGCAGGTGGGCCGCCCACCGGGTCGCCGCGCCCGAGTCGGCCGCCCGCGCGTCCGCCCCGGCCCCGGCTCCGGAACCGCTCGAGGGCGAGAGGCTCGAGGCGGTCAGGCTGGCCGCGCACGAGGTCATAAGGGAGGTCCTTGACCGCCACGGCGTGGCGGAATAGCCTTAGGCGCAAGGGGCGCTGACGCGGCCCTCCCTCTTACACCACAAAAATTCGCGCCATC
>JAUMPM010000015.1 GCA_031294825.1 Collinsella sp. | reverse complement strand
GGGGCTGGCTCGGCGGTGTGGGGCTGGAGTAAGGGTGGTTTGAAGTAAGTTGGTCCGTGGCTGCCGGAAAGGCATTAGGTTGCCTGCTCGGACAGCCCTGCTCGCACGGAGAGCACATTAAGTGCTCTCCGGCTCGTGCGGAACTCGCGATCAACCTAATGCCTTTCGGGCAGCCACGGACCAACTTACTTCAAACCACCGTTACGACAGCGCAATACCGCCGAGCCAGCCCCAACGCACGCCAGAGCCAGTGCCATAGAAGCTAATAAACGAATCGAGCGACTTCGATGTAATGGCACCCTCGTTGCTCATAACGATGCCGCCGCCAACGTAGATACCCACATGACCGTAGATAAGGCCCGGAGCACCCGTGCCGCTGTGCGAGGAATCGGCCACGATCATGCCCACCTGCAATGCCGAGCGGTCGGAGCTATAGCACCATGCGTTAAACATATCGCACGCGTTGCCGCCAAAGTAGCCAACGCCAGCGTTACGGAAGACATTGGTAACCCACGCCGCGCACCAGTTCTGACCCGGCGAAGGCGTAGAGTAGCACGCGTTGATGACGGCCTGCTGTTTGCCCGAGCCGGCATTCTGTTGCGGGGTTCCGGGCGCGTACGATCCGCCACCCGAGCTTGAACCACCCGAGTAGGAATTGTTCTTGTTCGCGGCGGCGGCAGCAGCGGCGGCCTTCCTGGCAGCCTCCTCAGCCTGGGCGGCAGCGAGGATCTCGGAATCGCGCTGAGCCATGAGCTCCTTGACGTCGTCGGAAAGACCGTTCAGCACGGTCTGGACTTCTTGCTGCTTGGCCTGCATATCCTGCATCTGAGCCGTCTGCTGGTCCTTGAGCTTCTCTAAGTCGGCTTTCTGCGACTCAAGCTCGGTCTTTTGCGCATCGAGCTCTTCCTGGATGGTCTGGATATCCTCGATGGCATCGCGGTCGCTCTTGTTGATCTTCTCAACGTAATGCGCGTTGGCGACGAGTTCCTCAAACGAGCCAGAGGCCAGCAGCAACGACAGGATGTTGGTGCCGCCCGACTTGTAGCTGGCGGCAACGCGATCGGAAAGGTCGCTGCGTTTCTCTTTGAGCTCGGTCTTCTTGGTGTCGATCTGAGCCTGCGTCTCGTCAATCTGGCCCTGTACGCCCTCGATATCGCTGAGGGTCTGGGCATTCTTGTTGGCGAGCGTCGCGTACTCATTAGCGATGCTGTCGAGCTGGGCCTGGACCTCGTCGAGCTGGGCCTGGGCGGCATTCAGTTTGTCGGTGGTTTCTTGGCTGGCCTCAGCCGCATGGGCGCGAGCAGGCAGGCCAAAAAGAACAGCCGCGGAAGCGGCGCCGAAAAGAGCCTTAAGGGCAGTGCGGCGCGAAAGCTCCTGCGTAAAAATGGAATCGTTGTTCGGTGACATATGTACTCCGTTACATGCTTATTTATATGTCGCTCAACTCAAACATATTAACGCACATCGCGCTTGTCCCAACTATTTCCACGAACGGCTGGAAAAGTATGGTCAGCGGCTCGCAAATACGTCCCACACCCAAGGTAAGGATTATGCAAATAACACCCTATGAGTACGTTAACATCAATCCTCTGGTTTTCCTGCCCCGCGTGTTTTGGGCGCCCCCAGCTGCGCTATACTCCCCTCAAGAAGTGTTCCTGATTCGATAGGAGACTACATGTCCAAAGCACTCGACCCCAAAGACACCTGCGTCCTCGTTACCGGCGGCGCCGGCTTTATCGGCTCGCACACCGTCGTTCAGCTGCTCGAGGGTGGCTACCAGGTTGTCGTCGTCGATGACCTCTCCAACTCCAGCGCCGTTGCCATCGACCGCGTCAAGACCATCGTGGGCGACGAGGCCGCCAAGAACCTCACCTTCTACGAGGCCAACGTGCTCGACCGCGATGCGATGAACAAGATCTTCGATACCCACCAGATCGACCGCGTCATCCACTTCGCCGGCTTTAAGGCCGTTGGCGAGTCGGTGAGCAAGCCCGTCGAGTACTACCACAACAATATCGAGAACACCCTGGTGCTCATCGACGTCATGCGCAACCACGGTTGTAAGTCCATCATCTTCTCGAGCTCTTCGACCGTCTACGGCGATCCGGACAATCCGCCCGTCACCGAAGAGGACCCCAAGAAGCCCGCGACCAACCCCTATGGCTGGACCAAGTGGATGATTGAGCAGATCCTCATGGACGTCCACACCGCCGACCCCGAGTGGGACGTCGTGCTGCTCCGTTACTTCAACCCCATCGGCGCCCATCCGTCGGGCCTGATCGGCGAGGATCCCAAGGGCATCCCCAACAACCTGGTGCCTTATGTCGCCCAGGTCGCCGTGGGCAAGCTCGAGGCCGTTCAGGTCTTTGGCAACGACTACCCCACCCCCGACGGCACCGGCGTGCGCGACTACATCCACGTGTGCGATCTGGCCTCTGGTCACGTTGCCGCCCTTAACTGGATGAACGGCAAAACCGGCGTCGAGATCTTTAACCTGGGCACCGGCACCGGCACCTCGGTACTCGAGGTCGTTGCCGCCTTCTCCAAGGCTTGTGGCAAGGAGCTGCCCTATGTGATCCGCGAGCGCCGCGCCGGCGACATCGCTGCCAACTGGTGCGATGCCTCCAAGGCCGAGCGCATGATGGGCTGGAAGGCCCAGTACGACATCGCGGACATGTGCCGCGATAGCTGGAACTGGCAGAGCCACAACCCCAACGGCTTCGCCGACGCCGAGTAGCAAAAACCTACATACCGCTCTTGCCCCGATCTCACGTTGTGAGGTCGGGGCTTTTTTTCATGGCATGTAACCATTCGCCGAAAATCGACCAACTTTTTTATCTTGCCTGTACATGTTTAAACAACATGTTTTACAATAGGCGTATCGAATCAGAACATCGGAGGCGGACTGCACACCCATCGGCAGGCCGACCCCACAACAAGAAGGTTGGTGAGCGCATTCATGGAGCGTGCAAGCGGCGTCCTCATGCCCGTCTCATCTCTGCCCGGACCATACGGAATCGGCGGCTTTGGCTGGAATGCCTACGACTTCGTCGATTTTCTCGCCTCGTGCAAACAACATTACTGGCAGATTCTGCCCCTTACGACGACCAGCTATGGCGATTCGCCCTATCAGTCGTTCTCGGCCCGCGCAGGCAACCCCAACTTTATCGACTTTGCCGAGCTTATCGAGACAGGGTATCTGGAGCAGCGCGATATCGATGGCGTGTACCTGGGATCCGACCCCAGTAACGTCGACTACGGTGCTATCTTTGGCGGCCGCCGTCAGATTCTCGACCGCGCCGCCGAGCGCTTTGCTGCCGACAAGCCGGCCGATTTCGATGACTTTATCCAGGCCAACGAGGACTGGCTCATCCCCTACTGCGAGTTCATGACCGTCAAAGAGGAGTGCGGACTCAAGGCGTTTTGGGAGTGGCCCGCAGAACTGCGCACCCGCGGCGAAGCATCTGCCAAGGTCTGCGCCGCCCATCCCGCGCGCATGCTCTACCACCAGATGACGCAGTATTTCTTCGACCGCCAATGGAGCCGCCTCAAGGCCTATGCCAACGAGCGCGACATTCTCATCATCGGCGACCTGCCCATCTATGTCTCGCGTGACTCCGTCGAGATGTGGGCGACGCCTGAGCTCTTTAAGATCGACGCCGCCGGCAATCCCGTGAGCGTCGCCGGCACGCCGCCCGACCAGTTCTCGGCCACCGGCCAGTACTGGGGCAACCCCATCTACGACTGGGACGCCATGGAGTCCGACGGCTTCTCCTGGTGGGAGGGCCGCATTCGCGCCGCCCTCGACATGTACGACGTCATCCGCCTGGATCACTTCCGCG
Source organism: Collinsella sp. (assembly GCA_031294825.1). Classification (GTDB taxonomy): domain Bacteria; phylum Actinomycetota; class Coriobacteriia; order Coriobacteriales; family Coriobacteriaceae; genus Collinsella. The sequence continues at coordinate 19,098 of JAUMPM010000015.1, read as the reverse complement.
GCTTCGAGGCCTATTGGGAGGTGCCGTTCTCCTCGCCCGATTCGTCCTACGGTTCGTGGACGCAGGGTCCCGGCCTCAAGTTCTTCAAGACGCTCGAGGAAAAGCTCGGCACGCTGCCCATCATCGCCGAGGACCTGGGCTTCCTCACCCCCGGCGTCATCGACATGCGCGACAACTCGGGCTTCCCCGGCATGAAGATCCTGCAGTTTGCCTTTGAGGGTACCAACTCGTACTACCTGCCGCATAACTACATCGCCAACACCGTCGCCTATGTGGGCACCCACGACAACGAGACGGCGCGCGGTTGGTTTGAGGGAACGGCCACCCCGCGTCAACGCGAGCAGACAGCCCTGTACACCCATCAGCAGGCCGGCGAACCCATGGCAGATGCACTCAATCGCACCATCGCCGCCAGCGTGAGTGACACGTGCATCTACACCATGCAAGACCTGCTCAACTTGGGCAACGAGGCGCGCATCAACACCCCTGCCACGCTGGGCGGCAACTGGACCTGGCGCATGCTCGACGGCGCCATCACCCGCGAGCTCGAGCACAAACTCACTGACTGGACCGAGACCTACTTCCGCATCCCGTCGGAAGCCGAAATCGAGCTTCCTCAATAGGAGCCACCGCGCCCGACCCCTCCCCACCGTGCGGACGCGCTTGCTTTTCCCGCGCGAGGCCACCCCAATCCCCTCGCGCGGGCTTCTTATGAATTGCAGACATGAAACAACCCATCACAGGAGAAAACATGCCCCAAATTAACCTCATGGAACTCGCCGAGCAGTCTTTTGGCACCTCGCTCGAGCAGCTCGACGACCGTCGCATTTACAAGCTGCTGGTCAAACTCGTGCAGGAGCGCTCCGCCGCCCGCCCGCTCAACAACGGCAAGAAAAAGCTCTATTACATTTCCGCCGAATTTTTGATCGGCAAGCTGCTCATCAACAACATGATCGACCTCGGCATCTACGACGAGGTTAAGGACCAGCTCACCGCCGCAGGCCACGACCTCAACAAGATCGAGGAATTCGAGGTCGAGCCGTCACTCGGCAACGGCGGCCTGGGCCGCTTGGCCGCATGCTTCCTGGATTCCATCGCCACGCTGGGCTTGACCGGCGATGGCGTGGGCCTCAACTATCACTACGGTCTGTTCCGTCAGCGCTTTGTCGACAACCAGCAGAAGGCCGTCCCCGACGAGTGGCTCGGTGAGCAGGACATCCTAGTCGACGATGACCGCTCCTACACCGTCGAGTTCGGCGATTTTGCCGTTACTTCCAAGCTCGTCGACATCGATGTGCCCGGTTACGGCCAGCCCACCAAGAACCGCCTGCGCCTGTTCGACCTGGCGAGCGTCGACGACGGCCTGGTCCCCGGCAGCTCCATCGACTTCGACAAGACCGAGATCGCCAAGAACCTCACCTTGTTCCTCTACCCCGACGATTCCGACGAGCAGGGCCGCCTACTTCGCATCTATCAGGAGTACTTCATGGTGAGCAACGCCGCCCAGCTCCTGATCGACGAGGCCGTCGAGCGCGGCAGCAACCTGCACGATCTGGCCGACTACGCCGTGGTCCAAATTAACGACACGCACCCCACCATGGTCATCCCCGAGCTCATTCGCTTGCTCACCACCGAACATGGCATCGAGTTTGACGAGGCCGTGACCATCGTACGCTCCATGGTCGCCTACACTAACCACACGATTCTTGCCGAGGCGCTCGAGAAGTGGCCGCTCGCCAGCCTGCAGAAGGTCTCCCCTGCCATCGCCGACATTATCGTCAAGCTCGATGAGATCGCGAAGGCCGAGCACGATGACCCGCGCGTCGCCATCATCGACGAACACGATACCGTCCACATGGCCCACATGGACATCCACTTTGGCTTCTCCATCAACGGCGTAGCCGCCCTCCACACCAAGATTCTGGAGGACACCGAGCTTCATCCGTTCTACGAGATCTATCCCAAGAAGTTCTCCAACAAGACCAACGGCATCACCTTCCGCCGCTGGATCCATGGGGCCAACCCCGCGCTCGCCAGCCTGCTCGACGATGTGATCGGCACCGACTGGCGCAGCACCGGCGATCTGAGCAAACTCGCCAAGTTCGCCGACGACAAGGACGTTCTTGAGCGCCTGGCCGCCACCAAGGTCGAGGCCAAGGCCATCATGCGCCAGTTCATGGCGCTCGGGCAGGGCGTGACCATTCCCTCCAACGCCATCATCGACGTCCAGGTCAAGCGCATCCACGAGTACAAGCGCCAGCAGATGCTCGCGCTCTACATCATCTGGAAGTACCTCGATATCAAGAACGGCAACAGACCTAAGCACCCCGTCACCATCATCTTTGGCGGCAAGGCGGCGCCTGCCTACACTATCGCGCAGGACATCATCCATCTGATCTTGACGCTGTCGCAGTGGATTGCAAACGACCCCGACGTGGCTCCCTACCTGCAGGTCGTCATGATCGAGAACTACAACGTCACCGCCGCCGAGCGCGTGATCCCCGCCGCTGACATCTCCGAGCAGATCAGCCTGGCCTCCAAGGAGGCGAGCGGCACCTCCAACATGAAGTTCATGCTCAACGGCGCCCTAACCCTGTGCACGCTCGACGGCGCCAACGTGGAGATTGCCGAGCTCGTGGGCGACGAGAATATCTATACCTTTGGTGCCTCGTCCAAACAGGTCGAGCAGCTCTATGCCGACGGCACCTATGACGCCGGTGTGCTCTACCGCAAGCCCGGCATTAAACTGCTGGTGGACTTCATCACCAACCCGGCCTTTATGGCGACCGGCAACGTCGAGCGCCTGCAGCGCCTGCACGATGACATTAAGGGCAAGGACTGGTTTATGGCCCTGCTCGACATCGAGGAGTACATCCAGACCAAGGAGCGCGTGTTGGCCGACTACGAGGACCAGGACGCCTGGATGCGCAAGACGCTCATCAATATCGCCAACGCCGGCACCTTCTCGTCTGACTGCACGATCTCCCAGTACAACGACGAGATTTGGCACCTGAGCTAATTTCGCTTCCCTTACCCATCCTCTTGAGAAACGGAGTCGTGGCAACACGGCTCCGTTTTTTGTGCCCGCACGTTACCCTGCGACCCAACTCGGCCAAACAATCTCGATCTGTAACAACTACTCGGTAAAAACGGTCCCAGCTGTTACAGATTGAGACATACCGGCCCCTCCCCTTGGGTTTATCTCGATCTGTAACATCTAGCAGCTGAAATTCACCTTTGGTGTTACAGATTTAGATGAAATGGTTAGCTCAGCGGAACCGTCTCGATCTGTAACATCTAACGTCCGAAATCAGCCTCACCCGTTACAGATCGAGACAAACGACCGGTCAGACAGCCCCAACACAAAGAAAGGCTCCCCTCTCGCCCAGTGGACGGGAGGGGAGCCTTATATGTGACCGCGGCAAAAGGATGGCAATACCGCAGTCGCCCAAAGGGAGGGCCTGGATGCACCGGGCCTAGATAAGGTTCTTGCCAGAGACCTTATCGAAGAGGTGGGTCGCGTTCTTCTCGAACTTGAACCAGATGGTGTCGCCAGCCTTGAGCGCGCCCTTGGCCTCGAGGTCGACGACGGGGATAATCAGAACAAACTGGCCGTCGGGAGCGGTCACGTGGACATGCTCGGTCGAGCCCATGAGCTCGGTCACCTCGACGGTACCCTGGAGCGCACCCTCCTCGTCCTTGTCGGCAAGCAGAATCTGCTCGGGGCGCACGCCGGCCGTGATCTCCTTCACGTCGCCGCCGTCCCAGTTGAGAGCAAGCTGAGCGCAGGTCTCGGGAGCGAGCGCCACATTCATGTCCTCGGTCTTGACGGTAAAGCCGTTGCCCGAGTGCACCAGCTGGGCATCGAAGAAGTTCATCTGCGGCACGCCGATAAAGCCGGCGACGAAGATGTTCGCGGGGTGGTTGAAGACCTCCTGCGGGGTGGCGATCTGCTGGACGACGCCGTCCTTCATGACCACGATACGATCGCCGAGGGTCATGGCCTCGGTCTGGTCGTGGGTAACGTAGATAAAGGTGCCCTTGATCTCGTGACGCAGCTTGATGAGCTCGGCACGCATTTGGTTACGGAGCTTGGCGTCCAGGTTAGACAGCGGCTCGTCCATCAGGAAGACCTTGGGGTCACGCACGATGGCGCGGCCGATGGCGACGCGCTGACGCTGACCGCCCGAGAGCGCCTTGGGCTTACGGTCGAGGTACTCGGTAATGCCCAGGATCTCGGCAGCAGAGCGAACCTTACGGTCGATCTCGTCCTTGGGGACCTTCTTGAGCTCAAGCGTAAACGCCATGTTCTCGTACACCGTCATATTGGGGTACAGAGCATAGCTCTGGAACACCATGGCAATGTCGCGGTCCTTGGGCGCCACGTCGTTGACGCGCTTGCCGTCGATGAGCACGTCGCCCGAAGTGATGTCCTCCAGGCCAGCGACCATGCGCATCGTCGTGGACTTGCCGCAGCCAGACGGGCCAACGAGAACGACAAACTCCTGGTCATGCACGGTGAGATTAAAGTCCTCTACCGCGAGCACGCCGTCCTCGGTAACCTTGAGGTTGTGCTTCTTCTCCTCGGTCTTCTTCTTTTTGCCAAAGAAGCCCTTCTTTTTGGACTCGTTGTTGGGATACACCTTCTGAACATGTTTGAGAACGATCTCGGCCATGTCTTTACCTTTCGATATGCGGCGCCGCGCTGAGGGGCGCCGCAGAAACTTGCAAAACAGTTACGGCATCAGCCCTTGACGGCACCTGCCACCACGCCGTCGATGATGTACTTCTGGCAGAGGATGTACATGATGACGATGGGGATAACGACCATCATGATGCAGGCCATCATGGGACCGAGCTCGACGTGGCCGTAGCCGCCGCGGAAGTACTGGATCAAGATAGGAATGGTCCTGTACTTGGTGGAGTCGAGGGTAAGGTAGGGCAGCAGATAGTCGTTCCAGACCCACATGGTCTCGAGAATGCCGACCGAAAGATAGGTGGGCTTCATGATGGGAAGGACGATCTTAAAGAACACCTGAACCGGGTTGCAGCCGTCGATCATGGCCGCCTCTTCGATCTCGAGCGGAATGTTCTTTACAAAGCCGGCGAACATAAAGACCGCCAGGCCCGCGCCAAAGCCAAGATAGATAAAGCAGATGTTGAACGGCGTGTTAAAGCCGATGCGGTCCGCCAAATTGGACAGCGTGAACATGAGCATTTGGAAGGGCACGACCATCGAGAAGACGAACAGGTAATAGAAGAAGTTCGAGATCTTGTTGTTGACACGGACTACGTACCAAGCGCACATGGAGCAGCACACCAAGATCAGAACGACCGACGTGACCGTGATGATGAGCGAGTACATAAACGCCGAGGCAAAGCCCTGCTCGTTAAGAGCGTGCACGTAGTTTGCGAGACCGTTGAACGTCTCGGGCGTGAGCAGATCGAATGCCGTGGTGGTGCTGATTGCAGTTGCCTTTTTAAAGGAATTGAGCGCAATCATGAACACGGGGTAGATCCATGCGAGCGACAGGATCGTAAAGAAAATCGAGAGCGCGCGGTTGATAGCCTTATCGCGTTTCATTACTGCTGCACCTCCTTGGACCTCGTGGCCTTAAGCTGAATCATGGAGATAGCGACGACCAGGATGCAGAAGATAACTGCCTTGGCCTGACCGATGCCCTGCCATGCGATACCGGCACGCGAGTAGAACGTGTTGTAGATGTTCAGGGCGAGCATCTCGGTGGAGTGTGCGGGAGCGCCGCCGGTAAGGGCGAGGTTCTGGTCGAACAGCTTAAAGCCGTTGGTGATGGACAGGAACAGGCAGATGGTGATCGTCGGCATCAGATTGGGGATCTTAACCTTCCAAAACGTCTGCCATGCCGTGGCGCCGTCGACCTTGGCGGCCTCGATGTAGTCGGACGGAATGGACTGCAGACCAGCGATGTAGATGATCATCATGTAGCCGACCTGCTGCCACAGGGTCAGGATGATAAGGCCCCAGAAGCCAGCAGCAGAGTTAAGGGCGATGAGCTGGGCGCCCACGTTGGAGAGCAGGCAGTTGATCAGAATCTGCCAAATGTAGCCCAGCACGATGCCGCCGATCAGGTTAGGCATGAAGAAGATCGTACGGAAGATGTTGGTGCCCTTGAGCGCCTTGCGGGTGAGCGCCTGCGCAATGGCCAGGGCGATCACGTTGATGAGCACCGTCGACAGGAAGGCAAACGCCACCGTAAAGAAGAACGACGTGGCAAACTGCGGATCGGACAGCGCGCGTACGTAGTTCTCGATACCGACAAAGTGCGCGTTACTAATGATAATAAACTGGCAGAACGAGAGATAGAAGCCCTGGATAAAAGGGATCACGAACCCGATCATAAACGCCAGACACGTGGGCAGCATAAAGAGCGGCCACCAGCGCTTGAGTGCTTTGCCCATAAAAGGGTCCTTTCAATATGCAGGGGGCGGGCAAACCAACGTCTGCCCGCCCCCTGTCGCTAATCAGATAGCTTGGGCAGCAACTGCTTACTCGGAAGCGGCCTTCTCGGTCTTCCAGCCATCGACGAAGGCGTTCTTGACGCCGTCCCACTTGCTGTTATCGGCAGCGTAGGCAATCAGAGCCTGCTTGAGGTTCTTCTTCCACTCCTCGGAGGGAATGTAGACGAAGTCCCAAGCGACGGTCTTCTTGCCGTCCTTGGCCATGGCAACGGCCTGCTGCGAGAAGACGTTGGTGGTCTCCTTGGCGCTCTTGAACGGAGCGGTCAGACCCATCTTGTCGGCGATGATGCTGGTCGGGGTGTCAGCGGTGACGCACCAATACATGAAGTCCTCGGTGGCCTTCTGGGCATCCTCGGAAGCCTGGGAACTGACGCACCAGTAGTTCTCGCCGCCGGAGCACAGGCCCTGGTTCTCCTCGCCGTCAACACCGATGTAGATGGGCATCATGCCAATCTGATCGTCGGTCATGCCGGCCTTGACGAGGTCAGAGTAGGCCCAAGAGCCGTTCTGGTAGAAGACGGCCTTGCCGGTTGCGAACTCGTTGGTGGCGTCGTCGCCGGTCTTGGAAGCAAGCTGCGAAGGATCGCAGGTGGAGTCGGTGATGTACAGGTCGAAGATCTGCTTGTAGTTGTCGAGGAACTCACCCTTGATCTCGTCGTCCTCCTGGTTGTGCTCCTTCTCAAACTCGTAGTAGAGCGGCATGTTGGCAAGGTGGGTGGTGTAGCGCCAGCTGGAGGAGTCGTCCATGCCGGCGGAAGTGAAGGCACCCTCGACACCAAGCTCGTCCTTGCGGGCCTGGATGTCGTCGGCACAAGCCTTCAGCTTGTCGAAGGAGTTGATGTCCTCGGCCTTGTAGCCAGCCTTCTCGAGCAGCTGCTTGTTGTAAATAATGCCGAAGCTCTCCTGAACCCAGTCGATGCACACATCCTTGCCGTCGGACTGCAGAGCCAGGGAGTCGTCAATGAGCTCACCGCGGAGCTTGGTATCGGACAGGTCGGCGCAGTAATCCTTCCAGTTCTTAAGACCGGTGGGGCCGTTGACCTGGAACAGGGTCGGAGCGGAGCTCTTGGACATCTCGGACTTAAGCTTCTCCTCGTAGGTGTTGGAAGCGGCGGTCACGATCTTGACCTCGACGCCCTTCTCCTTCTTATAGGCCTTGGCGATCTCCTTCCACTCCTTGTCGACCTCGGGCTTGAATTGGAGGAAGTAGACCTCGGCAGCGTCACCAGAAGCAGAGGAGCCGGAGCCGGCAGAACCACCGCAACCCACGAGGCCCAGACCAAGAACTGCAGCCGCGGAACCAGCAAAGCCCAGGAACTGCCTTCTGCTCATTTCGTTCTTCATTACAATCCACCCTTTCACACCGTGGCGGCACCCTTTGCCGCCGCCTTCGGAGATTGGCTCGGGGACTTTGCCCCTTTTGCTGATTTGAACGATACGCTATTTGGCTAGTTGTTTGAACAAGTATTACTAGAGCGGTAGAAAAACTTCGGTGAACGGTAATTTCAACTTGATACTTGACAAGTTTTGTATAAACAATTATTTGTTATCTAATGCAGAGAAAACGCCCGGTCAAGCCGATGTACCGTCGGTTTGACCGGGCGTTTTCTCTTTGAGGCCATGAGTCTCGTCAGGCTGCGAGCTAGCCGGCAATCGCTTGGAATTGACGCGGTAATGGAAGATCTCGGGGTGTGTGCGAGTGTGCGTCACCTCAAACAAGATGCCATCCGAGGTGTACGACTGACTCTCCATGACGGCAACGCAGTTGTATTTGCCGAGGTCAAGATAGCTGCAGTCCTCATCGTTGGCGAGCTCGACACTCACCGTACGACGGCTCGCCATCACTTTGACACCGCGCTTGTGCTCCAGATAGCCGTAAATAGAATCTGCCGCGATCTCGGGAGTCAGGCCCTTGGCGATCGACGCCAAAAAATAGCCATGGTCCACTTGGCGCGCGTTGCCGTTGAGGCTTCGGACACGCACTACGCGAATCAACTCCTCGCCCACCTTAAAGCCCAGGTGACGAGAGAGTTGCTCGGTGCAAACCAGATGTTCGAAAGACTTGACGTCCGTCGATGCAACGGCATTGTTGCGCTTTGCAAACTCGCCAAACGACTCAACCTCTTCGAGTGCGCCCAACATGTCGGTTTCGCCCTTAAGCCAAATAACGCGCACGCCCTTGCCGTGTATGGGCTGCACAAACATCCCGTCGGCCAGCATGCTCAAAGCGCGGCGGACGGTATTGCGCGTGCAGCCAAATTCCGCGGTCAGCTCGGCTTCGGTTGGCAGCATCTCCTGAAACGCATAGGTCCCATTAATGATGCGCGAGCGTATTTCTCGGTAGATTCCTTCGTATATCGCTTTTGGCATTGTTTCACCTCTACATTATTCATTTCCGGCTAGGCACGATAGCATTTCTTAAAGTTGTTTAAACCGAATATCGGTAAAGCGACAGGATTTAACCGTTGACGGTTTCTGTCATGCCCAAATCGGTTTCGCTCAAAACTGCCGGTACGACAATCGTCTGGTCCTCTACAATGAATCCATTGTTTAAACGTTTCCCCACGCGCAACGCGCCTCGATATTCGGAAGGCAGAACATGCTGCAAAAAATCCAACGCTTTGGCGGGGCAATGTTCGCGCCCGCCATGCTGTTTTCTATATCAGGCCTCATGGTCGGCGTCTCCGCTCTCGCAACGACTGCGGACATCGTCGGCGATCTCGCCGTATACGGAACCCCTTGGTACGTTTTTTGGACCATCATCCAGCGCGGCTCGTGGACGGTCTTTAAACGCCTCCCGCTCCTTTTTGCCGTAGCGCTGCCCATCGGTCTTGCCCAAAAACAACCGGCTCGTTGCTGTCTCGAGGCTCTCGTCGCCTATTTTGCCTACTGCTTCTTTTTGAGCGAGATCATTAAGCTGAGCGGAGACAACCTTGGACTTGAGTACCCGTCATCTTTGACCTCCGCCAGCGGTATCACCGTCATCGACGGCATCAAGACGCTCGACACCGGCATTATCGGCCCGCTGGCGGTATCGGCAACCGTCGTTGCCATCCATGACCGCTTCTACGATGCCAAGGTTCCCGATTGGCTCGGCACCTTCTCGGGCTCCTCGCTGGTCTACCTCATCAGCTTTTTTGCCGTGTTTGCTCTTGCCGCTATCTCGGCCGCCATCGTGCCCTACGTATACGATGTAACCGATACGCTGCGTCACGCGCTTGCAGGCGTCGGTCCCTTTGGCGTGGGCATCTTTGTCTTTTTAGAACGAGCACTCGAGCCCTTTGGCCTGCACCACCTGCTCTACATGCCGATCTACTACGACAACCTGGTCATTAACGACGGCATCTACGCCACGTGGAGCAGTTTGCTCCCCATCCTCTCCCATAGCACGCGCCCCCTTAATGAGCTTGCGCCGTGGGCCGGTTTTACCGCCACCGGCTGGGTCAAGCTCTTTGGCCTTCCTGCCATCGCAGCTGCGTTCTACTCCACCGCAAAACCCGAGCGCCGCGCCGGCCTCAGGGTCATCCTTGTTCCCGCCATCATCGCCTCGGTGGTTTGCGGCGTTACCGAGCCACTCGAGTTTCTCTTTATGTTCACCCACCCCGGGCTCTTTTTGCTCTACGCCGTCTTATCGTCTTGCCTTGCCACAGCCATGAATCTCTTTGGCATCGTCGGCATCTTCTCGGGCGGCCTCATGGAGATGGCAGCCTTCAACTTTATTCCGCTCATGCGCACGCATGCCGGTGCCTATCTTTTGGCGCTCGGTATCGGCCTTGCCTTTAGCCTCATCTTTTTTGTTAGTTTTCGAGCACTCATCTTGGTCTATGACCTTAAGACGCCGGGCCGCGAGGATCATGTCGCCAATCGCGCGGCAATCGATTGTTTAACGGGAAGCGACTTTGCCAAAGAGCAATCTCCCAATGACGAGGCCAATAGTCAATCCGATCAAGATCACGTCCTCGCTGAGCGGGTAATTCAGCTTTTAGGTGGCGTTGGCAATATCGTGGGCGCAACCAACTGCGCCACGCGCCTGCGCGTCGAGGTCGCAGACCCTTCCATCGTTGCAGATAACGCGTCGTTTGTCGCGGTGGGCGCCAAGGGCCTCATCATTACGGGCAAGACCGCCCAGGTGATTATCGGCATCTCCGTTCCCCGCGTTAAAGAGCATTTTGACCAGATCATGGGCCTCGAGCCGGAATTTGTGCCCACCACCTCGGCCTCCCCTGCCGCCAGCGCAGCCCATAAGCGCGGCAATATTTGCTTCTTCGATATCGACGGAACGCTCGCCTGGCAAGACCCCAGGCTCGCCCAAGACCTTCCCGAAGACGAGCGGGACCTCTCCCCCTATCCCAACGAGGCGGTTTCGCAGGCAATCCGCGAGTTTGTCGCCAACGGCAACATGGCCTTTATCTGCACGGGACGCACCCTCAGCTGCATCCACCCCAAACTTCTTGAGCTGCCTTGGACCGGCATCGTCTGTCTTGCGGGCGGTTACGCCGAGATCAACGGACACGCAATTCGCGATCTGTCGATGACACCCAGCATGCTGCAGCATCTTGCCCCCTATCTTGAGCAATCGGACGAGGTCATCCGCTTTGAGGGCCTCAACGGCGTCGTGCGCATGAGTGCCGATGCGCCCGATGCTCCCGGATACGCGCGCACCCTGGGCGACGCAGTCACGCAGCTGCAACATTACAGTGTCTACAAGATCTTGATGTCTACATCACTCGCCAACCACATCGCTCAAGATAAGGCACTTGAGCCGCTACTGTGCTTTAACGAGCTCGAACTCGGGGTAACCGAAATCTCGCCCCGCGAATGCACGAAGCGCGGGGGCATCCAGTCTGTACTCGACGCCCTCGATCCCCACCACGGAACCGTATACGGCATCGGCGACGCCAGCAATGACGTCTCGCTGATGAACGCCGTCGATGTCGGTATCGCCATGGGCAATGCGCCGGACTATCTCAAGGATAAGGCCGATTACGTGACCGACACCGTCGATCACGACGGTGTCGTTGCGGCGCTCGAGCATTTTGGGCTGATTTAGGCGCGCTCCATCAAACGCACGCCCGTTGTCCCAAATCGCCAAAACTGCCGCGCCAAACGCCCTAATGTGGCAATATGTTGTCTGCATATTGCATCAACGCAACCTCAGAAAGAATGCGAGAACCCGTGTCCAGTCCGTTTACCAGCTTTTTAGCCCAGCACTTTGACCAGATTAACGACTATCTGGCCACGTTCTTTGACGGACAGGCGACCTCTGCCGATATCGAGCGCTACCTGTACGCGCCGCTCTCGGCTTTTACGGCCAACGCCGGCAAGCGCCACCGCCCGCTTATCTGCATGCTCGCCGCAACCGCAGTGGGCGGTAGCTTTGAGAGCGCCCGCAGCGCCGCGGCAGCCATCGAGCATTTCCAGTCGGGCGCGCTGATCCACGACGACATCGCCGACAACGGACAGCTTCGTCGAGGCAAGCCCTGCATGCACCTTACCGAGGGCACGGGCCTTGCCATCAATTGTGGCGACCTGGCGCTCACCATGGTCACCAAGACGGTTCTCGACGACCCTACGCTGGAGTCCGACGTGAAGCTGCGCGTGCTCCACGAGCTTACCGAGATGATCGTCCGCACCATTGAGGGTCAAGCACTCGACCTGGGTTGGGTCCGTGACGGGCGCTTTGATATCTCGGTTGATGACTACCTGGACATGGCGACGCACAAGACCGCGTTTTACAGCGGAGCCACGCCGCTTGCCGCCGGAGCCATTATCGGCGGCGGCAGCGATGAGCAAATCGAAGCGCTGCGCGCCTTTGGCCTGCACACAGGCCTTGCCTTTCAGATTCAGGACGACCTGCTCAACCTTGTCGGCACTAAGGAAGCCGCCAACAAGGACTTCCGCACCGACATCACCGAGGGCAAGCGCACGCTTGTCGCCGTACACGCCCTCTCTGATGAGCGCCACCACGACGAGGTCGAGGCGATTCTTTCCTCGGGCACCGATGATCCCGCGCAGCTCGCACGCGCCGTGGAGATCTTCCAGGAGACCGGCTCCATCGATTACGCCCACACTTACGCGCTCGACCTGACCGCTAAGGCCAAAGCGGCCATCGAGAACGTTGAGCTTGATCCGCACGCACGCGAGCTGTTCCTCTCCATGGCAGATTTCTTTGTGGAGCGTCTTAACTAACGGGGGTTATAAAACCTGTCAGCAGCGTATTTAGGCACAACTTGCTACACTGTTGAGTGCATGTTTATGCATCCCTTTGCGTTGTCTATCCGACAGACGCTCAAATAGTACGAATGGTACGCCGAAAGGGGTTCGTTCATGGAACCTATTACAACGGGCATGCAAGGAGCAGCCGTCGAGGACGTGCAGTCTCGTCTCCTGCAGCTCGGCTACACGATTGATGCCGCCGAAGTCACCGACAAGTACTTTGGAGCCACCACTGAGCAGGCCGTCAGCACCTTCAGGCTCGACAGCGGCCTTGCTGCCGGTCATGCCGTCGATATCCCCTGCTGGAGCGCCCTTGTAGACGCTTCGTATAAGCTGGGCGACCGCACTCTCTATCTGCGCATGCCCAATTTCCATGGCGCCGATGTGCAGGCCCTGCAGCGCGCTCTCAACGTTTTGGGCTTTGCCTGTGGCGAAGACGACGGCTACTTTGGTCCGCATACCGAGGCCGCCCTGCAGCAGTTCCAGGAAAATGTCGGCCTGTTTGCCGACGGCATGGCCTTCCAGGACACCTACGCCTACATCAACCGCCTGCACCATGTGTGGGAGGGCAAGCCCTCGGTCACCGAAGCCGAGTCCCGTATCGGTTTTGCTCGCGCCGCCAACGTGCTCGAGCGCTTCCAGATTGCCGTTATCGGCGAGGACCCCATCGCACGCAGCGTTGCGTCGCGCATGTGGAATATCGCCACGGCAACGACCGACAACAGCGGCATGATGCTCTGCGACTCCGAGGTCCCAACCGACGTTGACCTAGTGCTCGAGATCGCAAGCGATGAGCTGCCCGCCGACGCCGCACCGCGCGCCACGATCGCCCTTGCCGAGTGTCACAACCTTGCACAGCGCATCCGCACCGCCAATGTCGCCGCGCAGCAAAAGCCCGCGCGCATTCGCATTGAGCTCACGGGCATGACGCGCTACAACGGAACCTTCACCGCAAGTGATGCGCAGACACTCGCCGTACGCCTGCTCGATGGCGTTTGCGATGCCCTCGCAGATTAGGTAAACTAAACGGGTTGCTTTTGGGCAACACCACACATTGGGACGTAGTTCAACGGTAGAACTCCGGTTTTTGGTGCCGGCTGTTGGGGGTTCGAATCCCTCCGTCCCAGCCAAAGAAACAAGCCTCTCGAACGCATAGCCGATCGGGAGGTTTTTCTTGTGGGCAAGCGGAGGGATTCGAACCCGCAAGGGTGCGGAGCTGAGGAAACGCGAAGCGTTTTCCAGCGCAGCACGCAAGGAGCGAAGCGACGCAGCGGGGCGCGGCCGCCGGCAGGCGGACGCGGAATCCCTCCGTCCCACATCGACCGAGAGCTCCTCGCGTTAAGAAAATCGAGCCCACGCCGCCAAGCGGAGAAATTCGAACCCGCAAGGAATCTACCTATATAAGACAGACGCCCCAAGCCCGAAAGGACCAAGAGCGCCTAACATCAAGAAAATATCAGCCCAGTTCCGAAAAGCGAGCCGCATGCGACAACCAAGTAGCCGCAGGCCCCGGGAGAGTGGGGACACCGGCTTAGGTTTATCGCGAGTTCCGCACGAACAGGAGGCCACTTAATGTGGCCTCCGTCGTGAGCAGGACTGTAGAGCAGGAAACCTAAGCCGGTGTCCCCACTCTCCCGGGGCCGAACGCCCTAGTTGTTCAGCATGCGGTCGAAGCTTCCCGAGTCGCCATCCCGATAGTCTGCGGTCATCAGAATCTCCTGCGGAATGCGCCCGCCCTCGCGCAGCACGTTGCGGAACTGCACGCGCGTGACCATGGGCAGATCTTTGATCGTCGCTGCCAGGTTCTGCGGCACACCCTGGTTGGCAGCCGCGGGCTCGCACTCGCCGCCGGCCTTCACGCGACGCTTATGCTCGGCGAGCATAGCGCGATACATGCCGGCATGCAGGCGAATCTCAACCACATTGGCATTGCGAGTCTGCTCGACGATGCGCGCGCCCTCGCGATCGATATCGCCCACGTAGTAGACGTAGTTAAAGCGATAGCCAATCTCGGCCAGATAATCGTCCAGGGCATGCGAGACGCTCGCCTTGCATCCGCCGCCAAAAATCACGCCGCCCACCTTGATGCCAAAGAGCTTGGCGTGCTTGCGGCCACGCAGCAGCTTGACGATCTCGTCGTAGGTGTCCAGGTTCTCGACCATAATGAACGGCTTGTCGGCGCCCAGCGTAAAGAAGCCCGTAAAGTGCACGGGGCGATTGGGGGCGACCTTGATCGCCTGCATGCTGATGCCCTTTTCGGTCATACGCCTGATCAAGCGCTCACCGTGCTTGCCGTCAAAAGCCTTCTCGTCGTTAAAGATCTGGTAGGCACGCTGGCGGCGCGAGGCAACCGGTGTATCGGCACCTCGGTTCTGCTCGATCCAAGCCTGGATGATTGCGATTTCCTCGGCAATCTTGCGGTTGGACATCTCGTTGTGCTGAGTGCGCTGCGGAGCCTTTTTGCCGTCCTTGCCCTCGACCTTTACGATCTGTGTCTGCTGCTCCTTGATCTTAGAGAGCGCCGTGGGCGTAGGGACAACTTTGAGCAGCTGCCTGCCTAAAACGCGGGCAAGGGCAAACGCCGAGACCTCGCCGTGGACGGACGACTTGGGCTGCTGGGCAGCAGTATCTGCTGCGGCAGACTCCGGCTTCTTCTGAGACTTGCGCTTAGAATCGCCTTGGGAATTGCGCTCGCGCTTCGGCATAGATGCCTGCTTCTGCGGACGAACGGACTTGCTCTCCTTCGCCGGCTGGCGCTTAGGCTGCCCCGAAGAAACCTCGGCCTTCGCATCCTCGTTCTGCGGCGTGGTCTTCTCGGTTGCAGTCTCGGCATGGGAACTGCGGCCCCCACGATGGCGACGGCGGCGAGGCTTGCTCGACGCGCCCTGCTCCGTCTGCTCATCAGTAGGCTGCTGGCCCTTGGCCTCGGCATCAACCTCAAGCTGCGGCTCAACAGGCTTCTGCTCGCGAGCCTCCGGCTCAACGGCCTTCTCGTCCTGGGTGGTCGAAACCGACTCGCCCTTCTCCTGATGCTTTACGGGATACGCGCGTCCCGCAAAACCGCGGCCGGGACGACACGAACCCGGAGCCTTCTTGGCAGACCCCTCAACATCGTCTGCAACCTCAGAAGACTCTTCAACCTCACGCGCGGCATCCTGCTGTGCAGTCTTAAAGTGAGCACCGCGACGACGCTTGGGCTCTTGGGCCTCCATGGGCTTTTGCTCCCTCGCGGGCTTCTGCGACTCGGCAGCAACCTCGGTCTCAACAGCCTCAGCATCCGTCTCACCCTTTCGAGCAACGGCGCGACGGAAGCGCTCCTGCTGGGCGCGGCGCTGCGCATCGCGCTTGCCACCCCCGCCAAAACCGCCGCGTCCTGCCTTGGCCGTAAAGGCACGCACGACGTTCTCATCGAGCAACTCATCGGTATCGACATGCTCACGCGGGGCAACTTCTTCCACAGCAGGCACGTCAGCGGAATCCTCGACGACAAAATCCTCGACGGACTCGGCAGGTTGCTCCTGGGCATCGCGGATCTCGGCATTGATGGTATAGAACGCCGGGCGCCCGTTAATGCCGCTACCCTCGATCTTGGTCACGATATTTGCCGCGATAAGCTCATCGCGCATCGCCTTGGTGTCACATTCCTTATCGACGGAGCGGAAAATCTGCGCCAGCGCGCTCGACTTAATCTTGAGTGCCTTGCGGCAAAGCAGGTCGTAGGCAACCAGCTTTGCCCGCTCGGCAGAAAGCGACGTTTGTCCGCTCAGACGCTCAGCCAGAGCATCGACATTTTGTTGGTTATCGGAATATACCGTCTTGGCCACGGGGCCCCTTTCATATGCACACATATACGTCTATATGGTACAACGCGCGCCCTTATCCACGCAAAACATCTGCGAGAACACTCGAGCGTCACCCGCTTTTGCATGAAAAAAGACCGAGCCCGCGAAGTCGCGGACCCGGTCTTTCCGAGTCATATAGATGTGACGTTCAACTCGTCAGGTCGACTAAGCCTTGGCGGCCTCGGCGTCGACAGGAGCCTCGGCAGCAGCAGTGCGGCCATACTCGGCCTTGCCCATCTCGGACCACTCGGGCTCCTCGTCGGGCATGGAACCGGCCTCCTTGCCGAAGAACTCCTTGAGGCAGTTAACGGCAACGATGAGGCCCAGGACCATCAGCAGGACGGCAAAGACGAGCTGCAGGCCCTTGGTGGCGGCGACGGAGACGGCGGCCGTGGTGGCGGTAGCCGGGATGGTACCGAAGAAACCGTAGGCCTGGACGGCGGTCATGCAGCCCATGGCGCTCTGGACCAGCGAGGTGAAGGTGCAGCAGAGCAGGAAGACGACGGGCACGTAGAGCATCCAACCCTTGCGGCCGGTGCACTTGCAGAACACGGCGAGGGTGATCATGGTCATGCCGCCGAGCAGCTGGTTGGAAGCACCAAAGAGCGGCCAGATGTTGGCATAGCCACCAAAAGCGAGGGCAAGACCGGGAAGCAGGGTGACGACCGTGGCGAACCAGGGGTTGCCGAGGACCTTCATGTAGCCGGCCTTGGACTCGATGGCCAGGGCGTCGTTGGTCTGGGCAAAGAACTCGGAGAACGAGGTGCGGGCGATGCGGGCGACGGCGTCGAGCGAGGTCAGGGCCAGAGCGGAGACGTTCATGGTCATGAAGACGGTAGCGAGCGTGCCGTCAACACCGAAGGCCTGCATACCGCGGGAGATGCCGGCGGCGAAGATCTGGAACGGGGTGGAAGCGACACCGGCGTTGAGAGCGCCAGTACCGGCGGTGTTCATATCGGAGAACATGATGCCGGCGACGATGATGGCAAGGATGCCAACGAAGGACTCGACGATCATGGCGCCGTAACCGACCTTGACGGCGTCCTGCTCCTTCTCGACCTGCTTAGAAGAGGTGCCGGAAGAAACGAGGCTGTGGAAACCGGAGAGAGCACCGCAAGCGACGGAGACGAACAGGACCGGGAACATCATGCCGGAGGCAGTGGAGAAGCCGGTGAAGACCGGAGCGGTGATAGTAGCCTGACCGTTGACGCCCAAGACGACGATGCCGAGGACAGCGCAGGCGATCATGACGATCATCATGATGGAAGTGAGGTAGTCACGCGGGGTCTTGAGCATCTGGATGGGCATAGCGCCAGCGAAGACCAGGTAGACCATGACGACGGCGAACCACTGGAACTTATCCAGGTAGACCGGGAACTGCATACCGACGGCGAACATGAGAACCATGAGGACAACGCCGGTGACGAACTCGGCAGCGCCGGTGAGGTTGAACTTCTTCTGGGCCCAACCAAAGGCGATAGCGACGAAGGTGAACAGGATGGAGATGGTACCAGCGCAGCCGGCAGCATAGGACTTGGTGAAGTCGATGGCACCGGTAGCAGCACCAGAAGCGTCAACGGCCGGGGTGAACATGAACGTCTTGCAGACCATGTCGGTGAAGGCGGCGATGACGATGATGCAGAACAGCCAGCAGAACAGCAGGAACAGGCGACGGCCGGTCTTGCCGATGTACTTCTCGATGAGCTGAGCGAGCGACTTGCCGTTGTTCTTCATCGAAGCGTACAGGGCACCAAAGTCGTGGACGGCGCCAAAGAAGATGCCGCCGATGAGGACCCAGAGCACGACAGGCAGCCAGCCAAAGGCCATGGCGACGATCGTACCCGTGACAGGGCCAGCACCGCAGATCGAGCTGAACTGGTGCGAGAACGCGGTGAAAGCGGAGACGGGCGAGAAGCTCTTGCCGTCCTTCATGCGCTTGGCCGGCGTGAGGGCCTCTTTGTCGACGCCCCACTTGTTGGCCAGCCAGCGGCCGTAGCCCAGATAGCCGCAGGCGAGCACCGCCGCGGCCACAACCATGAGCAAAACTCCGTTCATTACATTTCCTCCTCTAAAAAGAACTTCCTAGACATAAAAAATGAGGGCCGTCGGTTGCGCTCGACGGCCCTCATCTTCATCAGCCGCCCGTTATCGTACGGGCTAGCTGTATGTGCTAACCCGCATCAGATAATTACTACGCTGATAATGTTTAGCTGATGCGTGAACATGTCTAAGAAATCCTCTTCAATCATGATGTGAACGATCCGTGCGTGTTCACATCCCCCAGTGGTTGAAAAGGAGTATGAAACTTTAGTTACCTAAAGTCAACGCAAATATGTAATGAATTTTCAACTTTTTTTGAATTTCTCGGTATAAAACGCCGCTGACCTCGGACTTTACCGAACGACAGTTTTTGCTTGAGAGATGCTCCTCGGGGGCGGGGCGGGCGCCTGCCGCCATATATGAACTTTCCTGCTCAGACAGTCCTGCTCACGACGGAGGCCACATTAAGTGGCCTCCTGTTCGTGCGGAACTCGCGATAAAC
>JAUMPM010000004.1 GCA_031294825.1 Collinsella sp. | reverse complement strand
CTGTTGGGTGCTGCCGGCGCGGGGCGCGCCGCCCCCGACGGCTGATAGGAAAGTGCCGGGCAGGTGCCGCGGCTGGTAATGTGAGTGCCGAGGGGGAGGCCATCCGGTCGAACGACTACCGGAAGGATACCACCGTGAAAGCGCCATCCACCAGACCCGCGGCCGTGCTCGGCCTGGACGTCGGCAAGTCGTCGCACTGGGCCTGCCTGATCGACCGCGACGGGGAGGTGCTGGCCAGCGCCCCCGTCCGCAACAGGGAGGCCGAGCTCGACGCGCTGTTCGCCTCCGCGCCCGCCGGCACGCTCGTCGTCGTCGACCAGTTCCGCAACATAGGGTCCCTCGCCGTGAGGCGGGCCCGCGCCGCGGGGCTCGGGGTCGCCTACCTGCCCGGGCTCGCCGCCAGCCGCGCCGCGGGCCTGTTCGCCGGCGAGGCCAAGACCGACGAGCGCGACGCCGCGGTGATCGCGCGGACCGCCCTGGGCGTGCCGGACTCCCTGTCGGGGGTCCCGGGCCGCGGCGAGGCCCTCGAGGCCGCCCGCGCCCTCTCGTCGCAGCGCGACCACGTCGTCGCCTGCGCGACTAGGGACAAGAACCGCCTGCGCGCGGTGCTGCTCGAGTCCTGCCCGGCCCTCGAGGCCGCGGTCGACCTGTCGGACCGGCGGTGGCTGGAGCTGCTCGCCGGGTTCGGCGGGGCGTGGGGGATCGCCCGCTCCGGGGCCGAGGGCCCGCGGGCCGAGGCCGCCGGGGAGGCCGCGGCCGCCTCCACCGCGCCCCCGCCGGCGCTCGTCGAGGCCGAGAACAGGCAGGTCAGGTTCCTGGCCGCCCGAATATCGGAGGCCCTCGACGAGGCCGGGGCCCTCGAGGCCGAGACGGCGGCGCTGCTCGAGGGCGACGAGACCTACGCGTGCCTGCTCACCGTGCCCGGCATCGGCCCGAGGACCGCGGCGCAGCTCGCGGTGTCGGTCGACATCGGGAGGTTCCCGGACCACGACCACCTGGCCTCGTACTGCGGCATAGCCCCGAGGGTGAGGAGCTCCGGCACGTCGGTGAGGTCGGTCAGGGCGTCCAGGCGCGGCGACGCGAGGCTCAAGTCCCTGCTGATCTTCTCGTGCAACAGCCTGGTGAGGTCCTCGGGGCGCTACGGCGAGTACTACCGGGCCTGCAGGGCACGGGGCATGGGGCACGGGCGGGCGCTCAAGGCCGTCGCGAGGAAGCGGCTCAGGGCGATATACGCCGTGATGCGCGACCGGGTGCCCTACCGGGAGTAGCCCCGACGGTTGAAAAAACTATAGGAACACCCAATGACTAGGTGTGGTTGCCGCCAAGGAGTGTCCCGGGGTGCCGGCATAAAAGGAGCGTCCCTAACTGCCAGATTTAGGCTGTTAGATCGAGTTCGTAGAGGAAGCTTTCGCGCGGCATGTCGTGGCGGCGCTCTTCGCGGTTGGCGCGGTGCGTGGCCGTGCGCTTAAAGCCGTGCAGCTCGTAGAACTTCCACGAGCAGTTGGAGTCGGTGTACAGGTGCGCCCTCGTCGCTCCAAGCGAGGACAGGTGCGAGACCGCGGCATCGAGCAGAACCGTGCCAACGCCCAGGCCATGGACATCGCGATCCACGGCAAGCAGCGTGACCTCGTTGTCGTGCGGCAACGGGCTGCTCTCGAGCAGGCGGTTGTTGGTTCGGATGGTTGCGCGCACAAACGAGAGATACTCGGCGCAGGCATCAGGCTCCAGCTCACGCATCTGCGATAGCAGCGCGCGTTCGGTATCCATCCAATGCTCGTTGATAGTGACGCCGGAGTTCTGTCCTGCGCGTGCAAGTGCAATGCCGCGCGCCTCGCCGTCAATCACCGCAACCTGTGAAAACGTCGACGACGAAAGGCAGTAGGCGAGGTCGCACGCGGCCTCAAGGCGGTTGTACTCATCGTTATCCGAATTGTTATGCCAAAGCTGCTGCAGAATCAGCGCGATGGCGTCGAAGTCTTCGGTATCAAACGGTCGGTAGAGAACCCGCGAGACCATGGTGCCTCTTTCTTTTGCGGATGCATATCGAGCACAGTTCTACCACGCCATTGGCATCTAATTATGGTGCCCCTGTGTTCCATGAACTCACCGTGCCCGGTGCTGTGCCCATCCCCTCCGCGTGCAAACTTTTTCTGCACATGCGCCCGTTGCGGGGTGCATCGATGCGCTCGATGCGCTACATTAAATCAGTATTTTCAATGCCGCTGCGCGAGCGCTGCAGATCGACGTATCACCGACTCACAGAGCACGGCGGCGTACCAGACAGGAGGACTGCATGGGATCTGATGTGAAGATCGCACGCGCGTTGATCTCGGTTACCGATAAGACGGGCGTCGTCGATTTCGCACGGACGCTGGTCGATGACTTTGGCGTCGAGATCATCTCTACGGGCGGCACGGCTCGTGCCATCGAGGACGCGGGCGTTCCCGTAACCCCCATCGAGGAGTTCACGGGCTATCCCGAGATGATGGACGGCCGCGTCAAGACGCTGCACCCCAAGGTTCACGGCGCGCTGCTGGCCCGCCGCGATTCCGAGCAGCACATGCAGGAGGCCGCTGAGCACGGCATTAAGCTGATCGACCTGGTCGTCGTCAACCTGTACGAGTTCGAGAAGACCGTCGCCAACCCCGAGGTCACCTTCGCGGATGCCATCGAGCACATCGACATCGGTGGCCCCTCCATGCTGCGCTCTGCCGCCAAGAACGCCACGAGCGTTACCGTCATCTCCGACCCGGCCGACTACGACGCCGTCCTGGCCGAGATGCGCGAGACCGGCGGTTGCACCACGCTTTCCACCCGTCGTCGCCTGCAGGTGAAGGTCTACCAGACCACCGCCGCCTACGACACGGCTATCTCCCATTGGCTTGCCGCCCAGGCAAGCGACGTGGCGGACACCTCTGCCAAGCTCGAGATCTCGCTGGAGAAGGTCGACGACCTGCGCTATGGCGAGAATCCTCAGCAGAAGGCCACGGTCTATCGCTTTGCCGAGGGCTGCGAGAACACCGCGAGCTCGCAGTTCCCACTCGTTGGCTCCGAGCAGATCCAGGGCAAGCCGCTCAGCTACAACAACTATCTGGATGCCGACGCCGCTTGGAACCTGGTCCGCGAGTTCGACGAGCCGGCCTGCGTGATCCTCAAGCACCAGAACCCCTGCGGCTCTGCCGTGGCCGAGGACATCACGGCTGCCTACGACCGCGCCTTCGCCTGCGATCCCAAGAGCGCCTTTGGCGGCATCATCGCCTGCAACCGCGAGGTTCCCTTTGATCTGGTTGAGCACTTTGCCGATCAGAACAAGCAGTTCGTCGAGGTTATCATCGCCCCGAGCTACACTGCCGAGGCGCTCGAGCGCATGGCCAAGCGCCCCAACCTGCGCGTGCTGGCTACCGGCGGCGTGGACCACGGCGCCCAGGTGGAGCTGCGCTCCGTCGACGGCGGCATGCTGGTGCAGGAAGTCGACCATGTGACCGAGGATCCCGCGACCTTTACGTTCCCCACCGACCGCAAGCCCACCGACGCCGAGATGGCCGAGCTCGAGTTTGCCTGGAAGGTCTGCAAGGGCGTCAAGTCCAACGCTATCTTGGTCTCCAAGGGTAAGGCCGGCATTGGCATGGGCCCCGGTCAGCCCAACCGCGTTGACTCTGCACTGCTTGCCTGCGAGCGCGCCGAGGACTTCTGCGAGCGCGAGGGCGTGGAGAAGGGCGGCTTTGCCTGTGCAAGCGACGCGTTCTTCCCGTTCCGCGACAACGTCGACGTGCTTGCCGCGCACGGCGTGACCTGCATCATCCAGCCCGGCGGCTCCAAGCGCGACGACGAGAGCATTCAGGCCTGCAACGAGCATGGTATTGCGATGGTCTTTACGGGCGCCCGCCACTTCCGCCACTAAGTAGGGAAGCGGCGCTGCGGCTTGCCCAGTCACCGCACCTTGCCGTTCATTCGTCGCTCGCGTACCCAAGTACGCGTCGCTCCTCTTTCACGGCAATCTGCGGCACCTGGGCAACCCTCGCCGACCTGTTAGGTTGACTGGGGAGGATGGGATGTTATCTCGTCCCTTGGACTGGCCTCGCTTCTAAAATAATCTCTGCAAAAGACGGTCGCTCCGTTTGGAGGGCCGTCTTTTTGGTATAAGAGGACGGAATGACTAACACGAAAGGTATGACCATGCCCCAGATTGATGATGCCGAGCTGTTTGGCAATGCCGAGGATCAGCGTGCGTACGAGGACTTTTGCGCCAATCAGGAGGCGGTCGAGAAGTTTACGCTCGACAAGCCCGCGCTTGTCTGCCGTTGGCGCATGTCCAACAAAAAGGTGCCCATGCTCAACCGTCACATCCGCGCACTGTCCGAGCGCCTGGTGCAGGGCGAGCCGCTTACCCATAACATGCTCAGCTGGGCCAAACAGCACGTTGAGTGGTCGCTTGCCGAGGGCGATTACACCGCACGCGACGGCGTGCTCATGCTGGTGATCGACATCAACGGCAATGCCGCCATGACGGTGGGGGAGTACGAGCCGCTCGCCGATACGTCGGCCAAGGCGCTGCGTGCCCGTTCCGCCGAGGCTCGCTCCGAGGCCGACGAGACCGGCGTGGCGCCCGAGCTGCTCGCTGCCGTCAACAACGGCGAGCTCGCCTTTGTGGCGCCGGCGGACGAGTGCCTGTGCGGCACGGCGACGCTCATCGAGCAGCTGGCCCAGACCAAGGGCATCCCGGTCACGCGCGTAGACATTCCCGCGCAGCTTAAGGGCGCGCTGTTCCTGGTGAGCGACGAGCACGGCGTGGTCCCCGCAACTGAGACGGACGCCGCCGAGGCCGACGCCGCGACGGTCGCCTTCTTTGCCGACGGCTACGAAAAGCTCCGCGCCCGCCGCTAAATGATTTTTCTGGGACGGGGATTAAAGAATCATTCCATCTCTGCATACATGCGTACGCTCGAGTAGAGGCTCGAGGTCGAAGTGATGGGGCCGATCGGTTTAGGACCGAGGCCCCTATTTTCTCTTAAGGCTATCGAACACTTTTGTCATATTAGGTGCCCACGGGGTCGTATCGTTGCGACGCCGTGGGCATAATGGTGTGGAAGGTGCAAGTTACGCGAAATGGGAGGACACATGGCGCTGATCTATGTCGTTGAGGACGACGAGCCCATTCGTCGTGAGCTTATCGACATCCTTGCCCGCGCCGGGTTTGAAATCGAGGCCTGCGAATCGTTTGAGCATGTCTCGCGCGATATTCTCGCTGCCGCGCCCGACCTGGTGCTGCTCGACCTCACACTTCCCGTCAAGGACGGCCAGCATATCTGCCACGAGGTTCGCCGCGAATCCGAGGTTCCCATTATCGTCCTCACGTCGCGCACGACCGAGATCGACGAGGTCATGGCCATGACGCTCGGCGCGGACGACTTTGTTCCCAAGCCCTACAGCGCCCGTGTGCTCGTGGCGCGCATCAACGCACTGCTGCGTCGCACCGCGGCGGCAGGCGAGCGCAGCACACCTGTCCACAAGGGGCTGGAGCTCGACCTCGCCCGCTCCATGGTTACCAACACGCAAACCGGCACTAGCACCGAGCTCACCAAAAACGAGCTGCGTATCCTCTCACTGCTTCTGAGCCGCGCGGGCAAGATTGTTTCGCGCTCGGCCATCATGCAGGACCTGTGGGACTCCGACGCCTTCGTGGACGACAATACGCTCACCGTCAACATCAACCGCCTGCGCACCACGCTCGAAAAAATCGGCATCAAGGGGTATTTGACAACGCACCGCGGCCAAGGCTATTCGGTCTAGGGGCCGGCTATGTCGTTTGGCAAGTTCTTTAAAGACGCGCTGCTTCCCGTCGCCGTGTGGACGTGCGGCGTGCTGCTGAGCTGCTTTGTGCTGACGGTCGCCGGTGCACCCGTCTCTATCGTGGTCGTGGCGGTCGGCGTGTCCTTTATCTTTGGCATGCTTGGCATCGTGATCGAATACGCGCGCCGTCGTCGTTTTCTGCGCCAGCTGGAGCGTGCGGCAGAGGAGCTCGAGAGTCCCGCATGGGTGCAGGAGATGGTGCAATGCCCGACCTATGCCGAGGGCGAGCTCGAGTACGAGGTCTTGCGCCGGGTGGGCAAAGCCGCCTGCGATGAGGTTGCCGAAGGCCGGCGTCAGACCGATGACTATCGCGACTATATCGAGAGCTGGGTCCACGAGGCCAAGCTGCCCCTGGCGGCGGCCCATCTAATTTTGGAAAACCTGGACGGCAGCGAAGACGACCTGTCGCGCGTGGATGACCTGGGTCGCGAGCTGGCTCGCGTGGAGCGCTATATCGACCAGGCGCTGTACTACGCGCGCTCGGAAGTCGTGGAGCGGGACTACCTGATTCGCCGCTGGGATCTCAAGACCTTGGTGACGGGCGCGATTAAAGCTAACGCGCGCGAGCTCATCGCGGCGCACGTGGCCCCGGTGTGCGAGAACCTCGACTTCGAGGTCTTTACCGACGAGAAGTGGCTCGAGTTTATTCTGGGCCAGCTTATTCAGAACAGTATTAAATATGCGCGCGAGGACGGCGCGAAGATCGTGTTTTCGGGCGCGTTGCTGGACGAGGGCCTGGCGAGCGAGCGCATCGAGCTCACTGTTGCCGACAACGGCTGCGGCGTGAGTGCGGCAGACCTGCCACGCGTGTTCGAGAAGGGCTTTACCGGCGACAACGGCCGCACCACCAAGCGCGCAACGGGCATCGGCCTCTACCTGGTGGCGCGCCTGTGCTCCAAGATGGGCATCGACGTCACCGCGGCATCCGAGCCCGGAGAAGGCTTTGTCGTCACGTTTGCCTTCTCGACGAACAAGTTCCAATACTTTGAGTAGTCAGCCCGTCTTACGGTGCGGACGGCCATGTTCCCGAACGTGAACTTAGCTAAAGCAATTGGTGCTATGTTCCCGAACGTGAACATAGCCATGAGGCTCAAATGAATCTCCTATAACAAAAA
>JAUMPM010000039.1 GCA_031294825.1 Collinsella sp. | reverse complement strand
GTCCGCAGCCACACTCGGGCACTTGGAACGGGGGAAACGGCGGTCGACGAAACTGGAGAGGAGGTATTACGAGCTCCTGTGCGAATTGGAGAGAGCGCTCCCGCAAACTGCCTCTTGACAACTTATAGGAGCGTCGGTTTTTTCTTCGCGAAATTTGGCATGGTTGAGGGTAATCGGTTAAACGTAGTAGATAGGCCCATTTCGTGGCGAACGAATCAAGCCGAGGTGCAAAAGGCCCCGTTCCAGAAAAATCATCGGCAAGGTAGCAAAAAGCCCCGCGGGCAGGAGGCTGCTCGCGGGGCAAAGAAGAGGGGCTTGTTGGTGGCGGACCGAGGGGCTCGGCATGGGGTTTCTGCCGCGGCACGCCCTAAGGCATTACAGCTCGACGAGCTGGCCGGTCTCGGCGGCCTCCTTGATGGCGTTGAGAAGCGCGAGCGTCTTAACGTTGTCGGCGGGGGTCACGACGGGCTCGACCTCGCGGCGGACAACCTTCACAAAGTGCTTGAGCTGCATCTTGTGCGGCAGCGCTGGGTCAACGGCCGGGATCTCCATCTGCAGCGGCTTGTGCCAGTTGGATGCGCCGTCGTAGGAGAACTGGTGCAGGCGGGGCAGCGAAAGGGCACCCTTGGTGCCGCCAATAAAGTAGGCGTCGGCGTCGAAGGGGCGGTACTGCGGATCCTCGCGAGCGGTGGCCTCCCAGTTCCAGGGGCTGGCGGTGGCGTCGGAGATGGTCATGCTCGCAAG
This sequence comes from Collinsella sp., assembly GCA_031294825.1. GTDB lineage: Bacteria > Actinomycetota > Coriobacteriia > Coriobacteriales > Coriobacteriaceae > Collinsella. The sequence goes on along the minus strand of JAUMPM010000039.1, from coordinate 4,186 downwards.
CGCGCCATCGGCAAAACGGACGTTGACCACGGCGGAGTCCTCGGTCTCAAAACCGCGGGCGGCGCTGGACTGCATACCCTGGACAGCAACGGGCTCGCCCAGCAGGTAACGGAGCAGGTCGACGTCGTGCACCAGGTTGACCAGGATCGGGCCGGCACCCTTCTTGCGGCGCCACTCGACATCGAAGTACTCGTCATTCTTATAGATCATGTAGTGGAAGCTCGACACGGTGAGCTTGCCCAGCTCGCCGGACTCGATGATCTCCTTGGCCTTGTTGACGAAGGGGTTGTGGCGACGGTGCTGACCCACGAGCACGGGCACGCCGGCGGTCTCGGCCTCGGCGGCGAAGGCCTGGGCATCCTCGAGGTCGTTGGAGATCGGCTTTTCGACCAACGGCACGATGTTGCGCTTGATGGCCTCGCGGGCAACGCCCAGGTGCAGGTCGTTGGGGGTGGCGATAATGACGGCCTCGGGCTTGACCTCGTCCATCATCTGGGCGGGATCGGTGAAGAACGGCGCGCCGGCGGCCTCGGCCGTGGCGCGGGCGCCCTCAAAGGCGTCGGCGATGGCGACGAGCTCGGCCTCGGGCTCCTCGGTGACAAAGCGGATGTGGTTGCGGCCCATGGCGCCGGCGCCGATAACGGCAATGCGGACGGGGTTGAGCTCAGACATTTCGACTCCTTAATACTGGTGGCGGTGGAATGCGACAAAGGGGTTGTCCCTTTGTCGCATCGGTAAACTAAGCGGACTTCTTCTTGCTGTCGGAGACCATCATGTAGACGGTGAGCACGACGGCGATGGCGGCGATCACAATGGCGCCGTAGAAAGACTGCTGGTAGGCGGCGCTGCCGGCCTCGGCGTGATACAGCACGGCGGTGATGGGCTGGCTGATCCAGGTGGAAGCGGCATAGCCCAAAAACATGATGCCGTAGTTGACGCCGATGTTGCTGGTGCCAAAGGCGCCACCGGTGAGCGGCGGGTAGATGACGAGCAGGGCGCCAAAGCTAAAGCCGAGCAGGGCGAGCGCCACAAAGAACATGGCCTGCGTAAAGCTCATCGACATGATGACGAGGGCGACGATGGTGACGACAAGGCTGATGAGCAGCGACTTGTAGGCGCCGAGCTTGTCGATGATCTGGCCAAAGGACAGACGACCGACCAGGTTGGCGCAGGTGTTGACGGAGACGACCACACCGCCGAGGGCGACGGCCGCGGCGCTCGTGGGGTCGGCGAAGAGCTGGACGGCGGCGATGGAGGCAACCTTGCCCACGAGCAGGGTGCCCGCGGTGGCGGCAAAGGCGAAGGTGACGATGAGGACCCAGAAGCGCGGGGTCTTGACCATCTCGCCCGGGGTGAGGTCACCGAAGGTGCCGGCATGCGCGCCGCCCTTGGGGGCCTCGAAGCCCTCGGGCAGCCAACCGGCCTCGGGGGCCTTCAGGAACAGGGCGGAGGCGGCAATCATCACGAAGAAGATGACGCCGAGTGCCTTGAGGGCGCCAAAGATGCCCAGGCTCGGGATGAGCAGCGAGGCGAGCACCGGGGACAGCACGGCGGGGCCGGCGGTCGAAGCGGCCAGGGTGATGCCGGAGGCGAGACCCTTCTTGTCGATGAACCACTTTTGGCCGGTGGTGAGCGCCGGGTTGTAGCCCAGGCCGTTGCCGATGGCGGCGACGAGCGAGAACCACAGGTAGAACTGCCACGGCTCGGTGACGGTGCCGGACATGAACCAGCCCACGCCGTAGCACACGGCGGCGGCGATTACGACGTTGCGCGGGCCGATCTTATCGGAGATGCGGCCGGCGAAGATGCCCGTCACGGCCATGATGGTCTGAAAGACCGGGAAAGCCCAGGTAAGGGCGCTCGACCACTCGGGGTAGACGGCGAGCAGGTTTTTGCTCACGACGGAATACAGCGCGATGGAGCTGATGAAGAACATGGTGACGCACGCGGCGGAAAGCACGACGGCGCGACCCTTGTTGGAGTTGGTGGAAGCCATTGGACTCTTTCTAATCGATACGGGGGAGGGGCGGGCGTGTCCGCGGGGCCTCCCTGTCAGGTTGGTTTACTGGTCGGTCGGCTTGGCGACGCCGGACTCATCGGACCAGAGCTCGACACCCTTGTTCTTAAGGTAGTTGTCGGCATAGGCGCGACGGCCGCCGGGCTTGGCGGTGAGGTCGCCCATCATGTTGGAGAAGCCGCCGTCGACCTTGATGGCGTCGCCGGTGGTAAAGTCCGAGCGCGTGGACGCTAGGAACATGACGGCGTTGGCGATATCGCTGACCTCGCCGATGCGGCGTGTGGCGATCAGACGGCTGCGGCTCTTTTCGACCTCGGGGTCGGCGTAGAAGTTAGCCGACATCGGGGTCTTAACGAAGCAGGGCTCGACGCAGTTGGAGCGGACGCCGTAGGGGCCCCACTCGGCGGCGAGCATCTTGGACATCATGTTGACGCCGGCCTTGGTGGAGCTGTACACGCCCGAGAACGTCTCGGGGGAGTGGCTGGCGACGGTCGAGATGTGCACCAGGCGGCCCTGGCCGGCCTTGATCATCTCGCGACCAAAGCGCTGCGAGGTGATGAAATAGCCGGTGAGGTTGACGTTGAGCACCTGTTCCCAGTCGCTCAGCGGCAGATCCTCCATGGCGGCGAAGCGCAGGATGCCGGCGGTGTTGACAAGGACGTCGACGCGGCCGAAGTTGGCGATGGTGGCATCGACGGCAGCCTGAACCTCGGCCTCGTCGGTGACGTTCATCTTGTATCCCTCGGCGTGGATGCCAAACTCGGCAGCGAGGTCGGCGGCAGCGGCCTTGACCTTCTCCTCGTCCAGGTCGAGCATGACGACGTTGGCGCCATTGCGGGCGAACTCGCGGCAGATCTCGGCGCCCATACCGCCGAGTGCGCCAGTCACGGCGCAGACATCGCCCTCGAGCTTAAGCCAATTGCTCATAGGAACTTCCCTTCTTGTGCCTCCCGGTGGGTCGTTCTCATTAATCGACCACGTGGTTTTCGCTGGTTATCGTATGCTTTGCATTTGCGCAGGTGAATTGCATATTTGTTAGAATAGCGTTAATCGTAGGTTTATACTATGCGATGCAGTATATTCTCAATTGAGCTCGTGACCTGCGAAAACAACCCCCTGTGGCACCATGCGGTCACGGGCGCGAAAACGGGAGATTGACGTGTACGATCGACGACTTGAGGCCATATCGGCCGCCGCGGAGCTGGGAAGCTTCTCGCGTGCGGCGGCAAAATTGCGCGTGTCGACCCCGGCGCTCGTCAAGCAGGTGTCGGGCTTCGAGGCCGAGTTCGGCATCACGCTGTTCGAACGCTCGCACTCGGGCGTCAAGGTGACGCCGGCCGGCGCACTGCTGGTGGACGACGCGCGCTCGATCATGCGGCAGTCCGAGGATGCGTTGCGCCGCGCCCGACGCGCGGCGGGTGACGGCGGTGCCGTGCGCCTGGGCGTGTCGATGATGTGTCCGGGGCGCCAAACGCTGTCGATGTGGACGGGCATCCACGATCTGGAGCCGTCGCTGCGATTTGAGATTGTGCCGGTAAGCGACCTCTACGACGAGCGCGAGACAGTCATGCGTAGCTTGGGCCGCGAGGTCGATGTGGTGCAGTCGAGTTTTTCTACCCCGCGCTGGGGCGACGCATGCCAAAAGCTCAGCATTGTCAACGTGCCGTTTTATATCGACCTACCGCGCACGAGCCCGCTGGCGCGCAAGAATCGCATTTCGGTTGCCGACTTGGAGGGCATGCGTCTACGCGTACTGCGCCACGGCAACGACGCCATGGACAGCCTGCGCATCGACCTTTTGGCCGACGGCGGCGTGGACGTGATCGACGTGGATAGCTTTGACTTTGCGCTCTTTAACGAGGCGGAGGAAAAGGGCGACGCGGTGCTCACCTGCGGCGCGTGGTCGGGGGTGCACCCGGCCTTTGTGGGCGTACCGTTCCTCTGCGGCCGCGAGGTGCCAGTCTTTCTGCACTACCCGCTCGAGCCCGCCCTCCAAGTCCAAAAATTCGTCAACGCCATGGCCCAACTTCTCAAGTAGCTCATTTGGGACAGGGCTCTTTTAGCTACTTCGAGGATGATTTTTCTGGGACGGGGATTTTTTTAATCAGTTTGTGCCGAATGGTTATTAAATCCCCGTTCCAGAAAAATCATCCTTACAAAACGAGGCCC
>JAUMPM010000048.1 GCA_031294825.1 Collinsella sp. | reverse complement strand
CCGTTACGCTAAATAGCTTCTGAGTCAAACCGAGCACATAAGCGAACCAATTTAATTAATACGGCCACCTAAAAATCCTGACACACGTTTTCGATATGACAAGAGCCGCTTCAACGAGGAGTACTTGAACCCCACCGTTCTTGCAGCTCTTGAAGATACTTTGCCGGATCTTGGAATTACTTCGCTCTAAAGCGAGAAGTACTCACTGTCGGAGGATAGGTTTGGTCCGAGCCACGGATCGCCTCCCAAGAAGAACTCAGGCCAGCGCTGCATGAACAGCGCCTGCTCGCGCTTCCAGCGGCGCAGCTTTTCCTCGTTGGCCTCTTCCCTGCCGCGCGAGGTGAACTCGTAGTGGTACAGCTCGGCATAGGGCATTTGTCCTCATCCAACAAAACACTGTCACTAACTTAGCCCACCAACCTCGCCATTTGTTAAGCAACAAGTGCGAGCGGTAGGTATTGATCTACAACCGTTGGGGATTGAAAAAAATTCAGTAGGCGAAAACGTAATATCTTCCGATTGGCGCGGCATAAAAATAGAGGGCGTCCCATAAAGAGAAGCCCCCTTGCAAAACGGCCGAACCGCTTTTCGAAGTGGGAAATATTTTGCACCAGATGCCTAGGAATCGCAAGAAGGCATATCTTCAGCGTCACACAAATACCATGCGCCGATCACTTTCGACAAAAACGAGAAGGAGGAAGTTATGACCTCCGCACCTTTATAGTAGTTGATGTTGCGATTTGCCCTAGAAATAAACTTGGAAAGCGATTGTGCTTTGTGCTTAATAACGCCTTTAGACGACACCTCTTTGTGCAGATATAGCGTTGTGACAATCTGGCGTATTCGCTCATTGCTCATCCTTGCCTTACGCTGATAAGAGCCAACCCCATCTATTTTGCTCAATGCCTTCATAACACCGTTATTTGCCCTTCGGGCATTCTCACCCGAAGCAAGACCATTAAGAATGCAACTATTGTGAGCACACGCGTTGCGGAGATCTTTTGCCGCGCGAAGCAAATAAAACCTATCGCGAAGCTCATCATCGTCAAACCGTTTGGCGCAAAACAAAATGAATGAATTAAAGGCGCCAAAGGTAATAACTTCCAGAAAGGCCCAGACAGGCATATTAAAACCACTGTATTTTGCAAGAATGCCTGCAGAATAGGCACTCGACTCACAACGTGAAATCTCTTTTTTAACCCAGTTGGTCACATTCCCCTTGCTATCAAATGTATCCTGCTCGCTCAAATAGTCTTGAACGATTTCGTAACCGTCCTCGGCATGCTGCTCTATCCTGCCCAGCAAGTCAACTTTGCAGAAGTGCTCGATATCAAGAGTGAGTGAAATCATCTCGTTTCGAAGCAACATATCGATAATCGAAAGGTCAACAAGCATCTTGAAATCTAAGTTGACATATTCACCCTTGCGTTTTCCATCAGAAACCTTTGGAAATCCGGTGCGGTACGAGCGCAAGCGAAAGTAATTGTTGTTCTTCGTCAGATACTCGACTGCCTCTGCCTCGCTCATATAGCGGAAACGGACACCCTTGCTCTTAAGATGGGAGACTTGTTCCCAAGGAGTAAGCCAAGGCTTTTGATCGCACGTATCTTGTTGACGAATAGGACTATTCATTGCGCTCTCCAGCGTATTTGATGAAATAACAGATTGATTTTATCCTAACTTTAAATACCTATTAAACAGCCGGACGCTCATGCAAATACATCATGGCGCGCCGCCGTCCATCTTGCCTTGAGCTCGTTACAACATTTGCATTAGCTTCCACAGAATTAGGAGGAGTATCCTCTCGCTATCTCATTTTGAGCTGAGTAACATCGTAAATTGACCCGACCTGAGCCACTGTCCAGCACACGGTGCAGAAACCCTCCCCCAAGAAAGAAGTTTTTATCGCACTTACACCCACCAAGGCTCCTCTTCATACTTTTCCGCATAGGGAGAACGACACCTACTAGCAAACTCATAAACCAATAGATAGAGTTCATATGCGTCGCGATCTATCCACGCCATTTTCTAAAGCGAGAAATACTCGCTCTCAGCGGATAAGTTCGGCCCCAACCATGGATCGCCCGTCAAGAAGAACTCAGGCCAGCGCTGCATAAACAGCGCTTGCTCGCGCTTCCAGCGGCGCAGCTTTTTCTCGTTGGCCTCTTCCCTGCCGCGCGAGGTGAACTCGTAGTGATACAGCTCGGCATAGGGCGTATATATGGTTCGATAGCCCGCCTCCCACACGCGCAGACAAAAGTCCGCGTCGTTAAAGCCGACGGCGAATTCCCCGTTATAGCCTCCGACCCGCTCAAATACGTCGCGTCGGACCATCTGACAGGCACCAGTTACGGCGCTAAAGTTACCGGGGCGCACAGCGCGGGCAAGATAGCCCTCGCGCTTTGCCGAGAAGTCCTGGTTGGCATGGGCAAGTGCGCCACGCACGCCAACCAAGATGCCGGCATGTTGCACCAGATAATCGGCAAAGTAGAGTTTGGCGCCCACCACGCCCGCATCGGGACGCTGCAGATACCCCATCATCTCTTCGATAAAGTCCGGACTTATGACCTCGGTATCGTTGTTGAGCAGCAGCAGATAGTCGCCCCTGGCATGCTCCACGCCAAAGTTAATGATCTTGGAGTAATTGAACTCACCCGGCCAGTACACAACGTGTGCGATGCCCTTACCTTCGGATGCAGCAGTCACGCGCTCTGGCAGGGTTTCGTAATACGCAAACGTCTCCGGGGCTTTGCTGTTGTTCTCCACCAAGACGATCTCGTAATTGGCATACGTTGCCTTCTGAGCGATCGACATCACGCAGGCATCGAGCGTCTCAACGTGATCCTTGGTGGGAATCACAATGCTCACCAGCGGCGCAGACTCCGGCAGCGCATAACGCATGTGATAGACAAACGGCGTCTCGGTCTCCTCGACCGTTCCGCAAATGCCCAGCGCGTTAAAGTGGCGCTGAAGCGCAAGGCGCCCGGCTTCAATAGCATACGGCTTACTATCGGCAGAACCGTCGGCGGTCGATCCCGGATGCACGCGCCAGTGATACAGCACATGCGCAACGTGCTCAAAGCGCGCGCCGGCTGCAAGGCAGCGAAGCGTCAGGTCGTAATCCTGGGCGCCCGCAACGTCTTCTGGGGACATACCAATGTGATCGATGAGCGCCTTCTCCACCATCAGGAAATGCGTCACGCAGTTATGGCTATAGAGCAGATCGACGTTGAGCCGCGTCTTAAAGACCGGCTGGCCCCACTCCCCCGTTTTCTGAAACATGTCCTCGTCGCAGAACAAGACCTGGGGGCGCTCGCCCTCGGCCGCCTTATTCAGCGCGGAAACATACTGGAATAACGCGTCCGGCTCCAGAATGTCGTCATGGTCCAGGAACGCGATGTAGTCGCCCGTCGCTTGCTCGATACCTGCGTTGGTGTTGACCACAATGCCGCCGTTGCCGGGCAGCCCGATGCGACGAACGCGCTCGTCGTGAGCACCTACCGCAAGGTCGGCGACCGCGTCCCATTCGGGCGAGGTATCCATAAGGAGCAGTTCCCAGTTGTCATAGCTCTGGGCTAGCACCGAGTCCAGCAGCTCGCGGAGGTAGACCTGATCGGTCTTATAGCACGGCACCACAATGCTCACGAGCGGTCTATAGGCAAAGGCCACCGAAGTGACACACTGGCACGCCAAATCGCCCGGCTTTGCGCGATGCTGCTCAAACCAACGTCGATAAGCTGCGTCGTCTGCACGCGCGTCCTTCATACGGTTCCAGCTGTCGTCGACCATGCCGTTGTACAGGCGACCATCCATGGCGCAAAACCCGCTCTGGATCTGCTCTGTGGGATCGCTCACAATCGCGACAAAATCTCGTATATCCTGAGGCATCTCAACGCTCAGAAACGTTTTATTGACGCGGCATCCGTCCTGCTGCGGCACATCGACCTGCGACTCAAACACATGCACGGTGACATCGATGGCATTCATATGCGTATCGAAGATCTGGAACTCGGGTGCGCACTGGGGGTCTCCCGCCCAGGTAACCTCATAGCGCCACACCGCGCCGGCGTCTGCCGGCAAATAGCGAATGGCATCGATCTCGTAGCGACCGCAGCATTCGTCACGCTGCGCATCGCGGATAAGCGCGCACAGCGCAGGCTTTGCTTTGTAGTTAATCTTGGATTCCAGCTTGGCCACGCGGCTATCGAGACAAATGGAGCCCAGCCTTTGGCCATCGGATGCAAAAACAACATCCATCGACGAGCCATCCAAAAACGGAAGCACCAAGACAGCGAGCTCGCGCTCGTAATCGGAAACGGAAGGGCAAAGCGCCAGCACACGGCCATGATCGACCGGGAGCACCAGCGACGGCACACAAGAACCGCTCGTAGTCGCATGGGCAAACGCCTGAGAGCCCTCCCGCTCAATATTCGCGGCGACATCCTGACCGGCAAAACGAAGCAGCACAAACAGACGGCCCTGACTGCGGCAAAGTGCCAAACGCTTGATACTCATCTACACTTCTCGCTTTCCCAGGGCGTTCGCTGCCATGCGTTTGCAGGCACCCAAGCGCCCAAACCTCAGGACGTCGTAATCGAACATGAGCTTTTTGCACTCACGGGCATTGGGGGCCTTGCTGGTAAGCGCCGCACGCACCATAACAGCAACAGAAGGAGCGCATTGTGCGAGCGCAGCATCGCTGCCCACGGCAGAACCGGAAAGGGCCGCGGCGACGGCAGCAAACACCCTGCCACAGTCCGTCCCCAACAACCTGAGCGCATCGTACAGCACCAGATCGCACAGGAAATATGCCAGGTCATCGGCATGCTGAGCATCGAGACCGTCGCGCTGCCAGTCAGCCAGCACCGCGGAGTAAATCTTCACGTGCTCCAGCAGGCGCGTCTCGTCGTCATAGCGCATGGTGTCCATGAGCGAGCCCTTGCGCGCCACGCGGTAGTCATACAGCTTGTTCGAGATAAGCGCGGTCTTGCGCGAGCGTCCGTACACGGCAAAATCGAAGACCTGGTCCTCGCCATACTTAACGGTTTCGTCGAACTTAATTCCGTTGTTGAGCAAAAACTCACGCCTGCAGGCGGTGCGCCACGCAAAGGGACGAGACGCCTCCTTAAACAGCAGGTCAGAGCTATAGCCTTCAAACGACGCATCGCGCGGGCTCAACACATAATTAAGCCACGGATACCCCGCCTCCAGCGGATACGGATTCGCGCCAAAGGTCAACACGTCGCAACCCTCGCGCTCAAAGGCATCGACGATCACGCGGCATGCATCGGGCGTAAAACGGTCGTCTGAATCCAAAAACGCAACGATAGGCGCCGTGGACGCAGCGATGCCCGCATTGCGGGCGCTCGACAGGCCACCGTTCTCCTTATCGACCAGCGTAAAGCGCGCATCCTTTTCGCAATAAGCGGCCGCAATATCGCGCGAACCGTCCGGCGAGCCATCGTTGACCAGCACGCCTTCCCAATCGGTCATGTTCTGCGCAAGCAGGGAGTCCAGGCACCAGGCCAGGCACTCCTCCACTTTATAGATGGGAACGACAACGGAAATCTTGGGGGTAGCCATAGTCACTCGCTCCTACTGCGCGGCCGGAATGTCATCAGGGTGCGGGTTGTCGCCGTAGGTGCGCTGATACGTCAGCACGCGCCAGACCAGCGGCAGGCCGCCAATCTTAAAGTAATGCTTAAACGTATTGAGCTTGCCCGGCTTCTTAAAGTCAAAGCGCGAATCGATATAGGCGCGGGGCGACTTGACCATCAGGCGCAAGTCGGTCTCGCCACGCGGATCAAACAGCGACAAGTCAAAGCGACCGGCATCCCAATCGGCCTTGAGCTCGGAAGATGCCTTTTCCCAAAACTGCTCGCGCAGTTCATCGACCAGGCGCTCATCATTCCAACGGTACGTATCGACCTTCATGCGCATTAAAATACCCTGAAGCTGAGCCTTAAGCTCGGGGCGTTCATCCAAAAAGCGCTGCATCTCGGCGTATTCGTCGCACACGCAAAACACCTTGTTGGGCGAATTAACGGAGCTCTTCTCGTTATCCTGGCGATAGCACAAAATGGGGTCTGCAATAAACGCGGCACGCTCGGCACAGGCCCAAACCTTAAAGTTAAAGCCCGCATCCTGATACGAGGCTCCCGGCGTGGGAAGGAACCGAATCTGATTGTCGTTGAGGAACTCGCGCCGATAGATAGCCGACCAAATGGAAGGTTTGCGGTAGAAGATGCCCGGACGATCGACGGGACGATACGCGGCGCCCGTCATATGCTCGTCGATGATCCCAAACAGCTCACGGCGCTCGCTGGGCGTGGACCAATACAGATAAAAGTCGCCCTTTACCACATCGGCATGCTCAGCATCGGCCTTGGCGACCAGCTTTTGGAGCGAATCCTCAAACATAAAGTCGTCGGACTCAAGAATGCCCACGTACTCACCGCGCGCCATCTCCAGACCGCGGTTCATCGAGTCGCCGTAGCCGCTGTTGGCTTTGTCGATCATCTTTACACGGGGGTCGCGCTCCATGTACTCGCGGATGATATCCGGCGAGCTATCGGTGGAACCGTCATTGATGCAGATGATCTCGATGTCCTTGAGCGTCTGCGCCACGGCGGAATCGAGGCACTCGCGCAGGTAGCGTTCGACATTGCAAATGGGAACAAGCAGCGAAACTTTAGGGGTATCAGAGTTCTGCAAGAGAACCTCCTGTTGAATAGCGTGTAACAGGGTTATTTTAGCAGCCGAGTTGCGACGGGCGGCAACGCTTGGAATTAGAGAAAGCGCTCCAGGCAGGCTTTGAGACCGCGAGTCGAAAGATAGAACAGCGTGGCGTCTGCCATCGAAACGCCCGAGATCGCTGCAACGAGCTTGTGGGCAACGCGGCGAACGGCGCCCTTAGCAGGCATATCCGCCCACTCCGTTCCCAAAAACGTCGTGAGGTCCATGTTGACGCGAGCCGCCACGCGATGGAAGCCATCGGCATTCAAGCGCGCCAGGTCGAACACAATAAGGTCCAGGAACCAGGTGATCAGCTCGCCGGGGCAAAGGTCCAAAAGACCGTAGGCCGCCCAGTCCTCCAAGACCTCCTCGAGCATTCTCATATGGGCGTCAAGCTTTTTGGCGCGAGCCTCGGCACTGTTGAACTCGTGCGTCGCCGATTCGCTCTCCATCACGTAGTGGTAGAACTTGTCCGGCATGACGACGGTCTTGCGGGCAAGCGCATAAGCCGCAAATTGGAAGACGACGTCCTCGCCCAAAGCCAAACCGGGGGCGAAGCGAATGCCTTCGCGATTGAGCAGCTCGCGCGAAAAAGCCGCACGGCAGGCATAGGGCTGCGCATTCGAATGGAACAGCAATTGGGGATCATGGGCGCCGAAGGTACCAGCTTTAGGGCTCATGAGTTGCTGGACGCGTTTGGGGGCAGCATCGGCAGGTTCACAGACGCCGCCAAAAACGGCGGCCTCGGCATCTGCAGACTCCATGGCATGCAGCACGCGCTCGACCGTCTGGGCATCGATGTAATCGTCGGCGTCCACAAAAAAGACGGTCTCGCCCTCGGCGGCATCGATACCGGCATTTCGAGCACACGAGACGCCCGCGTTTTCCTGGTCAATCACCAGTACGCGATCGTCGGCCTGCGCGATCTGGCGCAACACGTTCAACGAATCATCAGTCGAACCGTCGTTGACGCAGACAACCTGAATCGAGCGCTCGGACTGGGCCAACAGCGAATCGAGGCATCGCTGAATGGAGCGCGACGAATTGTAGACGGGAACGACAATGGTAGCTTTAGGACACGAGGCCTCTCCCATGCCGACCTACCCCCTCAGCGATTCGATGAGGAAGGCAGCAACCACGCCTGGGCCTCCAACCGAGGCGTAATACTTAGCACGCCCCAAGGCACCATCCGTCGCAAAACTCGGGTGCTCGTCAACCCAGCCCTCAGGATCTTTGAGGATGGCAGCGAGATTTGCGCGCTTCCACGGCTTGAGGTCGTCAAGCGAAAACTCCCCCGCGTCCAAGGCCGCTTGGAACTCCTTGGCCATTTGAACCAGGAACTCCTTATAGAACTCGGGCGCCAGGCGCACGTAGTTCCACATATACGAATCGTACTTAATGAGCTGATTGAACTTGAGCATGCGCGCAACGTCATCACTTGCGTGGTCACGGGCATAATCCTCTCGAATCCAACGCTCAATCTCGGCATACTCGGCATTGACGCAAAAAACCTTGGCAGAAGAATTGACCGAGGAATTCTCGTTATCCTGGCGATACGACAACACAGCATCATGCAGGTAAACGGCCTTATCGGCGCACGCGATCACCTTAAAGGCGAATGACGTGTCCTGAAAGGATGCCCCCGGAGTCGGCAGAAACGTAATGCCGTTGCGCTCAAGAAAATCGCGACGGTACACGGCCGACCAAATCGACGGCTTTTGCTTAAAGAACTGCGTCGTATCGCTCGGATGCACCGGCTTGCCGCAATCCCGAGGTCTAAACATCTCGTGCAGCGAACGGCGCTCCTCGGGCTTAGACCAGTAGAAATCAAAGTTCGCCTTCGCAAAGTCGGCATTATTGCTATCGGCGGCCGAGACAAGCTTTTCGAGTGCGTCGGGCACCATAAAGTCATCGGACTCCAAGATGCCTACGTACTTGCCACGCGCCATCTCCAGACCGCGGTTCATCGAGTCGCCGTAGCCGCTGTTGGCCTTGTCGATCATCTTGACGCGCCTATCGCGCTCCATATACTCGCGAATAATCGCCGGCGAGTTGTCGGTCGACCCGTCGTTAATGCAGATGATCTCAACATCCTTGAGCGTCTGCGCCAGGGCGGAATCGAGGCACTCGCGCAGGTAGCGCTGAACATTGTAAATGGGAATAAGCAGCGACAGAACAGGGCTGCCAGAGGCGTTAGTAGACAAATGTGCTCCTTAGGAAATACCTGTCGTTTCATGGTATCAAAGGGCCAGCGCGCCAGCGGGCGTTTATATAATCTATGGAGCTCGCAGAGGCAAACCGATAAGAAAGGACGTCATGCAGCCCAAAGCCGCACGTAACATATCCATCGAAGCCTTGCGCTTGGTCGCGGTCGCCGGCATCGCGGTGTTCCACACCTTTCAGTGGACCTTCCAAGCCGCCTGCGTCGGCGCCGTGGAATATACCCCACTTGCGATGTCCCCCTATTCCGGCGTGCTCGGTTTTATTAACCTGCTTGGCTGCTGGGCCAACGAGGTCTTCTTTATGATCTCGGGCTATTTTCTCATCGCTTCGGCCGCGCGTGCTTGGGACGGTGGAGCAACGTGGAAGTCGCAAATGCAACGGACGGCGCAGCGCCTCGGCAAGGTCATCTTGCCCACTACGTTTTATTGCCTCGTGGCGCTCGCATGGTCCACGGTCGTCTCTCCCATTCCCGATGTTACCCTCAACACGCACTACTGGTACACGCTAGGCCTTGAGTTTATCTGGGTCTATGCCGCCACGGTCTTCATGGCGCCGCTGTTTGGGCTGGCCAAGAGCCGACTCTCTAAGAAGAGCTACACGGCGACGGTCATCGCCGTTGGCATCCTCGTATTCGTTGTTAACGGGTATTTGGCCGCCATGAGTGCGACAAGCGCCGGCGAGTTTTCTTGGCTGCAGAAGCTCATGAGCGCCGTCACGTACGTTATCGCGTTTTTGATCGGCGGACTGCTCCGCGACGTAACCGACGCCATGGATTCGGACAGGGCGGCCGCCTTGGGCATGCGCTCGCTCGTAACGGTTTTAGTGCTCACCATCATCCTGGAAGGAGCACTCTCCTTCACTGACAACCTCACGGCGATGACAATCCTTTCCTACAAATCGACCTCGCTGATCTCGTTTGCCCTCGCTGCCGCCTCCCTGCTCTTTGCGGCTACCCGACGCAGTGCCTCAGGCAATTCGCGGACTGCAGGTGCCATCGTCACCTTATCGACCGCCACGCTCGGTTTCTATGTGATGCAGTCGCTCACCAATAGCCTGTGGCGTCCCGTCTTCAATACGTTGCTCGCAAACATACTGGTCAGCCAAAACAGCCCGGCAGCTATATGTATTATCACGGGCACCGTCATTAGCATCATCTTTGCCTTAGCGCTCCTCAACATCGATGCAGTTAGAAGCCTTATCGCTCGCCAGCTCAAGCGGCAATAGACACGCTGCCGTCAGACGCTAAAGCCGCTACACCCGTGGCAGGTTCCTGCGTTTTATTCAAAGCTTGCCGCCAAGGTGCGCCGAGCCTTTACAATAAGACAGTCCCAAGGACGTATTCGATAGCTTCCGCGCTGCGTTCGCCCGCCGCGCGTGAAAGGATATATTGCCCCATGCCTTCAACCCTTCCCACCCCCATCGATAAGCTCGCCATCGTCGTCGTTACGTACAAGCGCCAGGAACTCCTGGCCAACTTGTTCGACTCTATGACCGAGCTCACGGCCGCGCCCTGGCGCATCGTGATTGTCGATAACGAGAATTCGCGCGAGACCGAGGCCATGTGCACCGCATTCAACGAGCGCCTGGCCAACCTGTGGGGCATCGACACCGAGCAGCCTGACGCGCAGGGCGGCACCGACCGTGTCATCTACGCCCCGCAGCTCGAAAACGGCGGCGGTGCGGGCGGCTTCTCCGCCGGCACTAAATGCGCCTACGACCTGGACGCTCAATGGTTCTGGGTGATGGACGACGACGTGCTCGTCATACCCGAAGGCATCGAGCGTCTTGCCAAGTGGACCGACCGCTACGATGTCATCCAGGGTTCGCGCCTGGACTTTGACGGCGGCGCCTTCTTTTGGCAATACCAACTCATCCTTTCGCTCGGCATTCCCAACCCAGTCGCCAAGTGGGACTTGGGTCCAGAGGGTTATCGCGCCATGAACCAGCTGTGCTTTGAGGGCGGCATGTTCTCGCGCCGCGTGGTCGACAAGATCGGCCTGCCCGATGCGCGATTCTTTATCTACGGCGACGATGCCTGCTACGGCTACGTGGCCAGCCAGCACTTCCCCGCCGCCGTTGTTGCCGACGTGGTGCTCAAGCGCGCCCGCGCCGTCTCTAACTGGGACATCGCCGGCAAACGCCAGCTCAACTCCACGAGCGACACCAACCGCTACTACATCATGCGCAACCGAGGCTTCCTCGCTCGCTATATGCAGATCTACGGTGACTACCACCCCATGCTGTTCCGCCTGGGCAATGCCGCGACCTTCTGCAAGGAATTCATTCGCCTGGCTGCGGTCGATAAGTGCTTTAAGACCGGCATTCCGGCACTGCGCCGCGGCATGAAGGACGCCCGCAAGATCGTCAAGGACCCCAACTGGAAGCCCATGCCGCCCATGAAGGACACCGAGTAACGGAGCCGAAAACACCTCGGCGCTTAAAGCCGCTGGCACACCGTAGCCACATGCCGTCCATCAAACCCGAACCCCCAGCGCACGCGGCCAACGCCGGGTCGCGGCACACGGATTTCGTCGATGCCGTCGCGCTCTATGTCGAGCAGCGCCTGCACGGCCAGCAATTCCAGGCCCAGCGCATCCACACCGGGGTCATACATCATGTTGGTCGTTATCAGCGGACGTTCATCGAGCATACCGATCGTATCGGCTATGTCGAACACGGCGCCCGTAGGAAAAACCTGGATGTCCCAGCGATCCGCGCCACACTTTCGCCTCGAAGCAGGATTGGCATAGCCCGGCAATCCAAAGCAGAGTCCTTGCAAGAGTAGGTGATATGGCAGCGGCGTATCTGGGTCGGTCTCGCCGATTCCCGCATCTCCCAAGATGCGGCTTAGCGCCCGCCTCACGGTATCCTCGTTCCCATGGCACAGCCCGTCGCGAAACACATCGACGTCTCGAATGTCTTCTGCAGCGCACTCAAACCACTCAATAATCACTAGACGCAAGGCCTGGCGAAGCTCGTTATTGGGCAATCGCAAAGCACGGAGGCGATCGCCATGCTCTGGCTCCTCAGTCATATCCGTCGTGAGAAAACCGGACAGATACAGCGCTGTCCACATGCCATCGTCAGGCGAGACATCTGGCTCTGCAGTGCCCAAACAAAGCGGGACCTCAGCGCACCCATGGGCCTCGAGCAAATCAAACAAGACCGAAAGGCGGTCGAGATTCCACCCGGCAACTACCCTACTCAGGCAATCGGCATATTCATACAGATCGGCGCGCACAGGCGCCGTGCAGCCTCGGTCCAGAAAACCGATCACACGCGCTGGACTCGAGCAATAGGCCCTACCAAACCGATATCCCTCGAGCCATTCACGCGCATCATCCAGGTATTCCTCGCGCCCAGCATGATTCAGCAGAGCCTCGACCTCGGCATCCGAAAAACCGAAACATCGGTCACACCACGCCGACAGCGGCGTCGTCAGACAATACGAGCAGCCGCGCGAAGAAAGCGCCACTTCGGCAGGACTGGGACGCTCCCCCATCAGACACGTCAGCCGCAACGAATCACGCGCAGTGGCAATGGCGTCGAACAGCACACGGTCAAGTAGTTCTGCCGGATCGGCGTCGGAAGCGTCCCTCGCGCTCGCACGGCGAGACCACGCCGCATCGTACCCATCAACGAGCAATACAACCTGCTCATCGCAGGCCATCTCCAGCAGCTCAATGAGCACACCGAGCACCGAGGCGACCTCGTCCTCGCTCGCCGCGCCACGCGCAACACGTTCGATGTGACGCACCTTGTCTCGAGCTAAATCCGGAGCCTCCAAAAGCGCCAGCAGGCGGGCGCACTCGTCCGAAAGAGCATCGCGCACGACGTCGGCAATAGCGGCGCCACGCCTCGCAGCGCCAGAAAAATCCAGCGATATCACCGGATAGCAAGCGTACTCATCCCGATAGCGCCCGCCGTTCGCATCCCAAATCTGAGCATCGGCAAACAAACGCTGACCAGAGCGACCGACCGCTGGACGCTCCAGAAAAGCCCTGAGCATCGACAAGTTCATGCTCTTGCCAAAACCCTCGGGTCGACAGCACACCACAACGGACGCGTCGCAGTCCAACACATCGGCAATAAACATGGTCTTGTCAACCAGCATGCAGCAACCAAGGGCCTCCGCATAGTCGTGCATGCCAATGGGCAAAACCGCATCGTCGGCACAGCCGATCAAGCGCACGCCAAAGCCAGCAGCACAATCAACATTTGCCTGTTCAGACACCAAAACGTTCCCCCTAAATCGCTGCACGATGCCAATTGTAATGACCGCCTCGCGCGTACCGACGACGCCGCGCGAACATATCGGGCAACGGTAGCAACAAGAGGTGTGAGGGGGCATAACTAATCGTTGCACAACAAAACGGGGCCCGATGCATTCGCACCGGACCCCGTCCCAACTCTTTAGTTATCTAGCAACCAAGAGGCTACTCCTCCGAGCCGTCCTCCCCAGAAGCCTTCTTCTGCTGATCGAGCTTATGCTTACCACTTACGATAGACGTAGCGCCCAGCGTGGCCAAGCTTGCACTGGCAAGGCTCGCCATCACAATCAGATCGCCCGTCTTGGGCATGTTGCCACCCGAGGACTTGGTAGTTGTAGTCGTCGTGGTCGTGGTGGTCACCGTTTTGGAGTCATTTTGCTCCTGGACCTGGTTGTCAGCACCGCTCTTGTCGTCGTCTTCGGACTGTTTCTTTTCGCCCTCGGTCTTGCTCTCGTCCTTCTTCTGACCGGACTTGTCGCCCTTCTCATCAGAGCTAGAACCCTTATCGGATTCGATCTTCTCGGAAGCCTTATCCTTGGAGTCGCCCTTTACGGCTTCGGTCTTTTCCGTGGAAGCCTGATCAGAGTTGTCCTTGTTCTGAGTCGAGCCATTATTGACGCCAGCCATCAGCGAAGAGCCCAGCGTAGAACCAAGCTGCACGGAGAAAGAAGGCTTCTTGTCCGGCGAAGCAACGGGAGCGTCCGGCGCCTTATTCGAGTCGTCCTTGGAAGCATCGGAATCAGGGGCTGCGTCAGAGCCGGAGCCGTTGTTAGAGCCGGTGTCAACGGACGAATCGCTCGAGCCGGTAGATGAGTTAGAGGTGTCAGCGCCAGCCGAACCAGAAGCGTCGCTGTCCGTATTGCTGGCAGAGCTTGAAGGCGAATCGCCCGCAGCAGAGCCGTTCAAATTGGAGCCGTTCGGGGTAGAGCCGTCGTTGGTAGTGCCACCAGCAGAGCCATTACCGTCAGCATCGGTCGAGGGCGCATCCATCCTGTCATCGTTGGCATCGTCACTCGAGTCGTCATTCGAATCAGGTGTCGGCGAGGGCGCCGGCGTAGGCTCGGGCTGCACGGGCGTCGCAGCGGCTGCCTCGTCCTCGGCGATATAAGCCAAGCAGTCCTTCAGCTCATTCTTATAACGATTCTTCCAGCCCTCATGATACTGGGGCTGACTCGAAAACTTAGTGGCGACATTGTTGACCACACTATTGGAAAGCGCCGTCACAAACTCGCGGTCGGACATATCGTTGGAAAGATTCGCCCAGCGGAAAAAGTCCCTGCAGCCACCGGTGCCGCACATGTTGGTAATGCTCCACACCATGCCCTTGACGCAATCGGCGCGGCCTGAAATATCAATACCCAGGCCGCTCTTGAGCCACGCCTCGGTCACCGCATAGTACGAGTTGTACGCATAGGCATCTTGAAGTGCTGAGAACTCAACAGGATCGGTGTTATACGCACCTTGGAAGGCATCCTGAGCGATATGGCCCAACTCGGTGAGCTGGCCGTTCTCGTACATGGCATTGCTCGTGTTGGAAATCTCGCTGCCGCGATCAATCGCATCCTTGAGCATGCTGTATTTTTCGGGGCTGTAGTTGTAGACCTGCTTCATAAACGGAATGAGCGACCAACGACGGTCGAACTGGTAATAGCCCAGCGCGTTGTAGCCGTCACCATACGAAAAGCCCTGGTTATAGTTGCCATGGCTCTCGTACTTGGTAAAGTACTTCATCTCAGGAGTCACGTTGACAAACGAAACGCCCTGGACCGACCTCAGCACGCCCGAGAAGGACTGCTGGGTGTAGAGACCCTTATCGATATCGGTGGCATCCGAGGCAACGCCCGGCGTGGGCTCCTCGGCAGCAGCGGGTGCCGGCGCGGAAACGGCGCCAAACGAAAGCGCCAGCGTCAGGCCCGCGACAATAGCAGAATGCTTGGGCTGCATAAGATCCTCCCTGCATTGGTGTAGTTAAAGTTCAGTTTGCAAAGATAAAAATAAGTATTGCAGCTCGCCCGTTGTTACACAACAACCCCTCGGTAAACGGCAACAACCCTCCGCGAATTCTTAAGGAATTGCGGTCAACCTACAGCTTAATGTCGAAGTTGATCTCGGGGACGGCGGCCAGGTCGGCCAACGTCACGCCGTCGACGTACTTTTCGATCACGTCATCCAGACCACGCCAAAACTTGACGGTCGAGCAAAGATCGCTGCGGGTGCAGCTGTTGTCGATGCCGTCGCACGCCACGGGCGCCGTGCTGCCCTCGACAGCGCGCAGGATGTCGCCAGCACGCACCTCGGCCGGGTCCTTGGCCATCATGTAGCCGCCGCCCTTGCCGCGCACGCTCTTAAGCAGGCCCGCCTTCATAAGCGGACGAACCAGCTGCTCCAGATACTTTTGCGAGATATGCTCGCGGTCGGCAACCTCGCGCAGAGCAATCTTGCCCTCGGCGTCACCGAGCGCCGCGATATAGATCATCAGCCGGAGGGCATAGCGGCCCTTGGAAGAAATGAGCATACCTACCCTCCCATCGCATCTGGGACAACATAACCAGGTTTGTTTGTCCCAAATCTTAAGTAAGTGGGACAAACACAACAGGTTATTTTGTCCCAGAATTTGAAAAGTCGAGTGGATTAGTCGGGTTTTCCCTTGACTAACGCCGAACCCATAGTAACTTTATTCCGAGAAGATTCCTAGGGTTTAGTACACCTATGAGTACACCATATACAGAGAGGGACAGCATGAGCGCAAATCCGCTGCTTTCCATCGAAGGTCTGACCGCCTCCGTGGACGAGAAGACCATCCTCCACAACGTCAACCTCAACGTCGCCGCCGGCGAGACCCACGTGCTGATGGGACCCAATGGCGCCGGCAAGTCCACCCTCGGCCACCTGGTCATGGGCGACCCCGTCTATACCGTCAACGACGGCCGCATCGTCTTTGACGGCCAGGACATCACCGAGCTCACCACCGACAAGCATTCGCGCGCCGGCCTGTTCCTGAGCTTCCAGGCCCCGGTCGAGATTCCGGGCGTGCCGCTGTCGAGCTTTTTGCGCGCCAGCATCGCCGGCCGCCCCGGCCTGGAGATGAAGGGCAAGGAGTTCCGCCGTCGCGTTAAGGAGCTCGCGGCCGAGCTCAACATGGACACCGCCTACCTCAACCGCGAGCTGGGCGTGGGCTTCTCGGGCGGCGAGAAGAAGAAGGTCGAGATGCTCCAGCTCCTGCTGCTGCAGCCCAAGCTCGCCATCTTGGACGAAACCGACTCCGGCCTGGACGTCGACGCCCTGTCCACCGTCAGCCACGGCATGGACGCCTACCGCAAGAGCTGCGACGGCTCCATGCTCATCATCACACACAACACGCGCATCCTGGAGCACCTGGATGTCGACCGCGTCCACGTTATGGTCAAGGGCCACATCGTGCGCGAGGACGACGCCTCGCTCATCCCCTGGATCGACAAGAACGGCTTTGAGACCTTCGAGCGCGAGGCCGCCGAGCAGCGCGCCCAGGCCGAGTCTGCCGCTGCCGAGCAGCAGGCGTAAAGGGGCGACGCAATGACCAAGAACCGCACCGAGGTCGCGGACATCGACCGCAGCCTCTACGACTTCACCTATGGCGAGGAGGGATTCGAGCGCCTCGACGCCGGCATCACGCCCGACATCGTGCGCGAGATCAGCGCCAAAAAGGACGAGCCGCAGTGGATGCTCGACCTGCGCTTAAAGTCCCTCGAAATCTTCAACCGCTTCCCGGATCCGACGTGGGGCCCCTCCATCGAGGGCCTGGACATGGATAACATCGTCACCTACGTCAAGCCCAACACCGACCAAAAGCACGACTGGGAGTCGGTGCCCGACGACATCAAGAACACCTTTGAGCGCCTGGGCATCCCCGACGCCGAGCGCAGCTACCTGGCGGGCGTCGGCGCGCAGTACGACTCCGAGCTCGTCTACCACAACATGCAGGACACGGCGTCCAAGATGGGCATCGTCTACTCCGGCATCGAGGAGGCCCTGCACGACCCGCAGTGGGAGCCGCTCATCCACGAGAAGTTTATGACGCTCATCCCGCCCACCGACCACAAGTTTGCGGCCCTGCACGGCGCCGTGTGGTCGGGCGGCTCGTTTGTCTACGTGCCCAAGGGCACCAAGCTCGATTTTCCGCTGCAGAGCTACTTCCGCCTTAACGCCAAGGGCGCCGGCCAGTTTGAGCACACGCTCATCATCGTCGAGGACGATGCCGACCTGCACTTCATTGAGGGTTGCTCCGCGCCCAAGTACAACGTGGCAAACCTCCACGCCGGCGCTGTGGAGCTCTTTGTGGGCAAACGCGCACACCTGCGCTACTCGACCATCGAGAACTGGTCCAAGAACATGTACAACCTCAACACCAAGCGTGCGCGCGTGGACGAGGACGGCGACATCGAGTGGATCAGCGGCTCCTTCGGCAGCCACGTGGGCTACCTCTACCCCATGAGCGTGCTCAACGGCCGCCGCGCCCGGTCGAGCTTTACCGGCATCACCTTTGCCGGCGCCGGTCAGAACCTCGACACCGGCTGCAAGGTCGTGCTCAACGCGCCCGAGACCTCGGCAACGGTCGAGACCAAGGGCATCTCCAAGAGCGGCGGCATCCAGACGTTCCGCAGCTCTATCGTAGCCACGCCTAAGGCCGAGGGCTCCAAGGCAACCGTAAGCTGCCAGTCGCTCATGCTCGACGACCAGAGCCGCTCCGACACCATCCCCGCCATGGACATCCGCGCCAAGAACGTCGACATCGGCCACGAGGCCACCATCGGCCGCATCGGTGACGACAAGGTGTTCTACCTGATGAGCCGCGGCATCTCGGAGGAAGAGGCCCGCACCATGATCGTCAACGGCTTTGCCAACCCGGTCTCCAAGGAGCTGCCGTTGGAGTATGCCGTCGAGATGAACAACCTGATCAAGCTCGAGATGGAAGGAGCGATCGGATAATGAAACAGACCACCAACACCGCTGCTACCACCCTTGAGCAGGTCAATGCGATGCCGGCTGCCACTTGGGGTTGGCTCAAGATGAACCAGACCAAGCTCGAGCTCTCTGACGAGCTTGCCGCCGCTCCCACCGAGGCCGTTGAGGTCGAGGGCTTGGACGAGCAGTTTACTGGCGTGGCAGACGCGTTCGAAGCCGCCATGGACACCATGGCCGAGCGCTTCCCCGAGCGCCGCGCCTCCGCCCCCGGCGACGCCGCCGACCGCGCCCGCATCACGCCCGAGACCGAGCTCGACGTGCCCGCCACCTCCATCTACCAGGCCGGCGCCATCAAGCTCGAGGAGGAACTCTCCCCCGCTGAGGCCTTCGAAACCGGCATGGGCGAGGCTGCCTACGCCTACTTGGCCGAGCACGCTACCAAGCGCATCGTCATCGATGTACCCGCATACAAGCACGCCACGGTTACCGCGCGCGTGAGTGGCGTCGACGCTGCCGCGGCCATCGCCGCCATCGATGTCGTCGCCCGTCCGCAGGCAACGCTCGACCTGCAGATTGCCCTGGACTCCCCCGTTGCCGGCCAAGGCGTCGTGGGCTCCGCGCTACGCGTGTGCGCCCACGAGTACGCCACCGTCAACGTGACCTGCACGCAAACGCTCGACGATAGCTGGATCGCGCTCGACGACACCGGCCTGTTCCTGGACGAGGGCGCGCGCGTCAACGTGCAGCACACCGTCCTGGGTGCCGGCGCCAGCGCCACCGGCCTTGCCGGCGACCTGCTGGGCGATACCGCCAAGGTCACCATCGATACTGACTACCTGGGCGCCCGAGAGCAGGTGCGCGACTTTAACTACGAGCTGCGCCACCGCGGTCGCAAGACCGAGTGCGAGATCGACGCCAACGGTGTGCTGACCGGCACGTCCAAGAAGGTCTACCGCGGCACCATCGACCTCGTGCACGGCTGCAAGGGCGCAACCGGCACCGAGCGCGAAACCGTGCTGCTCGCCAACAAGGGCGTCGACAACAAGACCGTCCCCGTCATCCTCTGCGACGAGGACGACGTTGCCGGCAACCACGGCGCTACGATCGGCCACGTCCGCGACGAGCAGCTGTTCTACCTCGCCTGCCGTGGCCTTGACCAAAACGCCGCCGAGGACCTGTTCATCCGCGCCAAGCTGGAGGACGCCGCGCTTTCCGCGACCGACGAGCGCACCCGCGCCGCCGTCGTCCGCTTGGGCAACAACCTGATCGATAACTTTGAAGAGGAGCTCGCATGATCGACACCGAGCACGTTAAATGCGATACCTGTACCGCACCGGAGCCTATGGAGCTCGACGCCAGCGACGAGGCCTCGCGCGGCTGGCCTACCGTCGACATCGAGACCAATCCCTACAAGGCACAGTTCCCGCTGTTCCAGCAGCACCCCGAGATCGCCTTCCTCGATAGCGCCGCCACCGCGCAGCGCCCCGCCTGCGTGCTCGACGCCGAGCGCGACTTCTACCAGCGTATGAACGCCAACCCCCTGCGCGGCCTGTACTCGCTATCCGTCGAGGCCACCGAGGCCATCGCGAAGGTCCGCCGGCAGATCGCCGACCTCATCGGCGCTCCCCAGGCCAACGAGGTCGTCTTCACTCGCAACACGAGCGAGTCGCTCAACCTGGTCGCCAAGAGCTTTGCACCCACGGTGCTCGAGCCCGGTGACGAGGTCGTCATCACCATCATGGAGCACCACTCCAACCTAATCCCGTGGCAGCAGGTCTGCCGCAAGACCGGCGCCAAGCTCGTCTACCTCTACCCCACCAAGACCGGCCAGCTCACCACCGAGGAGGTTCTTGCCAAGGTGGGTCCCAAGACCAAGATCCTGGCCGTGGGACAGGTCTCCAACGTGTTGGGCGTCGAGAACCCAGTCAAGAACCTCGGCAAGCTCGTGCACAAGTACGGCGGCTACCTGGTCGTCGACGGTGCGCAGTCGCTGCCGCACATGCCGGTCGATGTGGCCGACCTGGGCGCCGACTTCTTTGCCTTTAGCGCGCACAAGGCCATGGGCCCCATGGGCATCGGCGTGCTGTGGGGCAAGATGGACCTGCTGAACGCCATGCCGCCAGTGCTTACCGGCGGTGAGATGATCGATTCGGTCACCGAGCAGGACGCCGTCTGGGCGCCCGTTCCCGAGAAATTCGAGGCCGGCACGCAGGACGCCGCCGGCATCTTCGCCACGGGTGCCGCCCTTGATTACCTGGTCAATACGGTGGGTTACGAGAACATCCAGGCCCGCGAGCAGGCACTCGTCCACTATCTGATGGGCGAGCTCATGCAGCTCGACTTTGTCCAAATCATCGGTTCCATCTACTGGGACAACCACCACGGCGTTGTGAGCTTTAACGTCAAGGGAATTCACCCGCACGACGTCGCGAGCATCATGGACATGGACGGCGTCTGCATCCGCGCCGGCCACCACTGCGCGCAGCCGCTGCTCACCTGGCTGGGCGTCGAGAACCTTGCCTGCTGCCGCGCCAGCGTGGCCTTCTACAACGACAAGGCCGACATCGACAAGTTCATCGCCGGCCTGCATCACGTTTGGAGCACGTTCAATGGGTAATCTGTACACCTCCACCACATTTATGGAGCACAACTCGCACCCCGACTATAAGTACGAGATGGATGCCCCCACGCATGAGCACGACGGCATCAACCCCAGCTGTGGCGACGAGCTCACCTTGCAGCTGCGTGTCGAGAAGGGCGTGATCGAGGAGGCCTCGTTTACCGGGCACGGCTGCGCCATCAGCCAGGCCAGCGCCGACATCATGGCCGACCTCATCACCGGCGAGACCGTCGAGGAAGCTCACCGCTTGGCAGAGCTCTTCCTCGCCATGATCCGCGGCGAGAAGCTCTCCGAGGACGACCTGGAAGACCTGGACGAAGCCGCCCAGCTCCAGGACATCTCGCACATGCCCGCCCGCGTCAAATGCGCCGAGCTCGCCTGGCGCACCCTCGACGGCATGCTCGAGGGACAAGTTAACGAATAGCGGATGCCCTAAATCCAAGGATTTTGATTGTCGAGCCGTCCGATACGGACGACTCGGCTTTTTCATAACGAGCGCGGATACACAGTCCGCGCGTCCGGCGCCCGGTCTGTCATTTACTGCGCTGTCAGCTGCGAACACGGGCGTTTTCCACAGCATCAAATGCCTGCCGCAGGGCCACGGACCCGCCAAGCAATGTGCCAAGCCCCGTCCTACCGGGCTCCGGCTCGCCTCGCGCCTGCCGCAGACGGGTCCCCTAGGGTGCGGCGTGCATTTTTGCGAGTATTCAGCACGACAAGCCGTATGTATACGCATTGGAAGCGTTAATCAACATCTCCAGTCGCCTTTATATTGCGTTTTAGAACAAGAATCGTGGTCTCAGGAGGCGCAAACATGAGTTTCGGGAGCGTATCGGCAGGCATAAATAGTTTCAGAGCCCGTATGTTGCAAAATAGCGGCGGCGCCGACAGCACCACGATGCAGAAAACTCCGCTTTTTGCACGGCGCGGACGGGGGTAGGAACGGGCAAAACCGAGCGGAGCCGTAATTTTATGCATGACGGCAATCGTTCTATGCAAATAAAGAAGCGCAGTGACCGTACCAAGCTTTTAGAACAATAGTTGTGGCATATGGGCGACCCCAGCTGCGGTGCACAGGCGGCCCTACACCACGTTTCCGCCAGTCCGCACCGCTGTTCGTGCACAGGCACGCACAATGCGAGAAACGGTACTTTTGCCAATCCCCGTATACCGCTCAATCTGACGCACCGTAAAACCGGCATCGTGCAATCCAAGAATAACGATGTTGCGCTGCGCCGACGGTGTGGCTTTAACCCCGTTGAGCTTAACCCCGAGCCCCTTCGACAACTTGTCGGCAAAGGCTCGCCGCTCCCACTCCGTCTCTTCTAGATCGGGCATCGCCGGCTCGCAGCCGTCGGGCGTCGAAAGCGAATAGGCAATAAAGGCCTTGGCGGAACCAAAAAGCTCAAGCACGCAAGAAGGATCAGAAAATCCCCTCGCGACATCAGCCGCGTCACCGTCGTAAGCGCGCAAATGCTCGGCAAAGCTGCTCCAGGGATAACGCTCGATTAAGCTGATGCCCGCCTCCTGCGGATCGGCGTGTACGGAGCGAATAGCCTCCATCACCTGCCAGTCGGTATCGAGCGAGCGCCGGTCAAAACGGTTCTGGAACAGATGGCCTGTGCGCCTCGTGCGTTTATTGAACCGCCGCGCGTACGTCAAAAGCAGTCGGTGCATCGCCGCGCTCATCCTGTCCTCGTAATCTGCAAGCACCAAATGCACGTGATTGCCCATAAGGCACCAGGCGATAACCGTCACGCCCGCCTCGCGGCAGCACTCGCGCATCAGCTCCAAAAACTCCCGCCGGTCTTCATCGCCCTCAAAGATGAGCTGTTTGCCCGCACCGCGAGCACAGACATGGTAAAAGCCCGTAACCGTTCTCCAAACGCGCTGCATGGCGCTCCCTTCGCCGGGATCTGCTTGCCATCCAATACAGCACGATTGAAGCGTGCCATCAAAACATTCACGCAAAACAATACACTCGCGCGGCAAAAGGCAGTAAACAGGCGGCGAACGGCACCGTTGCAACAGGTCAACCCCCGCAACGCTTACAAGAGCCGACCAAAAGCTTGCCCAAGACGGACCCCCTCTATGGAAGTTCGCGACCACAGAACATAGAGTTAAACCGTTTCAATTAAAACTTCCAGACTTCTCGCTACGAAAACTGAGCCGTTCGCCGAATATTCCGTGCATTTCGCGGTATTATAGGGGCTGCATGTCATGTCCCTTTCGAAGGGTCGCCCGGCAATCGCCAGCCACGACCCCCAGACGGGACGCCAACACGATAGAGAGGAGAGGCATGCAGTACTCACAGGAAGTGGAGAACATGTGCCCCGTTGCCAAGGGTGCATACCACGGCCCCGCACCCATCCCCGAGGAGGGCAAGTGGGTCCAGGCTAAGGAGATTTCCGACATCTCCGGTCTTACGCACGGTGTGGGTTGGTGCGCACCTCAGCAGGGCGCCTGCAAGCTCACGCTGAACGTCAAGGACGGCATCATCGAGGAGGCCCTCGTTGAGACCATCGGCTGCTCGGGTATGACCCACTCTGCCGCCATGGCTTCCGAGATCCTTCCCGGTAAGACCATCCTCGAGGCCCTCAACACCGACCTCGTCTGCGACGCCATCAACGTTGCTATGCGCGAGATCTTCCTGCAGATCGTTTACGGCCGCAGCCAGACCGCGTTCTCCGAGGGCGGCCTGCCCGTGGGCGCCTCCCTCGACGACCTCGGCAAGGGCCTTCGCTCTCAGGTCGGCACCATGTTCGGCACCAAGGCCAAGGGCGCTCGTTACCTCGAGCTCGCTCAGGGCTACGTCACCCGCATGGCTCTCAACGACAAGAACGAGATCATCGCATTCGAGTTCCTGAACCTCGGCAAGTTCACCGACGCCGTCAAGGCCGGCAAGACCCCCGAGGAGGCCATCGCTGGCGCTATGGGCCACTATGGTCAGTGGGAGAACGCTGCCAAGTACATCGACCCGCGCACCGACGAGGAGACTCACTCCGTCGCCAGCGTGTTCCCGGTTCACGAGTAGAAAGGGAGGGAAATAACTATGACTGTTACGTTCGAAGGTTACGAGCGCCGCGCTGACAAGATCAACAAGTGCCTCGCCGACAACGGCATCGCCTCCCTCGAGGAAGCTCTGCAGATCTGCACCGACAAGGGCTTCAACCCGCGTGAGATCGTCAACAACACCCAGTCCATCGCCTTCCAGAACGCCGAGTGGGCCTACACCCTCGGTTGCGCTCTCGCTGTCAAGCGTGGCGCCAAGTCCGCTTCTGAGGCTGCCGCCATCATCGGCGAGGGCATCCAGGCCTTCACCGTTCCCGGCTCCGTCGCCGAGGACCGCAAGGTCGGTCTGGGCCACGGCAACCTGGGCGCTATGCTGCTCTCCGACGACACCGAGTGCTTCGCCTTCCTGGCCGGTCACGAGTCCTTCGCTGCCGCTGAGGGTGCTATCGGCCTGGCTCTGAACGCCAACAAGGCTCGCAAGAAGCCGCTGCGCGTCATCCTCAACGGTCTGGGCAAGGACGCTGCTCAGATCATCGCCCGCATCAACGGCTTCACCTACGTGAAGACCCAGTTCGACTACTTCACGGGCGAGCTCAAGGTCGTCGAGACCATCCCCTACTCCGATGGTCCCCGCGCCGCCGTCAACTGCTACGGCGCCGACGACGTCCGCGAGGGCGTTGCCATCATGTGGCACGAGAACGTCGACATCTCGATCACCGGTAACTCCACCAACCCCACGCGCTTCCAGCACCCCGTCGCTGGCACCTACAAGAAGGAGCGCCTCGAGGCTGGCAAGAAGTACTTCTCCGTCGCTTCTGGTGGCGGCACTGGCCGTACCCTGCACCCGGACAACATGGGCGCCGGCCCTGCCTCTTACGGCATGACCGACACCATGGGCCGCATGCACTCCGACGCCCAGTTCGCCGGTTCTTCCTCCGTGCCTGCGCACGTTGACATGATGGGTCTCATCGGCATGGGCAACAACCCCATGGTCGGTGCCACCGTCGCCTGCGCTGTCGCCGTCGAGGAGGCCCTCAAGGCCTAATCGCGCCCGCGCGATGCTCATATAGTTGAGCTTTGGAGCCGCTACCCACCCGGGTAGCGGCTCTTTTTGTTTGCGCTGTCGCAGGGTAGCTAATGCCGATATATCAGTTGGGGCGAAATACAAGATGTGATGAGATGGAGCGTCAGAGCGTCCATGACGCCCACCTGCCATATTTGCCCTTTACCGATTTGCCGGGTCTTTGCGGCCCCATTGCCGATCACCCGTGCGACAATGCGCCGGACGAGAAAGGAATCCGATGGAATCGACTGATGTACTGGTAATTGGATCTGGCATTGCAGGCCTTTGTGCCGCCATCGAAGCGGCACGCACGGGTGCAACCGTCACTGTGGCAAGCGCCGGCAAGACCATGAGTGGATCGAGCTTCTTCCCGGGTACCTGGGGCCTCGGCCTCATCGGTCCCGTCGACGAAGACGACGAGCAGGACCTCATCGACACCATCCTGGCCGTCGGCGGCGGCGTTGCCGACCCCGAACTCGTCCAAACGTTCGTCCACGGCATTCCCCAAGCGATTGACTGGCTCGAGCAAGACCTGGACGTTGAGCTCCAGCGTCCGCAAAGCGCCAAGAGTGCTCAACAAAAGCAATTTATCCCCTGCTTTGACCACAAGACGCGCATGTGGCGCGGCCTCACCCGCAAGCCCCTTGAGGACGCTCTGACGACCTGGATCGAGTCGCTCGGCATTCGCCTGCTCCCCCGCCATGAGCTTATCGACCTTGTTGAGGACACGAACGGCAGAATAACCGGAACCGTACTCTACGACCTTACCGAAAATCGAATCGTGCCCTTTGCTGCCAAGGCCACGATCATCGCAGCCGGTGGCACAGGCGGCCTGTTCGAGCGCAGCCTTACGTCGGCTGATGTGCTCAGCTCCTCGCAGGCCATCGCACTGGCGCACGGCGCAACACTTACTAATATAGAGTTCATCCAGATGATGCCTGGCTTCATCGAGCCCAGGCGTAACTTGGTCTTCAACGAGAAAACCTGGCGCTACGTGCATGTAGACCAGCCGGTAGATATTGCCGACGACAAGCTGGACGACCTGCTCGAGCAGCGCTCTGGATATGGTCCCTTCACGTCACGTTTGGCCTCCCGCGCTATCGATCTCGTCATCGATCAGGCAGGTGTCAAAGGCCTGGCACTCCACTACGACTTCCCCCGCGAGGATGTCCCAGAGTTTGTGCAGACCTTTGCCACCTGGCTGCAAGACGAGCACGGCATCGCGCCGACCGACGAGATGCGCGTTGCGATGTATGCCCACGCCGCTAACGGCGGCATCAAGATCGATAAGACCGCGCACACGGGCGTTGAGGGCCTCTACGCTTGCGGCGAGGCGACAGGCGGCATGCACGGCGCCGACCGCATTGGTGGCTTGTCAAGCGCCAACGGCATCGTATTCGGACGTATCGCGGGCGCATCGGCAGCCCTCACAGCGCAGAAAGAGCCTGAAGTGGCCCTGAAGGCGGATATCACCCTCCCCCAGTGCGGCATTGCCACAACAGATGCCGATCGCCTGACACACAGCCTTAGGCACACGATGAGCACCTTTTGCATGATCAACAGGACCGAAACAGGCCTATCCGAGGCCCTGCAACAGCTTGAAAGTCTGCAAGACAAGACCATGGCGCTGAGCAAGCCGCATGCCGATGACAGCGAGATCGCAGCCCTCGCCCGCCTACAGTCGCAGATTCGACTAGCACAGGAAATGGTCAAAGCCATGCGCAAGCGAACTGAAAGCTTAGGTTCGCACTATCGAGCAGACTAAATCGATTCTCACTTTGAGTTTGATCACAACTTCTCAACATGCATCGAGCCCCGTAAGCATGATTCCCCTAAGGAGAACACGCCTACGGGGCTTTAGCCGTGTTTCCCTAAGGGAATCACGGTGCAGATTACTCAGCTCCGCGCCCCGACGGGTTCGACCCCATGCGAGGTCAACAAAAAAGCGACCAGCCTGAGCCAGTCGCTTTAACAATCTTTGGGTGGGCCGTCAGGGGGTCAGCCTGCTTTGCAGGCGGTCGCTGCGGCGCTTCGCGCCTTGCGCGCTGCGCTGGCAAATGCTTACGCATTTCCTCAGCTCCGCGCCCCGACGGGTTCGACCCCATGTGAGGTTAACAAAAAAGCGACCAGCCTAAGCCAGTCGCTTTAACATGCTTTGGGTGGGCCGTCAGGGGGTCGAACCCTGGACCTTGGGATTAAGAGTCCCCTGCTCTACCAACTGAGCTAACGACCCAAAGCTAAAGTCCGTTATGGCGGACTTTAGAGGAGATATCGTGTGGTGGGCCGTCAGGGGTTCGAACCCTGGACCTTGGGATTAAGAGTCCCCTGCTCTACCAACTGAGCTAACGACCCGATATCAACACGAAGCAAGAACTGGGGTGGGTAAAGGGACTCGAACCCTCGACCTACGGGACCACAACCCGTCGCTCTAGCCAACTGAGCTACACCCACCGTGTCCTGTGCGCTTCGCGCTCGACTATTATTGCAAGGAACGCCACGTGATGCAAGCCCCAATTTTCAAGAATTTTGAAAAGAGTTTTTCGAGCGCGTTTCGAGCAATTCCCACCGGTTCCATAGGAGTAAACTTGCCCCACTGCAAATCCTCGAAAGGACCGGCATGAAAGAACTCTCCAACCGTACGGCAACGTTTACCGATTCCGTCATCCGCCGTATGACGCGCATCTCCAACAAGTATGGCGCCGTCAACCTGTCGCAGGGCTTCCCTGACTTCGATCCCCCAGCGCAGTTGCTCGATAGCCTCAGCACCATCGCCAGCGACCCCAAGCCGCTCTATCACCAGTACTCCATCACCTGGGGCTCCCAGGCCATGCGCGAGGCGCTCGCCGCCAAACAGGAGCACTTTATGGGCATGCCGGTGAACCCCAACGAGAATATCGTAGTCACCTGCGGCTCCACCGAGGCCATGATGGCCGCCATGATGACGGTCACGAACCCCGGCGATAAGGTCGTCATCTTCTCGCCGTTCTACGAGAACTACGGCGCCGACACGATCCTTTCGGGTGCCGAGCCCATCTACGTGCCGCTCAACCCGCCCACATTCGACTTTGACCGCGAGGTGCTCGAGGCGGCCTTCCGCGACAACGATCCCAAGGCCATCGTCCTGTGCAACCCTTCCAACCCCTGTGGCAAGGTCTTTACGCGCGAGGAGCTCACCTTTATCGCCGACCTCTGCAAAAAGTACGACGCCTACTGCATCACCGACGAGGTATACGAGCACATCGTCTACGCGCCCCACGAGCACGTCTATATGGCCACGCTGCCCGGCATGTTCGAGCGCACCATCAGCTGCAGTTCGCTGTCTAAGACGTACTCCATCACCGGCTGGCGTCTGGGCTACACCATTGCCCCGGCCCAGATCACCGAGCGCATCAAGAAGGTCCACGACTTCCTCACCGTGGGTGCCGCCGCTCCCCTGCAGGAAGCTGTCGTCACCGCCCTCAACTTCGACGACAGTTATTACCAGGAGGTCCTCGACCTCTACACCGCCAAGCGCGACCTGTTCTGCCAGGGGCTCGATAGCATCGGTCTTGAGCACAACGTACCGCAGGGCGCTTACTACGTCATGATGGACATCTCTGAGTTTGGCTATGACAGCGACCTCGAATTCTGCGAGGATCTCGCGTCTAAGGTGGGCGTGGGCGCCGTGCCCGGCTCGAGCTTCTTCCGCGAGCCCGTCAACCATCTGATTCGTTTCCACTTTGCCAAGCGAGACGAGACGCTTAACGCGGCGCTGGAGAACCTCAAGTCACTACGTGATAAAATCAAGCCGCGCGGGTAAGGACGGCCCAGCAACTAAAGCAACCAAAGAAGCCTCGCACCGCCCGCCGCGTTGCGAGGCTTCTTTTTATAACGCTTTCTTAAATAGTTTAGAGCCCTATACTTTAGTCACGGAGCAACTCGTCCCAGAGAGAGGAATACTATGGCAGAACAGCAGCTTATCGGAGCGCTCGAGGCCGGCGGCACCAAGATGGTCTGCGCCACGGGCTATGCAGACGGTACGGTCCTGGAGCGTGAGCAGATCGCGACCACGACCCCGCAGGAGACCGTTGAGGCCGTCAACGCATGGTTTGCCGACAAGGGCATCGCCGCGCTGGGCATTGGCGCCTTTGGCCCCACCGCAGTCAACCCCGCCTCGCCCCAATACGGCAAGATCCTGGAGACGCCCAAAACGGCATGGCGCTACTTTGACCTGCTGGGCACCATCCAAAACAAGCTCAATATTCCCTGTGGCTACGATACCGACGTCAACGTCGCCTGCCTGGGCGAGGTCACCTTTGGTTGCGCCCAGGGCCTCACTGACGTTGTCTACCTGACCATCGGCACCGGCGTGGGCGCCGGCGTGCTCTCGGGCGGCCAGCTCGTGCACGGCATGATGCATCCCGAGGCCGGTCACATCCTGGTCACGCGCGACCCGCGCGACACCATCGGCGAGCATAGCGCCTGCCCCTTCCACGACAACTGCCTCGAGGGCCTCATCGCCGGCCCCGGCGTTAAAAAGCGCTGGGATGGCAAGAGCGCCGGAGACATGGCCGATGACCCGGAGGCCATGGACCTGCTCGCCGGCTATCTGGCACAGGCGCTCATGACCTACACGCTGTGCTACGCGCCGCAAAAGATCATCATCGGCGGCGGCGTGGCCGACCACACCCCCATCGTGCCGCTCGCGCGCAAGAAGTGCGCCGAAATGCTCAACGGCTATATCGTCACGCCCGAGGTCAACGACATCGATAACTACATCGTCAACAACAGCCTCGAGGGCAAGCAGGGAATCATGGGCTGTCTGGCCCTGGGCGCACAGGCGCTTCAGTAGCAGACGCACCCACAGGGGGTGGCGCGCCCGGCAAATCCGACCTACGGAACGACACCACCACACCTCATATAAGCCCTCAAAAAAAAGCCGCCTAGGACCAAGCAATACGTCCTAGGCGGCTTTTTTGGCGCACATCAGCGACCGTAAGAGATATCGGAGCACAACGCCCGTTGCCGCTCCACAGCAGTCGATCATCACATCGGTGATCATGCCGGCGCGTCCCGGCACAAAGAGCTGAATCGTCTCGTCGATCGAAGGAATCAGCAGCAGGAACACCGCCGTGGGCAGCAGCACGTCAAAGGTGCGCCGGCCCTCAAAATCAAAGGCGTGCGTTGCCAAGATGCCGAGCACCATATACTCGGTAAAATGCGCGCACTTGCGAACAACAAAGTTGGTCACCCATTCATATGGAAGTCCCACGCTGTGCAGAAAACCGCGGATAGCTTCCATGACCGTTAGGCTCAGCGAGCCCGACCCCGAGCCGGGAACCAGCGAATTGCCCCAGATCAAGAGCGCCATCAGGCAGGTTACAACCGCCCATTTTCGACTGATCTTAACCATGCAGAAGTTATGCCTCCGCGCGGAGCGGCGCGAAGCTGGCGGTACCGCCCTCGATAACGCTCAGATAAGCACGGCCCGTACGCTTGGCTGTTGAGGACTGCAGGCGCTCGATCTCTTCCTCGAGGATCTGATTGACGCGCTCGTGACGACGGTTTTCCATAATGCCGGCGGCAATAGCCTCGGCCCGCTCGATGCTCTCGCGCGAGATACGGGCAGTATCCTCGGGGAACACAGCACTGTGACGGCCGACATAGGCGGGGGCAGCAGGCTGAGGGGCAGCGACGGGAGCGGGGGCTGCAACAGGAGCAGGCTCGTCAATCTCATCCAGAATCGCGGTGGCGGCGGCCCACATGTCCTCGTGGCCCGAGTAATCGGCCATGGGAACATCAACCTCGAGCGAGGCGTCCGGAAGGTCGCCGGTGTCGATGCGATCTTGGGCATCAATCGATGCGGTGATGGCTGCAGGCTCATCGAGGTCATCGAGATCGATGTCCGCGGCACCGGAGATGATAGGCATGCTGGCGAGGTTTGCATTGTACGGCGCAGCCTCAGCCGCCTGCTGCTGGGCAGGAGCGCCCCACAACGAGCTTTCGGCGGCACGGCGAGCGGCAACGGCCTCCTCGTCCGCAGTCATGGCTTCATCAACGTACGAATTGTCGGCAGAAGCGTTCGCGTCCGCCGAGGTAGCGCTGTAGGCGTTATTGGCTGCCGCGTTGGCAACGAGTGCCACGAAAGCCGCCGTGCTGCCCGCAGGGGCGGCCTGTGAGCCAGACACGGCGCGTGCCGCGGCGGCGATGTCGTCGCGATTGAAGGAGCCGGTCTGCCCGCCGTTGGTGAGCTCGTCGATGGCGACTTGATAGACGTCGCGCGAGTGTGCAGGGTCGCAGCTCACCGGCGAATCGTCGTCGAGCATACTGTCGATCATGGACCAAGCCTCGTCCTCGTCCATAGCATCTGCGGCTCGAGCGATGGTAGGGACACCATCATCGGCATGACGGCGCTGGAACGCACCAGTCAGGCCGGAAAGGAATGCCGAGGTAGACTGCTCCGCCTGAGCCTGAGAAGCAAAAGCCGCAGCGTAAGGAGTCGCATCCTGCTGCTGAGCTGGAATCGAGGCGGTCTTGAACTCGCTTTGATGCTGATTGAGATTGGCGGCACCGCCCATGGCATCGGGCTGGAACAGACGCTCTTCACGCTGCGCACGATACTCGGAGATACCCAGCGAGGCGGCATAGATACCCACGCCCGCCACCGCGCCCACGGCGAAGGGAACCGCACCCGCCACGACCGTCTCGTTCACAGACGAAAACGGCAGCGTCGCGGCATACATAACCACGGGAGCGGCAAGACCGATCCCGCACGAAAGTCCGGCAAGGACTGCTCGTTGTGTTGCATCAGAAGAAGCCATGAGCTCTCCCCATCTTCCAGCACCCAAATCGCATCATTCAGTTGGCTGCGCGAGAGAAGATGAAGCGGGGCTATGCCCCAAAGCAACGGTATATGGTTCGTTTCATCTGCGTTTTCCGTCGCGAAGCTTAAAAGCTATTATGCGAAACCGCCCTGTCGATTGCAAGCGACGATGTCGGATTGAAACGGGAAACCTGCTGCTTGCCAGTCTTATGGTCAAAAATAAGCGCGGAGCGGCGATATGGAAAAGGGCCGAGGCTCAAAGCCCCGACCCTTTATCGCATTGATGGCTATCGCTGCGTGTGGATGACAACCTAGAACGTCTGCTCGTAGTCGCTGTGCTTTTTGGCCGAACGCACCAGGAACTCCTGGTTGGTGTTGGTGCCCTTAAGACCCTTGATAAACGATGCGGCTGCGCGCTCGGTGTTGTTCATGCCGGCAAGAATGCGACGCAGGCCAAAGACAAACGGACGCATCTGCTCGTCAACCAACAGGTCCTCGTTACGCGTACCGGAGGCAACGGGGTCGATAGCCGGGAAGATGCGGCGATCGGCCAGGTCGCGGTCGAGCTTAAGCTCCATGTTGCCGGTGCCCTTGAACTCCTCAAAGATGACTTCGTCCATCTTGGAGCCGGTGTCGATGAGGGCAGAGGCCAGGATGGTGAGCGAGCCACCGTTCTCGATATTGCGGGCTGCGCCCAGGAAGCGCTTGGGCGGATACAGTGCCGCCGAATCGACGCCGCCCGAAAGGATGCGGCCCGAGGCGGGCGCCGCCAAGTTGTAGGCGCGGGCAAGACGCGTGATGGAGTCGAGCACCACCACGACGTCGCCACCCAGCTCCACGATGCGCTTGGCGCGCTCGATGACGAGCTCTGCCACACGAGTGTGGTTGTCGGCGGGCATATCGAAGGTCGACGCCACAACCTCGCCCTTGATGGAACGCTGCATATCGGTGACCTCTTCGGGGCGCTCGTCGACGAGCAGGCAGATGAGGTGCACCTCGGGGTTGTTAATCGAGATAGACTGGCAGATCTTCTTGAGGATCGTGGTCTTGCCGGCCTTAGGCGGGGACACGATCAGGCCACGCTGACCCTTGCCAATCGGCGACACGATGTCGATGGCGCGACCGGTAATGGAGTCCTTGCCGTGCTCCATGCGCAGCGGCTCATTGGGATAGACCGGGGTGAGGTCGCCGAACTTGGGACGGTTGCGAATCTGCTCGGGGTCCAGACCGTTGACGGTCGTGATTTTGGCGAGGCCGGCGCGCTTGTCGCCGCCGCGCGAAGGACGCAGCGAGCCCTCTATGACGTCGCCCGTGCGCAGGCGCGCGGAGCGGATGAGGTAGGCGGGCACGAAGGCGTCGTCGTTGGACTTCATGTAGCCATGGGCGTGGATGATGCCGGAGTTGTCCGGGCGAATCTGCAGAATGCCCTTGATGTCGCGGAAGCCCTCGGCCTTCGCGGCGGTGGTGTAGATCTCTTCGACGAGTTCGGCCTTCTTCTTGCCGGTCGTCTCAATCTCGAACTCCTTGGCCTTCTCACGCAGCTCGACGACCTTCATGGCCGCGAGCTCCTCGCGCGAAAGCGTGGGTTCGGTGGGGGCGGCATTACGCTCCTTATTGCGCTGCTTGCGATCGCGCTGACGGTTGCGGCGGTCGTTGTTACGGTCGTCCTTGCGTTCGTTGCGCTCGTCATTGCGCTTGTGTTGGCGACGGTTGGGGCGAGCGCCGTCTTCGCCCTCGGCGGGCGCGGCACCATCGGTTGCGGTGGCGTCAACATTGGCCGCAGCGGCGTCATTGGCCTCGGCGCCGGAATCAATCTGCGCTTCGACATCAGCCTGATGCTCGGACGCCTTGGCCTTAGCGGACTTCTTACGACCACGCTTGGGCTTCTCGGACGCAGGCCGTTCGACGTCTTGGGGCTCGGCGGCATCAGTCGATGCATCGACGGTCGTCTCGGCGGAATCCTCGGACGCACCCTTCTTGGCAGTCTTGGCCTTGGACGTGCGCTTAGCAGCAGTACGATGGCTGCGACCAGGACGGACGTCGGCGGGCTCGACATCGGCAGAAACGGCCTCGGAAGTCGTAGCATCCTGGACGGGTGCATCGGCAGCGGTTGCAGACTCGGCGGTCGCCGCAGCATCCCGAGCGGCTGCAGCTGCGGCTGCGGCCTTCTCTGCCTCGACGAAGGCCTTGGGCTTGCGACCGCGACGGTGCGGGCGCAAAGCCGGATCGACAACGGGAACTTCGCTGGCCTCGACAGGCGCAGCGGGCTCAGCAGGCGATGCGCCCTCCCCTGCCGCGGAACGAACCGAAGCCTCGGTGAGCTCGGGGGTTACCTGTTCAGCAACCTGCTCGGCCTTAGCAGCCGTGCGACGGCGTGTGCGCGGCGCCGGCTTCTCGGTCGGCAGGTCGGCGGCAGGCGTCTCGGTGGCGGCAGGCGTCTCGGGCACAGACGGAGCTGCAAGCTCGGTCAGAGCCGCGGCCTCTCGCTCGGCAGCACGACGGCGGGCGCGCACCACCTGAGCCTCGCTAATCTGCGCCAACGCACGCGCCTGCGCGACCTCATCGGAAATCGGCGCCGAGGAGTCAGCCGCAACGGTGCGCTTGGCGCGAGTCGTGCGCGTGGTGCGGCGCTTGGGCTTGGCGACCTCCTCGCCGTCAGCGGCAGACTTGGCCGTGCGGCGCGTGCGCTTGGGCTTTGCCGGAGCAGCCTCCTCACCAGTTGCAGGCACGGCCTTCTCAGCCGTTGCAGGCATAGGCGTCGAAGCAGCCTTAGGCGTCTCAGGAGCCGAGGCTTGCGCGGGCACCGCGACCTGGTCCGACGCAACCGGTGCAGCGGGAGCGGCCTGCGTCGTAGTTATTTCGTTTTCTTGCTGTTGATCAGACACAGTGTTTGCTCAACTTTCTTTTCAAGCCCTGTGATCACATGCTCCCTGCATAAACCTTCAGGGCGGCTAAACAGTCTAGTTCCGTTCAAGACGACGGACATCATTGATCTGTATCGAGATGATTGCGTCAATTACGTAGCGTTAGTGTAACACAACCGCCGCCACCTGCAACTTAGTCATTGGGTGTTCCTATAGTTTTGTCAACCGTCGGGGCTACTCCCGGTAGGGCACCCGGTCGCGCATCACGGC